>DASVDZ010000019.1:0-4610 GCA_036380835.1 Candidatus Eiseniibacteriota bacterium | reverse complement strand
CGCGACGCGCCCCGTGGGGGGCGTGGTCGCGGCGAGGAGAATCGCGTGGTAGCGCCGGGATCGGATTCCGGAGACCGTGCCGGAGGCGAATCCGCCGAGGCCGTCCGGCTCCAGCCATTCCGATTCGAGCGCGGGGAGCGGCGCGAGCGTGGGGAACGGGGTTTCGAGTCGAGGGAGCGCGACGCCTCTCGACCGGGTGGTCTCGGCGCGCGCCGTCGTCGTGGCCGACGACGAAGTGCCTTTCCGTGGCGGCATGGTACCGGCTCCTAACGGGAGCGGAGCTCCTGCGAGGGTTCGCAGTGCGCGCTCCGACTCGTCTTAGCCGGAGCGCCGATGGCTTCCGGTCCAGGGGTACCTGGTGGGGGTACTCAGGATCGTCCCCATAATACGTCCGATGGTGAGGAGCGCAACAGGGATGCATAATGCCTCCCGCCCACGGTGGCTGTCCCGACGACGCGTTGGAGGATCGATGACCATGAAGGCCGCGGAACTGGCGCTGAAAACCATGCGCAAACCGCTCGAGCAATTGACGGAGCGCGAGAGGCGGGTGATTCAGGCCGTCGTGGACCGGATCCACGTGAGCCGCCCCATGCACTACGAGCTGGAGGAAGGCCTCACGCTCGGCGACCGGCTCTCGGACCGGATCGCCCGCTTCGGCGGGAGCTGGCCCTTCATCATCGTCTTCTTCGCCGTGCTCTTCTCCTGGATGGCGCTCAACACGTTCGCGCTCGTCCACCCGTTCGATCGGTATCCCTACATCCTCCTGAACCTCGTCCTCTCCTGCCTCGCCGCGGTCCAGGCCCCCGTCATCCTCATGAGCCAGAACCGGCAGGCCGACAAGGACCGCCAGCAGGCGTCGAACGACTACGAGGTGAACCTCAAGGCCGAGATCGAGATCATGGGGCTGCACGAGAAGCTCGAGATCCTGCGCGCCCAGGAGATCGCGCGGCTCCTGGACCTGCAGGAGAGGCAGATGGCGATCCTCGAGTCGCTGGTGAAGGCGCGGGGCGGAACGGCGTAACGGCGGGGACCCGCGAGGGTCACCCCGCCCAGGGCGCGGCGTCCCGGTCGGCGATCCAGGTGAGCGATCCGGATTCCGGGAGAACCCGTTGCGCCGGAAGGGGCGGCGCCGCGGCCGGGCCCTCGACGACCGCGCGCAGCGTCGGCGCCTTGTCCGCGCCGCTCACCAGGAAGATGACGTTCGCGGCGCGGTTCAGGACGGGGAGCGTCAGCGTGATCCGCCACGAGTCGAGCGCGGAGACGTGCACCGCCGCCGTGAGGCGCTCCGTTGCATCCAGCGCCTCGGTCCCGGGGAAGAGCGACGCCGTGTGACCGTCGGCGCCCATCCCGAGCAGCACGAGATCGAAGCGCGGAACGCCGCCGGTCACGAGGCGGAAGATGCCGCGGATCGTCGCTTCGTAGCGCGCCGCGGCCTCGCGCGGGTCGGGCAGGTCGGTGGGCGCCGGATGGATGTTGTCGGCCGGAACGGGCACGCGAACGATCAGCGCCTCGCGCGCCATCCGGTAGTTGCTTTGCGGATCGTCACGCGGGACGTACCGCTCGTCCCCCCAGAAGAGCTGGACGCGGCTCCAGTCCAAGGGGCCGTCCGGGGCGTCGCGCCAGGTCGCGGCGATCCGCTCGTAGGCGAGGCGCGGGGTGTTCCCGCCGGCCAGGGCGACCGTGAACCGCCCGGCCGAGCGGATCGCCTCCGCTCCGATCGAGAGGAATTCGCCGGCGGCCGCCTCGGCGAGCGCGGGCGTGTCGGGAACGACGCGAAGCCGCCCGGGAGCCATCAGACGGGCGCGCCCGCCGCGTCCTTCCGCGCCCGCTCCTGCGCGAGGGTCTCGATGCAGCGCGTGACGAGCGCCGTCCATCCCGTCTGGTGGCTCGCGCCCAGGCCGCGCCCGTTGTCCCCGTCGAAGTACTCGTGGAAGAGGGCGAGGTCGCGATACGCGGGATCGCTCGCGTAGCGCCGGTCTCCGGCCAGGGAGGGCCGGTTCCCGCTCGCGTCCGGGAGGAAGAGAGCCGTGAGACGGGTCGCGAGATCCCGCGCCACCTCGTCGAGCGTCATCCAGCGGCCCGATCCGGTCGGGCATTCCACACGGAACGAATCGCCGTAGAAGTGGTGGTAGCGCTCGAGGGCCTCGATGATCAGGTAGTTGCCGGGAAACCAGACCGGGCCGCGCCAGTTCGAGTTGCCGCCGAAGAGCCCGGACGTCGACTCCCCCGGCTCGTAGTCGACGCGGTATTCGGCGCCATCGACGCGGAACACGTAGGGGTGGTCCCGGTGGACCGCCGAGAGCGACCGGATGCCGAACGGCGAGAGGAACTCCTTCTCGTCGAGCATGTAGCGGAGCACGCGCGCGAGCCGGTCCTTCGACGGGATGGCGAGGAGCCGATGGCCGTGTCCCGGCTTCGAGCCCTCGCCGTCGCGCTCCATGTACGTGATGTGGCGCGCGAGGTCGGCGCGATTCCTCAGGAACCAGTCGAGCCGGCTCTTGAACCCGGGCAGCCGCTCGATCGTCTCCTCCTCGAGGATCTCGCAGGCGATGATCGGCAGGACGCCGACCAGCGACCGCACCTTGAGCGGAACCTCGCGGCCGTCCACGAGCAGCCGGTCGTAGTAGAAGCCGTCCTCCTCGTCCCAGAGGCCGGTGCCGCGGAACTCGTTCATCGCGTCCGAGATCGCGACGAAGTGCTCGAAGAACTTGGACGCGAGGTCCTCGGTCGCCGGATTCTCCCGCGACAGCTCGAGCGCCATGGAGAGCATCGTGGCGCAGTAGAACGCCATCCACGCCGTGCCGTCGGCCTGCTCCAGGCGGCCGCCGGTCGGCAGCGGCTTCGAGCGGTCGAAGACGCCGACGTTGTCGAGGCCCAGGAATCCCCCCGAGAAGAGGTGGCGCCCCTCGACGTCCTTCCGGTTCACCCACCACGTGAAGTTGATGAGGAGCTTCTGGAAGACGCGCGACAGGAAGACGCGGTCGCGCGCGCCGCGCCGACCCGTCATCTTGTAGACGCGCCAGCAGGCCCACGCGTGGACCGGCGGGTTCACGTCGCCCAGCTCGAACTCGTAGGCGGGGATCTGGCCGTTCGCGTGCATGTACCACTCGCGCAGGAAGAGGACGAGCTGCTCCTTCGCGAGCTGCGGGTCCATCCGCGCGAGCGGAAGCGTGTGGAACGCCAGGTCCCACGCCGCGTACCACGGGTACTCCCACTTGTCGGGCATCGAGATGACGTCCCGATTGTAGACGTGCGTCCAGTCGGAGTTCCGGCCGTGCCACCGGCCGTCGGGCGGCTTCGGCTGGGCCGGGTCGCCCTCGAGCCAGTCCTCGACGATGTAGTGGTAGAACTGCTTCGACCAGAGGAGCCCGGCGTACGCCTGGCGCGCCACCCGCCGCTCCTCGGGTGTCGCCGTCTCGGGAAGCCGCGCGTCGAAGAACGCGTCGGCTTCCGCGCGGCGGCGGTCGAAGACCCGGTCGAAGTCGGGGCCGAACGCGCCCGGCGTGGAGTCGCCCTCGGCGACGAGGCGGAGCCGGATCACCATCTTGCCGCCGGCGGGCACCTTCATCGGGAAGAGCGCGGCCGCCTTCGTCCCGACCTTCGCCGGGTTCACCGCGGCGCGGTCGCCCTGGATCACGGCCTCGTGGAACGCGTCCTTCACGTACGGGGCGGGATTCGCGGTCCCGTAGAGCCGCATGTCGTTGGTTTCGTTGTCGGTGAAGAGGAGATCCGCCTGCCGGCCCGGCGGCGACTCGATCTCGAGTCGGAACCGCCCCAAGGTCTCGTGCTCGGCGAGCAGCGCGCCGCCGCCGATCGGGCGGATGCTCGGCTTCGGCCAGTAGCTCTCGCCCGACCGTCCCCAGGACCAGGTGTTCCGGAACCAGAGAGTGGGGAGAAGCGTGAGCGGGGCCGCGTCCGGGCCGCGGTTCGTCACGGTGAGGCGGATCAGCACGCCGTCGGGCGATGCCTTCGCGTACTCGACTTCGACGTCGAAGTAGCGGTTCTCGGCGAAGACGCCGGTGTCGGCCAGCTCGAACTCGCGTTCGGCCTTGCCGCGGCGGTGATTCTCCTCGACCAGCCGGTCGTACGGGAACGCTGCCTGCGGGTACTTGTAGAGCGCCCGCATGTAGGAATGGGTCGGCGTCGAGTCGAGGTAGTAGTACTCCTCCTTCACGTCCTCGCCGTGATTCCCCTCGTGTCCGTTGAGTCCGAAGAGGCGCTCCTTGAGGATCGCGTCCTTTCCGTTCCAGAGCGCGAAGGCGAAGCAGAGCCGCTCCTCGCGATCGCAGATGCCGAGGAGCCCGTCCTCACCCCAGCGGTAGGCGCGGCTCCGCGCGTGGTCGTGGGGGAAGTAGTTCCAGGTGTCGCCGTCCGCGGAATAGTCCTCGCGCACGGTGCCCCACTGCCGCTCCGCCAGGTAGGGCCCCCAGCGCTTCCAGTTCCGCTCCCGGCGCGCGTCCTCCGCGAGTCGCGCGGACTCCGCGTCGAGGTGATCCGGGGTCGGGTTCATAAGGGCGTGGCTCATCATACGCCCCGTCGAACGGAGCTGCAGCACGCCCGTTCCCGGCGGTGGCGCTTGTGATAGTCTCGTGATTCGGCCCGTGCCCCGA
>DASVDZ010000018.1:0-3499 GCA_036380835.1 Candidatus Eiseniibacteriota bacterium | reverse complement strand
CCGGGGCGATCGCGATCGCCCTACTCCACGACCTGACCGGCTGGACCGGGGTCGCCGTCGACCGCTCGCCGCGGGCGATGGCGCTCGCCGGGAGGAACGCGAACCGGAACGGCGTGGCGGGCCGCCTCCACCTGATCGAGGCCGACTTCCGCGACCCGGACTCCGCGTCGGCGATCGGCGCCGAAGGGCCGTTCGACCTGGTCGTTTCCAACCCTCCGTACATCCGGTCGGGCGACATTCCGGGCCTCATGCCCGAGGTCCGGGATCACGACCCCCGGGAAGCGCTTGACGGCGGGCCGGATGGTCTCGATGCTCTCCGCGACTTGGCGCGCGGGCTCCCCCGTTGGCTCCGCCCCGGCGGTCTCGCGGCGGTGGAGATCGGCGCCGATCAGGCCGATGACTCCTTGAAGCTCATGGGAGCCGTCCTCGAGGACGCGCGCGTGCTGCGCGACCTCGCGGGGCGGCCGAGGATCCTGATCGGAACACGGCTAGGGGGCGAAGCATGAGGGCGAACGCGGGCGAGCGACGCGACGCGGAAATCGGGGCGGTGACGATGGACGAGATCTGGGTGGAAGGCGGCCGGCCGCTCCGCGGCTCGGTCGCCGTGAGCGGCTCCAAGAACGCGACGCTTCCCGTGCTGGCCGCGACCCTCCTCGCGCCCGGCGTCTACCGCTTCACGAACGTGCCCGCGCTCAAGGACGTGTCGACGATGCTCCAGATGCTCGCGCGGTTCGGCGTCGAGACGCGCCGCGAGGGGACGCACGGGCTCGTCGTCGACACCGAGCGGCAGGTGAACGCCGAGGCGCCGTACGAGCTGGTGAAGACGATGCGCGCCTCGATCTACGTCCTGGGTCCGCTCCTGGCGCGCTACGGCGAGGCCCGCGTCTCGCTCCCCGGCGGCTGCGCCTGGGGGCCGCGTCCGGTCGATCTCCACATCAAGGGGATGGAGGCGCTCGGCGCCGAGGTCGAGATCGACCACGGCTACATCGTCGCCCGCTCGGACGCGCTTCGCGGCGCGCCGATCTCCTTCGACATCTCGAGCGTCGGGGCGACCGGCAACATCCTCATGGCGGCCGCCGTGGCGGCGGGGGAGACGGTCATCGAGAACGCCGCGTGCGAGCCCGAGATCCAGGCGCTCGGCGACTTCCTGAACGCGATGGGCGCCCGCATCGAGGGGCTCGGGAGCCCGCGCGTCGTCGTCCGCGGCGTCACGGAGCTCCACCCGGCGGACACCGCGATGATCCCCGACCGGATCGAGGCGGGCACGCTCCTCGCCGCCGCCGCGATCACCGGCGGCGACGTGGAGGTGACGAACGTCGACCCGGCGCACCTGGGCGCCGTCCTGACCAAGTTCGAAGCGGCCGGGTGCTCCGTGGAGCGGTCCGATCGCTCGATCCGCGTCCGCGCCGGGGACCGCCCGGAGGCGACCTCCGTGACGACGCAGCCCTATCCCGGGTTCCCGACCGACATGCAGGCGCAGTTCATGGCGCTCCTCTCGGTGGCCCAGGGCGCGAGCACCATCGTCGACACGATCTATCACGACCGATTCACCCACGTCGCGGAGCTCGAGCGCCTCGGCGCCGACATCCGGGTCGAGGGGAACACCGCCTTCGTGCAGGGCGTCGAGAGCCTGAGCGGCGCTCCGGTGATGGCCACCGACCTCCGCGCCTCCGCGGCGCTGATCCTCGCGGGGCTCGTCGCGCGCGGCGAGACGCGCGTCTCCCGCGTCTACCATCTCGACCGCGGCTACGAGCGGCTGGAGACCAAGCTCCAGGCGCTCGGCGCGTCGGCTCGCCGCGTCCGGGCCTGAGGCCCGCCCCGGCCCGAAAGGAATGCGCCCCGTCATCGTCGGCACGGCGGGGCACATCGACCACGGCAAGACCGCGCTCGTCCGCCGCCTCACCGGCATCGACACCGACCGGCTGAAGGAGGAGAAGGAGCGCGGGATCTCGATCGATCTCGGTTTCGCCCACCTCACGCTCCCCTCCGGTCGTCGTGTCGGCATCGTCGACGTGCCCGGCCACGAACGTTTCGTGAAGAACATGCTCGCCGGCGCGACCGGGGTCGACGTGATCCTCCTCGTCGTCGCCGCCGACGAAGGCGTGAAGCCGCAGACGCGGGAGCACCTGGCGATCGTCGACCTCCTGGGCGTACGCCGCGGCGTCGTCGCCCTCACCAAGGCGGACCTCGCGCCGGCGGAGCGGATCGCCGCGGCGCGCGCGGAGGTCGCGGCGCTCCTCGACGGAACGGGGCTCGAGAGCGCGCCGGTGGTCGCCGTCTCCGCGACCACGGGGTCGGGGGTCCCGGATCTCCTCGCCGCCCTCGACCTCGCGGCGGCGGACGCGGCCCCGCGCGACGAGGGGGGCGCCGCGCGCCTGCCCGTCGATCGGGTCTTCTCGATCGAGGGGATCGGCACGGTCGTGACGGGGACGCTCTGGAGCGGATCGATCCGCCCCGGCGACGCGCTCGCGCTCCTTCCGCAAGATCGCGCGGTGCGCGTGCGCCAGGTGGAGGTGCACGACGTGGCCGTCTTGGCCGCCGCCGCGGGGCAGCGCACGGCCGTCGCGCTCCACGGCGTCGACCGGGACGAGGCGGCGCGGGGCGACTGGCTCGTCTCGCCCGGGAGGTTCCGCGCGAGCGAGGTCGTCGACGCGCGGATCACGGTGCTCGCCGCCTCCGATCGCCCGCTCGGAAACCGCGCTCGCGTCCGCGTCCATCTCGGCGCCAGCGAAGTGCTGGCGCGCGTGGTCCTGTTCGGCAAGGGCGAGATCGAGCCCGGGGAGGCCGCGATCGCCCAGCTCCGCCTGGAGCGCCCGATCGTTCCGCTTCCGGGAGACCGAATCGTCCTCCGCTCCTACTCGCCCGCGGCCACGATCGCCGGGGCGGTCGTCGTCGACGCGCAGGCGCCCCGGCGCTCGCGCCTCGACGACTCCGATCGGGAGCGCCATCGTGCGCTCGAATCGGGCTCGCTCCCCGATCGCGTCTCCCTCCTCGCCGCCGAGGCGGCCTTCGCCGGGCTCCGGGAGGAGGAAGCCGCGATCCGCCTCGGCCTCGATCCCCGCGCCGTCGCGGCCGCGATCTCGGACGTGCCTTCGCTCCTCAGGCTCAAGGACGGCCGCGTGCTGACGCGCGCCGCGTGGGAGGCCGCGCGGGATCGCGTGGAGGCGGAGGTGCGCCGCTACGTGGCGGCCCACGCGCTCCGGGACGGCGTGCCGAAAGGGGAGCTGAAGAGCCTCCTCACGCGAGAGCTCGGGGCGCCGCTCTTCGACCAGGCCTTCGCCGACCTCGTCGCCGCGGGGAGGCTCGCGGCCCGCGGGGAACGGATCGTCACACCGGACATGGCGCCGCGCTTGAGCCCCGACCAGGAGAAGGCCCTCGCCCGGATCGAGGCGCGTCTCCGGGCGAACGGCTTTCAGCCGCCCGACCTGGAAGAGGTCCTCCAGGTTCTCCCGGCCGGCTCCAAACCCGTCGAGATGGTGCGCTATCTCACCGAGTCCGA
>DASVDZ010000017.1:0-104150 GCA_036380835.1 Candidatus Eiseniibacteriota bacterium | reverse complement strand
GCCGGAGTTCCGGACTTGACGCAGTCGTTTTACGTGCCGCAGGTGGGCTCGGTAGCGACGCCGACGGAGGGGACGAACGCGATTAAGCTCTTCCGTGGATGTCCGAACAACGATGGTGGCGCGAGTTTGCCGAGCAGCGCTCGGATCAAGGTGGTGGTGCGGGACGCGAACGGGAACGGGATTCCCGGGATTGCGTCGTCGGACATTTGCATTTTGTTCAATGGTGGGACGCCGGCGCAGTTGTTTTCGGGGATTGGCGCGGACTCGGTGATCGCGAACAGCCAGTACAATCAGAGTCCGCCGTGTCCGGATCTGCGGTGCGTGGCGGCGGATGCGCCGACGGACGCGAACGGGGTGACGTACATCACGTTCACGGGCGCGGATCAGGCGAATCCTGGGGTTGGGTTGGCGTATCCGAACAACAACCGGCTTCGCAAGTGGGGTCATTACGACACGGAGTTGCCGGTGTACGTGTTGGGGTTCAAGCTGTCGGGGCGTTTGACGTCGGGGTCGTTGAACGGGACGTACGCGCTTCGGATCAAGAGCCTGGACCACACGGGCGGATTGGGCACGACGCTGAACCAGGGCGAGGCGGTGACGATCACGGACTTCAACGCGATCGCGAACGGGATCGGCGCGAACAACATCGTGAGCTACTGGCGTGACTTCGACACGTCGGGCGGCGTGGCGGTGACGGACCTGAACATCATCACCGCGCACCTCACTCACGACTGCGATACCCCCGGCAACCCCTGATCGTGAAGCGCCGAACGCCTCGAATGAACCGGTCCCCAAGGGAGCGCACCGGGGTCGAACGTGGCCCCACCCTCGAGGCCGCGCCTCTTGCGGACCCCGGTGCCTCCTCTCCCTTCTGGAGCGGAACCGATCGAAATGTCGCCGCGCGGATCACCGCGTCCCGGTCCGCTACCTTGCCCGAAACTCCCAACGCACTCCTCGACGTGCCCGGGGGATCGAGCGGCACCGAACGGACGGGTCGGTCGGCGCGGCGCAATCAGTGGATTCCTTGCGCCCCCGGCGACACGGCGCCGGCGGGCGCGCCGGGAGGCGGCACGAGCCCGGGGCTTGCCGCGACGCAACCACCGCGACGGACCACCGACGAACAGACACCCTAGCGCGCGTCGCATGCGGGCCCGAAGTCGGAACGCCCGGGGGCTGTGGCACCCCCGGGCGGCCGCGTTTCGGGCTCGCCACCGGAACCCCCCGGGCGACAAGCGGTTGCGCACGTAACGATCCGTAACATCGAAGGAATTGGACCGTAACACCGCGGTTACAGCCTTCTCCTACGCTTCTCCTCGATTCGGCGGGCCCCCTCGCCGGAGCGTCCGCTCCGCGCGTGACCGTGACGGGACCCGATGCTGAGGAAGGAGAAACAATGAAGCGAAGCACCTGGTGGCTGGCCGCCATCGCGGCGTGCGTCGCGGCCGCTCCCGCCGTGGCGCAGACGTCGGGCCCCGATTTCCCACGAGGGAAGATCAGCGGGTACATCTTCGGGGACACCTACTACAACGTGAGCGGCGATCCGACCCACACGTACAACGCCGCCGGATCCGACGCCGCGTTCACCAACGTGGATGGCTCCTACACGGCGGGCGGGCAGCCCAAGGTGATCGGCAAGGACCTGAACGGGGTCCAGATCCGACGCGTCTACTTCCAGGCCGACAACGATCTCTCGATCAAGTACTCCACGCGATTCCGCCTCGAGGCCGACAGCAAGTCGCTCACCACCGACAGCAAGATCAGCGTCGCGGTGAAGGCGGCCTACCTTCAGGCCAAGAACGTGATTCCGCGCGGCACGTTCTACTTCGGCGTCCTTCCGACGCCGACATTCGAGAACTCGGAGGACTTCTGGGCCTATCGCGCGATCGAGAAGACGCTGGCCGACTTCCGCGGCATCGGATCGAGCGCCGACCTGGCCGTGGAAATGAAGGGCTATCTCGACGGCGCCCACAGGATCGGGTACTCGGCCATGATCGGGGACGGGAACGGCCAGAAGCCGGAGGACAACCGGTACAAGAAGTTCTACCTGAGCCTTCCGCTCAAGCCGACCGACAGCTTCCGGATCGAGCCCTACGTCGACTACGAGGACGTGGCCGGCAACGCCGATCGTGCCACGTACAAGGTCTTCGCGGGATACGAGTTCAAGAAGGCCGCCATCGGCGCGGAGGCGCTGGAGCGGATCAACCACGTCACCACGGGGCGCAACAAGGCGCCATTCGGCTACTCGGTCTTCGGCCGCTATATGGCGTCCGCGACGATGACCGCGTTCGGCCGCTACGACGGCTGGCAGCCCGACACCCGCGCGGCGGACCGGATCGACGCGGCGCTCTGGATGGCGGGCGTGGACTGGATGCCGTACCCGGATTTCCACGTGATGCCCAATCTGGAAGGGACGCAGTACAGCGCCCAGGGGGCGGCCGTCCCACCG
Source organism: Candidatus Eiseniibacteriota bacterium (assembly GCA_036380835.1). GTDB lineage: Bacteria > Eisenbacteria > RBG-16-71-46 > SZUA-252 > SZUA-252 > DASQJL01. Next base: position 101,704 of record DASVDZ010000017.1, on the reverse strand, counting down.
GCGCACCACGACCTGCAGGCGCGAATCACGTTTTACGTGAAGTTCAGCAAGCCCTAGACTCGTCCTGGACCGAACAAGGAGGCACCCGATGAATCGCAGCCTGAAGACGACGCTCTCGGCGGCCCTCGTGGCCGTGGCGGCGCTGGGGGCGGGCGTCGCGCTCGCCGACACGCAGGTGAACCTGACCGGCGCCGGCGCGACGTTTCCGTACCCGATCTACTCCAAGTGGTTCGACATGTATCACGAGAAGACCGGCGTCCAGATCAACTACCAGTCGATCGGATCGGGTGGCGGCATCCAGCAGGTCAAGGCCGGCACGGTCGACTTCGGCGCCAGCGACGCGGCGCTGTCGAACGTCAAGCTGAAGGAGATGCCGCGCAAGGTGATCCACTTCCCGACGGTGGCGGGCGCGGTGGCGCTGGCCTACAACCTGCCGCAGCTCAGCCAGCCGCTCCAGCTCACGCCGGACGCGCTGGCGGGCATCTACATGGGCAAGATCACCAAGTGGAACGATCCGAAGATCGCGGCGTCGAATCCGGGCGTCGCGCTTCCCGCGGGGGACATCCTCGTCGTGCACCGGTCGGACGGCAGCGGCACGACCAACATCTTCACGACGTACCTCTCGGCGGTGAGCCCCGCGTGGAAGGAGATGGTCGGCGCCAACACGTCGGTCTCCTGGCCCGTCGGCGTCGGCGGCAAGGGGAACGAGGGCGTGGCCGGATTCGTCCGCCAGTCGCCGAACTCCATCGGGTACGTCGAGCTGGCGTACGCCAAGCAGAACAACTTCACGGTGGCGCGGCTCCAGAACAAGGCCGGCAAGTTCGTCGAGCCGACGCTCGCTTCGACGACCGCGGCGGCCCGGGGCGCGGTCTCGATGCTCGCGAAGGACGTCCGGACGCCCATCGTGAACTCGGCCGATCCCGAGGCGTACCCCATCGCGGGATTCACGTTCCTGCTGGTCTACCAGGACCAGAGCGACGCGGCGAAGGCCAAGGCGGTGGCGAACTTCATCGCCTGGGCCATGACCGACGGCCAGGACGTGGTGGAGTCCCTCGACTACGCCCGGCTGCCGGAGCAGGTGGTGAAGGTGAACCAGGCCAATCTCATGTCGCTCACGGCGGGAGGAAAGCCGGTCGTGGCGTCGAAGTGAGACGGCCGCTCGGGGGCTCGGACGAGTGAACGAGACCGCGAGTCCCACCGCCGTCGCGACGAACCGCCGCGGCGTCACGGCCGACGGGGTCTACAAGACCCTGCTCGCCGGCGCCGCGGCGCTCGTCTTTCTCGCCGTCGCGCTCATCGTGTTCGAGGTGGCGCGCGGGGCGCAGCTCTCGATGAAGACGATCGGCTGGAAATTTCTCCTCGAGACGCAGTGGGATCCCGTCTCCGATCAGTACGGGGCGCTGCCCTACATCTACGGGACCCTCGTCTCCTCCGCCCTGGCGCTCGTCTTCGCGGTGCCGCTCGGCGTCGGGAGCGCCGTCTTCCTGGCCGAGCTGGCGAGCCGCCGCGTCGGCTCGATCGTGTCGTTCGTCATGGAGCTCCTCGCGGCGATCCCGAGCATCGTCTACGGCGTCTGGGGCTTCTTCGTGCTCGCCCCTTTCCTCCGCACGTGGATCGAGCCGTGGCTCATCGGCCACTTCGGCTTCCTCCCGCTCTTCCGCGGGGCGCCCTTCGGGATCGGGATGCTGAACGCGGGGATCATCCTCGCGATCATGATCGTTCCGACGATCGTCTCCATCTCGCGCGAGGTGCTGCTCGCGACGCCGCGGACGCTGCGCGAAGCCTCGCTCGCGCTCGGCGCCACCCAGGCGGAGGCGATCGGCGTGGCGGTGGACGCGGCGAAGCCGGGGATCCTCGGCGCCGTCATCCTGGCCCTCGGGCGCGCGCTCGGGGAGACGATGGCCGTCACCATGGTGATCGGGAACACGAACGCCATCTCGGCCTCGCTCCTGGCCCCCGGAGCGACGATGTCGAGCCTGATCGCGAACGAGTTCACCGAGGCGACCGGCGACCTCTACCTCTCGGCGCTCATCCAGATCGCGCTCGTGCTCTTCGGCGTCACGATCGTCGTGAACGCGCTGGCGCGGGGGCTGGTTCAGCTGACCACGGGCGGCCGGCGCGACGCGGCGGGGGCGGCGTGAGCGGCGGCGTGAGCGGCGGCGTGAACCGCGGCGGGGGCGTGGCGACCGGGCCGGCGCCGGCCGCGGCGGCGTGGTCCGACCGCACCTCGGCCTTCACGAGGGCGCGGCGCGCGATCGCGAATCGCGCCGTTCTCGGGGCCTGCTATCTCGCGGCGGGCCTCGTCGTCCTCCCGCTCGCGCTGATCCTAGGGCATCTCATCGCCAAGGGGCTCCCCGGGCTCAACCTCGACTTCTTCCTCAAGATGCCGAAGCCGGTCGGCGAAGCGGGCGGAGGCATGGCGAACGCGATCGTCGGGACGCTGATCATCGTCGGCGTGGCCGCGGCGGCCGCGCTCCCGATCGGGATCGCCGCCGGGGTCTACCTCGCGGAGTATGGGCGCGGTCGCTTCGCGGCGCTCGTGCGCTACACCACCGATCTCCTGAGCGGCGTCCCCTCGATCGTCGTCGGCGTCGCCGCGTACGGGCTCGTCGTGGTTCCGATGGGGCGCTTCTCGGCGCTCGCCGGGAGCGCGGCGCTCATGATCCTCATGCTCCCCACGATCATCCGCTCCACCGAGGAGATCGTCCGTCTGGTGCCGCAGACCTACCGGCACGGCGCGCTCGCCCTGGGCGCGCCCCGGTGGAAGGTGACGCAGCAGGTCGTGCTCCCCGCCGCCCGGGCGGGGATCGTGACGGCGGGGATGCTCGCGGTGGCGCGGGCGGCCGGGGAGACGGCCCCGCTCCTCTTCACCGCGCTCGGGAATCGCTTCTGGTCGCTCAAGCTCGACGCCCCGATGGCGAGCCTGCCGATCTTCATCTACGACTACGCGCGCGCGCCCTACGACGACTGGAACCGCCAGGCGTGGACCGCGGCCCTGGTCCTCGTGCTCCTCGTGACCCTCATCTCGGGGATCCTGCGGCTTACGGTTCGGAGGATTCAGAGCCCGTAGCGGTCGACGCGGGCTCCTCGTACGCGTGGTGCTTGATCACGCGCGCCTCCGTGACGAAGATCGCCTCCTCCGCCACGTTGGTCGCCAGATCCGCGATCCGCTCCAGGTTTCGGCTGACCAGCACCAGCTCCAACGCGCGCGGCACCGCCTCGGGATCGTGGAGCATCGTCGTCGAGAGCTTGGCGAAGATCTCCGCCTTGAGCGCGTCGATCTCGGCGTCCCGCTCGCAGACCTGCTTGGCGAGGAGCGTGTTGTGCTCGAGCCACGCGGAGACCGAATCGCGGAGCATCGCGATTGTCCGCTCGGCCATCGTGCTGATGTCGTCGAGCGGGCGCACGTGGGGGAGGATCGAGAGCTTGGCCGCGCTCTCGGCGATGTTCACGGAGTGGTCGCCGATCCTCTCCAGGTAGTTCGAGACGCGGATCGCGGCGACCAGGAAGCGGAGATCGCGCGCCACCGGCTGCTGGAGCCCGAGGAAATTGAGGCACTGTCCCTCGATCTGGAGCTCGATCCGATCGATCGCGATGTCCTCGCCGACGACCTCGTCCGCGAGGTTGGGATCGCGCGTCCGGAGCGCCTCCATGGCCTTGGACAGCGCCGTCTCCGCCCGTCCGGCCATCTCGCTCAGACGGTCCTGAAGCGCTTCGAGGTCGTGGTGGAAGTGTCGTTCCATGGGATTGGCGCCGGCCAGGGCGGGCGGAGCGGCGGGGCGCTCAGCCGAACCGGCCGGTGATGTAGTCCTCCGTGAGGCGCTGCTTGGGCGACGTGAACAGACTCCGCGTCGGCCCTTCCTCGACGAGCTTCCCGCCGAGCATGAAGACGGTCCGGTCGGAGACGCGCGCCGCCTGCTGCATATTATGCGTCACCATGACGACGGTGACAGTGGATTTGATCTCGAGCGTCAGCTCCTCGATCTTGGCGGTCGCCGTCGGGTCGAGGGCCGACGCGGGCTCGTCGAGGAGCAGCACCTCCGGCTCGACGGCGAGCGCCCGGGCGATGCAGAGCCGCTGCTGCTGTCCCCCCGAAAGGCCCAGGGCGGAGCGGCCGAGCCGGTCCTTCACCTCGGCCCAGAGCGCGGCGCGCCGGAGCGCGTGCTCCACCAGCTCCTCGAGCCGCCGCTTGTTGCCGATTCCCTGGAGCCGCGGGCCGTACGCCACGTTCTGGAAGATCGACATCGGAAAGGGATTCGCGCGCTGGAAGACCATGCCGACGCGCCGGCGAAGCTCCACCAGGTTCGTGCCCGAGGCGAGCACGTCCCGACCGTGGAAGCGGACCGAACCCGCGTAGCGGACCGGAGGATAGAGGTCGTTCATCCGGTTGAAGCAGCGAAGGAGGGTCGACTTCCCGCATCCCGACGGGCCGATGATCGCGATGATCCGGTGCTGCGGGACGCCGAGCGAGACGGCGAACAGCGTCTGGTGGGACCCGTACCAGAGCGAGAGGCCGTCGGCGTCCAGGATGGACGTCGCGGGAACCTCGGGCGCGGCCGCCTCGTCCGGAAGGTCCGGGATCATGGCCTCGGGGCGAGGGGCCAGGGCGGGCTCGGTGCCGGTCGTCTCCATGCTCGAATTATGGTACGGCAGCTCCGCGCGCGCCGGCGTTTCGGCCATGTAACGATCCGGTTACGAATGGAGGTGCGGTCCATCCGGCGGTACCTCGATCCAGAACGTGCTTCCCTCCCCGATCCGGCTTTCCACTCCGACCCGTCCGCCGTGCAACTGGATGGCGTGCTTCACGATCGACAGCCCGAGACCGGTCCCTCCGAGGGCCCGCGAGCGGCCGCGGTCGACCCGGTAGAAGCGCTCGAAGAGCCGGGGGAGGTGCTCCGGATCGATCCCGCGGCCGGTGTCCGACACGCCGATCCGGATCGCCGATGCCGTCCGCTCGAGGCGGACCGTCACGGTCCCTACATCGGTGTACTTGATCGCGTTGTCGAGCAGGTTCCGGAGCGCCAGGTCGAGGCGGGCCCGGTCGACTCGGGCCCGGATCCCGGGGCGCGCCTCGACCACGAGGCGGAGGCCGCGGCGCGAGGCGACGTCCTCGAACGTGGAGCCGATCTCCCGAACGATCTGGCCGATGTCCCAGTCCTTCCGCTCGAGCGGCGCGTCTGGCCGCTCCAGATCGGCGAGCGCGAGAAGGTCTTCGACGAGCGACTCGAGGCGCGCCGCCTGGGCGCGGATCGTCTCGACGAACCGGGCCCGGTTCGCCGCGTCCTCGAGACCTCCCGAGAGGAGCGTCTCCGCGTAGCCGCGGATCGACGTGAGCGGGGTCTTCAGCTCGTGCGACGCGTTCGCGACGAACTCCCGGCGGAGCGCCGCCATCCGCTTCTCCGGCCTCAGGTCCTCGATCGAGAGGAGCCAGGCCTCCGGCTCCCGTCCCGCTTCGGCGGCCACCGGCGCGACGGCGACCTCGAACTCCCGCTTCTCCTCGACGTAGAGCGCCACGTCGCTCGTCACCGAGCGGCCGCTCTGGATCGACTCCTCGGCCAGTTGTTCCAAGATGGGCTGCCGCGCGAGGGGCAACCGGGCCGGCGCCGCCCCGACGGGCCGGGTGACCCCCACCATCGCCCAGAAGCGGGAGTTCGAGTACTTGATCGAGAGGTCGCGCGTCAGGAGAGCGAGGCCCTGGGGGAGGTTCGCGAGGAGCGCCTCGCCGGCGTCGCGTTCCCGGCGCAGCGCGCCGAGCTCCGCCTCGAGGCGACCGGCGAGCTCGTTGAGCGCGCGCGCCGTGAGCGCCAGGTCGTCGTGCGCGTCGACCGGCACGCGGGCGCCCAGGTCGCCGCCCGCCATCGCGTCGGCCGCGGCGTGGAGGTCGCCGAAGCGCCGCCGAAGCGTCCGAACGGGGAGCCAGGCCGCGGCCGAGGCGACGATCAGGGCCAGGAAGAGGATCGAAGCTACGGGCCACGGCCGCGCCCCGGCCGCGCGCGTCATCGCGACGCCCGCGACCAGCAGGACCGCGGCGAGAATCCAGAAGAGTCGCACGGAGAGGCGGCCCGTCGGCGATTGCACGGGGCTACGTTACCACCGAACGCGCGGGACGGGGCGTCCCGCGCGCGCTAGGACTTGGGGAGCTCCGCGGCATAGCCGACGCCTGTCACCGTGCGAATCAGGGCGGCGTCCTTTCCAAGCTTGGCCCTGAGGCGGCGGATGTGGACGTCGACGGTCCGCGTCTCCCCGAAGTATCCAAGACCCCAGACCTTGTCGAGGAGCTGCTCCCGCGAGAAGACGCGCCCGGGGCGCTGGAGCAGGTACTCGAGGAGCCGATACTCGGTCGGCGTGAGGTGCACCTCGCGCTGGTTCACGAAGACCTGGTGGCGCTCCCGGTCGAACCGGAACGGGCCGATCGTGGTCGTGGTCTCCACCGCCTCCCCGCGGCTTCGCCTCAGGATGGCGCTCACGCGGGCGACCAGCTCCTTGGGGGAGAAGGGCTTCGTCAGGTAGTCATCCGCCCCGCGCTCGAATCCGACCAGCTTGTCCATTTCGGTGCTGCGCGCGGTCAGGACGAGGACTGGAAGGGAGCGCGTCCGCGGCTCGCTCCGGATCGCGTCGAGGATCTCGAGGCCGCTCAGCTTGGGGAGGAGGAGGTCGAGGACCAGGAGATCGGGGGGCGCCTTGAAGATCCGCTCGAGCCCCGCCTGTCCGTCGTGCTCGGCCACGACGCGATACCCTTCGCGAGCGAGGTTGTAGCTCACGAGGTCGCAGATCTCGGCCTCGTCGTCCACGACGAGGATGGTCGACCGCGGGGTTTTCGGCACCGTGTTGTTCCGCCGTCCCGATTTCGATTCCGGTTCGGTTTCCGGACCGTCGAGCGTGGCGGCGCCGCGCAGTCTACCACGGCCCGGCGTGGCGGACTCCACCGGCGGGCGATCGTCATCCCACATCGGCATCCCCCCTCGGACCGGTCGTGGCGGTTCGCTCCATGGCCGCACCCTACGGGGGCGCCGTTAAGGAGGTGCGACGGAGAGGTATCAAGGTTGTAACGGAAACGGGCCCCGCCGGCGACCGGGCATCCGCTCCATTTGTGTTTGCGGCATTGACTTCACCCGAGCGCTCCGGTAGCCTCCCCCGTCTCGGTCCCGCTCCATTCCGTCGTCATCGGCTTCGAGGATCGTCGTGACACAGAGCGATCGGAACAAACTGTTCCTTACCTTAATCGGCGTTGCCGTCTGTGTTTACACCTTGTGGCCGACGTTTCAGTTCTACGCCATGTCTCCGGCGAAGCGTCAGGAGGTGCTGCAGGCCCGACCCGCCGCCGCCACGGACGAAGCGGAGCGCGATCGCTTGACGAAGCTCGCGACGCTCCGCGACAAGGCGATCAAGCTCGGCCTCGATCTCCAGGGCGGCATGTACCTGCTCCTCGAGGTGGACCGCTCCAAGCTCGGGCCCGCCGAGGCGAAGAACGCGGTCGACCAGGCGATGCAGATCATCCGGAACCGGATTGACCAGTTCGGTGTGGCGGAGCCCTCGATCCAGAAGCAGGGGGAGAACCGGATCCTGATCCAGCTTCCCGGCCTTCTCGATCAGGAGCGCGCGAAGCAGCTGATCGGCCAGACGGCGCTCCTCGAATTCAAGATCGTCAAGACCGACGAGGAGTGCCGGGCCCTCTTCGACCGGGTCGACCAGTACTTCGCGCGAAAGATGGCGGTGGCGAGCGGGGCGAGCGCCCCCGACACGCTCCTCCACCCCTTCAGCTCCAAGTTCCTGACCGTGGGCCAGGTCGGCGAGTCGTTCGCGCTCTCGGAGAACGTCGCGGCGATCGACTCGATGATCGCCCAGGTGCGGGCCGACAGCTCCTTCACGCTCGACGCGAGCCTCTCCTGGGACGCGCACATGAACGATCGCGAGGGGCGCACCGGTCGCGCCCTCTACGCCCTCAGCAAGGACGCGCTCATGGAAGGGAAGGACGTGGCCAGCGCGCAGATGCGCCTCGACCTCGACCAGGAGCGCCCCGGCGCCCCGGGCGTCTCGTTCACCCTGACGAGCCGCGGCGGCGCCCTCTTCGCCGACATCACCGGGGCGAACGTCGGGCGGCGCCTCGCGATCGTCCTCGACCGCCGGGTCCAGTCGGCTCCGAACATCCACGAGCGGATCCCGCGCGGGCAGGGCTCGATCACGGGCTCCTTCACCGAGGAGGAGGCGCAGAACCTGGCGATCGTGCTCCGTTCCGGCGCGCTCCCGGCCCCGGTGCACGTCGTGGAAGAGCGGACCGTCGGGCCGTCGCTCGGCCAGGACTCGATCCAGCGGGGGCTCATGGCCGGCGGGGTCGGGTCGCTCCTCGTGGTCGTCTTCATGCTCGTCTATTACCGGCTCTCGGGCGTCGTGGCGGTGGTCGCGCTGCTCCTCAACCTGCTCGGCCTCCTCGCCTGCATGGCGGGATTCCACGCCACCCTCACGCTCCCCGGCATCGCCGGCGTCGTGCTCACCATCGGCATGGCGGTGGACGCCAACGTGCTCGTCTTCGAGCGCATCCGTGAGGAGCTGCGTTCGAAGAAGACCGTCCTGGCCGCGATCGAGTTGGGCTACTCGCGCGCCTACCGGACGATCGTGGACGCCAACGTGACGACCCTCCTCTCGGCGCTCGCCCTCATGTGGTTCGGCACGGGGCCGATCCGCGGATTCGCCATCACGCTCTCGATCGGCCTCATCATCAACATGATCACGGCCGTCGGGGTTTCCAAGATGATCTTCGACGCCTGGTCGCTGCGCCGCAAGGTCAGTACGATCAGCATCTAGGGGAGATTCGGTGCTCCAGATCCTGCATGGCTTGAACGTCGATTGGATGGGCCGCCGGCACATCGCGTACTGGATCTCCGGCATCAGCATCCTCGCCTCGATCGTCTCGCTCTTCCTGCACGGCGGGCCGCGGTACGGCGTCGATTTCACCGGCGGGACGCTGATCGAGATCTCGGTCGCCCCGGCGCCCGGCGTCGACGCGATCCGGACGGCGGTGGAGAGCGCGGGCTACACCGGAGCCGAAATCCAGCGCCTCGACCGGCCGGGCCAGTTCCTGATCCGGCTCGATCCGCAGCGCGGGAAGCGCGATCCCGGGCCCGCCGTTCGCGACGCGATCCTCGCGGCGCACCCCGGCACCGGCGTCGAGATCCTTCGCGTCGAGAGCGTGGGGCCCCGCGTCGGGGGCGAGCTCCGGAGCGCGGCGGTCAAGGCGGTCTTCCTGGCGCTCGGTCTCATCCTGATCTACGTCGCGGTTCGGTACGACTGGCGCTACTCCATGGGAGCCGTCGTGGCCCTCTTCCACGACGTCTTCATCTCGCTCGGGGCCGTCTCGATCACGAACCGCGAGGTGACGCTGACCGTGGTGGCGGCGCTCCTCACGATCGCCGGCTTCTCGATCAACGACACGATCGTGGTCTTCGACCGGATCCGCGAGCGCCGTCAGTCGCTCCGGCGTGAGGGGGCCGAGCGGGTGATGAACATCGCCATCAACGAGACGCTCAGCCGGACGATCATCACGTCCTTCACCGTGGTGCTCACCGTGCTCGCCCTCTTCTTCCTGGGCGGCGAGGTGATCCACGACTTCTCGTTCACGATGCTCGTCGGGGTCGTGTACGGAACGTATTCTTCCGTCTACGTGGCGAGCGCGCTGGCGCTCGAGACCCAGCTCTACCTCGAGCGCACCTCGCCGGGCCGGAGGAAGTAGCTCCGCGGCGCCGCCCGGCGCGCGGAGCGGGAGCGATTCATGCGACGCTTCGCCATCGCGCTCCTGCTCGTCGCGGCGTTCCCGTCGCCCGCCGCGGCCGTCGCCGATTCGGAGACCGAAACGCGCTGTGTCACCCCGCTCCAGCTCTTCGCGAGGGTGGAGACGGCGTGGTTCACCTCCGATTCCGAGGGGCTCTCGGGGCTCGCCGACACCACGTCCGTGACCATCGCCGTGAAGCCCGGAGCGCCCCCCGCCGCGGCCATGACGCGGAGCGCGGCCGCGTTCCTCTTCCAGGATCAGCTCCGGTTGGTGAAGACCCAGTCGTTCCAGGTGACGCGCGTGAGCGTCGGCAGGTCGTCCGCCACCGCCGTCGCGCGGTGGGTGGCCGACTGGGGCGGAAGGCAGGGCGTCCGGGACGTCGAGGTGAACCTCGTCGCGACGCCGTCCGGGGGGCGGTGGCTCCTCACGGAGGTCCGCGCGAAGGACTGATCGCCCCGCCGCCGGAACCCGCCGCGTGAACCCACCCGACCGAATCTCCGCCGCCGATCTCCCTCCCGACGTCCTCTACACGTCCGACCTGCACGGAAGCCGCCCCCTCTACGAGGAGGCGCTCGACCTGGCGCGCCGGCGCCGGGTGCGCGCGCTCCTCCTGGGAGGGGACCTGGCGCCGCACACCGACGTCGAGGGGCAGAACCGCTTCTACGACGATTTCCTGATCCCGCTCCTCCGCGCCTACCGCCGCGAGGACGGCTCCGCCGACATCTATTACATCTTCGGCAACGACGACTGGCTGGCGAGCGGGGCCCGCTTCGAGGACTGCGGCATCGAGCGCTGCGAGCACGTCCACGGCCGCGTCGTCCCGTTCCTCGGCGGTACCTTTCTCGCCGGCCTCGCGTCGGTTCCGCTCACCCCGTTCCGGCTCAAGGATTGGGAGCGGTGGGAGGAGGGAATCCCACCGGTGTCCCGGTGGGAGGGAAGCCGGAGCGTCCGCGGCGGCGCGGTGAGCGACTTCGACTTCCACGGGCGCGAGGAGGCGGAGTCGCTCCGGGGCGACCTCCTCGCGATCGAGGAGCGGATGGGAGACGGGGCGCGCGTCGTCTGCATGTTCCACGGACCCCCGTACGGCACGGCCTGCGACCAGATCGCGGGCGGCGTCCACGTCGGCTCGCGCGAGACGCGGCGGTTCCTCGAACGCGTGCGTCCCCTGCTCGGCCTCCATGGTCACATCCACGAATCGCCCGCCGTGTCGGGCCGATTCGCCGACCGCCTCGGCCGCACCATCTGCGTGAACCCCGGCCAGCGGCTCGGAAGCGCGCTCCACGCCGTGACGTTCCGCATCGACGATCCGGAGGGCACGCTGGTGCACACGATGCTCGGCCCGGCGGAGTGGGGGGGAGGGCAAGAGGATGGATCTCATTAGAAGAGGATAGACCATGCGACCGTTCGACCAGGGCACGCACGAGCGGACCCGCTCGAGCCATGCTCGTGCCCGCCGAATCGCGTGGCTCATGCCCCTTCTCCTGGTCCTCGCATTCGCGACCGCCGCGTGGGCCGGATACCATCGCCTGGTACTCGGCGGGGATCAGTACGACGATTCCTTCATTACGTACCGGTACGCCGCGAACCTCGCGGACGGCCGAGGGCTCACGTTCAATTCCTACGAGCGCGTGAACAGCGCGAGCTCCCTGCTGTATGCATGTGTGCTCGCGGGAGCGCGCCGGATCGGCCTCGCGCGCCTGGAACTCGTAGCTGCCGCGATGGGTGCGTTGGCGGGGGCTGGGGGACTGCTCGTCGCCTACCGCCTCGTCCTCCTACTGGGAGGGTCGCCGATCCTCGGATTCATCGTTCTCCTGCCGGTTGCGGTGTCCGGGGCATGGACCGGGTGGAGCGCCTCCGGCATGGAGACGATCCCGTACGCCGCACTCGCGACCGCGTTCGTGGCCGCGTTCGCTCTGCGTCGACGTCTTCTCGTGCTGTTCCTGCTTTCCGCTTGCCTTCTCACACGGCCCGAGGGGGTCCTTCTTTTCATCGCGGCGATGGCAGTGGAGTTGTACCTGCATGGCCGGAGCTCCGCACTCCTGGTAGCCCTGGCCTGTACCGGTGGGGTGGTTCTCGGCCTTCTTTACGGCTTCTACGACCTCTACTACGGATCGTGGCTACCGCAGGCGGCCGAGCTGAAGACGATCTCGCCTTACTACGCGCCCGGCCCCCTGGCGCAACTCCGGAGCACCGCCCGTTTCTGCCTTGGAGGCTTCGGGGCGCTGACCGCCGGTGCCGTAGCGCCGTTGTTCCACGGACTGCGGAGGAGGGACGGCCCCGCCACCGAGGCGGATTCGCCCGCGCGGCTGCGGCTGACCACGAACGTCTTCTTGATCCTGACCGCCGGATCCCTGGTACTGGGTCCCCACTCCGACCTGATGCGGTACGCAGTCCCCGCTCTTCCCCTTCTCGGTGTCGCTTCCGCCGCGGCATGGCTGGGTGTCCGGGCCACGCTGAGACCCCGAGCGCGCACGCTCATCGCGCTCCTGTTCGTCGCGATCTCGATCGGTGAATCTGCGGTCGATGGGCGGCGCACGCACGCTTTCTTCGTCGAGTGGTCGCGCCACCAGGCGGCCCGGAGATCGCTCGGACGCTGGCTGGACGAGAACGCCCCGGACAAGGCGCTCGTGATCTCGTCAGACCTCGGAGCCATCGCCTACGAGGCCCTACGCCTCGACTTCTACGACATGGTGGGGCTCCTGTCGCGCGGGCCCCTCGAGGCTGCCCGCCGTAATCGATGGGATCTCGTCTGGAGTGACCTTGGCAGGAGGAAGCCGCAGTATCTTTGCGACACCGTGCTTCCTGACGGCGAGCCGCAGGCGCTGCATGTGCTGCGCGAACCCTACCGCTATTTCCGTTCGGTGCAAGCCGATACTGACCCCGCCCTGTACCCCTCCCGCAGCGTGATCCGCTCCATCGACGCAGGGCAATATAAGTTTGAGATCGCCGCGCTTCGGTGGGGCAATTCCGCCCGCGGCGACGACGCCGGAGCGGGCGACGGCGTCGAGTCATTGCCGCCGTCGCGCATGAGGGGCCGGCGCATCGATCCTGAGGAACCGCCCCCCAAGTGCCGATGTATTGCTAGATAAGGTCGACCGGGACGGGCCGGCCTCTGGTACCCTTGACCCATCCCCGGGACGATCCCCGTCCCGCCACCGCCGCGAGGACCCGGAGCGCCGTTAACCCAAAATGCGCCTTAAGATTAGCTCTACCATTCTGGCTCCGGCCCTCCTTGCGGGCGCCGTCCTCTCGACGCCGGCCGCGGCGCCCGGGCAGTTCGGCGAGGGACGGGCGCGGGCCGTGACCGCCGATCTGACCGGGGGCTTCACGGTGGCCCGCCTCAAGTACTCCGGCGGAGGCGACTGGTACTCCGACCAGACCTCCCTCAAGAACCTCCTCGCGACGCTCCGCTCCCGCGGCGACGTGCGGGTCGCGCAGGATCAGGAGGCGGTCGTCACGGCATCCGATCCGTCCCTATGGAATTACCCGCTGATCTTCATGACCGGCCACGGCAACGTGAAGCTCTCGGACGACGAGGTCCGCTCGCTTCGCCGCTACCTCGATCAGGGCGGCTTCCTCTGGGCCGACGACAATTTCGGCATGGACAAGTCGTTCCGCGCGCTCATGGAGCGCGTCTATCCGGAGGCGCCGCTCGTCGAGCTGCCGTTCTCCCACCCGATCTTCCGCGCCCCCTTTCCGTTCCCCTCCGGCGCGCCCAAGGTCCACGAGCATGACGGGGGTCCGGCGCGCGTCTTCGCCGTCGTGCGCGGCGGGCGGATGGCGGTCCTCTACACGTTCGACACCGACATCGGAAACGGCATCGAAGACGCCGGGATCTACGACGATCCGGCCGCGAAGCGCGACGCGGCGATGCGGTTCGCGGTGAACGTCGCGAGCTACGTGGTGACCCATTGAGCGCGGGCACGCCGCGCCAGGGAGGACGATGAGCGCGTCGCGGGACCGGCTCGTCGCCACGCTGAACCGCGCCCGGGGGTTCCTCTTCCGGCGCGCGCTCGAGCAGGCGGGCCTCGCCGCCGTGGTCGGATTGATCGCGGTGGCCCTGGTCGCGTTCTGGCTCGCGCTCGCGGCGCCCCTCCATCGCGGTGAGTACGCCGCCCTCCGGATCGCGCTCCTCGTCGCGGGCGCTGCGTTCCTGCTCGCCGCGCTCGCGCGCATGCTGCGCGCCCGGGCCCGGCTCAAGGACGCGGCGCTCGCCGCCGGGCGCCTCCTCGGGGAGCGCGACGACGAGCTCCTGACGGCGCTGGAGCTGACCGAGGACGGGCGGGAAGCGGGGTACTACTCGGACGCGCTCCGCGAGGCGGCGGTGCGCTCCGCCGCGGACCGCGCGGCGACCGCGCCGATCGCGCGCCTTCGTCTCTGGAACGCGCGGGGCAAGTGGTTCGCGGCCGCCGGCGTCGCGGCGGCCCTCGCGGCGATCACCGCGGTCGCGGGGGGCTCGCGGACCTCGGTCGTCCTCCGCCACATCGCCGATCCGCGGACCGCCCCGGCGGTTCCCGTCGTGATCCGCGTGGAGCCGGGATCGATCGAGATCGAGGGAGGGGAATCGGTGCCGGTGCGCGCGTTCGTGCGCGGAACCTCGCGGCGCCCCACGCTCTCGATCGAGGAGCCGGGCGGCTGGCGCGATCTCCCGCTCGACGCCGCCGACGACCTGGCGGGCGCCCGGGCGGGGGAGCGCGCCTACTTCGTCGCCCTCCGGAACGTCAAGGAGGACGTGCGCTATCGCGTCGAGGCAGGCGGCGCGACGAGTCCGGTCTTCGCGCTCACGGTGCGCGATCTGCCGCGCGCCACCGGATACCGGATCCGGTACGACTATCCCCCCTACACGGGGCTCAAGGCCGAGGAGGGAAGCGCGGTCACCGGCGATCTCGCCGCGCCGCGCGGCACGCGGGCCCACATCGCGGTGACCCTGAGCCGCTCGGTCGAGCGCGCGGAGATCCGCGCCGAGGGCGGCGGACCGCCGGTCCGCGGCGCGCTCGGCGAGCGGCTCGCGCGCTTCGACCTCCCCGTGCGCTCGGACGGCCGGTATTCGATCCACCTCCTCGACGCGCGCGGCCGCCGGGTCGACCTCGGGCCGTTCGACGTCCGCGCGATTCCCGACCGGCCGCCGACCGTCACGGTCCTCTCGCCGGGGCCGGTCGAGGACTTGACGCGCGACATGACCGCCGAGGTGATCGCCGGAGCGACCGACGACTACGGCGTCCGCGCGATCCGGATCCGGTACAAGGCGCGCGAGGAGGCCGAGCGCGAGGAGACGCTCCACGAGGAGAAGGGCGTGACGCGCGAATTGGCCATCCGGTACACGTGGGCCCTCGGCCCGATGAACCTGCTCCCGGGCGAGGAGGTGGAGTATCGGATCGGCGCGACGGACGGCGATCAGGTGGACGGCCCGCAGACCACGTGGTCCGAGGCGCGAACGCTCCGGTTCCCGTCCGCGGCCGAGATCCTCTCGTCCCTGTCGGACGAGCGCGACGAGTCGATCAACACGCTGGAGGACGTCCTCAAGAGCGCGAAGGAGCTTTCCAAGAAATCGGAGGACCTGTCGCGCGACCTCGGGCGCTCCCAGGAGATGACGTGGGAGAAGCGCCAGGAGGCCCAGAAGACGCTCGAGGGGCAGCAGGCGATGCGCGACAAGATCGACAAGATCGCGCAGAAGCTGGGTCAGGACGCCGACAAGCTGTCGCAGTCGCGCGCCCTGAACGCCGAGCTGGTGCAGAAGATCCAGGAGCTGCAGCAGATCCTGAGCCAGATCAAGGACCAGGACCTCAGGCGGTCGATCGAGCAGCTCCAGCAGGCGATGAAGAAGCTCTCTCCCGAGGAGATGCAGCGCGCGCTCGAGAACCTGAAGCTGAACCAGGACCTCGTCATGAAGAACCTCGAGCGCACGATCGAGATGCTGAAACAGATCCGGACCGAGGAGAAGCTCGAGGCCGCCTCCGAGCGGGCGGCGGAGATGGAGCGCCGGCAGATCGCGCTCAACGACTCGCTGTCTCGCGCGAAGAGGCAGGACGACATCAAGGAGCTGGCCGCGAACCAGCGGCAGGTCGAGGCGATGAGCCAGGAAGAGCGCGCGGCGCTCGACTCGCTGGCCACCCAGCTCCAGGCGATGGACCGGCAGGCGGCGCAGGAATCGCAGCGGCTCGCCGGCCAGCTGGGAGAAGAGGGCGCGCTCCCCGACTTCCACGGCGCCGAACAGGGGCTGGAGCAGGCGAATCGCGACCAGGCCGGGGAGCACACGAAGAGCCTGAAGGAGCGCCTCGCGGCGCTCCGGAAGAGCGTCGACGAGATGCGCGAAGGATTCAAGAACCGGAAGAAGAACGACATCGCGGAGAAGATGGAGACGGCGGCCAAGGACCTGATCGAGATCGGGAAACTCCAAGAGAACACGCTGGACGACCCGACGAGCAGCCTCAACGATCGGGCGGAGACGCAGAAGGGCCTCCAGGACGCGACCAGCGCCGCGACGCGGCGGCTCGGCGACCTGGCCAAGCAGACGCTCTTCCTCACGCCCGACATCGGCCAGGCGCTGGGGCGCGCGCTCGCGAACCAGGACAACGCCGTCGGTCGCTATTCGCAGCAGGACCTGGCGGGCGGGCTCCTGTCGGGCAAGGAGGCGGCGATCGGGCTGAATCAGGCCGCCGCGGGCGTCCTCCGGAGCCGCGACTCGATGCAGGGATCGAAGTCCTCGACCGGCTTCCAGGAGGCGATGGAGCGTCTCCAGGGCCTCGCGGGCCAGCAGCAGTCGCTGAACGACCAGTCGATGAACATGATGCCGGGCGGCGAGGGAGGCGACCAAACGCAGGGACAGGGAGGCCAGCGCCTGACGGAAGGCCAAGGCGATGCGCTCGCGCGGATGGCCGCCGAGCAGGAGGCGATCCGGCGCGGGCTCGAGGAGACCATGAACCAGATCGGCAAAGGGGGCGGCACGCTCGGGAACCTGGGCGACGTCGCGAACGACATGAAGCGCGTGGAACAGGATCTGCGCGGCGGCCGCCTCGACCAGGAGACGACCGAGCGGCAGCAGCGGATCCTGAGCCGGCTCCTCGACGCGCCCCGCGCCGTCGAGAAGCGCGACTACTCCCGCCGCCGGACGTCCCGCCCCGGAGTCGACGTCGTGCGCAGCTCGCCCGGCGCCCTGTCGCCCGATCTCCTTCAGTCGAGGCCGTCGATCGCCGCGCTCCTCGCGCGCGCCGGGCGCGATCCGGTGTCGCCGCGCTACCGCGCGATCGTCGACGAGTACCTCCAGTCGGTGCTCGAGGGAAAGGCGCGGTGAGCCGCTCCCCGGCCATCCTCGCCCTGCTCGCGGCGGCGTTCGTCGCGACGGGGGCGGGCACGATCGAGTCGCGAACGCCGTCGGGAAGGACGCCCCTCGCGCTTCCGCCCGTGTCCCGCGACGCGCCGCTTCCCGACGGCTACGGCGATCTGGTGCGGCGGATCGGGCAGCGGGGGCCGGCGGACACGCTCGGGGACGGGCTCTACGCGCAGGCCGAGGCGGCGTTCCGCGCGGGCGACTTCGACGCGGCCACGAAGCGGTACCAGGAGTTCACGCAGAAGTTCATCCGAAACCTGAGGATGAACGGCGCCCTCGAGCGGATCCTTCTCATCCGCGGCGGCCGCGACTTCGACGACGAGCCGCTCCGCCTCTACGCGCGGGCGGAGGCGTTCCGCGCCGAGGAGAAGCCCGATTCCGCGGCCCTCCTCCTCCGGAAGGGGCTCGAACGCTATCCGGGTGCCGCGCTTCGCTACCACTTCCGGATGGCGCTCGCCGAGATCGCGCGCGACCGGGGCGATCACGCCGCCGCGCTCGAGCAGGCCATCGCCGTCGCCGATTCGAGCGTGAAGAGCCGGCTCTCGCCCTACGCGCTCAAGATGGCCGGCGACGAGACGCTGGCCATGGGCGGGCCGCCGCAGCGCGCGATGGGCTACTACCAGGCGCTCCTCGAGCGCTATCCCGATTCGCCGCTCGTCGCCGGCGTGCGCGCTCAGGTGCTCGCCATGCGAAAGCGGATGCAACTGTGAGCCGGCTCGCGCTCGGCGGCCTCCTCGCGCTCCTCCTGGCGGCGCTTCCGGCCGCCGGGCTCGCGCGGCTCCTCGTCCCGATGGACGAGAAGCAGAGCGACCACCTCCGCGCGTACGGCCTCACGTACTGGGCGCTCACCCGGGGGATTCACGGCGAGTGGCTCCTCAACTACCGGGGCGGATCGTTCCTCCTGCCGGACGCGCCCGAGATCCAGAACGAGGCGGTGATCCGCGGCGTGACGCTCGAGCCGGTGGACGAAGCGGAGGTGGCGCGCATCAAGGCCGAGATCGCCGACAACAACATGGAGGTCGTCAAGCTCGAGACGGCCCCCCGCGTGGCGGTCTACGTGCCGCCGAGCGCGCCGCCGTGGGACGACGCCGTCCAGCTCGCGCTCGACTACGCGCAGATCCCGTACACCAAGCTCTGGGACGCGGAGGTCCTCGACGGGAAGCTCGCCGACTACGACTGGCTCCACCTCCACCACGAGGACTTCACCGGCCAGTACGGGAAGTTCTACGCCGCGTTCGCCGCGACCGACTGGTACCGGCGCCAGGTCGCCGAGAACGAGGCGATGGCGCGCCGCTACGGCTTCGCGAAGGTCTCGGAGCTCAAGAAGGCGGTGGCGCGGACCATCAAGTCGTACATCGCCGGAGGCGGGTTCGTCTTCGCGATGTGCTCGGCCACCGACACCTTCGACATCGCGCTCGCGGCCCGGAACGTGGACATCGTCGGGCCCGAGTACGACGGGGATCCGGCCGACCCGAACGCGCAGGCGAAGCTCGATTTCTCCGAGTGCCTGGCGTTCCAGGATTTCGAGCTGGAGATGAACCCCCTGGTCTACGAGTTCTCCGACATCGACACGTCGAACAAGGCGTCACTTCGCGGCGAGCGGAACGACTACTTCACGCTGTTCGACTTCTCGGCGAAGGAGGACCCGGTCCCCTCGATGCTGGTGCAGGACCACGTGGCGAACGTCCCGGGATTCATGGGCCAGACGACCGGATTCGAGAAGCGTCTCCTGAAGCCGGGAATCACGGTGCTCGCCGAGGTGCCGGGGGCCGACGAGGCGAAGTACATCCACGGGCACTTCGGCAAGGGGACCTTCACGTTCTATGGCGGGCACGATCCCGAGGACTACCAGCACGCCGTCGGCGACCCGCCGACCGATCTGGCCCTCCACAAACACTCGCCCGGCTACCGGCTGATCCTGAACAACGTCCTCTTCCCCGCGGCGGAAAAGAAGGAGAAGAAGACCTGATCCGGGCGTAGAATCGCGGCCCGCGCCGGGCACCGGGGCCCGGCCGGCCACCCCAGGGGGACCCCATGCGCCCGAACCGCACCCGCCTGTCCGCCGCCATCCTCGCCCTCGCCGCCACGGCCGCCTTGGCCCCGCCCGCCCTCGCGGTAGGGGAAAAGGGATCGACCGAGCTCGGACTCGACGGCGCCATGACGCTACGAATCTTCGACAAGGTCGCCGGGTACCTCGTATCCGCTCGCCCCGACGACGCGTTCCTCGTCGACCTCCCCGTACAATCGTTTCGCGTGGGCATCTTCGCCACCGACGCCGTGGAGATCGAGCCGGCGATCGGAATGACGCTGGTGAGCCAGAGCGGGGAGACGGCGGACGCCGTCGATCTCGGCCTCAGCGTACTCTGCCGACTCTCCTCGGGCGGGGGGGCGACGCCGTTCTTCTCGGCCGGAGGCGGCATCCAAGTCTTCGACTACGGCTCGGGATCGAAGTCCCAGGGCCGCCTGAGCGGCGGGATCGGCGTCAAGGTTCCCGTCGCGGACCGCTCCGCCTTCCGGCTCCAGGGAGTCGTGACGAGGAACCTCGACAACAGCGACTTCCTCGGCTCCTGGGATCTCGGAATCCGCTTCGGATACTCGTTCTTCACGCGCGGCGGGCCGTAACCTCCTACGGCCGCGACGATTCGCCCCTTGAGCGGCCCCGCCGGTGCGGGTAGACTCGCCCGCAGACGCCATGTACGACCCGACTCACGAATACGCGACCAATGTGCTCGTCGCCGGCGCGACCGGCGCCATCGGCTATGCCGTCGCGCGTGAGCTGGCGGTGCACGGCTACCGCGTCCACGGCCTGATCCGCGACGTCGCGTCGCGGGAGCGCCTTCCCTACGCCGTGATCCCGGTGATCGGGGACATCAGGAGCCCCGAGCGGTGGGAGAACGCGATCGACAAGGCGCAGGTGATCGTGAACTGCGCCATGCCGGACGATCTGGGGACCACGCCGATGACGCGCGACGCCGCGGAGCGCGAGGCGGAGGCCCTCGCCGCGATCCTCGGCCACCTCTTCGACTTCATCCGGCACAAGAAGCGGCGCCTGATCCAGACCTTCGGCGCGCTCCTCTTCGAGCCCGACGCGGACGGATGGGTGCGCGAAAGCAGCGCCGTCTCCTCGGGCAAGGGGTACGGGATTCGCCATCGGAAGAGCTACCCGATCTTCGACGGGCACCGGAAGAAGGGCCTCCGCGCGGTCAGCGTGAACCCGGCGTTCGTCTACGGGCGGGGCGGCTGGTTCGAGCACGCGACGCTCGACGCGATGAGCCGCGGGCCATCGACCCTGATCGGCGACGGGACGCAGACGATGCACTACGTCGCGGCGCGCGACGCGGCGGTCGGATACCGCCTCGCGATCGAGCATGGCCTCGACGGACACGACTACCTGCTCGGCGACGAACGGCCGACCACGCTCGGCGCGTTCACGCGTCTCGTGGCGAAGGAGATGGGGGCGCCCGATCCGGTCTCCGTCCCCGAGGAGGAGCTGATTCCGGTCCTCGGCGACTGGGCCGTCGAGGCGTACACCACCTGCCCCAAGGTCGACACCGCCAAGGCGCGCGAGCATCTCGGCTGGGCGCCCCGCTTCCGCACGATCGAGGAAGGCATCCCCGTCGCCGTGCGCGAGTACAAGCGCGCGAAGCTCCAGGCCGCCGGCCGGTAGCCCGCGTGCGCCGAATCCTCGCGGCGGCGCTCTCCATCCCCGCGCTCCTCGGCGCGATTTCCTGCGGTCCGGAGCCGGCCGCCCGCTGGTGGAGCGACGTCCGCTGGCTCGCCGACGACGCGCGCGAAGGGCGCGGAACCGGCACTCCGGGCTACCTCGCCGCCGCGCGGTACGTCGCGTATCGATTCCGCGAGGCCGGGGCGAAGCCCGCGGGAGACGACGGCTACTTCCAGCCCGTCCGCTTCGTCCGGCGGCAAATCCGCGAGCCCGAGTGCCTCCTCGCCCTCGTCCAGGACGGCCGTGTCCGTCTTCTCACGCTCGGCGACGACGCCTATTTCCGGGTCGAGGCCGACGCGCCCGAATCGCTCGAGGCCGACGCCGTCTTCGTGGGCTACGGGCTCGTCGTTCCCGAATACGGCTACGACGACCTCCGCGGGCTCGACCTACGCGGCAGGATCGCGGTCTGCCTTCGCGGCGGACCGAGCTTGCTCCCGGACGACGTGCGCGCCCACGCGATGTCGGGCGGCGAACGCTGGCGCCGCCTCCACGACGCGGGCGCGATCGGGTACGCCCTGGTCTCGAACCCCCGGCGGGGAGGGTTTCCGTGGGCTCGGGCGCGACTCGCCCGCCTGAGCCCGGCGTTCTCGCTCGCCGACACCGCCCTCGACGAGAACCACGGGCGCCGGTTCGGGCTCTCGATGAATCCCGCGCGCGCCGAGCGGTTCTTCGCGGGATCGGGGCACACCTTCGCCGAGATCCTCGACCGGGACATGCGGGGCGAGCCCCTCCCTCGCTTTCCCCTCGCCGCGCGGATCCGGGCGCGCGTGATCGTCGACCGCCGCGAGGTCACGTGCCCGAACGTGGTCGGGATCATCGAGGGGGGCGATTCCACGCTGAGGCGCCAGGCCGTCGTCCTCTCGGCGCATCTCGATCACCTCGGGATCGGCGCGCCGGTCCGGGGCGATTCGATCTACAACGGCGCCATGGACAACGCGAGCGGCGTCGCGACCCTCATCGAGATCGCCCGGGGCCTCGGCGCGCCGGGCCACCGCCCGCGCCGCTCCGTGGTCCTGCTCGCCGTCACCGGCGAGGAGGAGGGGCTCCTCGGATCGCGCGCGTTCGCGGCGCGCCCGACGATCGGCGATCGCGAAATCGTCGCCGACGTGAACCTCGACATGTTCCTGCCGATCGTTCCGCTCCGCTCCCTGATCGACTACGGCGGCGATCAGTCCGACCTGGGCGCCTGGTTCCGCGCCACGGCCGAATCGTCGGGGGTCAGGATCGCGCCCGATCCCGACCCTCGGCGGGCCTACTTCGTCCGAAGCGACCAGTACAGCTTCGTGCGCGCCGGGGTCCCGTCCGTCTTCGTCGAGTTCGGTCCGACCGGGAACCCGTTCCTGGACCGTCGTGTCGAGCGCTGGAACCGCGAGCGATACCACGCCCCTTCCGACGACGCGCGCCAGCCGGTCGACTTCGGGGCCGCCGCCGAATTCAACCGGATCTTCCTCGCGTTCGCGCGGGACGTCGCCGACCGCGCCGAGCGCCCGCGCTGGAGGGCCGACTCGTTCTTCCGGAAGTTCGCGGGGGGCGGGGCCGCGCTCGCGTCGTCGCGTCCCGCGCGCCCGGCCCGGCCGGCGAAGGCGGGGGCCCGGTGAAGGCGCCGTTCCTGATCGGAAGGAAGATCTACCTTAGGCCGCTCGAACCGGAGGACGTCCCGTCGCTCAAGACGTGGGTGAACGACGCGGAGATCTCCCGGTACCTGCTCCTCTACCGGCCGATGACGAACGCCGACGAGCAGGCGTTCCTCGACCGGACGCGCGGCTCCGCGACCGAGGTCGTGCTCGGCATCGCGCTCCGGGCGACCGACCGGCTGATCGGCACGACCGGGCTCCACGCGATCCACCCCAAGGACCGCCACGCGATCTTCGGGATCCTGATCGGGGACAAGCGGTGCTGGAACCGGGGGTACGGGAGCGAGGCGACCGCGCTCATGGTCAGGTACGCGTTCGAGACGCTCAATTTGCACCGGGTCGCGCTTCAGGTCCTCGAGCACAACCTGCGCGGGGTTCGCGCGTACGAGAAGGCGGGATTTCAGCGCGAGGGCGTTTCGCGGGAGGACACCTTCCGGGACGGGCGCTACTGGAACACGGTGCACATGGGCGTCCTGCGCGACGACTGGCTGAAGTCGCGGCCGCCCGGAGAGGGCAAACCGACGAAGCGCCGCTAGACGGCCCCGGGCCCCTCGCTGGCACGAGAGGCCCGGCGTTACGACCGATGGAGGGGGGTGGGGCCTCCGACCGGCGCGAACGCCGGCCCGGTTGGGGGGACCGAACTAGATCGGGAGCCAGTACGTGAGTTTCGCCAGGAGCGTGTTCTCCGGTTCGTTCCTGAAGAGCGTTCGCGTGCCGAGCCCGTTCCGGAATCCCTGGGGATCCGCCGAGAACTGCGCCCGATCCTCGAAGCGCGCGCGGCTCTGCGTCCAGACGAGGTAGAACGTGCTCCCGGGACGGTACTCCCACCGATAGACGAGGTTCAGGTTCACCGACGCGTACGAGAAGTCGTTTCGCCGGTAGTCGTAGCCCGGCTCGTTGTACGGGATCAGGTCGTACGTATCGGGCCGGGCGAGCTCACGCGCCCGGCTGTAGTCGCCGACGGTGAGGAAGGGTTGCGCGTAGATCTCGAGCGACTGCTTCCGGCTGAAGAGAAGGCTCGATCGCAGCGTGACGTCCACCGTCTGCTGGTGGATGTCGCCGAACACGTAGGACAAGCCGCCGATGCCGACCCCGCCCGGCCGTTCGGCCAGGGTCACCGTCTCGAGGTACTGGGTATCGTCGTTCCGATCGTGGTACGCGACCTGGATCTGGTGGTTGACCGCGCTCGACTGGTTCCAGTTCGTGACGAGCGTCAGATCGAGCGCCACGTTCTGTGCCACGTCGCGATTCCAGTTCACGTCGATCGAGTGATGGAGGCGCTTCCGCGAGTCGGTCAGGTACTCGAGCCATGCCCCGTACGTGAACGGCTCGCTGATGATCGGCCCGCCGCGCGTCTCCCACCGGTGGTGCCCCCACCCGTTGAGCGCGATCCCGCCCGAGAGCTCGCGATAGTTCCGGAACTGGATCCAGCCGTTCACGTTCCCGCCCTCGTACTGCGGATGCCCCGCGGAATAGTGCCACGCGGGGAGCCCCGTCGCCGCGTCTCGTCCCGTGCGGCCCGCGTAGATCCAGGACCGCCAGAGGTTCCAGTTCAGGTTCCCGTTGTTGTAGACCTTGCTCTTCCCGCCCGGGTTGAACTGCCGCTGCACCCAGAACGTGCTCGAGATCTCGTCGGGCGATTGGAGGTAGCCGATGTCGTTGATGTCGAGCTTGGCGCTCTCCCAGCGACCGCCCACGCTCCCGCGCCACTTGCCTCCGCGCCGGTTCAGGTTGAAGTTGCCTCCGGTGCCGTAGACTCGCCTTCCGGTCACGGTGGGATCGGATGCCAGCGTGTCCGGGTCGATCACCGACCCGACCGTCGACGCGTTGAAGTTCCAGGCCCGCTTCGGCGAATTCAGGTCGAAGTCGAACCCCGTCGTATAGGCGTTGCGCGACGCGCGGTCGCCCCATTGCGACCGGTCGGCCGTGTTCAGGACCGCCGTCTGCATGATGTTGAAGCGATGGCGCCCCTGCGCGAACTCCTTGCCGAACCGGCCGACCAGGTATCGCGACAGGCGGTCCCCGTTCTTGAAGAGATTGTGCGCCTGGCCGTCGTGCGTGAGATCGGTCGAGGCGGCGAGCGCGGCCACCGAGACGCCGCCGACCGTCTTTCCGGTCAGTTTGGCCGCGTAGCGGATCCGGCTCAGCTCGTCCCCGGTGCCGATGCGTCGCGAATAGAAGACGTTGAAGTCGGGATGCTGGAAGAACCGGCTTCCCTCGACGAAGAAGGGGCGTTTCTCGTCGTAGAACGTCTCGAACGGCGACAGATTGAGCACCGCCGGGTCGGCCTCGACCTGGCCGAAATCGGGCTGGATCGTCGCGTTCAACGTGAGGTCGGACGTGATGCCGTACTTGAGGTCGGCGCCGAAATCCTGGAAGCCGTCCAGTTTGTCAGGCCGCCCCGGCGAGCCGGTCATGGAGTGATCGGTCTCCCGCTGGACGACATAGGGAAGCAACTCGACCTGTCGGGGGGCGCGGATTCCACGCAGCCCGGTCAGATCGCCGAACTGGCTCACGAAGCCGCTCTGCTCCCGGGGCCACGTGTGCCACGCCGTGTCCTGCCCGCGCCCTTGCATGTAGCGCCAGACGTCGAGGCCCCAGGTCATCTCCTCGGCGGCGCGATAGCGGATCGCCGAGAACGGAACGCGGACCTCCACGTACCATCCGTTCGCGTCGCGCGAGGTCTCCGCCTCCCAGACGGCGTCCCAGTCGTCGTCGGTGGAGCCGTCGTTATAGATGTAGGTGTCGAGCTGGACGCCGAGCGGGTTCACCTTGAAGGCGTAGCCGGTCGTGTGGTCGTGATAGGGGTCGAGGTAGATCGCGACGACGTCCGAGTTGACGAACCGGTCGCGGCGGGAGAGCCTCGCCTGGATCTTGGACGCGTCGTGCTCGAAGCAGGCCACGGCGAAGTAGATCGCGTCCTCGTCGTACGCGACCTTGAAGACCGTCTCCTCGGCCGGCAGGGCGCCGCGGTCCGGGTCCCAGACGGTGAAGCCGCGGCCCGCCGGGGCGTCGCGCCAGGCCGGCTCGTCGAGGCGCCCGTCGAGCTTGATCTCCTGGTGGTCGAGCGGGAACGCGCGAATCGAAGGCCTCGCGGCGGCGCGCCCGTCCGCGGAGTCGGCCCCGGCCGCCCCTTCGCCGCCGGGAGAGAATCCGTCGAACCCGAGCGCGCCGGCCGGCCCGGCCGCGAGCGCGACCAGCGCGAAGGCCGCCGTGAGGATCGGGGATCGCGGGTGCCGCATGACGAATCTCCTACCGGTTTCGGGGGACAAATGTTTCGACAGGCCGACGCGGCCGATCGTTGGGCCGGGAATTCGCTTCCAAGGGGCCAGGCCCCGGTCGGGCCGGCCACCCTCGATCAGGCCGGCGCGCCGTCCCCCAGGGCCGCGGCCAGGAGGCGGTGGAAGTGGTGGACCCCCTGCTCGCGGGACGGCGAGTAGCGACCCCGCTCGTAGAGGCGGGAACCCACTCCGCGCTGCACGCTCTCCACGATCACCTCGTCTTCCCGCTCCACCCGATCGAGGCCGGCCCCCGCCCCGCGATCGAGCTTCGACGGATCCCACACATAGGCCAGGAAGGAAACCTTCGTGCGGTCGACCGCGAGGGGCCGGACGACGTTCACCGAAACGCCCCATGGATAGAAGTTGAACATCGTGTTCGGGAAGACCCACCAGTAGTAGGCCGCGATCCGCCGGCCCTCGTCGGGCGATCCGGCGGGGAGGACGAAGGCCTCCTCCCCCTCCCCGGCGACTCCGATCTGGAGCACGGCGTGGGGGTAGAGCTCGGTTCGATAGGCGCCATAGTCGAGGACGGCCGAAAGGCCCGCGTGGACGAACGGAATGTGGAACCCTTCCAGATAGTTGTCGCAGTAGAGCGCCCAGTTGGCGCGCACCGCGTACTCCCGGCTTCGGGTCGCGTCGAAGATCGCCTGGTCGATCGGCAGGAATCCACAGCGGGCGTCCATCGCCCCGACCACAGATTCCAGCGGGGAGGCGGGCGCGAGCGACGCGAAGAAGAATTTCCTCCAGACGCCGAACGGGATGGGCGGGAGGTCGTCCGCCTTCGAGGGGAACCGCTCCGTCTCCTCGAACTCGGGCATCGAGTGGAAGCGGCCGTCGAGGCCGAACCGGCGGCCATGGTAGCGGCAGCGCAGCGTCGACTCGACGCCCGCTCCCTCGGCCACCACGTTCCCCCGGTGCGTGCAGACGTTCGAGAGACAGTGGAGGCGATCCTCGCGATCGCGGGTCACGACGATCGGCTCGTCGAGCGTCCCCTCGAGGAGCGTCGCCGGGCAGACCTGGCCCGGCACCCGGATCCGGTCGAGGTCGAGCACGAGCTGCCAGGAGGGAGCGAACACGCGCTCCCGGACGCGCTGGAACACCTGGGGGTCCGAGTAGAGCCACGAGGGCGCCGTGGAGGCGCGGCGGATGTCGGGATCGATCTCGAATCTTCGGGCGGCGTTCATCGGGAGGGTGAGGATAGGCGCTGATTCGGCAGCGCGCCACGTCGTTTCTGCGGTATGATGCCTCGGCGCACGTCGAACCCCGAACCGTAGGAGTTTGACCCGTGTTCGTTTGGCTCTCCGTTCTCGTCGTCCTCGTTCTCGTCTTCGCCGTTCCAGCCATCCGACGCCAGCTGCTGAGCCGCTGGATCATGCCCGCGGTCGGCGCGGCGCTTCCGCGCATGGGAGAGACCGAGCGGATCGCGCTCGAAGCGGGAAGCGTCTGGTGGGACGCCGAGCTCTTCTCCGGGCGCCCCGACTGGAAGCGGCTCCTCGCCTTCCGGCCCAAGGGGCTCACCGACGCCGAGCGCGCCTTCATCGCCGGCCCGGTCGAGACGCTCTGCGGCATGCTCAGCGAATGGGACGTCCTCCAGCGCGGCGACCTTTCCCCCGAGGCGTGGGCCTTCCTCAAGAAGCACCGGTTCTTCGGGATGATCATCCCGGAGGAATACGGAGGACTCGGGTTCTCGGCCGCGGCCCACTCCGCCGTGATCACGAAGATCGCGAGCCGGAGCGTGACGGCCTCGGTCACCGCGATGGTCCCGAACTCCCTCGGCCCCGCGGAGCTCCTGCTCCACTACGGGACGGCGGCCCAGAAGCGCCACTATCTGCCGCGCCTCGCGGCCGGGGAGGAAATACCCTGCTTCGCGCTCACCGAGCCCGAGGCGGGAAGCGACGCCACCGCGCAACACAGCGTGGGCATCGTCGAGAAGGGGATCTTCGAGGGGCACGAGGTCCTGGGGATGCGCCTCAACTGGTCGAAGCGCTACATCACGCTCGCGCCGGTGGCGACCGTGCTCGGCCTCGCCTTCGCCCTCAAGGATCCGAACCGGCTCCTGGGCGGCGAGGAGACGATCGGGATCACCTGCGCGCTCCTCCCGACGAATCTTCCGGGCATCGAGGTCGGAGAGCGGCACGACCCGCTCGGCGTTCCCTTCCTGAACGGCCCGACGTTCGGCACCGACGTCTTCGTTCCGCTCGAATTCATCATCGGCGGACCCGAGATGGCCGGGAAGGGCTGGCGGATGCTGATGGAGAACCTGGCGGCCGGACGCGGCATCTCGCTCCCCTCCCTCGCGTCGGGTTGCTCGCAGCTCGCCACCCGCGTCGTCACCGCCTACGGAACGGTTCGCGAGCAGTTCGGCCTTCCGATCGGGCGCTTCGAGGGAATCGAGGAGCCGATCGCGCGGATCGTGGGGAGGACCTACCTGATGGACGCGGCGCGCCGGCTCACGCTCGGCGCGGTCGACGAGGGGCAGAAGCCGGCGGTGATCTCCGCCATCGTGAAGCACTACCTGACCGAGGGGATGCGCGCGGTGGTGAACGACGCGATGGACGTCCAGGCGGGCGCGGGGATCAGCCGTGGCCCCCGGAACGTGCTCGCCGCGGCGTACGCGGCCGTCCCGATCGGCATCACGGTGGAGGGGGCGAACATCCTGACGCGCTCCCTCATCATCTACGGCCAGGGCGCGGTCCGTTGCCACCCCTACGTGCAGAAGGAGATGGCCGCGATCGCCAAGCGCGACCTCGCGGCGTTCGACCGTGCCTTCTTCGCGCACCTGGGCCACGTGCTCGCCACGATCGGACGGTCGTTCCTCGACGGGCTGACCGGCGGCCGATTCGCCGGGGTCCCCGTGTCGGGCCCGGCGCGCCCGCTCTTCGGACGGCTCGCCCATCTGAGCGCGGCCTTCGCGCTGACGTCGGAGGTGGCCATGGCGACCCTCGGCGGCTCCCTCAAGCGGCTCGAGCGGTTGAGCGGGAGGCTGGCCGACGCGCTCGCCTGGATGTACCTCTCCTCGGCGACTCTGAAGCGTTACGTGGACGACGGCCAGAAGAAGCCGGAATGGCCCATCGTCCGATGGGCCTCCGCGTTCGCGTTCCACCAGGCCCAGCTCGCGCTCCTCGGCGTGATGGACAACCTCCCGAACCGCCCCGCGGCGTGGTTCCTCCGCGCGGCGACGTTCCCCGCCGGCGCTCGGCACAAGGCGCCGACCGATCGGATGAGCGCCGCGGCGGCCCGCAGCGTTCTCGAGGATCGGGCGCTTCGGCTCGCGCTGACGCCGGACCTCTACGTGCCGCCCGCTTCGGAGGGCAGTCTCGGGCGCCTGGAGGCCGCCTTCGCCAAGGCCGTCGCCGCCCAGCCGGTCGACCGGAAGCTCAAGGACGCGCTCAGGGCCCGGCGCCTGCCTCCCCTGGCGGGTGCGGCGCTGGCCACGGCCGCCCGCGAGGCGGGGCTGATCACGGAGGAAGAGCGGCACCTCTGGCACGAGGCCGACGCCGCCCGCCGCGACGTGATCCAGGTCGACGCCTTCCCACCGGAGGCCTTCTCGAAACTCACGCTCTGATTGCGATCGGCCGCAAGATGGTGTATAATAGGCAGGTTCCGATGGCGAACCGCATACTCCTGAGCCTATGCTCCCTCTGCTTCGGTCTCGCCGCGTCGGTGGCGTCAGCCTCCACCGATGGATCGGGCGCCGCCGCTTCCGCCGCACCCCCGCTCGACCGGGGGGTCGTGCGCGAGCAGATCCCCGTCTTTTCCGTCCCTGATCCGAACGGCCTCCGAACCCGCCGCCCGCACCTCGCCGCGCCCCCCCTGGAGGAGGTCGTCGTCTTCCAGGACAGCCTGAACGCCCTGACGATCAACAATCAGGGCGGCTGGACGCACGTCGACAACTCCGAGCGGCCGACCGCGTGGCACCTCGACACGTTCATGGGGTGCCAGGGAACCTCCTGGTGGTGCGGTCGCATCGACTCGAGCTGGATCTACGACACCAACCGGGCCGGCTACGAGAACAGCTGGACCCAGTACCTCAGCAACTCGGTCTGGCTCGACAGCATCCCGAAGAACTCCACCGTTCGAATCTCCTGGAGGCAGCGCTTCAACGCCGAACCGAATTACGACTACGGCTACTTCGAGGTCTACGACATCGACGAAGGCTGGACGCCGCTCGCGACGTTGACCGGCAAGGTGCCGAACTCGGGGGCGTGCGATACGTTCGCCGTCACGCTGCCCGATTCGATCCGGGCGAAGTACTACCTGAACCCCCCGCCGGGGTCCCACCCGGTCGTCGGGTTCCGATTCACCTTCACGAGCGATGTCGCCTATTCGTCCGAGGACGGCCTCTACAACGGCGACGGATGGTTCATCGACAACATCACGGTCAAGGCCGGGACCCAGCTTCGCTTCTTCGACGACTGCGACCACGGTCCGGGAACGTGGGTCGCGTCGATCTTCCCCCCCGTCGGCGACTACTATTCGATCGCGTCCAACGTGTTCACCGAGGACGTCTGCACGACGAACCGAACCAACGTCTGGACCGACTGGGACCCCGTCTCCCAATCGGTGGTCCCCCGAATGGACAACCTGCTCCACACCCCGCCCGTCTTCATCAACAGGGCGTCCGATGTCTTCGCGGCGTTCGACGTCTACCGAAACCTGCCGCTCTACGCCTGCTACTACTACCACGTCCGTTTCCGGACGCGGAACGCGGGGGATCCCGACTGGAGTGAATGGACCGACCCGACCCGGCTCCTCTACTACGGGTCGACGAAGGACTGGGCCCGCCAGAAGGTCCCGCTCCCGGGAGCCGCCGGGAAGGACTCCGTCCAGTTCGAGCTCGGGTTGACCGACTACTCCACCATCTACTGCGAGGGGCAATCGACGCCCGGCGGGGTCTACACCTTCTTCGACAACGTGGCGATCGGCGTGGTCGCGGACGCGCCGCCGCTGATCCTCCAGCGGGACATCGATCTGTTCAACGACACCTTCCACACGACGGCCTTCTTCAAGGACGACAATTTCAACACGCCGCTCGGCGACAGCTCGGCGGTGGAGGTCTCGACGTCTCGCGGATACAAGTCGGGCTTCATGTACTATCGATTCAACGGGGGGTCGTGGAACACGACGCCGCTCCTGCCGTCCACGCCGGCCCTGCCGCGCATGCGCTACGCCGACGTCCCGCCGATCGTCTATCCGTCGAACACGACCATGGAGTACTACTTCGCGGCGACCGACAGCCTGGACGAGACCGCCTATCTGCCCGCCGGCGCCTTCACCGACGGAACCTATTTCTCGGCGTCGATCCTCCCCGTGAAGATGCCCACGAACCCGGCGCTCGGGTGCACGGACAGCCTCTCGACGATCCTCTACGTCGACAACTTCCTGAATCGGGAAGACAGGAACTACTGGGCCGAGGCGCTGGCCGGACTCGGCTACAAGTTCGACGAATGGGACGTGAACGCGCCGTCGAGCGGGATCGGGAATACGCCCGGCGGATCGGCCTCCACCGATCCCTACAACTGGCCCGGCGAGAGCGTGAACACGCTCCTCCAGTACTCGACGATCGTCTGGCACGCGGGGGACCTGAGCCAGTTCTCCCTCCGGGCCAGCGACCAGGCGCTCCTCCAGGGCTGGATCCAGCAGTCGGGGAAGAACCGAAACCTCCTGATCGCGGGCGACAACGTGGCGTACGATCTCATCATCAACGGCGCCGACTACAACGCGTTCCTCGCCTTCACCGCCGGCGCGCAATATCTCCGGGACGTCTGGGAGAGCGTCCCCCAGGATTCGCTCGTGCCGCTGGTGCGCGGCGTCCTGGGGGGGCCGGCGGCCGGCCGCTCGTTCCACGTGAACGGCGACTGCCCGATCATCGACCGGTTCGATCTGATCGGCCTCTCGAACTACGCGACCGGTTCTGGCTCGCGCTCCGGGACCCTGCTCACCTATCCGAACTCCTACGCCGCGGCGATCCGCTACGCGCGCAAGTACGTTTCGTTCGGCTCGGACAGCGCCCGGTCGGTCACGATGGGCTTCACGTTCGGGGACGTCGTCGAAGGGGGCGAGCGGCTGCTCCTGGCCCGCGCGATCCTGCAGGACTACTTCCACGAGGCGGCCTGCTACACGCCGTCGGCGGTCGAGGGCGATCCGGCCTCGGAGGCGCCGTCCATCCGGAACTCGCTGCTCCAGAACGCGCCGAATCCGTTCAACCCGAGCACCACCATCCGCTACTCGATCGCGGCGCCCGGAAAGGTGACCATCCGGGTCTTCAACGCCGGCGGGGCCCTGGTGCGGACGCTGATCGACGCCCCGCACGCGCCGGGCGACTACCATGTCCAGTGGGACGGTCGTGACGACGCCGGCGGGCGGCTCGGAAGCGGCGTCTATTTCTACCGGATCGAGACCTCGACCGGTTTCCACGACGCCAAGAAGCTGATCCTGCTCAAGTAGTCGCCGCGGCCGGGGCGCCGGGGCGGGTGCCGCGTCCCGCCGCGACGGTCACGCGTGGATCGGACGTCCGTCCACGGCCAGCGCGGCTTCCTTCACCGCCTCGGCCAGCGTGGGATGGGCGTGGCAGATTCGGGCGAGGTCCTCGCTCGTCGCGCCGAATTCGATGGCGGCGACGGCTTCCGCGATGAGGTCCCCCGCGCGGGGCCCGATGATGTGCACCCCCAGGATGCGGTCGGTCGCTTGGTCGGCGAGGATCTTCACGCGGCCGTCGATCTGGCCCAAGGCGCGAGAGCGGGCGATTCCCCGGAAGAAGAAGACCCCCTTCCGGTAGGCGGTGCCCGCCTCCTTCAACTCTTCCTCCGTCCGGCCGACCGCGGCGATCTCGGGCTGGGTGTAGACGACGCCCGGTACGGCGTCGTAGTTCACGTGGCCGTATCCGGTGGCGATCCGCTCGACCAAGGCGACGCCCTCCTCGGAGGCCTTGTGCGCGAGCATCGCGCCGCCGATCACGTCTCCGATCGCGTAGATCCCCTCGGCGCGCGTGCGATAGGCCTCGTCCACGGGAATCCGTCCGCGCTCGTCGGTCTCGATCCCGACGCTCTCGAGCCCGAGGCCTTCGGTGTTCGGCACGCGTCCCACGGCGACCAGCACGCGGTCCGCCTCGATCGGCTCCATCCCCTCGCACGTCACCGTGGCGCCGTTCTTCGTGGCCGTCGCCCCCGTGACCTTCCGCCCGAGATGGAATTCCATTCCCTGGCGCTTGAAGAGCTTGAGCGCCTCCGAGGCGATCTCGGCGTCCATCCCCGGGAGGATCCGGTCGAGGTACTCGAGCACCGTGACGGTCGCGCCCAGCCGAAGCCAGACCGACCCGAGCTCGAGTCCGATGTAGCCGGCGCCGATCACGACGAGGCGCCGCGGCACCTCGGGGTAGGCGAGGGCGTCGGTGCTCGTGCCGACCCGCGCCCCGTCCACGACGACGCCGGGCAGCGGCGCCGACTTGCTTCCGGTCGCGATCAGGATGTGCTTCGCCTCGATCTCGGCGGGCGCGGGTCCCCCCTCCACGAGGACGCGCCCGGGGCCGGCGATCCGGCCCCGTCCTTCATAGCGGGCGATCCGATGCTTCTTGAAGAGCATGGCGACGCCGCCGGTGAGCCCGCGGACGATCTCGTCCTTCCGCTTCATCATGGTCGGCAGGTCGAGCGTGACCGAGGCGACGCGGACCCCGTGGGGGGCGAGCGCGTCCTTCGCTTCGTGATAGCGCTCGCTCGATTCGAGCAGCGCCTTGCTCGGAATGCAGCCCACACGGAGGCAGGTCCCGCCCAGCGCGGGATCCGACTCGACGCAGCCCACGTCCATGCCGAGCTGCGCGGCGCGGATCGCGGCGACGTAGCCGCCGGGTCCGGACCCGATGACGAGCAGATCGTGCCGGTTCGCGGGCACGTCAGATTCCGAGGAGCATGCGCGTCGGGCGCTCGACCAGGTCCTTCACGTGGCGCAGGAAGGTCACCGACTCCCGGCCGTCGATCAGCCGGTGGTCGTACGTGAGCGCGACGTACATCATCGGACGGATCACGACCTGATCGTCGACCGCGACGGGTCGCTTGTGGATGGCGTGGAGGCCCAGGATCGCGCTCTGAGGCGGATTGATGATCGGGGTCGAGAGGAGCGAGCCGTAGACGCCGCCGTTCGAGATGGTGAACGTGCCGCCCTTGAGCTCGTCCAAGTTCAGCTTGTTGTCCTTGGCGCGCTGCGCGAAGTCGGCGATGGAGAGCTCGATCTCGGCGAAGGAGAGCCGGTCCGCGCCGCGGAGGACCGGGACCACCAGCCCCTTGCCGCCGCCCACCGCGATGCCGATGTCGTAGTGGTTCTTGTAGACGATCTCCTTGCCGCGGATCTCGCCGTTCACCTGCGGGAAGCGCATCAGGGCGTCGACGGTGGCCTTCACGAAGAACGACATGAAGCCGAGCTTCACCCCGTAGCGCTCCTGGAACGCCTCGCGCAGCTCCTCGCGGACCGCGATCACGCCCGACATGTCGATCTCGTTGAACGTCGTGAGGAGAGCCGCGACGTTCTGCGCCTCCTTGAGCCGTTCGGCGATCCGCGCGCGGAACGGGCTCATCGGCACGACCTCCTCGGCCGGTCCCTCTCCCTCGGCGGGGCCAGCTCCCTCGCCCGCCGCGGGCACCGCCGGGAGGGCGGCACCCGCCTCCGGGCGTCGCGCGAGGTGGGTGAGCACGTCCTCCTTGAGCAGGCGGCCGCCGGGTCCGGTCGCCGGCACGGCCTCCGCCGCCAGCCCGTGCTGGGCGAGGAGGCGCTCGGCGGCGGGCATCACTCGCGGAGGCGCGGGAGCCGACTTGGCCGCCGCCGGCGCGGGTGCCGCTGGCGCCGCGGGTGCCGCCGGGACCTTTTCCGCCGCCTTGGCCGGAGCGCCGTTCCCCGAGGCGGCCTTCCCCTCCGTGAGCGTCGCGATCAGATCGCCCACCTTCACGACGGTGCCCTGCTTCGCGAGCACCTTCTCGATCGTTCCCGCGACGGGCGCCGGAAGCTCGAGGGTGGCCTTGTCCGACTCGATCTCGACGACCGCTTCGTCCCGCTCGACGCGTTCCCCCTCCGACTTGAGCCACGCGCCGATCTGCACCTCGGTGATCGACTCGCCCACCTCTGGAACCCGCAGCTCAACCGCCATGCGTCGCGACCTCCTTGTCGAAGGCCGCCAAAAGCAGCCGTTCCTGTTCGATCTTGTGGCTGCTCGCCGCGCCGCTCGCCGGCGTCGCCGCCGCCGGACGGCTCACGACCGAGAAGGGGAAACGGCCGAGGAGCCGCTCGCCGAACCGCGCCCTCAAGTACGGCCACGCGCCCATGTTCGCCGGCTCCTCCTGCACCCAGCGCACCGGCGTCCCCTCGGGGTAGGCGGAGAGCGCCTTCCCCAGCGTCTCGTCGGCCAGCGGGTAGAGCTGCTCGAGACGGAGGATCGCCGTCGTCGTCTCCCGTTCCGCCGTCCGCGTCACCGAGAGCTCGTAGTAGATCTTCCCGGCGCAGAGGAGGATCCGCTCCGTCCGCGCGGGCGTCGCGTCGGCGTCGCCCAGCACGCGCTCGAACCGGCCCGCCGTGAGCGCCTCGAGCGGGCTGACCGCAGCCGGATGGCGGAGGAGGCTCTTCGGCGTCATCACGACCAAGGGCTTCCGCCACGGCCGCTTCACCTGGCGGCGGAGGAGGTGGAAGAACTGGGCCGGGGTCGACGGGTAGACGACCTGGATGTTGTCGCGCGCGGCGAGGTGGAGGAACCGCTCGATGCGCGCGCTCGAATGCTCGGACCCCATCCCCTCGAAGCCGTGCGGCAGGAGCAGCGTGAGCCCCGAGAGCCGGCGCCACTTCTCCTCGCCGCTCGCGAGGAACTGGTCGATGATCACCTGCCCCGCGTTCATGAAGTCGCCGAACTGGGCCTCCCAGAGGACGAGGCCGTCGGGCGTCTCCAGGCTGTAGCCGTACTCGAAGCCCATCACCCCCGCCTCGGAGAGCGGGCTGTTCCAGATCTCGACCGGGGCTTGGTCCTTGGCGAGGTGCGCGAGCGGCATGTATCGCTCGCCAGTCTTCACGTCGTGGAGGACGGCGTGGCGGTGGCTGAAGGTGCCGCGCTCGGTGTCCTGCCCCGAGAGGCGGATCCGGTGTCCTTCGACCGCCAGCGTCGCGAACGCGAGCGCCTCGCCCGCCGCCCAGTCGAGCGGCCGCTCCCCGCGCGCCATCTCGAGGCGCTGGGCGAGGCCGCGCTTGATCTTGGGGTGTGGGGTGAAGCCCCGCGGGAGCACCGTCTGCGATTCGAGGAGCGCCGTCAGGCGCTCCTTGGGGACGCCAGTCTCCACGACGGGCGCGTCGGCGTCGCGGCCGCCGCGATAGCGGGTCCAGACGCCGCTCGGGGCGTCGGGCAGCGCCGTCCGCTTCACGGTGCGCGCGAGCTTCAGCTCTTCCTCGAGCGTCGCGCGCACGCGCGCCGCCACGGCGTCGGCCTCCGCTTCCGTGATCCGCCCCGCCTCGATCAGTCGCCCGCGGTAGATCTCGTGGATCGGGCGGCGCTTCGCGATCGCGGCGTAGAGGAGCGGCTGCGTGAACGCCGGCTCGTCGCCTTCGTTGTGGCCGTGGCGGCGGTATCCGTAGAGGTCGAGCACCACGTCGCGCCGGAACCGGCGCCGGAATTCCATCGCCAGGCGGACCGCGCGGACGACCGCCTCGGGCTCCTCGCCGTTCACGTGGAAGATCGGGATCTGGAGCATGCGCGCCACGTCCGAGGCGTAGGGCGTCGAGCGCCCGTCGCTCGGGAGCGTCGTGAACCCGATCTGATTGTTCACCACGATATGGAGCGTGCCGCCCGTCTCGTAGCCGGGGAGCCCGCTCAGGTTGAGGGTCTCCTGGACGATTCCCTCGCCCGCGAAGGCCGCGTCTCCGTGGATCAGGAAGGCGACGCCGCGCTCGTGCTCCGCGTCGCCGACGTGGTCCATCTTCGCGCGGAGCCGTCCGACCGCCACCGGATCGACGAACTCCAGGTGGCTCGGGTTGTAGCAGAGGGAGAGATGGATCTCCCGCCCCGACGGAAGCTTCCGGTTGCTGCTGTAGCCGAGGTGGTACTTCACGTCGCCGCGGCCGTGGTAGAGCTCCGGGTCCAAGTCCTCGAACTCGTGGAAGATTTCGCGCGGCTCCTTTCCCAGGACGTTGGCGAGGACGTTGAGCCGCCCGCGGTGCGCCATGCCGATCACGACCTCGCGCACCCCTTCCGCGTCGGCGGTCTCGATCGCCGTGTCGAGGAGGGGAATCAGCGCCTCCGAGCCTTCGAGCGAGAAGGACTTCGACCCGATGTACTTCTTCTGGATGAACTCCTCGAAGATGGCCGCCTCGGTGAGGCGCGCGAGGACGCGCCGCTCGTGCTCGGGCGGGAGCGGAGCCTCCGGAACCGGCGGCCGCTCGATCCGCTCCTGCAGCCACTGGAGCATCTCGACGTCGTGGAGGTGCATGTACTGGACGCCGATCGGTCCGGCGTAGACGGCCCGCAGCGTGGCGTGGAGTTCGCGCAGCGTCGCCGGGACCCGGCCCTGGAACGCATCGGCGACGGGTCGATCGAGGTCGGCTTCGGTGAATCCGTGGAAGGCCGGATCGAGATCGGGTGGCTCGTGGCGCGGCGCGCCGAGCGGATCGATCCGGGCGGCGAGATGTCCCCGAGCGCGGTACGATTGGATCAACGAGAAGGCGCTCGCGGCTCCCGCGGCGGTCTGCGGCGCGACGAACGGGCTCCGGGCCGTGCGCGAAGCCGGCGCTCCCGCTTCGGGCAGGACGAACGAAGGCTCGATCTCGGCGCCCGCGATGAGCGAGTTCGCGCGCGAGCCGTTGCCGGCGCCCGAAGCCACGGGGCCGTAGAGGGCCCGCCGCGCGAAGCTGGGCGAGAGCCTCGGGTTCGCCGCGAAGCCGTTCGATTCCGCGATCCGCTCGAAATACCGGCGCCATTCGGGCGGAACGGCCGCCGGGTCGCGAAGATACTCCGCGTAGAGCGCCTCGAGGAACGGAAGGCTCAGCGTGCTCGGATTGTTGGCGATATCGGACATGGCTCGCTTCCGTTGCGTGCGATTCCCGTGCCACCGGCCGTGCTCGGAACGACCCGCCGGCCCAGGCCGCCGAAATCCTTGCGGGCGACGCGCGGGAAGATAATGATGCCATGGAACAGGCTCCGGTTCATCAGGTTTACTCGGTTGCAAGTACGGCACTTCCGGGGACATGGGGGCTCGGCGACGCCCCCGGGGGCGACTCCCGGAGGAAGGAAAGGAGTGGCACCGATGCTCCGCTCGATCGATCCCGCGACCGCCCGGCCCATCCGCGAGTATCCCGAGGCCGACGCCGGTAAGATAGACACCGTGCTGAACTTGGCCGCGGAGGCCTTCACCCGGTGGCGGCGGACCCCGCTCCCCGACCGGGGGGCGCTCCTGCGACGCGCCGGCGCGCTCCTGCGCGAGCGCGCCCCCGGCCTCGCCGCCATCATGGCCGCCGAGATGGGAAAGCCGGTCGCCCAGGGGCGCGGCGAGGCGGAGAAGTGCGCGTGGGTCTGCGACTACTTCGCGGACGAGGCCGCGCGCTTCCTCGCGCCGGAAGAGGCGCCGAGCGACGCGTCCCGCTCCTTCGTGGCCTTCCCCCCGCTCGGCGTCGTGCTGGCGGTCATGCCCTGGAACTTCCCGTTCTGGCAGGTCTTCCGCTTCGCGGCGCCGGCCCTCATGGCGGGGAACGTCGGCGTCCTGAAGCACGCGTCGAACGTGAGCGGGTGCGCGCTCGCGATCGAGACCGTCTTCCGCGACGCCGGATTCCCCGAGGGCGTCTTCACCGCGATCCTCGTCGGGTCGGCCGCCGTCGAGGGGATGATCGCGTCCCGTCGCGTGAGCGCCGTCACGCTGACGGGAAGCACGCCGGCGGGCCGGGCGGTCGCCGCGGCCGCGGGGCGCGCCCTCAAGAAGACGGTGCTCGAGCTGGGCGGGAGCGATCCCTACCTGATCCTCGAGGACGCCGACCTCGACCTGGCGGCCGAAACGTGCGTGGCGGCGCGGCTCGTGAACGGCGGGCAGTCGTGCATCGCGGCGAAGCGGTTCGTGGTGGTCGAGTCGGTCCGGGAGGCCTTCACCGAGCGATTCGTCGCGCGGATGCGGGCGAAGCGATTCGGTGATCCCCGCGACGCGTCGAGCGATCTCGGGCCGATGGCGCGCGCCGACCTAAGGGACGACCTCCACCGCCAGGTCGAGGCGAGCGCCGCGCGAGGCGCCCGCGTCCTCCTCGGCGGCGCCGTCCCCCGTGGTCCGGGGGCCTACTATCCGCCCACGGTGCTCGACCGGGTCGGGCCCGGAATGCCGGCGTACGACGAGGAGCTCTTCGGTCCCGTCGCCGCGCTGATCGCGGCGCGCGGCGAAGCCGACGCGATCCGGATCGCCAACGATTCCTCGTTCGGCCTCGGCGCCGCCGTCTTCACGCGCGACGTCGCGCGGGGCGAGCGGATCGCGGCCGAA
Source organism: Candidatus Eiseniibacteriota bacterium (assembly GCA_036380835.1). Taxonomy (GTDB): domain Bacteria; phylum Eisenbacteria; class RBG-16-71-46; order SZUA-252; family SZUA-252; genus DASQJL01. The sequence goes on along the minus strand of DASVDZ010000017.1, from coordinate 62,497 downwards.
GATCTGGAGGCGGGGGCCTGCTTCGTGAACGCCTTCGTGCGCTCCGATCCGCGCCTCCCGTTCGGCGGGATCAAGGAATCGGGGTACGGCCGGGAGCTCGCGGCGTTCGGGATCCGGGAATTCGTGAACGTGAAGTCGGTCTACGTGAAATAGAAGCGGCGCCGCGACCGGCCGCCGCGGCGCCGCCGTCTCGAGATGGAGAGGGCGCTATTTCTTCTTCATCATCATCATTCCCTTGGCCAGGGTCATGACGTGATCGCGCATGGTGGAATCCTGCACCGCCATGTTCATGATGCCGTCCACCATCGTCTGGTCCTTCGCCACGCGACCCATCATCGCCTGCATGACGTCGCTGTTCGCCATGATCTTGTCCATGACCATGCCCTTGGTCTGGTCCGAGGCCATGAGGCGATCCATCAGCTCTCCCGCCATGTCCTGGTTGGCGGCGATGGCGTCCATGATCTTCGTCTTCATTTCCGGATTCGCCATCATCTGCTTCACGACGTCCCCGCCGCAGCCCGCGACGAGCGCGAGCATCAGGGCAAGAGCGACGAGAACGATCGTCCGCTTCAACATATTCGCCTCCTCCGTGAGTGCGACCGCTCACGCGGCCGTGGTCAGAATCCGGCGGGGCCTCGCCCCCCCGACGAGGGCATCGTGCCACAGGAAGGCGGTGGAAGGGTAGCATCCCTCCGGCGTACACTCGTCGCTCCCGTCGGCGCGTCCCTAACCCCAAGGATTTCCAGTGATTCGGCTGAACAACGTTCGCTACTCGATCGGCACGCGCGTCCTCTTCGAGGACCTCGACTGGGTGATCGGGCCGGGGGACCGCGTCGCCCTGGTCGGCCCGAACGGAGCCGGAAAGACCACGCTCCTCAGGATCGTCCTGGGCGAGATCACCCCCGAGAGCGGCACGCGGGTCATGTCGAAGGGGACGCGGCTCGGCTACCTGCCGCAGGAGGCTGCGGAGAAGTTCGAGGGGACGGTGCTCGACCGCGCGCTCGAGGCGCACCGGCACCTGCTGGAAATGCGCGAAGAGCTGGACGCGCTCTACCGGGAGATCCCGACGCTCTCTACGGACGACCCGGAGATGGAGCGGCTCCTCGACCGCGCCGGCGAGCTCCAGCATCGCCTCGAGCTCCACGACGAACACTTGGTCGAGCCCGAGGCGCGCCGCGTCCTCGCCGGGCTCGGCTTCGCCCCTTCCGACCAGGACCGCCCCCTCTCCGAGTTCTCGGGGGGGTGGCGCATGCGCGCCGCGCTCGCCGCGCTCCTCCTCACCGATCCGACGCTCCTCTTCCTCGACGAGCCGACGAACCATCTCGACCTGCCGGCGATGGAGTGGCTGGAGGACTACCTGGAGGACTTCCGCGGGGGCCTCGTCGTCGTGTCGCACGACCGCGTTTTCCTCGATCGCGTGACGACCGAGGTGCGCGAGCTGGATCAGGCACAGCTCACGGAGTACGCGACGAGCTTCACCGGCTACCTGGAGGAGCGCGAGATCCGCCGGGAGCGGATCGAGGCGCAGAACGAGCAGCTCGAGAAGAAGATCGCCCAGCTCTCGCGATTCGCCGAGCGCTTCGGCGCCAAGGCGTCGAAGGCGGCGCAGGCGCAGAGCAAGCGGAAGCAGGCCGAGCGCTTGAAGCAGCGGCGCGTGGTGCTCCCGCGAAAGCCGCGGACGATCCGCTTCCACTTCCCGTCGCCGCCGCACGTCGGGCGGGTGCTCGTCCAGCTCCGCGACGCCTCCTTCGGGTACGGCGCGCGCGACGTCTTCTCCGGCGCGACGCTCGAGATCCAGAAGGGGGAGAAGGTGGCGATCGTCGGCGCGAACGGCGCCGGGAAGACGACGCTCCTCCGCGTCCTCGCGGGACAGCTCGACCCGAGGTCGGGGGAGCGGGAGATCCATCCGCAGGCGAAGCTCGGCTACTTCGCGCAGCACGCCGCGGAGATCCTGGACGGCAAGCTGACGATCCTCGAGGCGGTCGAGGACGTGGCGCCCGACGACATGCGGCCGAGACTCCGCTCGCTCCTCGGCAACTTCCTCTTCACGGGGGACGACGTCTTCAAGCGGTGCCGCATCCTCTCGGGCGGCGAGCGGCAGCGCGTGGCGATCACGCGGCTCCTCCTCGATCCGGCGAACCTGATCCTGCTCGACGAGCCGACGCACCACCTCGACCTCGCCGGGAAGGAGGTGTTGGAGGAGGCGCTGATCCAGTACCCGGGCGCGGTGCTCGTGGTGACGCACGACCGCTCCCTCATGGCGCGGCTCGCGACCCGGATCCTGGCGGTGGAGGAGGGGCGCGTCGTCCCCTACCCGGGCGGCTACGACGACTACGAGGCCGCGAGGCTCGCGAAGGCCGAGGCGGCGGCGAGCAAGGCCGCGCCGAAGCGCGCCCCGAGCGGCGCGTCGAAGCCGGCGAAACACGGAGCGGGCCCGAGCCCCGCGGCCAGGCAGCGAGGCAAGTCGGGCCCCTCCGACACCGCGAAGATCGAGCGCGACATCGAACGGCGCGAGGCCGAGCTCAAGGAGGTGGAGGCGCTCCTCGCCAATCCGGACGTCTACGCCGACGCGGAGAAGACCAGGGAGCTCCTCGCGCGCTACGAAGCCGCCAAGCGCGACGTCGACGCGCTCTGGGCAAGGCTGGCCGAAGTCTCCGAGCGCTGACGAGCCCCGGCCGCGCGTCCGCGAGGCCTGGGCTCCGCCTCCTCTGAAACCTCCGCCGCGATTCCTCCGGTCCTACCGGCCGACCTCACCGGCTTGGCCGGCCACCGACACGGAGGAACCCCCATGGATCGCGCCACCCGGGCGATGCTCGCCCTCTACGCCCTTCTCCTGCTCGCGCTCTCGTTCCTAGCGGCGTCCGCTCGCGCCGACGACGACATGCCGGTGGACGCCGCCATGCGCGCCGCCGTCGTCGATTCGACGGCACGCTTCGTGCGCGACAACTACGTCGACTCCCTCGCCGGCGTCCGGCTGTCGGACGCGGTGCGGCGCGCGCGCGCGGCGGGGCGCTACGAGAGGTGCGCCACGGCCTCCGCGCTCTGCGACTCGCTCACCGCGACCCTGCAGTCGGTGGTGCGCGACCCGCACCTGCACGTCGACTACTCGGTGCGCCCCCGACCGATGGCCGCGGGGACCGGCGAGCCGTCGCCCGAGGAGCGGGCGCGCCAGGACGCCGAGAGCGGCCGGCGGAATTTCGGCTTCGCGCGCGTCGAGCGACTCCCGGGAAACGTGGGCTACCTCGACCTGCGCCGCTTCGAACGCCCGGACCTCGCCGGCGCGACCGCGGTCGCGGCGATGGCGCTGCTCCAGGGCTCCGACGCCGTGATCCTGGATCTCCGGAAGAATGGGGGTGGGTACGGCGAGATGGGGATGCTGCTCGCCTCGTACTTCTTCGGCTGGGACCCGATCCACCTCTCCGACGTGATCGATCGCCCCGAGCGCGTGACGATGCAGCAGTGGACCTTCCCCTACGTCCCGGGGTCACGCCTCGCCGGCGTCGACCTCTATGTCCTGACGAGCCGCCGAACGTTCTCCGCCGCCGAGGGGCTGACGTACGCCCTGAAGAACCGGGGGCGCGCGGTGATCGTGGGCGAGCGGACGCGCGGCGGGGCGCATCCGGTCCTGATCCGCCAGGTGAACGAGCACTTCGCGGTCTTCGTGCCGCGGTCGCGCGTCGTCGACGCCGTGACCGGCACCGACTGGGAGGGAGCCGGAATCGCGCCCGACGTCGAGGCGCCCGCGGAGCGCGCGCTCGACGTCGCCTACCTGGAGGCGCTGAAGAAGATCCGCGCCCGGACCGCGGCGCCGGACGAGGACCTCACCCGCGCGATCGAGGACGCGACCCGGGCGCTCGAGACGAAGCCCGCGCCTTCCAACCCCACGAGCCCGCAACCCAAGTAGGCGCCCGGTAGAGGACCCAGAGGAGCGGTAGCGCGAGGCCGATGGCGAGCGCCCCGCGCTCGGTGTGCCCGAGCGGGAGGACGACCGAGGGGAGCCGCGCGATCCAGAGCGCGGCCGCGGCGGACCAGGCGGAGGCGGCCGCCTCCGCGACGCCCGCGAACGCTCCGGCAAGACGCGGCGCGAGGGCCTGCGTCACGGCGAGCGCCGGAGCGAGCGCCAGCCCGACCCAGACCGCCGGCTCCGACGCGATCTCGAGCCACCAGGGCGCGGCGCGGCGTTCGGAGAGACGCTGCCGGGGCGAGGGCGCCTCGAGCGCCCCAACGCCGGCCATCACCGCCGCGGTGAAGCCGGCCGGGGCCTCCGGCGGCGCCGTGCCGAGCGCCGCCTCGACGGCCCGAGCCGCAACCAAGAGCGGCGCGCAGCGGCGGCAGTCGTGGGCGTGCGCCATGGCGCCGGCCGATCCGAACTCCGGCATCCCGTCGTCCAGCCACCGCTCGAAGGCGTCACATCGCATCGTTCGTTCCCTCTTCGCTGACTTCGCCGGCTCCACCGCCGGCCACCGCCGCGCGCCGTGCTCGGAGCGCGGCGCGCGCGCGGGCCAGATGGGTCTTCACCGTTCCCTCCGGCATGGTGAGCGCCGTGGCGACCTCCTTCACCGACTGATCGTGGTAATAGAAGAGCGTCACGACGGCGCGCTGCGGCTCGCTCAACCCGTCCACCAGCCTTAGCCACCGGTCCTCGTCCGCCGCGAGCGCCCGGTCGGCCGTCTCGGGCGAGGCCACGTGCTCCGCGGCCGCCAGGTCGGCCTCCCGCGAACGGCGGTGGCGCAGCACCGCCGCGCGATCGACCGCGCGGCGCCAGACGATCCGGTAGAGCCAGCTCCCGAACGCCGCGTCGCCGCGGAAGTCGGGGAGGGCCCGCCACGCCCGGACGAAGGCGTCCTGGGCCACCTCCTCGGCGTCGGACGGCGACCGGAGGAGCCGGAGCGCGAGGCCGTAGGCCCGGTCCCGGTATCGGTCGACCAGGATGCGATACGCCTCGGTGTCGCCTCCCTGGCAGCGCCCGACGAGGGCTCTCTCGTCCGCGGGCGGCCCCGAGGACTCCGCGGGCGCCGCGAGGGAGTCCTTCATCGATCCCTTGGACCACCCGACCGCCGCCCACGGTTTCACGACGGCCCGAGCCCCTACGTGAAACCGCGCCGGGGCGTCACCCGGTCTATGGGGGCGGAAGGCCCCGGACCGTGGGGATCCCGGCGGCCGGGAACCCGAAGCGAAACCAACTCGAAGGAGCACGTCGAACCATGTGGAGCTCGGACTGGGTCCCAGAGGCATTCGTCCTTATCATCCCGATCGTCGCGATCATCGGGGGCATCAGCGTGGCCATCGTGCGTCTCCTCGGCCAGCAGCGGCTCGAGGAGCTGGCCCGGAAGGAGCGGATCGCGGCGATCGAACGCGGGCTCGATCCGGACAAGATTCCCTCGCTGACCCCGACCGGCGTCTACGAGGAATACGGAGTCGGGAACGGGCGGCTTCGGCGCGCCCACGGCCTCATGATCGCCGGGCTCATCCTGGTCGCGGTCGGCGTCGGAGTCGCCCTCCTGATTCAGTCCCAGGAGCCCGACAAGAACCAGTGGCTCGTGGGGCTCCTTCCCGCCCTGGTCGGCGGGGCGCTCCTCATGGCGAGCAAGATCATCTGGCCGAAGCCGAAGGCGTAGGCGCCCCGTCTCGCCGAGGGCCGCCGCGCCGCCACGCCGCCGGGCGCGCGCTACTGGATCTCGAGGAGGCGGGCCATCAGGTCGGGGCTCAGGAACCCCGTCGCGACCTCCTCCACCGGGCCCGTCATGATCAGGTCGAGGTGCTCGTCCACCTCGACGGTCAGCTCGCCCCCCTCCATCACCACCGTGACCGTGCCGTCCGTGAGCCCGCGGTCGCGGCAGGCCGAGGCGACCGCGCAGGCGCTCGTGCCGGAGGCGAGCGTGTGCCCCGCGCCCCGCTCCCAGACGAGCGCGCGGACGCGCGATCGCGTCTCCGGCTCCGCGAGCTGCACGTTGATCCGGTTCGGGAATCGCGCGTGGTTCTCGATCTTGGGACCGAGCGCGAAGAGCCGCTCCCGGGTGAGCGGCTGGCCGAAGACCACGCAGTGGGGATTGCCGACCGAGAGGACGGTGGCGTCGAGGCGCTCGCCGTCCACCGGGAGCGCCTTCAGGCTACGGTCCACGACGGCGCGCCCCATCTCGAGGCGCACCGCCGTCACGCGGCCGCCGGTCTGGAAGACCTCCGTGCGGACCGCCCCCGCGATCGTGTCGATCGCGAACGTCGTCTCCTCGGTGTAGCCGTGCTCGGCGAGGAACTTCGCCGCGATTCGGAGGCCGTTCCCGCTCCGTTCCGCCTCGGACCCGTCCGGATTCCAGATGCGCACGAAGAATCGATCGTCGCTGGCGCTCACCTCGAGGATCCCGTCCGATCCCACTCCGATGTGGCGGTGGCAGAGGAGCCGGATCCGCTCGGGGGTGAGCGGCACGGGGAACCGCGCCGAGTCGACGACCAGGTAGTCGTTCCCGAGGCCGTGCGATTTCACGAAGTCGGCGTCGATCATCCCGTCAGTCCAATCCGGTGACGCCGAGCGCCTCGGCCACCGCGTCGCCGCCCGCCCAGGGGGAGCAGAGGACGATCGTCTCGCGGACCCCCGCGCGTGTCCCCCCCAGGTTCACGGCGCCGATCGCGTGAGAGCGGAGCTGGCGCCACATCCGGGTCGTGGTGAGGATCGCGACGACGGCGTACTCCCGCGTGAGCGGGGCCAATCCCGCGCGGGAGAGCGTCTTCCCGTACCCCTCGAGGATCATCCAGTCGGCGAGATCGGGGGAGAGCGAGCGCATCACGTCGAGCAGCCTCTCGAAGTTGGAGCCATAGACGCTCCGGCAGAGGGCTCGGCCGCTTCGTTCCCATCCGTCGAGGTCCCGGGGCGCGGCCTGGGCCGGGATGCCGCCGCGGGGCGAGAGGGCCGCGCGGACGGCGAAGAGCGCTTCGATGGCGCGCGGGAAGCCGACGAAGAGGTAGGACTGGAGCGCCGTCTCATAGACGGCGGCGGCGGAAGCGCCGCGCTCGATCGCCGCCTCGGCGAGACGCGCGACGTCGTCCGGCGCGCCGCCCGCGATCGAGGCGGAGAGGCCCGCGATCGCCGCTTCCTGCGGCGTGAGCGCGGGCGCGGCCTCGGGCTCAGGCGCGGGTCGCGGCTTCGGCTCGGGCGGAGTCACCGTGGCGCCACCGCGCGGCCGCCTACGTCGCGAGCGCCGCCGACAGCTTCGGCAGGCTCACGTCGTAGCGGTAGGAGATGTCCATGTGCCCGTCCTCGAACTCCTCGTACTCGCGCGCCACCCCCAGATCGGCCAGGCGCCCCGCGAGGAGCCGGGCGCCCAGGTCGAGGAAGAACTCGTCTTCCGTCCCGCAGTCGAGGTAGAGGAGCCGCAGCCGTCTCAGCGCCGCCGCGTGGCGCTCCGCCATGCGGAGCGGGTCGTGCTCGAGCCACCGCGGCCAGACGTCCTCGCGGATCGCGCCGGTCGCGACGTCGAACGGCAGGTCGCAGAAGGCCGGCGGATTCTTGGGATTGGGCGAATAGGCCGCGGCCATCGCGATGATGTTGAGCACGCCGATCTCGTCGTGGCGCTTCTTCGCCCGGGCTCGGAACCGTTCGAGCCACGGGCCGACGCCCCCCGCGCTCCGGAGCGCGCGCGCCGAGCGCGCGAAGTCGTTCCGATAGCAGTACTCGAAGTAGGCGTCGCCGCTGTGGTCGGCGACGGCGCCGAAGACGTCGGGGTGGCGCATTCCGAGGACGATCGCGCCGTAGCCGCCGCTCGACTTGCCCATGACGCCGCGATGCCTCGCCTCCGGGAGGGTCCGGAACCGGGAATCGACGAGCGGCACGAGCTCCTCGATCACGTGATCCTCGTAGTCGCCGAGCCCCGACGAGTTGATGTACTGGCTGCCGCCCAGATGGGTGAAGCAGTCGGGCAGCGCGAGGATCATCGGATTCGAGCGCCCCGAAGCGATGAGCGCGTCCATCCGATCCTGGATCCCCGGCGTCCACGTTCCGTCGTTGAGGAGCATCCGGCCGCGCCCGGTGAAGCCGGAGAGGCACCAGACGACGGGATAGCGGTCGTCGGCGTCGTCGTAGCCGGGCGGAAGATAGACGTGCAGGTCGCGGACGTCCGGATCGCCGGGGAGATTTCCTCGGAGGACGCGGCTCTCGACCGTCTCGACTTGAACCGAACCGCGCGGCACCCGCATCCTCGGAGCCTATGTCCCTCGGTGCGTGGTGTCAATCGGCCCTCCTCGCGGCGGCCGCGCTCTCGGCCCTCTTCTGGCTCGCCGGCGGGTTCGTGCTCTATTCCGGCGTGAGGCGCCTCCGCGGTCTGGGGGAGATCGAGCCCTTGCCCGACGAGGCGCTCCCTTCGGTCTCGATCGTGGTGGCCGCGCGGGACGAGGCCGCCCGCGTCGAAGAGGCGGTTCACTCGCTCCTCGCGATCGACTACCCGAGGCTCTCGGTCGTCGCCGTGGACGACCGCTCGACCGACGGCACCGGGGCGATCCTGGACCGGCTCGCGGCCGCGGACGCGCGACTCCGCGTGATCCATCTCGCGTCGCTTCCTGCGGGGTGGATCGGCAAGTGCCGCGCGCTCGCGGAGGGAGAGGCGGCCGCCGGCGGCGAATGGATCCTCTTCACGGACGGCGACGTGGTGCTCGCGCCGGACGCGCTCCGCCGCGCGGTCTCGCACGGAATCCGGGGCGGCGCCGACCACGTGGCGGTCGGAATCGACGTGGAGGTCGAAGGGATCGGCGAGGCGGTCTTCGTCGCCTACTTCCTCCTGATCTTCTTCGTCACGCAGCGCCCCTGGGGCGCGTCCGATCCGGCGACGCGGGACCACATCGGGATCGGGGCGTTCAACCTCGTCCGGCGCGCCGCGTACGAGCGCGCGGGGGGGCACGCGGCGCTCCGGATGGAGCTGCTCGACGACCTGGGCCTCGGACTGATCGTGAAGCGGAGCGGCGGAACGACCCTCTTCGCGCTCCCCGACGGGAGGGTCCGGACGCGGTGGCACGCCGGGATCGGCGGGCTCATCCGGGGGGTCGAGAAGAACGCCTTCCCGGCCATGGATCTTCGCGTCTGGTTCACGGCCTACGCGGTGACGATGCAGCTCCTGACGTCGCTCGTCCCGATCGCCGCGCTCTTCGCCGCGAGCCCCTGGACCCGGGCCCTCGGGATCCTCGCCTGGTCGGGCGTCTTCCTCGCCTATTCGGTGACGGCGGGCTACGCGCGGGTTCGCACCTGGCAGGCGGTGCTCATGCCGGTGGGCGCGATCCTCTTCGCGTTTGCGATCGTCCGCTCGGCGGCGATCACGCTCTCGCGCGGCGGCGTGACGTGGCGCGGCACGTTCTATCCGATCGCCGACTTGAGGCGGGGGCGGGCGCGTTGGAGCGCGCCGCAAAAAAGACCCCCGCGATCGTCTTGATCGCGGGGGTTGCTCGCCGCGCGCCACGTGGGGGGTCAGGGCAAACCGAATTGCCGACGCGCGACGTCACATCTATTTTTCGTTCCGGTCCGGTGACCGGGCGCTGCCCGAGGCGGCGCTAGGTCAGGAACGGCAGTGCCAGGAAGATGCAGGCGGCCGCGAGGCGAAGCGTTCGGAGCATTGGTACCCCCATTCGGCGATCGGCACGCCCCCCTCAGCGAATCCGATGCTGGCAGAGCGTGTGCCAGACTCGGAAGCTTTGGGGATAACCGCGTAATTCGCTTCTCACCAGTAGATTGAAGGGGAGGTGCGGGGCCGGGGTTGAGCAACGCCACAACCCGACTGACGCTGTGCGTACATCCCACGTACGCCCGCGTACGACTCTGCCGTCGCGCTAGATACGCCGATCATGCTTCCGGCCGTGGATTCGGGGCCGCCTTCTCTAGACCGAGGAGAATCAGCTCGGCGGCTTCGCGGGAGATCGCCTCGAGCGCCTCGGGCTTCGGGAATCGCATCATCGCCCCATCCGGGAGCGCGATTCCCCATTCTCCGAGGCCCACGCCGAGCGCGCGGGTGAAGAGCCCGGACGGAGTGACCCAAGGGGCCATGGGCCAGATCTCCGGTCCCTCCGAGCGCGACTTCGCCATTCCGATCAACGCCTGGAAGATCGGGTGGTGGATGTTCAGACGATCCCAGTGGTAGGCCTCGACCATCTCCACCCGCGCCCCGGCCGCCTTCGCCTGCACGCGCCGGAGCACGTCCGCCGGCTCCGCGGCCTCGGCGGTCTCGAACGCCAGCCAGGACTGCGGCCGGCCCGGGTGGCGCACGGACGGCCTGAGAACTTCGCCGCGCGGCTCGAAGAGGGCGTGTCGGAATCGCCCCTCGCCCACTCCCACGGCCAGCCCCGGATCGAAGCTCGTCTCGGCGAGGAACGCGACCGCCTCCGCGCTTCCCGCCAGCTTCCGGAGCAACTCGAAGTCGAGCGGGCGTGGTCCGTAGGCCTCTTCGGAGAGCTCGGCCACGACCTGGTCCCGGATCTCGTACGGATTGGGCCCCTCGTCCCAGATTCCGATCACGACCCGGCCCCGGGCCCCGAGAAAGACGCGACGCCGCTTCGGCGCGGCGGCGGCAACGCGGATCCAGAACGCCACGGGGGACTGGAGCCGCGGGCGGTGCTCCCTGAGGGCACCGTCGAGGACCATCGACCCTTGCGTGGCGCCGGGCGCGACCGTCACGGCCACCTCGGGACTCCCCGGCGAACCGAGGAGCCCGGAGGCGGCCAGCGCCTCGACCGCACCCAGGGTCGCCGCGAGCGCGAGCCGCTCGGCGCCCTCCACGGCCGCCGGGGCGACCGAGAGGGCTTCGGAATGCCAGGTCAGGAAGAGGGTCGCGCGAGGAGGGGACTCGCCCCAGGGCAGGAGCAGAAAGATCGGGGCAACGTGCTTGGTCGCAATTAGTTCCAGTCGAAGGCGAGCGCCGGCGCCCTCCAACGCCCTGCGTGTCTCCTCAGCGGTGAGCTGAGGCAGCGTCTCCCTGGGAAGCGACATAAGCTTTTGATAGTGAGTTAGTTGGGAGGCCGGATCGAAATGGACCCGGTCGAGGGAGGAGGGATTCACGCGGGGCGACTCTCCAAGATGGGCATGGGGCGCATCATAGCGGCATCCAGTTCGTTGAAAAATCGTGATTTGACTTGACACCCCGAACGGGCCCGGACGACGATCCACCAAGTGACGGCCCGGCAGGCCTTTCGGCCGCGCGCCGTCGCGGATTTCGTGCGGAGGGGGAGGAACTGGGACATGGAAGCCAAGTTTCCCGAATGCCGGAAGTGCTCCACCGGAGTGCTGATCCCTCTTTCGGACTACGGCAGGGACGGCGCGCCCATCACCTTCAAGGCTTGGGTCTGCACCAATCCAGCCTGCGGGTTCAACGTTCGCATCGACAACGGTGAGATCAGCTTGGGCCGCACCGTGGGCCAGTCGAGCAAGTAGCGCTTCGAGCCGCTCCACCCGTCCCGCCCGCTCAGGGGCAGCATGATCCAAGCCATCATCTTCGATCTCGATAACACGCTCACCGATTTCATGAAGATGAAGCACGCCGCGATCGATGCCGCCGTGGACGGCATGATCGATGCGGGGCTGTCGCTGACCCGGCAGGCGACGTCCGAGAAGATCTATCGCGTCTACGATCGAGAGGGGATCGAGTACCAGCAGGTCTTCGACCGCTTCCTCCAGGAGGAGTTGGGGCGCGTCGATTACAAGATCCTCACGAGCGCGGTCGTCGCCTACCGGCGCGCGCGCGACTCCTATCTCGTCCTCTACCCCCACGTCAACCTCACGCTGATGGAGCTGGCCAAGCGCGGCCTCAGACTGGCGGTCGTCTCCGACGCGCCGCGAATCCAGGCGTGGCTCCGGCTGGCCCAGCTCCAGCTCCAGCACTACTTCGATTCGGTGGTCGCGTTCGAGGACACCGGAGAGCGGAAGCCGAGCCCGAAGCCGTTCCAGCGCGCGCTCGAGATGCTCGCCATCGCCCCCGACCAGGCGATCATGGTCGGCGACTGGCCCGAGCGAGACGTCCTCGGAGCCAAGCAGGTCGGCATCCGCACCGCGTTCGCCCGGTACGGCGACACCTTCGGCACCAAGGAATCGGGCGCCGACTACGATCTGAACGACATCTACGAGCTGGTCGGGATCGTCGACCGGCTGAACGGCTCGAACTAGGCCCGCCCATGGTGACGGTCGGCGTCGACATCGTCGAGGTGGAGCGGATCGCCCGCGCCATCGATCGCTGGGGGCCGCAGTTCCTGGATCGGGTCTTCACCCCCGCGGAGATCGCCTATTGCCGCGGCAAGGCGCGGGAGGCCGAGTCGTTCGCCGTCCGCTTCGCCGCCAAGGAGGCGTTCGCGAAGGCGCTCAAGGTGGGGAAGGCCGCCATCTGGCGCGAGGTCGAGGTGGCGCGCGGCGAGTCGCCGCGCCCGACGCTCCTCCTCCACGGCACGGCCCGCGATCTCGCCGGCGCCCGCCATGTCGATCTTTCCCTCTCCCACGCGCCGACCCACGCCGTGGCCGTCGTGGTGATCGAGGAGTAGCGCCATGCGACTCCCGCCGCTCCGCACCCGGGTCGTGACCGCCGAGCAGATGGCGGCGCTCGACCGCGCCACGATCCAGGGTCGCGGCGTTCCGTCGCTCGCGCTCATGGAACGGGCTGGCCGCGAGGTGGCGCGCCGCGCCACGTCGTGGTGGCGTGAGACGGGCGCGCGCTATGGGCGGCCCGGGAGCGCGGCGGGCGAGTCGGGCTCCGCGACCGCGCCCGAGGCGCGGAGCCGGGCCGCGGCGAGGGGCGCCAAGGGCGCGGCCGCGCGACGGATTTCCACGGGCGGCCAGGTGATCATCCTCGCCGGCCCTGGGAACAACGGCGGCGACGGGTTCGTCGTCGCCCGCTATCTCAAGTCGGCGGGGTTCGCCGTCCGCGTGCTCGTGGCCGCGGCCGAGAACGCGATCTCGACCGACGCCGCCGCGAATCGCGACGCGTGCGTCCGCGCCAGGATCCCGGTCACGTTCCTTCCCGATCCGCGCGCGTGGGGGCCGGCGGCGGAGGCCGCCGTCGCGGGGCGAGGCGCCGTCTTCCTGGTCGACGCGCTCCTCGGCACCGGGAGCAAGGGGGCGCCCCGGGGGGCCGTCGCCGCGGCCATCGAGATGGCCGGCGAGACGGGGCGTCCGATCGTGTCGATCGACATCCCGTCGGGCGTCGACGCGTCGACGGGGCACGCCGAGTCGCCCGCGATCCGCGCCGCCTTGACCGTGACCCTGGGGCTTCCCAAGCTGGGACAGGTCCTCGAGCCGGGGAAGAGCCACGCGGGGGCCCTCGAGACCGCCGACATCGGCATTCCGGCCGATCTCGTCGCCGACCAGCCGCCCGCGCTCCTGATCGCCGACGCCGCGTGGGTTCGGTCGCTCCTCCCGGTTCGCCCGACGTACGCCCACAAGGGCTCGATGGGCCGCGTGCTCGTGGTCGGCGGGAGCGCCGGGATGATGGGCGCCGCGGCGATGACCGGGGAGTCGGTGCTCCGGAGCGGCGCGGGATACGCCGTGGCCGCGGTCCCCCGCTCGTGCGTCGACGCGCTCGAGGCGCGCGTGGCCGAGGTGGTGAAGCGGGGGATGCCCGAGACCGACGCGCGGACGCTCGCTCGCGCGGCGCTCGATCCGATCCTCGAGGAGGCGATGCGGGCGGACGTGGTGGCGATCGGTCCCGGCGCCTCGCGCCACCCCGAGACGGAGGAGCTGATCCGGGAGCTGGTCGAGCGGGTCGATTGCCCGATCGTCCTCGACGCCGACGGGCTCAACGCCTTCGAGGGGCGATCGCTCCCAAGGCGGCGCGCGCCCCTGATCGTCTCGCCGCACTACGGCGAGGCGGCTCGGCTCGCCGGCGCCACGGTGGCCGACGTGGCGCGGGATCCCGCCGGGTGGGCGCGGCGCTTCGCCACGTCGAGCGGCGCCATCGTCTGCCTCAAGGCGACGCCGATGATCACGGCCGCGCCGGGCGAGCCGCTGATCCTGAACGCCACGGGTAACGCCGGCATGGCGACAGCCGGCGCCGGCGATTCGCTGACGGGCGCCATCTCGGGGCTCCTCGCCCAGGGGATGGAAGCCGCCGAGGCCGCGGCGGCGGGATGCTACGTGCACGGCCTCGCCGGCGACGTGGCCGCGAGGCGGAAGGGGATGCGCGGGATGATCGCGGGGGACATCAAGGACGCGATCCCCGCCGCCCTTCTCTCCCTCGAGATCGGGGCGATGGATGAGCGCTAGCCCGCGCGATCCTTCCCGCGGCGACGGCGGCGGCGGCGAGCGCCGCCGCGGCATCGGGTCCGGGAAGGCCCGCGCCGCCGCGGCGCGGCTCCGCGCGGTCCGGATCGCGCTCGCGCACGACCTGATCCGCGCGGGGCGGATCCTCGACCGCCGGGGCATGATCGTGGCGGGCGAGGGGAACCTGAGCGCGCGCATCGCGGCCGACCGGCTCCTGATCACGCGCGCCGGCCGCCGGAAGGGGGAGCTGACGACCCGGGACTTCGTGGAGCTCCAGGTGCTCGAGCCGTCCGACTCGCCAACGCGGCTCGCCGCTTCGAGCGAGCACCGGGTCCACCTGGTCGCCTACGCGACGCGGCGCGATCTCGACGCGATCGTGCACGCGCATCCGGTCGCGCTGACGGCCTACGCGCTCCGCGGCCACGCGCCCGACTTCTCGCGCATCGACGAGGCGCGCGCGTTCCTCGGCCCGATCGGGTTCACGCCCTACCATCCGGCCGGCAGCGAGCGCCTGGCGGAGGCCGTAGCGCGGGCGCTCGAGACGCCGATCGACGCCGTCCGGCCGACGGTGGTCGTGCTTCAGAACCACGGCGCGCTCGCCGTCGGCGCCAACGTGGACGAGGCGCTCTCGCGGCTCGAGATCGCCGAGCACCTGGCGGCGACGCTCCTCCTCGCGGAGCGCGGGGGCGGGTAGGGCCGCCGAGGAACCGGACCGCCCGCCCGGGGTTGAGCGGGCATGCGACTCGCGATCCTCGCCCTCGGATCCGTCGCGGCGAGTCTGCTGGCGCCGCTCGACGCGCTCGCCGACTCGAACTTCTCCGCCTCGGTCTCGGCGGGGCGGTCTGTCCTCCGCGATTCGAAATACGCGCCATGGGGCGGCGGACACCCGTCGGTAAGGGTGGGCGTCTACGGAAGGATTGCCTCGTCCCTCCAGCTGGGAGCCGAGGCAGCGTATACGGATTTCGGCCGGCTGGCGGGGACGTGCCTCGACTGCGACGGGTGCCCTTGCCCTTCGGGACGCGGCGGCCAAGGAGGCGGCGTCGCGACTCTGCGGTGGCGGCCCCCGCTGGGCCGATCCCATCCCTGTGTCTCCGCCGGCGCGGGCGCCAACGCCATCCGCTTCTACGGCTATTTCCAGGGATCCGAGCGGCCCGACCTCGTGGTCCTGCCGGCCGTCACCGCGGCCGCGGGGATTCAGGCGCCGTTTCACCCCGCTCTCGGGATCGAGGCGAGGTGGGAATCAACGCGCCGATTCCACTACTTTCGGTTCGACCCGACCGATCCGCGCCCGCAGTACGATCTCGGAAACGTCGACCTCTACACGCTCCTCCTCGGCCTCCACTTCAACTAGCGGCGGACCTCGCCGCGGACGCTACTTCCCCTCGCCGATCGCGAAGTCGGCGACCGAGCCGGCGGGTGAGTTGGCGAGGCCGTACTGGCCCGGCTCGAGCGGCTTCTTCGGCGCGAGATCCCAGACGTCGTCGCCCGCCTTCGTGACCTCCAGATCGATCCCGTGCTTGAAGAAGTCGACCTGCTTCGCGGTGTCGATCGGGGCGTGTCGCTTGCCGTCGGCCACCTCGAACAGCGCGAGCTGGATCGACATCGCGTCCTTCTTGATCCCCGCGAACCGGAAATGGGGCTTGGCGTCGGAGAGCACGAGGTCCGACTTCTCCCCATCCACCACGAACCAGCTCTTCGGGCGCCCCAGGCCGATCATCGCCTTGGCCATCGTGCCGACGCCCATCCCCGTCTTCAGCTCCGCGGGTGCCAGCTCGAACGTCTTCCATTCGCCTCCCGCCTGATACTGGAGCTTCCTGAGCTTCGCCTCCGGCATCGACGCCTGCATCTGCTCCATCATCTGGGGCATCTGGCGCATCATGGCGTTCATGCTCGCGGTGTCGGGCGGGGCTCCCTTGTCCTCGGCGCGCGCCAAGGGCGCCGCCACGATCCAGACGACCCCGAGCGCGAGCGCCGCGCGGGCCGCCGCCCGCCAAACCTCACTCCGCGCCCCCGACCGCCGCGCCGCGCTCCGCACCCCCGACCTCGATCTCCGGTTCATCTCCGATTCTCCTCCCAG
The DNA here is from genome assembly GCA_036380835.1 of Candidatus Eiseniibacteriota bacterium. Classification (GTDB taxonomy): domain Bacteria; phylum Eisenbacteria; class RBG-16-71-46; order SZUA-252; family SZUA-252; genus DASQJL01. Next base: position 46,211 of record DASVDZ010000017.1, on the reverse strand, counting down.
GTTGGCTGTCGCCGCCCGCGCGCCGCGCGGCCGCATGGCGGATGTCACTCCCCGATGATCTTGATCAGGACCCGCTTGTCGCGCCGGCCGTCGAATTCCCCGTAGAAGATCCGCTCCCACGGCCCGAAATCGAGCTTCCCCTTCGTGATCGCCACGACGACCTCGCGCCCCATGATCTGGCGCTTGAGGTGCGCGTCGGCGTTGTCCTCGCCGGTCCGGTTGTGGCGGTAGCGCTTGGGGCTCGCGTCGAACGGCGCCAGGGCCTCGAGCCACCGCTTGTAGTCGTCGTGGAGTCCCGGCTCGTCGTCGTTGATGAAGACGCTCGCCGTGATGTGCATCGCGTTGACGAGGCAGAGCCCCTCCAAGACGCCGCTCTCCCGCACGGCCGCGGCGACCTCCTCGGTGATGTTCACGAGGTCCATGCGTTCCGGGACGTGGAACGTCAGCGTCTTCCGCAGATGTTTCATCGGATCGAGGCCTTCCTCCGCGCCCATACCGGAGACCGTATTCCACTACGGATCAACAGGATAGCCCAGGTGGATCGCGCCCTGGAGCGACGCGAAGTCTACCATGTTGACGCCGTCCCGTCCTCCCGGCTATGGTTCCGCATGCCGCACGTTGTTCCCCCATCGCATTCGACGTCCATCCATATCACCGACGACCGCTCGCGGATCGACGTGCCGCGCATTCTGGAGCTGTACGCCGAGGCGTGGTGGGCGAAGGGGCGCGTCCACGAGAACGTGATCCGGGCGCTCGAGCATTCGCACCCGGTCGTGACGGCGTGGGACGGCGACCGGCTCGTCGGCTTCACGCGCGTCATCTCCGATCTCACCTTCCGCGCCACGATCTGGGACGTCATCGTGCGTCCGTCGCACCAGAGGCGCGGCATCGGACACGACATGATGCGCTTCGTGCTCGAACATCCCGATCTCGAATCCGTGACGCAATTCCTGCTCCTCACGGCCGACAAGCACCGCTTCTACGAGCGGCTCGGCTTCAAGCCGGAGCGGGACATGGCGATGATGCTCCGGCGTTAGCACGGAGGAACCGGGCCCCGGCCCGACGACCCCCCCAGGAGGAACGAGGCAATGGAAGGACTGAAGTCGGCCAAGGATGTGGTGAAGTTCTGCGAAGAGCGCGACGTGGAGATGATCCACCTCTGGTTCGTGGACATCCTCGGGCAGCTCAAGAGCGTCGCGATCACGCTTCGCGAGCTCGCGACGGCGCTCGAGGAGGGCGTGGGGATCGACGGCTCCTCCGTCGAGGGGTTCGCGCGCATCTTCGAGAGCGATCTCGTCGCGATGCCCGACACCTCCACGTTCCAACTCCTTCCGTGGAAGGTCAACGACGAGCACGTCGGCCGCATGATCTGCGACGTGCTGAATCCCGACGGCTCGCCCTACGCCGGCGACACGCGCCACGTGCTCAGGCGCGCGCTCAAGAAGCTGGAGAAGGAGGGCTACACGTTCTACGTCGGGCCCGAGCTAGAGTACTTCTACTTCAAGAGCATGAAGGAGCGCACGCTCCTCGACGCCGCGGGCTACTTCGACCAGGTGCCGGACGACTTCGGCACCGAGCTTCGCTCGCGCACCGTCGAGGCGCTCCAGGCGATGGAGATCTCGGTCGAGGCGTCGCACCACGAGGTCGCCCACAGCCAGCACGAGATCGACCTCCGCTACTCCGAGGCGCTCAAGATGGCGGACCAGACCATCACCTACCGCTACGTGGTGAAGGAGATCGCGCGGCGGGCGGGCTGCTACGCCACGTTCATGCCGAAGCCGGTCTACGGGCAGAACGGGAGCGGCATGCACGTCCACCAGTCGCTCTTCAAGGGTGGCAAGAACGTCTTCTTCGACGCGAAGGACAAGCACCACCTCTCCAAGGCGGGCCGCTCCTACCTGGCGGGGCTCCTCCACCACATGCGCGAGATCTCCTCGGTCACCAACCAATGGGTGAACTCGTACAAGCGGCTGGTGCCAGGATTCGAGGCGCCCGTCTACATCGCGTGGGGCCAGCGGAACCGATCGGCGCTCGTCCGGGTTCCCATGTACAAACCGGGCAAGGAAAAGGCGACGCGCATCGAGCTTCGGTGCCCGGATCCGGCCTGCAATCCGTACCTCGCGTTCTCGGTGATGCTGGGAGCCGGGCTCCGGGGGATCGAGGGCGCGCTCGTGCTCCGTCCGCCGACGGAGGAGGACATCTACGAGATGACCGACGCCGAGCGGAAGAAGCACGGCATCGACAGTCTTCCGGGAAGCCTCCACGACGCGGTCGAGCTGACGGCGAAATCGAAGCTCGTCAAGGAGACCCTGGGCGAGCACGTGTTCGAGAAATTCGTGGAGAACAAGACGATCGAGTGGGACAATTACCGCACCTATGTCACCGATTACGAGCTCGAGACCTACTATCCGATCCTCTGATTCACGAGCCATCCGATCCGGCGGGAGACGCCGCGCCCTTCGGGGCGCGGCGCGCCTCCTCGCCTCGGGCGCGCTCGCCGCGCTCCTGGCCACGCTGCTCGCGGGAGGCTGCGGGGGCGGGGCGAAGACGGGCGGCGGGCCGGCCGCGACCGCCGGGGGCAGCCGCGGGGAGATCGGCAAGCCGGCACCCTCCTTCACCCTCCCCGACCTCGACGGCAAGTCGGTCGCTTCCTCGGCGTTCCAGGGCAAGGTCGTGATCCTCGACTTCTGGGCTACGTGGTGCCCGCCCTGCAAGGAGGAGATCCCGCACCTCGTGAACCTCCAGGCGAAGTACCGCGACCGGGGGCTCGCGATCGTCGGCCTCTCCCTCGACGCCGGCGGCGCGAACGACGTCAAGCCGTTCGCCGACGAGCACGAGGTCAACTACACGATGCTGATCGCGAACGACGACGTCTCGAAGGCGTTCGGCGGCATCACCATGATTCCGACGACGTTCGTGCTCGACCGCAGCGGCGTCGTGGTCAAGCGATTCATCGGCTACACGCCGCCCGAAGCGTTCGAGGAGACCATCCAGCCGCTGCTCGGCGCGAGCTGATCCCCGCGCCGCCGCGCCCGACCTTCCCATGTTCGAAACGTCGCTGCCCCAGGTATCGCTGATCGCCGCGTTCCTCGCGGGGGTCGTCTCCTTCGTCTCGCCGTGCGTGCTCCCCCTCGTGCCGTCCTACATCACGTTCATCACCGGCGTCTCGTTCGACGAGCTGACGGCGCGGCAGCAGACCGCCCGCGTGCGGCGGCTCACCATCGTGCACTCGCTGGCGTTCATCGTCGGGTTCTCGATCGTCTTCATCTCCCTCGGCGCCACGGCGACCGCCACCGGCCAGTTCCTCAGGGACCACCAGGACACGCTCCGTCGCGTCGGCGGCGTGCTCATCGTCCTCTTCGGCATCTACCTGACCGGAATCCTCCCGATTCCGGCGCTCTCCCGGGAGCGGAAGTTCCAGATCACGGAGAAGCCGCTCGGCATCCTCGGCTCGGTGCTCGTCGGGATCACCTTCGCCGCGGGATGGACCCCGTGCATCGGGCCGATCCTCGCCTCGATCCTCCTCTACGCCAGCACGGCGAAGACGGTGGGCACGGGAATCCTGCTCCTGAGCGTCTACTCGCTCGGACTCGGCGTGCCCTTCTTCCTCGCGTCGCTCGGAATGAATTCGTTCCTGGCTGCTTCGAGCCGCCTGCGGCGTTCACTTCGCACGATCGAGATCGTGAGCGGCGTCATCCTCATTGCATTCGGCATCGCGCTCGTCACGAACGTCTTCAGCTACTTCGTCGCCTTCCTCTCCCGCTTCCTTCCGGCCCTCGGATAGCGTCCGCGCGCTAAACATACCGCACCGAAAATCCGATCACGTCTCGTGTGGGGGGAGGAAGGAGTTCTCCTCCTCGTGACCTCCAAGCCCGACGACCGAAGAACTCACGCGCGTGGACGGCGTCCTTCGCCTCCCGCGACCGAGGCGATGGCGACCCAGACCCGAGCAACCAGCAAGAGCACCGTCGTCGCCGCCGGCGCGTCCGGCCTTCCGAGCGCGCTCGCGCTCCTCCAGGGCCTGAACGACGTGGCGCGATCCCTCGTTCCGCTGAGCGCTAGCGATTCGTCGCTCGGGCCGGTGGCCGCGGGGGCGCGGCGGCTCCTCCGCCCCGACGGGATCGCGATCCTCACGCGCGAGCGCCCGGGCGAGTGCCTCTTCCGGCATGCCGAGGGCCGGCTGGAGGAGTGGTCGGGCTACATGCTCGCGGGGATGAGCAGCGAGCTGATGGAAGCGCTCTTCCTGCTCGACTCGGTCACCCTGTTCCACAAGAAGCAGCGTTCGCCCTGGGCGCGCGAGTTCCTCTTCTCCGACGACATGGTCTGGGGGGCGATCGCCCCGATCCGCGCGCACGGGGAGAACCTGGGGGCGCTCGTGCTCAATCACTCAGCACCGCTCCGCTTCCGGAGCGAGCACGTGGCGGGCCTCCAGAGCCTCGCGACGCTTGCCGGCGTCGCCATCCTCGAGGATCGCCACCGCGCGCACCTCGAGGACCTCTTCATGAGCGTGATCGTCTCCCTGACGATGGCGCTCGAGGCCAAGGACCCGTACACCGAGGGCCATTCCGTCCGTGTCGCCGCCTACTCGGAGGCGATCGGAAAGCAGCTCGGCCTTCCCCCCGGCAAGCTCGACACGATCCACCGCTCCTGCCTGCTCCACGACATCGGCAAGATCGCCGTGGACGAGACGATCCTCGCGAAGGGCGGGCAGCTCGACCCCGGCGAGCGGGAGAAGATGGACATGCATCCCCTGATCGGCGAGAGCATTCTCCGCCCGATCGCGCTGCTCCACCCGCTCCTCCCGGGCGTGCGCTCGCATCACGAGCACTTCGACGGCACGGGCTATCCGGACGGGCTCAAGGGCGAGGCCATTCCGATCGAGGCGCGGATCATGGCGGTGGCCGACGCGTTCGACGCAATGACGTCGAACCGGTCCTACCGGAAGGCGATGCCGGAGGGAGAGGCGCTGGACGAGCTGAGGCGGAACGCCGGGGCCCACTTCGACCCGCGCGTGGTCGCGGCGTTCGAGGAGATCTATCCCGCGGTCCGGCGGACGCTCGAGCACATGCGTCCGCGGCTGGCGGCGGTCACCGAGCCGGCGTAGCCCGGGCCTTGCGCAGGCGAACCCGGGTGCCGTGATCGGGCCTCGTGTCGAACGTCACCTCGTCCATCAGCTCCCGCATCAGGTAGACCCCGCGGCCGCTCGGATTGAGCAGCGCCGACGGGTCGGTCGGATCGCCGACCCGGCTCACGTCGAACCCCCTCCCGTAGTCGTCCACCTGCACCCGGATATCGTTCACGTCGATCTGGAAGTCGAACGTCACCGACTTGTCGTCCGCGAAGACGTTCCCGTGCTGGATGGCGTTGGTGCCCGCCTCGATGACCGCGATCTGGACGGCCTGGACCATGTCGTCCTCCAGGGAGAACTGCCGGCCGATGCCCTCGATCAGGGCGTGCACCATGGAGAGGAGCTCGAGGCGGCTCCCGATCGTCAGTCGCACGGCGAATTCGGCTTCGGGTGGGGTCATGGGGGCCGGGCCCATAGGTCGCCTACTCTATCAAATCCCCGCCCGGGGCGGGCGTTTTGGTCGCCGTCTCACCGCGCGCGCAGCGCGACCAGGGTGATGTCGTCGGCCTGGTCGGCGCCGCCGGTGAACCGCGAGACGTCGTCCGCCACCGCCCGGATCAGCTCGTCCGCCGTGAGCCGCCGCGGGAGCGATCCGGTGAGCCGCAATAGGCGCTCCTCGCCGTAGTCCTCGCCCGCGAGATTCCGCGCGTCGGTGATCCCGTCGGTGTAGAGGAGGAGCGCGTCGCCGGGCGCCAGGGTCGCGGCGACCTCGCCGTACACCACGTCGGCCGAGATCCCGAGCGGGAGCCCCCCCTCCTCGAGGAGGCGGCACTCCCCCGTGGCCGCGAGGAGGATCGGGTAGTTGTGGCCGGCGTTCGAGAACGAGAGCCCGAGCCCCGACCCGCCGACGCGCGCGAGGAAGCAGGTCGCGAAGCGGTCGTCGGGCGTCGCCTCGTGCACCAGCCGGTTGAGGCGGCCCATCATCTCGCCCACCGGCTTCCCGTCCTGGGCCTGCGTCCGGATCGAGGCCTGCACCATCGACGCGAGGAGCGCGGCCGAGACGCCCTTGCCGGCCACGTCGGCGATCGCGACGAGATAGCTGCCGTCGCCGGCGTCGACCAGGTCGTAGTAGTCGCCGCCCACCTGGTAGGTCTGCACGTTGAGCGCCGCGAGGTCGAACCGCGGAGTGCGCGGGAGGCTCCGGGGGAGGAACTGCTGCTGGATCCGCCGCGCCACCGCGAGCTCCTCCTCGAGGATCGTCTTCGCCAGGTTCTCCCGGTAGAGGAACGCGTTCTTGACGGCGACGCTCGACTGGTTCGCGAGCGTTTGGAGGAGCGCCACCTCCTCGGCCGTGTACCGCGTCTCGGTGATCTTCCGACCCAGCGCGATCACGCCGAGGAAATCGCCGGCATGATGGAGCGGGAAGAGGAGGTAGGGCTCCGTCGCGAGGAGCGGCCCCGCGGCCTCGAGGAGGCCGCGCTCCTCGGCGAGCGCCCGCGTCTCGCCGCGGCGGAGGAGCTCGACGCCCGTGAAGAGCCGCGTCAGGACATCGCGGGGGATCGCCTCGATCGCGGCGAGATCGACGCCCCCGCCGGAGCCGCGCGCGATGGGAGTCGCGCCGGGCGGGGCGATCAGGAGGACCGTCGTGCGCGCCGGGAGCCCCTCCCGCAGCGTGGCGAGCACCTTCTCGGCCAGCTCGTCCAGGTCGAGGACGGTGAGGACCTCGCCGCTCATGCGCCGGATCAGGGTCCGGTGGTCCCCGCGGTCCCGGAGGAAGAATCGGTCGAGGGCGTCCTCGAGCCACGAGAAGACGGGCTGGAAGAGCACCAGCGCGAGGAGGAGCATGGCGGTCTGGAAGATGGTCGTGTCGTACCCGCGCACCGTCTCGAGCAGCGCGTCGATCTGGCGGATGATCGTCAGGTAGACCGCGAGGAGGAACCCCGACGTCACGGCGTAGAGGATCGACTTCCGCGCGATCAGGTTCGCGTCGAGGAACCGGTGGCGCACCATCGAGTAGGCGATCGAGCCCGAGCCCGAGAGGAGCGCCGCGACGATCAGGCTCGATCGCGCGGCCGGGTCCAAGGCCTGGTTGAAGAGCGTCGGGAGGGGAACCGCGAAGGCGTAGAACCCGGCGCAGGCGGCGAGGCCCACGAAGACCGTGCGGACCTGCGTTCGGAGGAGCGCATTCGCCGCGCGGCGATACGACCGCCAGAGGAGCGTGAGCGCGGCCGCGATGTAGACGAGGTTCACCATCGAGAAGAGGATCTGGTGGAATCGGAACGTCAGCTCGAGGGGGATGCGGCCGTACGCGACCGCCTTCGCGCCCAGCTCGCCCTTGGCCAGCGTCGCGGCGAGCTTCCCCCAGAGCGGGCCCTGCGTCTGGAGGATCATGAAGATCAGGTGGAACGCATGCGGCGCGAAGATCCAGAGGATCGCGAACGGCACGCGCCGGATGAGGCGGTTCTCCGTCGGGAAGACGCAGGCGAAGTAGAGAAGCGACGGGAAGAAGAGCTCCCAGAGGTAATTGAAGGACCGGAGCAGGTCGTTCGAACCGGCGCGCGCGGCCGAGAAGCTCTCCAGGACGAACCCGACCGCTCCGAGGACCGAGCCGAGTCCGGCCACGAAGAGCATGAGGGCGGTGGCGCGGTTCAGCCTCTCGCGCGGCGATTCGCGCAGGATCACGAAGCCGAGCAGGAAGACGAGCGCGGCGACGATGAGGTAGATGGAGCCGATGGTGCCGTTGCTCATGATCGGTCCGCTCGGGGCGCTTGAGGCGCCGCTAGCGGACGGCCTCCGTCTCGGCGGGCAGGGACGCGCCGGGCATCAGGAGCAGGGGGCGCCCGGGCCGGTCGAGGATCGTTTGGAGCGTCCGCGCCTCGTACGAGGCGCCGGGGAACGGCGCGCGGGTGCCCGAGCGGGCGCCTCCTCCGAGGAACGACGGCAGCCGGAAGAGCGGCCGCTTCGGGTACTCCACGACCCGGATCCGCGCGCCGGGACGGATCCCGGCGCGGCGCGCGGCCTCGAGGATCGTCTCCTCGAGCGACGCGACCCGATCGGCGAGACCGACCCCCACCGCGGCGCGCCCGTCGTAGACGCGGCCCTGGGCGAGCGCCCGGACGCGGTCGACCGGGAGCCCGCGCGCGCGGGCCACGCTCCCGGTGAAGTCGTCGTACATGGAGGCGAAGCTCCTCTCGATAAGACGTCGCTCGCCCTCGTTCAGGTTTCGCTCGGGAAGCGTCGCGCCCAGGAACGGGATCGTGAGGCCGCCCAGGAGGTCGGCGCTCCTGCCGACCTGGACTCGGTCGGACGTGAGCCCCGTCTTCCCGCCGAAGCCCGCGTTCCAGAGCCACCCGCCGATCACCCCGATGGAGCCGGTGAGCGTGAACGGGGACGTGGCGATCTGATCGCCGTCCATGCTGATCCAGTAGCCGCCGCTTCCCGCGACACGCCCCTGGGAGACCAGGATCGGCTTCTTCGCGTCCGGGTACTTCCGGGTCTCGTTCGCGACGAGATCGGACGCGAGCGGGTCGCCGCCGGGGGAGTCGACGCGGAGCACCACCGCGTCGATCGCGCCGTCCTCGCGGAGCTCGCGCAGCGCTCGCGATGATTCACGCGCGCGGATCCCCTCGTCCATCGCGCAATCGCCCACCAGGTAGACCACCGCCACGGTCGGCGGGCGTCCCCACGACGGATCGGGGCGCCACCGCCGCTCCCGGAGCGACGCGGCGCCCTCCGGCTTCGCGCGGCCGCCGGACTCCACGGCGATCGAGTCCTCGAGGTCCTCCCAGCGGCCGATCCGGTCGATCCAGTGGAGCTCGAGCAGGCGGGCCGCGGGGACGTAGGGCTCCTGGTTCACCACGCGGTCGAATTCCTCCCGCGTGGCGCGCCCGCTCGCCACGAACGCGCGGGCGATCTCGTCGTACTCGGCGCGCGCGATGGCGTCCCACTGCTCCCGGTCCGCGTCCGACATCCGGTCGCGGGAGAGCGTCTCCATCGCCGACTTGTACTTGTAGAAGCGCCACTCCTCGAAGCCGAGGCCCAGCTTGCCGAGGAGCCCGCGCAGGTAGGTGCGCGAGACCTGCACTCCGGGGAAGATCATCGACGCGCGCGGATCCATCACGACCCGGTCGGCCGCCAGGGCGAGGAGGAGCGTCGGGGCGGTCAGATCGTCGCAGGCGACCTGGACGCGCTTGCCGGCGCGCCTGAGCTCGAGCAGCTTGGAGCGGATCTCCCAGGCCATCTCGACGTTTCCCTGGAATCCCGAGAGGTGGAGCGCGACGCCCCCGACGGTCGAGTCGCGCTGCGCGAATTCGAGCCGGTCGATCAGGTCGCGGAGCGGGAGCGCCTCCTCGTCGAAGAAGCGGTACGACTGGTAGACCGCCCGGCCGTGGAGGTCGAGCGCCATCGTCCGCCGGCCGCGGTGGAGCGCCCCGTCCAGATCGAATCCCGGCTCGGGAGAGCTCCGGCGGATCGCGTACTGCGTGACGCCCCGACGCCCGTCGCGGTCGTAACGAGGCGCGGCGCGGAACGCGGTCCGGCCGAGGGCGACGCCCAGCGTGACCTGGAGGCGGTCGTCCTTGCCCCATTTCAAGGCCGCGCTCAGGCCCGGAAACGGCCGCGTCGCGACCCCCGCCCCGAGGGCCCCGTCATCCCAGCGCTGCCCGCGCCGGAGCGCGTAGTCCGCGAAGAGGAGGAGCCGCGGGTCCGAGAACGGGCGGACGCCGACGTCGGCGACGCCCTGGATCGCCGGGTCGCCGAGCGCGAACTGGGTGGACGTGCCATACGAGAGCCAGCGCGCGGGGCGCGAGATCTCCCCGAGCGCGATGTAGCTCGAGCGGCCGAACGCGCCCTTCCCCGGCCCCGAGAACCCGAACGCCAGGCCGCCATGGTGGGCGCCCGTTCCGGCCCCGGTGCCGACCTGCCAATCCACCACGCGCCGGACGCCCACGGACGTCCGCTCCTCGACGCGACGCATCGCGAGCCCGGCGCCCTTTCCCATCGCGAAGCCCCAGTTGTCGAGGCGCTCCGGCCGGACGTTCGCGTCGGACCAGAAGAAGGAGAACTCGGGCCGCTCCAGGACGCCCCACTGCGCGGGATTCAGGGTCGCGCCGATCGCGCCGTCGTCGGTGGACGGCGTGGTGGCGAGGAGGTCGGACGAGAACTCGTAGGGACGGAGCGGCTCGCGTGCCTCCGCGGCAGCGGCCGGCGGCGCGACGGCGACCAGCGCCCCGGCCGCGGCGACCGCCAGGACGAGCGCGCTCGCGCCCGACGCGCGCTCCCGCCTCCGGGCGTAGAGCGCGCTCGCGCCGAAGATGAGGAAGACGACGCCGATCGCGAACCAACGCGGAAACTCGAACGGGATCCAGCCCATGGCGTGGGCGTACTCCACGAGGAGCTTGATCCCGACCCAGGCGACGATGACGTAGGCGCCGTGCACGATCGCCGGATAGCGGCGGACCACGCCTAGGATCTGGCCGATCAGGAGGCGCATCGCGAGGATGCCGAGCAGCCCGCCGCTGATCACGACCCAGAGCTTCGGGGACATCGCCACGGCGACGAGGATCGAGTCGATCGCGAAGACCACGTCGGTCAATTCGACCCGGACGACCGTGCTCCAGAAGATCGAAAGGCCGAGGATCGTCCCCGCCACCTTCGGCACGGTGCTCGCCTCGTCCTCGTGCTGCGCGAAGTGTTTGACCGGCAGGTAGAGGAGATAGAGGCCGCCGACCAGCTTGATCCACGACCACGAGATCAGGTGGACGGCGAACACCGTCGCGACGATCCGGAACAGGAACGCCCCCAGGATCCCGTAGCGGAGGGCCTGGTTCTGGTGCTCCTTCGGGAGCGGCAGGACGAGCACGGCCAGCACCAGCGCGTTGTCGGCGCTCAGGAGCGCCTCCAGCACGATCAGGAGGCCGATCGTAACGAAGTCGGTCGCTTCGACGTGGAACGGCATGAGGGGGAAACTCTACCCCAAAACGGGGGCCGCGGGGGCCGCCGCGGCGGTCAGGCGGTCCGGGGTCCCGAGACCTCTCCGGCCACGGCTCGGAGCGCCGGAACGTACATCTGCGCGACGTACTCCTTCATCATGCGTCGCGCCGAGAAGGCCGGCGTGATGGTCTGGATGGCGTGGCGCACGACGCGGAGCCACGCGCGCGGAATCCCGTCGGCGGTCCGCTGGTAGAAGAGCGGCACGACGACCGTCTCGAGCGCGTGGTAGAGCGCCTCGGCGTCCCGCGCGTCCGCGGCCGGGTCCCCCGCGGGAGCGGGCTCGGTCCCGGCCGGGTCGCCGAACGCCCAGCCGTTCCCGCCGTCGAAGCCCTCCACCCACCATCCGTCGAGGATGCTGAGGCTGGGGACGCCGTTCACTCCGGCCTTCATGCCGCTCGTGCCGCTCGCCTCCAGCGGCGCGCGCGGGTTGTTGAGCCAGAGGTCGACTCCCTCGACGAGCCAGTGGGCCGCGTGCATGTCGTAGTCCTCGAGTACGGCGATCCGCCCCGCGAACGCCGGATCGCGCGCGGCGTGGTAGACCGACTGCAGGAGCTGCTTGCCGTGCTCGTCCGCCGGGTGCGCCTTACCGGCGAAGACGATCTGCACCGGCCGCCGGGGGTTGGTGACGATCCGCCTCAAGCGCTCCGGATCGCGCAGGATGAGGTCGGCGCGCTTGTAGGTCGCGAAGCGCCGCGCGAAGGCGATCGTGAACGCCTCCCGATCGAAGAGCGAGCCGAACGCGACCGTCTGCCCGGGATCGATCCGGTCCTCGGACCAGCGGCCGCGCGTCCGATCGCGGAGGTACTGGAAAAGCCCCGCCTTCTGGTCGCGCCGCATCTGCCAGAGGATCTCGTCGGGGATCGCGTCGGCCCGGGTCCAGAGCGCGGGATCGTCGTGGTGTTCCATCCAAGTCTCGCCGAGGCGCGAGCGGTGCATCCGGTCGGCCATCGGTCCGATCCACGTCGGAACGTGCACGCCGTTCGTGATCGCGCGGATCGGGATCCGGTCCGCCGGGATGCCGGGCCAGAGCGGCGCCCACATCGCGCGCGAGACCTCGCCGTGGCGGCGGCTCACCGCGTTCACGCGCCCCGAGAGCCGCATGGCGAGGACCGTCATGTTGAACGCGGCGCCCCCGCCGGCGTCGTGCGACGCGAGCCCGAGGAGGCGCGCGCGCTCCGCGTCGAGCCAGCGGCCGAATCCGTCGATGTGCGACAGCTGCGACTCGACGACCGAGAAGGGGAACGCGTCGTGCCCCGCGGACACCGGCGTGTGGGTGGTGAAGATCGTGTTCGCGCGCACGATCTCCACCGCCTCGTCGAATCCGAGCCCGGCCTCGAGGTGCTCCCGCGCCCGCTCGAGCATCATGAACGCCGTGTGTCCCTCGTTCCCGTGCCAGACCGTCGGGCCCAGCTCGAGGGCGCGCAGGAGCCGGACGCCGCCGATCCCCAGGACGATCTCCTGGAGAATGCGGACGTTCTGGTCGCCGCCGTAGAGACGCCCCGTCAGCTGGCGGTCCCAGGGCGCATTCTCGTCGATGTCGGTGTCGAGGAGGTAGATCGTGGTGCAGCCGATGCGAACCCGCCAGGCGGCGACGTGCACGACGCGGTCGGGGAACGCGAGCGGCACCGAGAGCAATCCACCGTCGTTGGCCATGACGCGCTCGACCGGCACGCGGGCGCGGTCGATCTGCTCGTACACCTCTTCCTGGCGCCCCTCGGCGTTCACGCGCTGGCGGAAGTATCCCTGCGGGTACATGAACCCGATCCCGACCATCGGGATGCCGAGGTCGCTCGCCTCCTTCGCGATGTCGCCCGCCAGCACGCCGAGCCCGCCCGCGTAGAGCGGGAGCGAGTTGTGAAGCCCGTACTCCGCGGAGAAGAAGCCGACGAGCCCCGAGGCGAGATCGGGATGCGCGAGAGAACACCAGCTCTCCCGTCCCATGAGCGCGCGGTCGAAGGCGGCGATCACGGTCTCGTAGAGGCGGAGCAGCTCGCGGTCGTGCGCCGCCTCCTCGAGGCGCTCGGGGGAGATCTCCTGGAGCAGGCGGACCGGATTGTGCCGCGTCTCGCGCCAGAGGGCCGCGTCGAGGCGCCGGAAGAGCTCGCGGGCGTCGGCGTTCCAGCTCCACCAGATGTTCTGGGCCAGCTCGGCCAGGCGGCCGAGCGGGGACGGAAGGGGAGGGAACGGGGTCAACGAATCATCCCCCCGCCCCTCGTTCTGCATCGAGAGGCATCGTGGTCACCGTGCACCCATTGCTTGTAAACTAAGCGTATGCCCCGGGCGAAGCGTTTTCTTGTCGCGAGCGGGCGGTGCCGGTGACCGCCCGCTCGGCCGGCATCATTCTGCACCCGACGTCGCTCCCCGGTCCGTACGGAATCGGCGACCTCGGCCCGGAGGCCGATCGCTTCCTGGATTGGGCCGCGGCGGCCGGCCAGAGCGTCTGGCAGGTCCTCCCGCTCGGGCCGACGGGCTACGGGAACTCCCCGTACGTGGGGCTGTCCGCGTTCGCCGGGAATCCGCTCCTGATCGCCCCCGACCTGCTCGTCGCGGAGGGGCTCCTTCCCGCCGCGTCGCTCGACGGCGCGCCGGCCGCCTCCGGCGGGCGCGTGGCGTTCGACGCCGCGATCGATTGGAAGGGGCGGATCCTGCGTCGATCGTTCGAGGAGTTCCGCGCGAGCGGAGGCGGCTCCGGAGCCCGCGCGGCGCTCGACGCCTTTCGCGCCGCGCCCGAGCGGGCCGGCTGGCTCGCGGACTGGGCGCTCTTCGCGGCGCTCAAGGAGCGCCACGGGAGCGCGGCATGGCACGACTGGCCGCCCGATCTCAAACGGCGGGAGCCCTCAGCCCTCGCGCGCGCGGCGAAGGATCTCGCCGAAGAGATCGAGTTCCACGTCTACGTGCAGTTCCTCTTCGCGCGCCAGTGGAGCCGGGTGCGCGGGGAGGCGGCGCGGCGCGGCATCCGGATCCTCGGCGACGCGCCGATCTACGTGGCGCTCGACAGCGCCGACGTCTGGGTGGATCCGAGCCTCTTCCAGCTCGACGACGACCTCCGCCCGATCGCCGTGGCCGGCGTTCCGCCCGACTACTTCAGCGAGACCGGCCAGCTTTGGGGGAACCCGCTCTACCGCTGGGACCGGATGGAGGCGGACGGATTCGCGTGGTGGATCCGGCGCGTTCGCGCCGAGGGGGCGAGGTGCGACCTGCTCCGCATCGACCACTTCCGCGGCTTCGCCTCCTACTGGTCGATCCCCGCGGGCGACGAGACGGCCGAACGCGGGCACTGGGTTCCGGGTCCGCGGATGCGGCTCTTCGACGCGCTCCGCGCCGCGCTCGGCGATCTTCCGCTCGTCGCGGAGGACCTGGGTGAGGTGACGCCCGACGTGCCGGAGCTGCTCCGCGACACGGGGCTTCCCGGCATGCGCGTCCTCCAGTTCGGATTCGACTCGTGGGACAGCCAGCACGCGCCGCATCGCTATCCCGAGCGCTGCGTCGCCTACACGGGAACCCACGACAACGACACGGCGCTCGGATGGTTCGCGGGGCGCGGCGCCGCGGCGCGGGAGGCGGTGCTCGACTACGTCGGGGGCGCGGCGCGCGACGTCGCGTGGGCGATGATCCGGGCGCTCTACGTCTCGGCCGCCGAGCGCGCGATCGTCCCGGTCCAGGATCCGCTCGAGCTGGGAAGCGAGGCGCGGATGAATCTCCCGGCGCGCGCCGAGGGGAACTGGGCGTTCCGCGTGCCGCCTGGGGCGCTGACGCCGGAGTGCGCGGCCCGGCTCCGGCGACTCGCCGAGCTGAGCGGGCGAGCGCGGCCCGCGTGATCCCGCTCCGACCGTTCGGCGGGAGCGGCCTCCGCGTCTCCGCGCTCGGCTACGGAGCCGCCGTCGCGGGCGATCCCGCGCTCGACGACGACGCGGCCGGGCGCCTCCTCCACGGCGTCCTCGACCTCGGCGTCACGCTGGTCGACACCGCTCGATCGTACGGACTCTCCGAGGAGCGGATCGGCCGCCATCTGGCCGCCCGCCGGCGCGAGATCGTCCTCTCGACCAAGGTTGGCTACGGCGTGCCCGGGTTCGAGGACTGGACCGGACCGTGCATTGGGGCCGGAATCGACCTCGCGCTCCGCGTCATGCGGACCGACGTGATCGACGTGGCGCACCTCCACTCCTGCCCGATCGAGACGCTGCGTCGGGGCGACGTGGTGGGCGCCCTCGTCGCGGCGCGGGACGCGGGCAAGATCCGCGTGGCCGCCTACTCCGGCGAGGGGGAGGCGCTCGCGTGGGCCGTCGCGTCGGGAGCGTTCGGCTCGGTCCAATGCTCCGTGAGCCTGCTCGACCAGGCCTCGCTCCGTGACGGAGTCTTGGAGCGGGCCGCGGCGCGAGGCATGGGCGTCATCGCGAAGCGCCCGCTCGCGAACGCCCCGTGGCGGGACGGGGCGCCCCCCGCGGACGACGAGGCGGCGCGCGGCTACCGCGAGCGGTGGGCGGCGCTCGACGTGGATCGGCGCGGCCTGCCGCCGCTCGACGTCGCGATCCGGTTCGCCGCGTTCCAGCCCGGCGTCAGCGCGGCCATCGTCGGCTCGCGATCGGTCGCGCACCTCAGGGCCGCGGCGTCGGCGGTCGAGGCGGGACCGCTTCCGCCCGATCTCGTGGAGGCGCTGCGCGCCTGGTTCTCGCGCCGCGGCGCCGATTGGCCGGGGAAGATCTGACGCCGGGGCGATCAGCGCTCGGGGATCCCCTCGAAGAACTCCACGGCCCCCGTCTCGAGCGAGTACTCCGCGCCCACCACCAAGAGCCCTTCGTCCTGGACGAGGCGTTCGAGAATCGGCGAACCGTGCCGGAGGTCTCTGACGCCGACGCGGACGTTGGCGCGCACCGCCTCCCGCGCCAGGGCGGGGTGATCCCGGCGCAACTCGGTCGCGAGCAGCCCCTCCACCGCCGGCCGCACGCGATTCACGATCGACCGGAGATTCCGCGACTGATTCTCGTTCGGGCGCTGAAGCTCCTCCAGCGTCGCCTGGATCGCGCCGCATCGCGTATGGCCCAGGACCACCACGAGGCGCGTCTGGAACTTCTCCGCGGCGAACTCGACGCTCCCGATCTGCGAGGGCGCGACGATGTTCCCGGCGACGCGGATCACGAAGAGGTCGCCGAGGCCCTGGTCGAACACCATCTCCACCGGCACGCGCGAGTCGGAGCATCCGAGGACGACCGCGAACGGCTCCTGTCCGTCCACGAACGCCTCGGGGCGCGCGCGGTTCGCCAGCACGTCGAGGCTCCGTTCACCCGAGACGAACCGGCGGTTCCCCTCGCGCAGTCGTTCGAGCGCCTCCCCGGCCGGGATCATGCGTGGTCGCGCGCTGGGATCACCAAACCCCTGGGACGAGCGCCCGCACCTGCGCCTGGTAGTCCCGGTAGGCGGGGCCGAAGTGCGCGATCAACAGGCGCTCTTCCTGGCGCAGCTTGATGACGAGGCCGACGAGCAGGACCAGGAGGCCGAGGAGGGCGGCTCCCGCGTCCCGGATCACCGCCGTTCCGATGAGGGCCGCGAGGAGCCCGGTGTAGATCGGGTGCCGGGTGATGGCGTAGGGGCCCGATCGGACGATCGCGTGATCCTGCTTCAACGTCACCGTGCCGCTCCAGAGGCGGCCCAGGTGGAGCCGCGCCCACCATGAGTAGGCGAAGCCGAGGAACGCCAGCGCCACGGCGGCCCAGCCGAGCCATACGGGCTCGGGGAAGAGCGGCTCGAGCAGGGGGCCGAGGGCCCTCGGGCTGGCGAAGAGCAGGATCGTCCCGGCCGCGATGATCGTGGTGTGGAGGAGGCGCTCGGCCACTGGCTGATGGATGACGGTCCGGGACGACCAGATCGCCGCGAGGAGCCAGCTGACGAGCCAGACCTCCCAGAGAACCATCACCGCGTGGTTCGGCGAGGTCAGGAGAGGCTCTCGACCCCGAGGAACGCGAGCGCCTCGGGCAGGGTGCGGAACACCTCGATCCGCTTCGTGCTCCGCGGGTCGAGCGCGCGATACGCCTGGTACATGCGTCCCAGGCCGAAGGCCAGCTCCTCGCCGGCGACGATCGCGAATTTCGTCGGGATCCCCTCGGGGTCCGTCGAGGCGGACTCGGCCGCCAGAGCCCGAAGATTGTCGCCCACGGGGTTGCCGGCGACGATTTCGGCCACGTCGGACATGTCCACCAACTCGTCGTAGCCGACGACGTCGGCTCGGGACCACACCTCGCGCTGGTACCCGAAGATGTCCGGGCTGGTCACCGTGCCGCGCCCTCGCGCGACGACCAATCGCCGCGAATGGTCGATGTGGTACTCAATCGGCATGGCTCCCTCCCTGGACCCGGTACTTGAGATGCGTGACGTCGGGCGCCGTGATCGTCTCGACGAGAGCGAGCTTCACGTCGGAGCCTCGAAGGCCGTCGAAGAGGCGTTCCCCGCCGCCGAGGAGGACGGGGACGAGATGGAGATCCATCTCGTCGATCAGTCCCGCCGCGAGATACTGACGGGCGGCGTGGGCCCCGCCGCCGAGCATCACGTCCTTGCCTCGCGCCGCCTCCTTCGCCTGCGCCAGCGCCGATTCGATCCCGTCGGTGACGAAGTGGAAGGTCGTGCCTCCCTTCATCGCCAACGGGTCGCGCGCGTGATGCGTGAGCACGAACACCGGCGTGTGATAAGGAGGGTCGTCCCCCCACCAGCCGTTCCACGCCTCCTTCTTCCAGGGGCCGGGTCCTCCGCCGAACATGTTCCGCCCCATGATGGTCGCGCCCAAGTTCTGGAACATCGAGCGAAGGACGTCGTCGTTCGTCCCGGTCTCGCCTCCCGCCGCGTCGCCGTGCATCTCCCGGAAGCTCTTCAGCCGATAGACCCATTCGTGGATCCGGTCGCCGCCTTCGCCGAGCGGGTTCTCCACGCTCTGGCGGGGCCCCGCGACATAGCCGTCGAGGGTCATGGTGATGTTGAACCTCAGCTTGCCCATCGCGCTCCTCCTCCGGTCTCGCGAGACGAAGAGCCTACGACGCGCGCCACCGCTTGACCAGCCCCACGACGGCCCCAGGCGCTATCGGGCGACGTTCCGGCGATCCTCCGGGACGGTCACGCGGGGCGGCTCGAGCTTCTTCCAATCGGAGAGCGAGTGCACCATCGCGCCGCCGATGAACCAATACCACCCGACGCACCAGACGATCGCGAATCCGAGGAGCGGAAGGCGAACGTACGATCTCGCCCGCCTCACCGTCCCGGCGAACGTGCGCGCCACGACCGCGATCCAGATCGGGGGCGTGAGCAGGAGCGTGGCCCCGCTGTAGAACAGGCTGAACATCCAGTCGCGCTCGGAGACGGCTCGATAGCCGCCGTGGCTGGTCACGACGAACCCGACCTCCGAGGGCAACGTCCCGAGCGCGTCGCCGCCCAGATGGTCGGAGAAGGCGGCCCACACGAGCCAGTTCACGAACGAGAGAACGAAGAGCGTGCCGAGGACCGGCGCCTTCCGGATCAGCTCGACGATGGAGCCTCGAGGACTCACGTCAGCGGCCCTCGTGGAGCTTCGCCCCTCGATCGAGCAGCAGCTGTCGCAGAACGGACCGATGGCAGCGCGACTCGTCCTCGCAGTAGCAGCCGACCGAGAAGTTCGTCCCGTGCGAGAGGGCGGCCAGGAGGTCGAGGACGCGGCTCGGCTCCGGGCGCGCCATCTCGGCGCGGAAGCGCCTGACGAACGCGGCCCACTGGCGCGGCGATTCACTGGCCAGCCCCAGCTTGACCGTGTCCGCGGCGGGGGAGAGGTTCGGGAGCCAGACGTCGTACCAATTGCCCGACGCGAACTCCGACTTCGGGACGCCGCGCGGTGGGCGCCGCACCGTCCCGATTCGGAGCCCCTCGTCTCGTGCCCTCGCCGTACCCAACCGAACGATCCGAACGGCCATGCGACCTCAGTCCCGGTAATAGACGCCCACCGGGGGCCTGGCGAACAACGCGACGGCCTCGGCCATCTTGGCCGGCGGAATCGCGCTCGCCGCCGCCCGGTGCGCCTCCACGCTCTCCCACTCTTCGATGATGGCGAGGGACGCGGGGTTCTCGATGCCGCGCAGGAGCTTGCACGAGATGCAGCCCGGACAGTCCTCGATGATCGAGATCACGGAGTTCAGGAACGAATACAACTTCTCCTCCATCGAAGGCTTCGCTTCGAATTGGTTGATGCGGGTAATGGCCAGGGCACACCTCCCAGGGACCGGTGGCGTTCGATTATGCCCCGGGTCCCGGGCCCGGGCAAGCCGTCAGGCCCCGGCGCCGCTCTCTCTCGCGAGCGTGTAGGTGTATTCGTCGCTGTTCGATCCCTTGAAGAAGTCGGCGTGCTCCCGCAGGGCGCCCCGCCGGAAGCCGAGGCGCTCGAGGAGCCGGATCGAGGCGACGTTCCGCGTGTCGACCTCCGCGACGATCTTCGTCACGCCGTAGTCGGAGAGGAGCGCCTGGATGACGCGGCGGCAGGCCTCGGTCGCGAGCCCCTTTCCCCAGGACGCCACCGCGATCTCGTACGCCAGGTACGCCGACGCGTCCCTGCGGATCGTCACCTCGACCCGCCCGACGCACTCGCGGCTGGCCTTCCCGCGCGCGATCCAGTTGAGCCAGCTCTCCTCGCCGTCGGAGGAGGTCCGCGTCTCGAGGCGGCGAAATCGTGACGCGAGGGCCGAGAGCGAGGGTGGAGGGTCGCGGGGCACGTATCGGTACAGAAGGTCGTCCGAGAGGAGATCGAACATCTCGGCCGCGTGAGAGGCGCGAAGGGGCTCGAGCCACAACCGCTCCGTCTCCAAGACCGCCTCCCGATCCGTCATGGGCCCGCCGCCGACGCCGCCTCGAGCACGCGCTCCTCCTCCGCCCGATCGAAGCGGGGGATCACGGGTCGCTCCGATAGACGTCGGTGCTCAGGTACTTGAGCCCCGAGTCGACCATCAGCGTGACGACCGTGGCGCCAGGTCCCAGTCGCTTCGCCACCTGAATCGCGGCGACGACGTTCGCCCCGGAGGAGGTCCCCGCGAAGAGCGCCTCCTCGCGCGCGAGGCGCCTCGCCATCTCCTTCGCGCCCTCGGTCCGGACCGGCAGGATGGCATCCGCGAGGGACGGCTCCCAGAGCGGGGATGCGAAGCCGATTCCGATGCCTTCGATCGCGTGGGGTCCCGGCGGACCTCCCGAGAGCACCGGGGATTCCGCGGGCTCGACGGCGACGATCTCGACGCTCGGCTTGTATCGCTTCAACACCGTGGCGACGCCGCGCAACGAGGCCGCCGTGCCCACGCTATGGACGAAGGCGTCGATCTCCCCCCTCGTCTGGCTCCAGATCTCCTCGCCGAGCGCGTGATAGCCCGTGATCGTGTCCCGGTTGTTGAGCTGGTCGGTCCAATAGGCGCCGGGCTTTCGGCTCAGCTCGCGGGCCGCCTCGATCATGTCCAGGATCAGCTTCTTGGTCGTGAGGCCCCCTTCGCTCGGAACCAGGATCAGCTCCGCTCCCAGGGCCGCCATGTGGTCCCGCTTCTCCTGGCTGAACGCGTCGGAGGTGGCGATCCGAATCCGATAGCCCTTGGCGGCGCAGACCAGGGCGAGCGACGTTCCCGTACTGCCGCCCGTGTACTCGACGACCGTGCCGCCGGGCTTCAACCGGCCGGCCTCCTCCGCCCGCGAGATCACCGCCTCCGCCATCCGGTCCTTCATGCTGCCGGTGGGATTTTCCCACTCTAGCTTGACGAAGACGTTCGCGGAGTCGGGTGGAACGACCTTGCGAAGACGGACGATGGAGGTGTTCCCGATGGCCTGGAGGACGTTCATGGGATTCAGCGCCTGGCCGGCTCCTGGTAGAGGCCGATGATGTTCCCGCCCGGATCCCGAAAGCGGGCGGTGATCTCCGGGGCATCGACACCCAGCGGCTGGACGATGACGCCGCCCTGTGCCGTCACGTCGCGGATCGCGGCCCCGATGTCGTCCACCATGATGTAGAAGAGGAGGCCCGGCTCCGCCCACGCGGACCGGCCCGTCACCCAGGCCCCGCTCACTTCACCGGTCGTGTCGTCGAAGGCCGTCGCGCCGTCGCCTCGCTTGCGGATCCGCCAGCCGAAGACCCGGGAGTAGAAGGCGGCCGACTCCCCGACGTCCTTGGCCGGCATCTCGAGGTAACAGATCTTGCCTTTCTTGCTGGTGGCCATCGGTGCTCCGTGGGTTAGGGCCCCGGGTCATCGCACCCCGATGGACAAGGGATGCCGGAACACGTCTCCAGGATCCCAGCGGGCCTTGACCCGCTGGAGGCGCGGATAGTTCTCCCTGTAATAGAGCGCGTGCCAGGGCACGCCCGACGTATTCAGGTCCGGATCCGCGAGGTCGGTGTCGGGATGATTGATGAACGCCCCGTCGTACGCGTCGCCCGGCACCGGGACGCCGCCGCTCTCCGCGAACAGATCCCGGTAGAACGCCCGGACCCATGCGAGGTTCTTCGGTTCCTCGCGCGGGTCGAGCCAGCCGGTGTTGCACGCCATGTCGAGGATCGAGCCGCGTTGGGCGGACGCGGTTGCGTCTGGCGGTACCACGTTGACCCTCCCGCCGTAGGTCGCGAGTCCCAGCATCCCGCCCATGACGTCGTGGTCCGAGCGGGTCAGATAATCGTACGCCACGCCGATCTGGCGATCGGTGAGCCGCTTCTTGAGGAGCGCGTCCTTCACCTTGGCGCTCACCCCGCCCGGCGGCATGCCGAACAGATCGGGGAATGGGTTCAGGGCGAAATCGAGCCACGACATCCGCGCCGACTCCCGGGCCTTCGGCGCGCCGGCCCCTTCGCTCAGCGCCGCGAGATGATCGTCCATGTGGCGCTCGGCCACGGCGCCGGCCGTGCTCACGCCTCGGAGGACGATCGTCCCGAGCTGCTTCCGATGGATGGCGAGGAGAGTCCAGAGCGATGCGTACGGAGATTCCGCGCCCGCGTTCCGCTCGCACCAGGCCCCGTGGTTCTGGAGGAGGCGCAGGAAGGACGCTTGGTCGATGTCGCTCCAGTCCCATTCCGCCTTGAAGGTGGTGATCGACTCCGGCGCGCGGGGCAGGAGCCCGGCGGGATCGTCGCCGGAGGCGTCCGGCGACCGGAACCAGTATCGGGTGACGACGCCGAAGTTGCCGCCGCCCGCCCCCGTGTGCGCCCACCAGAGGTCGCGATTCGGATCCGACGTCTCCCGGGTCGCCACCACGCGGCCCGCCCGTCCCCCCTTGTCCACGGTGACCACTTCGACGGCGTACAGGTAATCCGCCGCGAGGCCGAGCTGGCGGCAGAGGAAGCCGAAGGCGCCGCCGGCCACGTGCCCGCCCATGCCGATCTCCGGATACTCGCCGAGCGGGACGACGACGCCCCACGTCTCGAACAGAGCGCGGAACGTCTCGCCCACCGTGGCGCCGGGCTCGACGGCCACGGCGCGCATCGCCGCGTCGAAGTAGATGCCCTTCATCGGCGAGACGTCGAGGATCACGCGCACGTCGGGATCCGATACGAATCCCTCGAGGCAGTGCCCGCCGCTCGTCACGACGAGGCGCCGTCCTTCGCTCACCGCTTCCTGTACCGCCGGGATCGCCTCGTCGGTCGAACGGGCCCGTCGGACGTAATCCGGGTTCGCGCGGAATCGCTTGTTGAAGCGCCTCTCGACCACCGCGAGATATTGGGGATCATCGGGGCCGATTCGGCCGGATTCGACCGGCGCCGCGGGCGCTCTTCGGGACGGCATCGTCTCTTCGTCAGTGGGGGAAGATGAGCTTCGACGTCTCGAAATCGACCGGCGCCGAGGTGTGCTCGTGCACGATCTTCCATGTGCCGCCGCTCCGTCGGAGCGTCCAGGTCAGCCGATTGCGCACGGCGCGCAGCGTCTTGCCGTCGGCGGATAGCCCCTTGTAGGTCACGAACGCGTGGGCGGCCGCGACGTCGTGCCCCACGATCGATCGCACGTCATCCACGTCCACGGCGACCCGCTCGTCGCCCAGCGTGTGGAACCAAGCCGTCGCCATCTCGCGCCACGCTTCGACGCCGTCGTAGGACCATTCGTTCCACATGTCGAACACCCGGGTGTCCTTGTCGTACAAGGCGACGAACGCGTCCACGTCTTTGGCCAGGATCGCGGCCCCGTACGCACTCAACATCCGCATGATCGGGTTTTCGGGTTCGTTCACCATGCCTCTCCTGGATCGGGCGATGCCCAGTCAAGCGTCAGCATAGTCCTCGGGCGTCGTTGGCGGAAGGCCGCGCGGAAGGTACGGCTGCCCGAAACACGCTGGCGGTGAGGGCGCCGGCGATCGGAAGCGCGACGGCGTAGCCGAACACGGCGATGTTCTGCAGAGACATCTTCCCTGAGACCGGGCCCGAAGCGCCGGCAAGGCACAGGAATCCGCCGATCAGAAGGACTCGACGCGCGCGCCCCGCGCCAGGACTTTCGGCGATCGCGAAGCCGGCACACACCATCGTGAGACCCACGAGGATGTCCCACGCGAAGTACTCTGCGGCGAACAGGGGAGAGGGCCAGATCAATCGATAATCGGCGAGGCGCCCGAGGCGCCATAGCTGCCGTATGGCCGTCAGCTGGGCGAAGTGGACCGTCATGGTGAGGCCCGCGGCAAGGCTGCCGACCGTGAGCGCGGCTAGCGCCGCCACGCGGCCCGCGGCGCCGGCGAAACACCGGATCGCGATGACCTGCCCCAGAAGCGCCAATGCGGACGCCATCGTGAGGACCTCCATCACGGCCAGATAGGGGTCCGGTATGGGCTCGCGGGGCGTGGCCTCGAGGATCAGCCACAGCGCGATGACCGCGACGTAGGCGACCCCAATGGCAAGGATGCCCGTGGCACTGACGATCCCGAGGCGCCGGGCGCCCCGGGACCAGCTCTCAGGACTCCGATCCATGGCCTCAGGTCCCGCGGTCATTTCCACAAGGCCGGCCCCGCGCTCCTACGCCTCACCGGACGCCCCGGGCGCGAAGACCCATGGAACCGGTGCCAGGCCGTGGTTCCTCCGCCAGGCCGCGAGCTGGCCGCCGTGGTACCCCTCGTGAAAGACGAGCGCCTGGAGGTGGTGCGCGAGGGTGGGCTGGGTCTGAACGAGGACATCGTCCGGCGTGGCCCGCGAAAGCTCCTCCGGGCTCGCGTCCTGGACCGCGCGGAAGCGAAGCTCGCCGGTGCGCGTGAGGCGGTCGACGAGTCGTGGCATCGGCGCGTAGGCCCCGGCGGTGTCCGTGGGAGCCGCGCCCGGTCCATAGGCGCTCAGAAGAGCGTGAAAGTCTGGAGGCAGAGGCGCCGTCTGGAGCAGAGAGAGGAGGTAGACGTCCCCGAGAAGCAGGTGGCCGAGGATCCAGACGGGATGACGCTCGCCGGCGGTGGCCTGGCGGACGCCATCGCCGGCGTCGACGTCACGGACGAGGGCCAGCGTGTGCTGCCGCGCGCTCCGAAGCGCCCAGGCCAGGAGCGACGCTCCGGAGCGGGAGTCGGAGATCATGTCGCCGCCGTCGAAGCCGCCTGAACGGCGCGTCGAAGCTCGAGGGGGGCCTCGATCGCCGGGAACATCTCACGAGTGCCGCCGCTGCCGGTCACGGTGATGTCGCCGTATCCGAGCAACTTCCCGAGGAGCCCCTGGTCGACCGCGATCGCCTCGACCTTCGAGAGGAGCAACTCCAGAGTCCTCGTGCTCACGACGCCCATCTTCACGACGAGCCGCTTGTTGGTGACCACGAACTCGGAGCTGGCCCGCTTCGCGAACGGCACGATGACGAACGGGGCGGCGGCGAGCAGCGAGAGGAGCCCGAGCGCCCAGAGCTTGGCCAAGAAGGCCGCGAGCGCGGCGATCACGAACAGCACGGCGAAGACGCCGGGGAAGAGAAAGATCCGCCAGTGGAGCTTGGACCGATGGAGCACCGCCTCGCCGGGGAGCAGCTGCGAATCGACGTATCCCATGGATCTCCTTGGCGGCGAGGGGTCGAATGTGGCGGGAATTATGCCCCGCGGCCGGGGCAGGGACAAGGCCGGCCTAGCCGGTAGCCGGGGTCCTCTTCACAGGAACACCGCCAACCCCAACCGCGCGGGGTAAAGCCACCCGGTCGACGTACCGGGGGAACGCTCAGCGCCTACGTTGAGCACACCACCGAGTCGTTGGCTCGGCCGATAGCGCAGTCCCAAGTACATTCCGTAGCCCACCCCATAATCTCCCACTCCACTCGACCCATCGACGTTCTGCACGTAGGAGATCTGCATGCCATCGACGCCGACCCGGCCCCCGACGACCGGAGAGAGGCTGGATTGCCGAAGGGTGTACTCGCCGAAGAGCCCGGCCGAGTACCACCTCCAGTGGTTGGTGCCGGTCGGGATTCTCGAGGGGCCGATGGCATCGATCTTGGACGCGGGGAACCCGACATCGACCCTCATTCCTGCCGTGATGCTCGGCGCGAGCGCGATGCCGACGTCGCCTCCGACCGTCGGTCCGTTCTCCATCAACCGGGCTGCCCTCCCCGAGAAGGAAACGAATCCCCCCGAAACGGATGCCCGGATCTCTCGGCGGGAGGGCTGGATCGCTCGGGCCTCTGCGACGGATGCCACCGTCATGGTGATCAGCGCGAGTAACGCAGGGACTCTCATCGATCCTCCCTCGCTCGGGGCGACATGGCCGGACTCCCCGGTCAGCCGCGCCGCCTCGATGGCTCAGTCTCCCTTGGCCCGTCCCCACAGCCCGCCGGTCTTCTCCATCCAGTCCGCGATGCGCTCGACCGCCGCGTTCACGTCGCCGTCCGTAACGTCGAGCGTCAGTAGCGGAAGGATCGACTCGGCCGCGAGCCTTGCGAAGAGCGCCTGCTCCCTCCGGAAGGGCTCGAGGTCGTCGTACTGCTTCGGGTTTCCGGATACCCGCAACCGCTCCTGGCGCGCCCCCTCGAACGACCCCGGATCGCGCACGCACAACACCAGGTGGAACCCCAGGGGCCGCAGCCGCTCTTCCAGCCAGCGGAAGTCGTAGTCGGTGTGGTTCGCCTGGATCTGGTACGCGCGCGTCGAGAGGTGGAAGCGGTCCACGATCCAGGAGTAGTGGGGGAGGAGCTCGAAGAGGTGCGCCCAGGTGCGGTACGTCTCCATGGCGCGCTCCGCCTCGTCCGGGGCGAAGTTCACGAGCCCGCGTCCCCAGGGAAACGGCGTGAACGCACACCACTCCGCGGAAACGAGCGGCGAATGGTACCGATATTTCCGCGGCCCCACGATCCGCGGATGTTCGTTCAACGCGAACGCGATCTCGGTCTTCAGAGTGAGGCGCGTGCCCTCGAGGATGATCTTGGGACAGAGCTTGGTGGGCGGGGCTCCCTCCGTCACGTCCTGGCCGCCGGCTCCGCGGCCGCCACGCGGCGCGTCGCGCGCGCGATCATCAGCGCCTCGCGCGTCTTCACGACCAGGATGCGCCCCCGCGAATCGGCAGCGGCGACGTCGACGTCGGCGCCCGGCTCCGCCGAGGCGTTCCGCGCCGCGTCGAGCTTGAGCCCGAGGCATCCGAGCCCGTCGCAGATCGAGGCGCGAAGGCCGGCCGCGTGCTCGCCGACGCCCGCCGTGAACACCAACGCGTCCACGCCACCGAGAGCGACCGCGAGCGCGCCGACCACGCCGCGCGCCCGCTCCACGTAGATCTGGAGCGCCAGGCGGGCCCGCTCGTTCCCGTTGTCGGCCGCCGCCTCCACCTCGCGCACGTCGCTCGATACGCCGGAGACGCCAAGCAAGCCGGACTCGAGGTTCAACGCGCGGTCGAGCGTCTCGACGTCGACGCCGTGGCGCCGCTGCACGTAGACCAGGATTCCCGGATCGATCGATCCCGAGCGCGTCCCCATCATCAAGCCCTCGAGCGGCGTGAACCCCATCGACGTGGCGACGGGCTTGCCGTCGCGCACGGCGCTCGCGGAGCAGCCGTTCCCGAGATGGAGCACGACGACCCGAAGCCCCGCGGCGTCCCGGCGGAGGAGCTCGGCCGCGCGCGCCGACGCGTACGCATGGCTCAGGCCGTGGAAGCCGTACCGCCGGACGCCCCAGCCCTCGTGCCATTGCCATGGCAGCGGATAGACCGCCGCGCACTCCGGCAGGTCCGCGAAGAAGGCCGTGTCGAAGGCGGCGACGTGCGGCAGGTCGGGGAACTGGTGCTGCGCCGCGGCGATCGCCTGGAGTGCCGACGGATTGTGGAGCGGCGCGAACTCCTCGAATCGCGCGATCGCGGCCCGGACGTGCGCGTCGATGCGGACCGGCTCGCGCCAGTGGTCGCCGCCGTGCACCACGCGGTGGCCGACCGCGCGGATCGAAGCCGCGGCGTCCGGCGCCTTCGCCGCCAGGGATTGGAGCGCCCGCTCGAGCGCCTCGCGCATGCCGTTCCGCCCGCCCGCCCAGGGGAGGACGAGCGACGCCACCTCGCGCTCGGCTTGGTCGTCGAAGAGCGCGGTCTTGAGCGTGCTCGAGCCCGCGTTGAGACAGAGAATGCTCATGGGTCGTTCCTCCGCGCCGCCGCCCCGTTGGGCCACCGCCACGCGGAGATCTCGGGCGGGTCGACTCCCTCCCGCTCGATGAACGTCCGGTGTCGCACGATGAGGCGCTCGTAGTGCCGGATCAGCCGCTCCGCCTTCGCGGCCACGCGAGGCTCCTTCGCCGCGAGCTTCTGCGCCGTCTGGATCACGACGTGGTAGCGGCTCGTCCGGTTTCGGATGTGCATGTCGAAGGGGGTCGTCGTCGACCCCTCTTCGCGGTATCCGTTGATGTCGAATCGTTCGTTCCGCGGCCGCTCCCAGCAGAGCTGCTTGATCGCGGCCGTGTAACCATGGAAGTTGTAGATCACCGGCGCGTCGAGTGGGAAGAGGCGCTGGAATCGCCCCTCGTCCAGCCCGTGCGGATACTTCTGCGGAATGCCGAGCGTGACCAGGTCCATCACGTTCACGACGCGGATCCGCCACTCGGGCGCGTCCTGGCGGAGGAGCTGCGCCGCGCCCAGGATCTCCAGCGTCAGGTTGTCGCCCGTCGCCGCGAGGACGACCTGCGGGTCCTCGCCATCCTCGACGCTGGCCCACCGCCAGATGCTGGCCCCGACGCGCACCTCTTCCCGGGCCTCCTCGAGCGACAGCCACTGTTGCATCGGCTGTTTTCCCGAGACGACGATGTTGATGTGGTCGGTCGAGCGAAGGCACTCGTCCATCGTGACGAGGAGCGTGTTGCAGTCCGGAGGCAGGTAGATGTGGTAGGTCTCGCCCTTCTTGGTCAGCAGGTTGTTGATGAAGCCCGGCCCCTGGTGCGAGAAGCCGTTGTGGTCCTGCCGCCACGACTCCGACGTGAGGAGGTAGTTGAGCGACGAGACCGGCTTTCGCCACGGCACCTCGAGGGACGCCTTCAGGAACTTGGCGTACTGGTTCATCATCCCGTCCACGATCGGCACGAACGCCTCGTAGCAGGGGAAGAGGCCGTGCCGCCCCGTGAGCAGGTAGCCCTCGAGCCATCCCTGGCACATGTGCTCCGAGAGCATCTCGAGCACGCGGCCGTCGCGCGCCGTCTTCTCGGTGCCGTGGGGGAGGGGCCACGCGTACTGGCGCCGCGTCACGTCGAGGACGGCGCCGAGGCGGTTCGACTCGAGCTCGTCGGGGCAGACGATCCGGAAGTTCCGCGCGGCGGCGTTCCGGCGGATGACCTCGGAGAGGTAGCCGCCCAGCGCCTTCATGTTACTGACCGCCGGTTCACCACGGCGCTCCGGGGTGACCGTGACCGCGAACTCCTCGATCGGAGGCAGATCGAGCGGCTGGCGGCGGTCGCCGCCGAATCCGGCGGGGTTCATCGCCATCCGCCGCTCGCGCGGTGGGCACGCCTCGAGGAGATCGGGCATCGGCCTCCCCTCGGCGTCGAAGAGCTCCTCCGGACGGTAGGACCGGAGCCAACGCTCGAGGAGCGCGCGGTGCTCGGGGCTCGTTTTCGGGTCGGAGATCGGGACCTGGTGGGCGCGGAACGTCCCTTCCACCTCGTGCCCGTCGATCTCCTTCGGACAGCCGCGCCCCTTCGGCGTGCGAAGGACGAGGAGCGGCCAGCGCGGCCGCGCGGGAGGCTTCCCGTCGAGGGCTTGGCGCTGGATCGCGCGAATCTCGCCGTGAACGCGCGTGATCGCGTCCCCGAGGTCGGCGTCCACGTCGGGGCCGTCGTCCACGAAGACCGGTCCGTAGCCGCACCCCTCGAAGTAGGCGCGCAGCTCCTCTTCGCTCATCGTGCCGGGAATGCTCGGATTCGCGATCTTGAATCCATTGAGGAGGAGGATCGGGAGCACGGCGCCGTCGGTAGCCGGATTCAGGAACTTGGTCCCATGCCACGAATTCGCGGTCGGGCCGGTCTCCCACTCGCCGTCGCCGACCAGACAGGCGACGATCAGGCCGGGATTGTCGAGCGCGGCGCCGAACGCGGTGGAGAGCGCGTAGCCCAGCTCGCCCCCCTCGTGGATCACGCCGGGAATCCCCGGATTCAGGTGGCTCGGGAACCCGTACGGCCAGGAGAAGCGGCGCGTCAGCTCCGCGAGCCCCGCGGCGTCGCGGGTGACGTCGGGGTAGTACTCGGTGATCGTCCCCTCGAGCCAGAGGTTCGCCATGTTGGCGGCGGCGCCGTGACCCGGTCCGGTGACCAGGAGCACGCTGGCGCCGGTCTCGAGGATGAGCCGGTTCAGGTGGGCGTAGATCAGATTGATGCCGGGCGCCGTTCCCCAGTGGCCGAGCAGCCGGTCCTTGATGTGCTCCGGACGGAGCGGCTCGTTGAGGAGCGGGTTCGCCTTGAGGTAGATCTGCGCGGCCGCGATGTAGTCCACGGCTCTCCGATACCGCGCGAGACGATCGAGATCCGTGATGGCGCCCGTCGCGACAGGGGTGGGCCGTGACGGAGGCGCCGTCGTCGAACGGTGCATGGGGGCCTCCTTTCACCGTAGGCTTCCATCGTCCCGCACGGCCGGATGCGATACAAGCCTACTTTGGGTCTACCCCGGGGGCGCCGGGCCGGGTCCCTTTCGCCGCGAACGGCCGCGGAGCCACCTCCCGGCCCGCCGGATCGGCCCGGGCTCGGCGCGGATGTCGCGCACCGCGTCCTCCGCGGTGACGCCGCCGCCGTACTGCTGCCTGAGGTAGTGGAGGTGGTCCATGGTGAAGAGGTAGAGATCGGTCTCGGTCCGCCCGGGGAACTCCTCCAGGATGCCGCTCCGGCGGATCGCTTCGACCATCGGCCGGTAGACGCCGTCGCGCCACGACGCGACCGCCTCCCTCCACTCGACGGGGCGGCCGCGCTCGATCCCGAGGTAGTACCGATGCGTCTTCACGTGATCGAGCAGGCGCTCGTGGGCGCCCAGGTCGGTCGCGCGATACGCCCCGGGATCCTCCGCCTCGAGGTCGGTCGCCTCGAGGAAGTCGGCCAGGCCGCCCTTCAGCACGACCTCCTCGATCGATTCGTCGGGCGCGAGCGCCACCGGGGCCAGGAATTCCCGCACCCGCGCCTCGATTCGATCGAGCCCCATCCGGCGCGCGACCGAGACCCGGTGGTGCCCGTCGACCACGAAGTAGACCCCGCCGACCCGGTAGAGCTCGACCGGGGGGAATCCCTCCGGGCCCTCGGCCAGCGCCGTCATGCGCCCCCAGCGCTCGCGGAGCGATTCGCGGCGGGGGAGAAAGGCGCGCGTGAAGTCGTGCTCGCGGCCGACGGTGCCGACGATGCGATCGAGCGGCACCTCCTCGATCCCCCGGTCGACGAACCGGCGAAGGTGCAGCTCCTCCTTCACCTCCTCGAACGGGAGGAGCTCGACCGGGCGCCCGGTCAGGATGCCGAGCAGCTCCTCCATGAGGGCGGCGCGTCGCGCGGCGTCGAATTCGGTCATGGGCGGAATCTCCGCGGTGGGGCCGTGCCAAATCACGGTCGCGGGAGTAGAATACCGCCGTCATGCGCTTTCGGCACGGCATGCTGTTCGCGCTACTGTTGGCGGCGGCCCCCGTTTCCGCCGCCGCTCCCGCCCCGCCGTGGAACCTGGACTGGGCGAAGGGCGCCGTCTTCTATCAGATCTTCGTCCGGTCGTTCCAGGACACGGACGGAGACGGCGTCGGCGACTTCCGCGGCATCGTCTCCCGGCTCGACTACCTGAACGACGCGAACCCCGCGACGAAGGGCGACCTCGGCGTCGACGCGATCTGGCTGATGCCGATCTTCCCCTCCCCCTCCTATCACGGCTACGACGTGACCGACTACGAGCACGTGAATCCCGACTACGGGAGCGAGGCCGACTTCGACCGGCTTCTCGTCGAGGCGCATCGTCGCGGGATCCGCGTGATCCTCGACCTCGTCCTGAACCACACGAGCGCCGAGCATCCGTGGTTCCGGTCGGCGGCCGGCGATACCGCCTCCCCTTACCGCGACTGGTACGTCTGGAGCCGCACGGATCCGGGATGGGGTCAGCCGTGGAATCCGTCCGGTTCGTCGTGGCACCCGGCGGCGGGGGGCTACTACTACGGCCTCTTTTGGGGCGGCATGCCCGACCTGAACTTCCGGGACAGGGAGGTGCGCGCCGAAATGGAGCGCGTCGCGGCGCTCTGGCTCAGGCGCGGCGTGGATGGGTTCCGCCTCGACGCGACGCGCCATCTGGTCGAGGACGGGCCGGGGGCCGGCCAGTCCGACACCCCCGAGACGCACGCCTTCCTGCGCGAGTTCGCGGCGAGCGTCCGGCGCGTGAAACCCGACGCGATCCTGGTCGGGGAGAACTGGACCGACACGGCGACGATCGCCGACTACTTCGGCGCGACCGACTCGGTCGCGGGGGGCGACGAGCTGCCGTGCAACTTCGACTTCCCGCTCGCCGCCGCGATCGTGGACGGCGTGAAGAGCGGCGACGCGCGGGGGATCGCCGGGGTGCTGCGCGACGTCGCGCGCCTCTACCCCGCGGGCGTGATCGACGCTCCGTTCCTCACGAACCACGACATGACGCGCGTCGCGACGCAGCTCATGAACCGCCGCGACCAGCTCGGCGCGGCGAGCGCGATCCTCCTCACGCTTCCCGGGGCGCCGTTCGTCTACTACGGCGAGGAGATCGGCATGGAGAACGCCGGCGGCGACGACGACCGCGCGAAACGGACGCCGATGGCGTGGACCGGGGGATCGAACGGTGGCTTTTCGACGCACGCGCCCTGGAACGCGTTCGCGCCCGGGCGGGAACGCGACAACGTCGCGGCGGAGGAGCGGGAGCCCGAGTCGCTGCTCCGTCGCTACATCGCGCTCATCCGGCTCCGGCACGACGCCAGGGCGCTCCGCCGGGGAACCCTCGAGATCCTGACGGGGGACGCGCCGACGCCGGTCCTCGCGTACGTCCGCGCGGCGGGCGACGCGCGGGTGCTCGTCGCGCACAACCTGAGCGACCGGCCGGTCGTGGCGGGCCCGTTCGCGGTCGAGGGGCGCTCGTTCCGCCCGCTCTTCTCGGACCGCGGCGTGGGGACGCCGTCGGTTCGCGCGGAAGGCCTCCTCGTGCGGATTCCGGGACACGCCACGGGGGTCTGGAGGATCGAAGGGGGAGGCGCGGGAAGGTAGCCCCTACCGCGCCGTGGCCGCCTCCGCCGGGACGGCGCCGCGCAACCGGACGGGACGTCCCGCCCTGCGGTCGTAGTCCCGGAGCGCGTCCTCCTGGCGCGCGTCGCGCGCGATCAGCACGTCCACGAGCGGCGGCATCAGGTCGTCGTTCTCTCGGCCGCCTCCGAAGCGTTCGTGGGATTGTCCCGGCGCGACGGGCACGATCATGAGCCCGCGCGCGAAGTCGGAGCTTCCGAGCACGGTCGACCCGAGGTCGAAGCGCCGCCCCACGTCCGCGCCCGAAACGGCCGCCACGTAGCACCACGAGTCGCGCGCCGGTCCCCCCAGGAACGCGTTCGGCACGAAGAACCGGATCCTCGATCCGACGACCCGGACTCGCGTGGGAAAGAAGACCGTCGAATCGATCTCCGCGTCGATCTTCTTCCGCAGCGCCGCCAAGTCCTCGGAGTCCACGCGCGCCGCGGACGCCTCGAGCGAATCCTTCGCGGCCTTGAAGCGCATGTCGCCGAGGGCCTCGAGCGCCTCGTAGGGACGCGGCGTCACGCAGATCGCGCGCTCCCAGGCGCACGTCGAGTCGACCTCGGCCTTTCGCCCGGGAAGCATCGCGCGCGCTCCCGACCCCGCCACGCGGTCGGTGTCGACGTAGAGATCGAGGTTGAACGTGTAGAAGCCGAATCGCGCCACGCGGTCGAGCGCGGTGCCGCCCGCGTCGATCGGCTCCCGGCCGGGAACGCGGATGGGCCTCGCGAACGTCGCCTCGAACGTCGTGCCGTCCTTCTCGGCTCGGGCGCTCAGCGACAGGAGGTCGAGGTCGCCCGGGGCGAGGTCGTCGCGAAGGGGATAGACGAGCGTGCCGTCGCCGTGGTCGTCGCCGCGCGGGTCGTCGAGCGTGAAGATGGCGGCGGGCGCCGCGTGGGCCCGCGGCGGTGAGAGTCCCGCGACCAGCGTGAAAGCGAGGGCGAGCAGCGGGACGATCGCGGCGCGGCGCATGACGTCCGAGTCTACCCGAAACCGGAGGGGCCCGGCGGCGGAAGCCGCCGGGCCCTGGTCCGAACGATTCGCGAAGGTCAGAACTGGACCTTCATGTACGCCTTGAGCCGCTGCTCCTGGAAGACGCGCTTCTCGAGGCTGTTCCACCCGCCGAACCGCCCGAAGAATCCGAGCGAGCCGACCGGCACGTGATGCGAGGCCGCGGTCCCCGCGTCGGCGACCACCGGCTCGTACCCGGTCCCGAAGTCGGGCTCGAACGTGCCGAAATTGGCCTGATACTCCAGCCCCAGCTCGGCGCCGCCCATGACGTACTTGCCCCGGCCGATCAGCTTCATCTTCTTGTGCGTCCCCGACGCCATCTCGTGGAGGTTGTACCCCTGGAGGGCCGTGTTTCCATCCTGGAGATCCGCGTGGTAGTACTCGCCGGTGAACGATCCATAGAGGTCGTTGGTCAGCTGGTAACCGGCGCCCAGGCTGAACATCTGGTACTTCAGATCCCGGTCGTCATCGGAGATGCTGTCGAACGGCTTCCACTGGTATCCGTCGTTGCCGCTCGCGCCCGTGATGACCGGCGGGTTCGAGTAGAGGCCCGAGGTCGAGAACGATCCGTAGTAGTTGTTCGCGACGTCGTTGCAATCCACGCCGCCGCCCGGGCAGTCGCCCGGCACGTAGGGAAGATACTTCACGTCGTTGAGCCGCTTGTCCGTCTCGTTGATGATCTTCATCTTCGCGAAGACGTCGATCCCCTTGCCCGATTCGATCGTGTACTTGGCGTTCACGACGCCGATCTTGGTCGTCTTGTCCTGGAACGGCGCGTACGCCGAGCGCCAGTTGTGGCCGACGCCCGTGTCCAGCTCGGTAGCCGGATAGTCGGTGTTGTCGATCGCGCGGTGGTCGTCGCCCCACGCCTGCCAGTTCGTGTTGTAATCGAGGAACGTGAATTCACCGGAAAGGTCGAAGTTCGCCTTGCCGAATTGCGGCGCGATCGTGAGGCCCTTCCATCCGATCGCGGTCTCCGCGCGCGGCTCGTCGAAGTCGGTGAACTCGTTGTCCACGTTGAGCGTCGCGACCTGGTGCGACGTGCCGTCCCATCCGCCGTATCCGATCCGCGTGGGATTGCCGGAGAAGACGCCGTACGCCGCGTTGTCCGGGCCGGGGAAGGAGAAGGCGGCGTCATAGCCCTCGGTCAAGAGCACGTCGGTCTCGCGACGCGCCGCCATCATCGAGGTGTACGCCGGGGAGATGCTGAACCCCTCGAACTGGAACGAGAGCCCGACGTCGAGCGGATCGTTGAGTGACAGGTCGCCCTTGTAGAGCTGACCGAAGTGCCGCCCCGCGACCACGGGCGAGTAGCCGTTCGTGCCGAACGACGGCGGCGCGAGGTCGGAGGCCGACTTCGCGTACGACGAGTAGACCGCGCCCGAGACGTCCACCTTGGGATCCGGATGGGCCGCGAACTTGCCGCCGACCACCTGGTTCTGGAACCGCGGTCGGACGTCGGTGCCGTTGTCGAGGTTGTTGTCCAGGCCCTGCACCTCGATGTCGTTCACGTATTCGTAGATCGCGCCGAACTCCGCCTGGCTCGACGGGACCATCTTGAACTGGAGCCCGTACGCGGCGTCGTCGGCGGTGAAGTTGCCGGTGCTGAAATTGGGGCCCGCCCAGAGCCGCGGCAGGCTGATGCGCGTCGCGTCCCAGGAGAGCTTCCGGTCCAAGGCCGAGCCCTGGAAGAGGAGCCCCGAGGCGTTGTCGCGGTCGATGTACCGAACCTTCCCGATCACCACCGGATCGAACATGCCGAAGTCATTCGCGCCGATCGTCGCCGAATTGAGCCACGAATAGCCCGGCGTGAAGATGACCCGGATGCCGCGCAGCTTGATGTACTGGTTCGATCGTGGGTCGTTCTCGCCGCAGTCGCCGCCCACGCAGTCCCCCGCCGGAGGATTCTCGAGCGCCGGATTCCGGCCGCCGAAGCCGCCAAAATTCGTCCACTCGTTCTGATTGAACCGGCTGTGGATCCGGCCGCTCACTTCGACCTGCTTCGAGACGCGGGCCTGGACGAATAGCTCCAGCTCCGAGCCCTGGCCGTTGTCGCCGAAGCCTTCGCCCGGAACGGTCGTGAAGCTGTAGACCGACCCGTCGTACCGATGCGTCCCCCAGAGCCACTTCGTGTACGTGGTCCCCGTGATCTTCAAGACCGAGTCGCCCGTCGCCGCCGGAGCAGGCGCCGCCATGACCGCGATCAGCGCCAGGGCCACGAGCAGGACGACCCCCATTCGGCCGTCTTTCATACCGCTACCCTCCCTTTGGAGCCGAAGAAGCGATTCCGTCCCGAACGGGCCGGATCACTTCTTCATGTGAACCATGGTCAGCTCGGCCATCTTCTTGGACGTTCCGTCCGGATTGCACTCGTACGCGAGCATTGTGTGCTGGGCGTCGATCTCCGACTTGTCGCCCACGCCGTCCCCCGCCAGACAGTCCATGACGTGCGGGTCGCAGTCGCCGTCGTTTCCGCCCCCGAACCGGTGCTGTCCCTCGTATTCGTTCACCTTCCGGGTCAGGAGGTCGGTCTTGTCGGGGAACCCTTCGTTCGACTGCATCAGGACCTGGTAGCCCCAGGTCGAGGGATCGCCCTCGCCCAGGTCGGCGACGTCGATCGTCGCGGAGAGCGTCCGCCCCGCGCCCTTCACCTTGACCGGAACGATGATCGCCTTCTTCATATCGGCGGCCACCTTCGCCTCGATCTCGGACCGGACGCGGCCCTGTGGCTGCGGCGAGAGGATGATGCACTTGTCCCACGCCCCCGCCCCCGCGAACTTCACGTTCAGGCCCGGCAGGCCGTCCGTGAACCCGCTCCCGTCCTTCCCGTCGGTGTCGATGAAGATGAAGACCATCTGCACCGAGAAGCCGGTGCCCATCTTCCACGGATCCTCGAGCGTGGAATTCACGTCCACCTCGACGTCCGCCTTCTTGCCGCGCTCCTTGAGACGGAACCCGGTCAGGTCGAACGAACCCGACTTGTAGACGCCGTCGGTCGGGTACGTGTAGCTCCCCGGGCCGTTGTCGTCGCCGGTCGGATCCTTGAAGGATGCCTCCTGGGCCAGGACCGGGGCGGCCAGGAGCGCGCCGGCCAGGACCGCCGACGCGATCAATGCCCACCGCTTCCTTGTCATCGTTGCCTCCTCTTCGCGTGACGCGACATCGTCCCTATCCCTTCACCGCGCCGGCCGTGAGGCCCGGCACGAGATACTTCTGGAGGAACAGGAACAGGACCACGACCGGGATCGACACGATGATCGAGCCGGCCGCGAAATAGCCCCACTGCTGGGAGAATCCGCCGACGAAGAACCGGAGCCCCACGGGGGCGGTGTACATCGTTTCCTTGTCCATGAGCGTCGCGGCGAGGATGAACTCGTTCCACGACGTCATGAAGGAGAAGAGCGCCGTCACCGCGACCGCCGGCTTGGCCAGCGGCAGGATGATGCGCAGAAAGACGGTGCTCGGAGAGGCGCCGTCCATGATCGCGGATTCCTCCAGTTCCCGCGGGATCGTGTCGAAGTAGCCCTTCAGCATCCAGACGCAGAAGGGAATGGCGATCGTGGCGTAGACGAGGACCAGCGCGAGGTACGACGAGCCGAGCCCGAGCCACTTGACCAGGATGATGTAGAGCGGGATCAGCGTGAGCGTACCCGGGAACATCTGGGAGACCAGGAACGACATGAGTCCCGAGCGCCGTCCCGGGAACCGGAACCGCGAGAAGGCGTAGCCCGCCGTGCACGCGAGGAAGACGCCGAGGACCGTCGTCGCCGCCGCCACGAGCACGCTGTTCCCGATCCATCGCGCGAAGGGCTGATCGGACATCACCGAGACGAAGTTCGCGAACGACCAGTGATGGGGCCACGGCGTGATCGCGCGCAGCCGGTCGAAGAGCGTGGGATTGGCCGGCAGGTCCGCGATCGCCAGGCTCTGCGTCCCCGAGAAGGCGATCGTCACCACCCAGAGGATCGGATAGATCGCTCCGATCGTCGCGAGGGACAGGATCGCGTGGAGCGGGCCGTGCGGCAGCTCCTCGCTGCGCGAGCCTTTCATGCGATCCCCTCCGTGGCGCGGGTGACCCGGTTCTGCCAGTAGCCGTAGACGAGCAGGATCATGAAGATCACCGTCGAGTAGGCGGCGGCGTAGCCGTAGCGGTAGCGCTCGAACGCGTACTTGTACGACTGCGTGATCAGGATCTCCGTCGAAGAGCCCGGGTCGCCCATCGTGACCAGGTAGATGATGTTGAACATGTTGAAGGTCCAGATGACCGACAGGATGATCGCCGGGATCAAAGCCGGTTGGAGCGAGGGCAGCGTGATGGATCGGAACTGCTGCCACCGCGAGGCCCCGTCCATCCGCGAGGCCTCGTAGAGATCGCTCGGGATCGACTGGAGGGCGCCGAGGCTCACCACCATCATGAACGGGAAGGAGAGCCAGCCGTTGGTCGCGAGCGCCGTGGCGAAGGACGTGGCCCATCGGTCGAACCACGCGAGCGGATGGCCCCCGAAGATCTGGATCACCTGGTTCACGACGCCGAACTGCTGGTGGAACATCCCGCGCCAGATGAGCGCCGTGATGTAGTTGGGCGTCGCCCAGGGCAGGATCAGGAGCACGCGGTAGACCGGCCTGAGCCTGAGCCCGCGCGTGTTCAGGATCAGCGCCAGGAAGAGCCCGACGGTCACGCCGATGGTCACGTTCAGCACCGTCCAGAGGACCGTGTTGAAGAACGTCCAATAGAAGTTGAGATAGTTGACGACCGTCCCCCCCGCGGTGTGCTTCACGATCGCGAAGTCGCCGAGGATCTCCCCGTAGTTCTTGAGCCCGATCCAGATCTCGGGGATCGACTTGTCCGTGTTGAAGAGCGTGGCGTCGGTGAAGGAGAGCGCGACCCCGTAGATGAAGGGGAAGAAGACGAGGACGAGCATCCCGATCATGGCGGGAAGCACGTAGGTGTAGGCGACGCGGTGCCGCCGAAGCGTCGCGACGGACCGCGCCGCGCCTCCGAGGCCGATGAAGGCGAGGAGGAGGAGGGCGATCGCGAGGATGCCGGCGGTCACGCGGCGCACGGCGCGACGGATCTCGCCCACGTCGCGGCCGAGGCGCGCCAGGGCCTCGGCGCTTCCGGGCGCGCCGCCGCCGTAGGGCCGGCGGTAGACGTTCACGTCCACGTCGGCGGGCGCGATCGGCGCCGGCGGCGCCGCGGCAAGGGCGGCGGCGAGCGCCGGATCGCCGAGGACCGAAGCGGCCCGGGCGAGCTCGGCCTGGGTCGCCGCGTCCACGGCCGTTTCGGAATCGCGGCGCGCGTCCGCCAGCGAGCCGGCGGCCCGGAATCCGAGCCATCCGAGGGAAGCGGAAACGAGGAGCACCGCCGTCACGAAGAGCGCGCGGCGCCGCTCGCCCAAGAGGCGCCCCGCGGCGTAGAAAAGCGCGATCGGGAGCGCCACGCCGAGGAGCGCGTCCAGCGGCACCGGCGCGGGGCCGGGCGTGGGCGGCCGCGCGGCGGTCACCGCGGCCATGCCGGTGATTTCCCCGCTCGCTTCGAGGGGAGCCGCCACTTCGAGCGCTCCATCCGTCCGATCCGCGATCTCGATCTCCGCCTTCCGGTCGGCGCCCTCCTGGACGTTCGTCTCGTGCGCGGCGCGGAGGCGCTGGCCCTGGTCGTAGAGCGGCTTCTCCTCGCGCTCGAGACGACGGGGCGCGGCGCGGCCGCCCGCGTCGCCGGAGGCGGTCGAGGCCTCGAGCATGATGCCGGAGAACGCGATGACGCGGATCGAGCGGATCGAAGGATCCGACGCGCTCCAGAGGCGCACGACCTCCCGCGCGGCGTCGCCGGTCGTTCCGGCGCGGTCGAGCGTCTGCGCCAGCGCCTGCGCGCGGACGATCCCGAGCCGCTCGGCGGTCGCGCGCCGCTCCGCCGCGCGCGACGCGACGAGGCCCGCCTGGATCAGCGCCGCGCCGACGAGCGCCGCGATCGCGAGGCCGGCGAGGATCCGCCGCCGGTGCGAGACCGGCCGCGCCTTCTGCATCGTCATTTGCCTCCGCGCAGCCGCGCGATGCCGGCCGCCACCTTGGACTGGGCCTCATTGAGCGCGGCGGGCACCGTGGCCGCCTTCTTCACGATCACGTTCATCGCGGTCGTGGCCGGCGACCAGACGAGCGTCATCTCGGCCAGGTTCGGCATCGGAATCGCGACCTCCACCTGCTTCCGGAAGGCCTGGAGCGTCGGGTCGGCCTTGACCTGCGCGTCGTCGTAGACCTTGAGGTTGGACGGCGTCTGCCGACCGCGGAGCGCCAGCGTCTTCGCGGCGGGGAGGTCGGTCAGGAACTTGGCGAAGTCGTACGCCGCGTCCTTGTTCTTCGAGGGCGCCGCGATGTAGACCCCCTCGACCGTCATCCACGGGCGCATCGGCGCGCCGCCCGCCTCCACGACGCTCGGGAGCGGCGCCAGGCCGTAGTCGACCGTCTTCGACACCTCGCCCAGGAACCACGGCCCACTGAAGACGATCGCGGCCTTCCCCTCGTTGAAGAGGGAGGTGATGAGGGCCGTCGATGGCTCGGCGGGGAGGATTCGGTCCGTGTCGAGCCACTTCATGAGGAGTTGGAACGACCTCACGTTCGCGGGCGAGTTCAGCGTCGGCTTCCGCTGCGCGTCGAAGACGCCCCCGCCGAAGGCGTTCATGAGGATCGCGTGGTAGTAGAAATCGGAGTAGGAGTACGCGAGCCCGAAGCGTCCCGCCTTCGCCGCGGTGAGCCTCTTCGCCGCCGCCACCAGCTCGGTCGTCGTCGTGGGCGGCTTCGACACGAGCTTCTTGTTGTAGATCATCGTGATGACCTTGAAGTTGAGCGGCAGGCCGTAGACGTTCCCCTGGTACGTCATCGCGTCGAGCGTCGTCTTGAGGAAGCGATCCTTGGTGGGCGGATCGAGATAGAAGTCGATCGGATCGATGGTGTTTCCGGCCTCGATCCATCCCCCCAGCCGGTCCTGCGCGTAGATGAAGAGGTCGGGCCCCTTGCCGCGCGGCACGGCGGCGGTGATCCGGTCGGCGAACGCGTCGTAGGGCACCGCGAGCGTCGTGACCTTGATCCCCTTCGAGGCGTTCTCGGCGTTGTAGCGCGCGACCACTTCCTCGAGCGCGGCCTTCTCCTCGCCGCGGTACGCGTGCCAGAGGACCAGCTCCTTCTGCGCGCGGGCCGGGGACGTCGGAAGGGCCAGGAGGATCGCCGCGGCTAGCGCGGCGAAGCGGGCGAAGGCAGACAGGCGATTCGGTCGCATGATCGTGGTCTCCATCGCGGGCGGCGGCGCCTAACCGAGGCGCCGCTCGGTCTCCGCGTCGAACAGGTGCAGCGCCTCGAGATCGAGGCGCAGGGTGACGATGTCGCCGACCTTCGGCGCGCGGTGCGGCTCGGCCTTGGCCACCAGGACGTCGTCGCCGACGCGGCCGTGGAAGACCGCCTCGTTGCCGAGCAGCTCCACGACCTCGACCTTCACCGCGACGAAGCCGTTCCCGCCCGGCGGCGGAGCGGGGGCGATCTCGATCTTCTCGGGACGGATTCCGATCAGCACCCGCCGCCCGTCGGCTCCTCCGAGAGCGCCGCGCGCCGCGGCGGGCGCCGGAATCGAGAACTGGGCCGCGCGGAGCGTGGCCCCGCCATCCGCCGTGACGGCGGGGACGAAGTTCATGGGCGGCGTGCCGATGAAGTTGGCGACGAAGACGTTCACCGGCTTCTCGTAGACTTCGAGCGGCGTGCCGACCTGCTGGAGGATTCCGGCGTTCAGGACGGCGATGCGCCGCCCCATCGTCATCGCCTCGACCTGGTCGTGCGTGACGTAGACCG
Organism: Candidatus Eiseniibacteriota bacterium; assembly: GCA_036380835.1. Taxonomy (GTDB): domain Bacteria; phylum Eisenbacteria; class RBG-16-71-46; order SZUA-252; family SZUA-252; genus DASQJL01. The sequence continues at coordinate 4,702 of DASVDZ010000017.1, read as the reverse complement.
TGGTCGTCTTGAGGTCGTGCTGGAGCTTCGAGATCTCCGCGCGCATCTGGACGCGGAGCTTGGCGTCGAGATTGGAGAGCGGCTCGTCGAAGAGGAAGACCGACGGCTTCCGCACGATCGCGCGTCCCACCGCGACGCGCTGGCGCTGGCCGCCGGACAGCTCCTTCGGCTTCCGGTCGAGGAGGTGCTCGATGTCCAGGATGCGCGCCGCCTCGGCCACCAGCCGATCGACCTCGGCTTGCGGCATCTTCCGGATCTTGAGCCCGAACGCCAGGTTCTCGCGCACGGTCATGTGCGGGTAGAGCGCGTAGGACTGGAAGACCATCGCGATGTCGCGGTCCTTGGGCGGGAGGTCGTTCACGACCCGGTCGCCGATCAGGATGTCGCCGCCGCTCACCTCCTCGAGCCCCGCGATCATCCGGAGCGCGGTCGACTTGCCGCAGCCGGACGGACCGACCAGGACCATGAATTCCTGGTCCTTGATCTCGAGGTCGAGCTTTTCGATCACCGGGGTCTTGCCGAAGCTCTTGCTGACGTTCCGGAACGTCACGCCGGCCATGGAGCGCTCCTTGGGGGGTCGGGTACTGCCGGGCCAGGGCATCGCATGGGGATGCGCACCTCTACTGTTGTTTGAGCCGACGGGTGGACACGATTCGCGCCGAAACCGGCGGTAGCGTCAGGGTGATGGAGTCACCGGCGGCGAACGGTGTCGGCGGCGGGAGTCCCAGAGCCCGATCCGGGCTCCTGAGGTTCACGTGGTTCCACTCGTCGGAAAGTGGCGTGGCGCCGATCCACTCGGGAGGGATCGGAACCGTCGCGCTCGCGGTCGAGCCGCCTCGGTTCACGGCGACGACCACCGCGTCGTGCGCCAGCGAGTCACGCCGCGCGAAGACGAGAAGATCTCCATCCGAGGAGAGTCCGGTGTAGCTTCCACGCGTGAGCGCGGGATACTCGCTCCGGATCGCCCCCAACAGCCGGTAGTCGGTCCGCATCGAATCGTCCCGCGCCTTCGCCTGGCCGGGGAGGATCTTCCGGTCGCCCCACGGCATGTCGCTCCGGTTCTCGGGCCAGTCCCCGCCCAGGCGCGCGACCTCCTCGCCGTAGTAGATCATCGGGATTCCGGAGACGGTGAACTCGAGCACCGCGGCGAGCATGAAACGCTTCTTGTCGCCCTGCAGCTGGTAGAGCGCTCCCGGCACGTCGTGCGAGGAAAGGAAGGGGACGAGGAGGTGCCCCGCGCGCACGCGGTCGCGCCCCTTCAAGTACCGGTCGAAGGCGACGGTCCGTCCGCGCCCCATCAGGAATCCGAGCGTGCTCCCCTGGAACGAGAAGTCGAAGCCCGCGTCCATCTCGTCGTCTTCGAACCACGGATCGAGCGACGACGCGTCGCCGCCCCAGACCTCGCCCAGGAGGAAGAAGTCGGGGCCCAGCTCCGCTTGCGTGCGCTTCCGGTGCTCGCGCCAGAACTCGTGCGCCACGTGCTTCACCGTGTCGAGACGGAAGCCGTCGAGGCCGACGCGTTTGGCGAGGCCGAGGTGCGCCTTCCAGAGATACTCGTCCACGTCGTGCCGCTCGGTCTTGAGGTCGGGGAGCCCCGAGACGCAGAGCGTGAGGTCGTCGCTCCCGCACGTGCCGGTCTCGTCGGTGCGCACCCATGTCTTGGTCCGCGGATTCTTCAAGTACTGCGATCCGTACCCGACGTGGTTGTAGACCACGTCGAGCAGCACTTTGATGCCGCGGGCGTGACACGCGTCGACCAGCGCCTTCAGCTCCGTCTCGTCGCCGAACCGCCGATCGATCCTCGTGAAGTCGTCGGCCCAGTAGCCGTGGTACGGCCAGTCGGCGAAGCCGGCGCCGGTGACGAATCCGGGGATCTGTTTGACGACGGGCGTGATCCAGAGCGCGGTCACGCCGAGGCCTGCGATCTCGTCAACGTGCTCGCGAAGGCCCTTCAGGTCCCCGCCGTGGAACGCGCCTTTGGACTGGGGATCGACCTGGTAGTCGTTCGATGGATCGCCGTCCGCGAAGCGGTCGACGATGGCGAAGTAGAGGACGGCGTCCCGCCACGAGGAGGAATCGGCGACGGCCGCCGGCGCGCGCGCGGGTAATGCCAAGACGATCGCCGCGAAGACGGCGATGGCGAGCCGATGAGGTCTGGCCGCAGGGAGGCGCGCGCCGAGAAGGCGCGACAAGACTCCCCCCACGTCTGGGCGCCAGGGCATGGACACCTCCTGGCGCCAGGATACAACCGTCCCGCAAAGGGGCCAGGGAAAATGAGGGGGATCGGAGGGGCTACGTTGGGAGTATCGCCGGAGCGCGCGACGTGCCGGGCTTCATCGCGCCGCTTCGCCCGGGATGGCGCGCCGCGCAGCTAAGTTCGTGCCGCGCGGGCGGATTGCCACGCATGCAAGACCAGCGCCACCGTGATCACCGCGTACGCCACGAAGACGCGGAAGTATTCCCCGATCTGGGCGTCGCCGGCCAATGCTTTACCGGCGAGGGGCGAAACCACGAACAAGGTATGGAAGAGGACCGTTCCCAGGAGTGCCTGGCCGACGGTCGCTCGCGAGACCGTCGCGCCCGAGACGAGGAGCGCCGCGATCGCGAACATGCCGACCTGCTCGTGACTCGAATACGTGTTGAGCGTCCCGATGTTCTGGAGGAAGAGGAGCTGCCCCCACGCGGCGAAGACCGTCGAGAGGACGGTGGCGATCGTCCGGTTCCGGTCGACCGGGATGCCGGCGATCGCGGCGACGTGCGGGTCCTGGCCCATCGCTCGAAACTGCTGGCCGAGCCGCGTGCGGAAGAAGAAGAGCGTGAAGAGGCAGAAGAGGATCACGACGGCATAGGAGACGACCGGGACGCGGAGGTCCACCCCCTCGAGCGGCAGGCGGACCGCGATCAGGTCGTCCACCGCGTACTGGATCGGCGTCAGGTCGACCGTGTTCCGAAGTCCGTATCCCTGCGGGAGCACCATCGAAGGATCGTGGAACGGGATCAGGGAGCCGATCGCGAAGAGGAAGACGAGCTGGTAGAGGCCGTTCGCGAAGAAGCCCGCGATCAGCCCGCTCACCATCTCGCGGCCTTTCGCGCGGTTGAAGAGCGCGCCCGTGGCGAGGCCGAGCACGACCGCGATCGGCGTCGCGAGGAGCCACGCCGCGCCGAAGCCGAGGATGCCGTGGCCGCCCCAGTGGACGATCAGGATCGCCGCGGCCTGGCCGGCCATCGCGCCGATCACGATCCCGAAGTTGAGCCCGAGCCCGGCCAGGATCGGGATCAGGAGCGCGAGGATCAGGACCGAGTTCCGCCCCACGCGCACCAGCATCTCGCCGAGGAGGAAGGGGGGCGTGATCTTCGCGACCCAGATGCCGAAAAGGCAGAGGACCGCGAAGAGGATTGGGACCGCCTGGCGCGAGAGGGTCCTCACGCCGCCGCCCCGGCCCGCCACGCCGCGATCACGCCTTCGCGCCCCCGCCGACCCGCGTCAGCGCGTAGAGGATCATGCCGTTCTGGATGATGAGGCGCGCCGTCTCCGAAATATCCCCCTCGATGACCTGGCTCGTCACCGGCAGCGCCGCCGTGAGGATCGACTGGAAGAGGAGCGTGCCGACGATGACGTGCGTGACCGTGGCGCGCGAGACGGTGGCGCCGCCGATCAGGATGCAGGCGATCGCGGGAAACGCCATGAGGAGCGGCGCCGTGTAGAGCTGCACGAAGCCGTACGACTGGCTGTAGACCACGATGCCGATCGCGCCCAGAACGGTGGTCAGGACGGAGGCCTGGACGCGCGTCCGCTCGTCGGAGATGCCGGCCGCCTTCGCGAAGCGGGGGTTCGACCGCGCCGCGGCGATCGTGATCCCCATTTGGGTCCGGAAGAACCACCAGACGAGGAGGCAGAACGCGAAGAAGACGAGAAGGACGCCGGTGGGCACCATGACGCCGAAGAGCGTGAACTGGAGCCATCGGTCGAAGACGCGGTCGAAGACGCCGGTCAGGCTGAGCGTCGTCCGGAGCCCTTTCCCCCCGATGGCCCAGACCAGGGTCGGATTCTTGAACGGAGCGACGAGCCAGAAGACCGACATGCCGGACACGACGGCGAAACCGAGGTAGGTGCCGACCATCATCTCCTGGCCGCGCGTGCGGTTCAGGAGCCAGCCGTATCCCGCGCCGGCGGGCACCGCGAGGCCCACGCCGATCGCGCTCGCGAGCGCGATACCGATGAGTCCCGTGCAATCGAAGTTGAGCGAGACGACGCAGCCGATGAGCCCGCAGATGATCCCGATCGGGAGCCCGAAGTTGAGCCCGAGCCCCCCCTGGATGGCGGGGAGGAGCGCCAGGACGAGGATCCCGTTCCGCGCGACGCGCACGATCGAATCGCTCACGAGCCCGCCCAGGTCCATCTTCGTGACGAACGCCATGCCGAAGAGGAAAAGGACAAACGCCGCGATCAGGAGCCGCGGCACGCCCGCCTCGCGCGCGAACGCGCGAAGCGGCGCCGTCACGCCGCCTGCCCCGGCGCCGCCCGCGCCGCCGCCCGCGCCGCCGCCCGCGCCGCCGCCCAGCTGCCGCTGGCGCGCGTCGCCCAGCAGGCGCCGGTACTGCTCCAGCTCGGCGTCTCTCTGCTGCAGCAGCGCCTGCTGATCGGCCAGCGAGCGCTGCGCCGCCTGCACCGCGCGCGCCACCTCGGCCTGCGTGCGGCGCG
>DASVDZ010000016.1:0-10210 GCA_036380835.1 Candidatus Eiseniibacteriota bacterium | reverse complement strand
TCGGCTTGGTCCCGACCTTCACGTGGAGGTCGGAGGCCTTCATCTCGACCATCTTCTGCAGCACGCGTTTGATGTTCATTCCGGAGTCTCCTACGCGGCCCGTTCCGTCGGACCGTCGGTTTCCACGAGGAAGAGCACTTGCCCGAATTCGACGGGCTGCGCGTTCTCGACCAGGATGCGGGCGATCCGCCCCTTCACGTCCGACTCGATCTCGTTCATCAGCTTCATCGCCTCGACGATGCAGACCGTCTGCCCCACCGAGACGTGGCTCTGCTCCTCGACGTACGGATCGGCGTCGGGCGCCGGCGCGCGATAGAACGTTCCGACCATCGGCGACTTGATCGGGACCAGGTTCTTCGACGCCTCGGCCTCGGCCGGAGCCGCCGCGAGAGCCGGCTCCGCCCCCGGGTTCGCCGCCGGCGCCACGGCGACCGCGTCCGCGCCCGGCCGCCGGAGACGGATGGACGAGAAGAGGCGCCGGACCTCGATCTCGGCCAGATCCTCGTCGCGCATGATCTGCGTCAGTTCGGCGATCCAACGTCGAAGGTTCATCGCTTCGATCCTCGCTTGCCGGAAGCGCTCGTGAGCGCGGCCAGCGCCCTGAGGCCGAGCTCGTAGCTCAGGACTCCCAGGCCCATGATCACCCCGCTGGCGGCCGACCCGGTGAGGGTGACCTGCCGCTCCCGTTCGCGGGCGTAGAGGTTCGTCAGGTGCACCTCCACGACCGGGATCGTCATCGCGCGGAGCGTGTCGGCCAGCGCGAGGCTCGTGTGGCCGAGCGCGGCCGGGTTCAAGAGGCAGCCGTCCGCCTCGTCGATGGCGATCGTGAGCCGGTCGATGAGGGCGCCTTCGTGATTGGTCTGGAACGGCGTGACGCGAAGGCCGAGCGACTCCCCGAGACGGACGAGCCGCTTGTCGAGCGACGCGAGCGCCTCCTTGCCGTAGAGGTCGGGCTCACGCCGGCCGAGGATCCCGAGGTTCGGTCCGTGGAGCACCCAGATATCCTTCGCCATCATCCCTTCCCCCCGAGGCGGCCGAGCCATTCCTCGAACGCGGAGCGGTTGCCCTTGGGCGGCACCCGCTTGGACGGCGCCTCGATGGCCGGGGGCGGGCCGACGCGCGTGGCGTCGGGCGGGCCGGGGTCGCCCGCGACGGGGGCGGCGCCGGGAGCGCCCAGATCGAGCGGAGGCGTCTCGTCGCTCGCTTCGGGCCGCGGTCCCGCCGGCCCGACGCCGACGGGCGCCGGCCCCGGTCCCTCCTCCAAGTCGAGATCGGAAAGCTCCACGAACTCGGCGCCCTCCGGCATGGGCGCGGACGGAGCCTCATGAAGGGTATCGAACTTCTCGATCGTCCGGAGGCCGAGCCCGATCTCCTGGAGATGCTCCTCCTCCCGCGGAAGGCGGACCGGATGCCAGGCGAGGTCGCCCTGCCCCACGACGACGTCGGGGGGGCGGACTTCGGGGAACTCGCCCGACGTGATCTGGTGGAGCGCGGTCTGCGACTCGAGGTCGCCCGGATCGATGCGGCAGACGGCGCGGTAGAGATCGCTGGCGCGGGGGTGGTCCCCCTCGTGCGCGAGGATCCCCGCCAGCGCCTTCAGCGCCACGACGTTCTCGCGATCGAGCGCCACCGCGGCCTCGAACTCGGCCTTGGCGTTCCCGAGCCGGCCGTCCGCGAGGTAGCAGCGCCCGAGCACGATGTGGTCCCCGACGCCGCTCCCGGGTCGCTGCCTCCGCTCCTCGCAGAGGCGGATCGCCTCCTCCACGCGCCCGCGCTCCCTGAGCCTCTCGGCGAGCGGGAGGTAGAGCGCGGTGGCCAGGTCCTGGCTCACGATCGTCTCCAACGCGAGGCTCGGCGACTCGTGGGGCTGCTCGGGCATGACCTCCTCGTCAGCGTCTCGGGGCGAGGCTCAGGAGGGCGCGCCGAAGGCCGGTAAGAGACGACAACTCATGGACTTCAGCAGCGCCAATCGCCGGGCACAATACCACTCGAAGGCCCTTCCGTCCACGCTTCTTGTCCCGGAGGAGCGCGCCCCAGAACGAGGGGCCCGGGCGGCGCCGAAGGCGCGTCGGAAGCCCGAGGCGCGCCAGGAGCGCTTCGGTCTCGAGCGCGTCGACGGGGTCGAGCCCCGCCATCAGGACGCTCAGCCGAAGCGCCGCGGCCATCCCGATCGAGACGGCCTCCCCATGAAGGTAGCGGCGGTACCCCTCGGACGCCTCGAGCGCGTGCCCCACCGTGTGGCCGAAGTTGAGCTCGCGCCGGACGCCCGAGTCGCGCTCGTCTCGGCTCACGTACCACGCCTTGGCCGTCGCGCAGGCGCGGACGAGCGCCGCCACGTCGGTGGAGGCGCTGGGGGCGCGCTTCGCCGCGATCACGCGGAGTCGTCGCAGGATCGCGGGCCGGCGGACGATCCCCATCTTCGCCACCTCGGCGAGCCCGGATCGGAACGCGCGCGGCGCGAGCGTCGCGAGGAGCGACGGATCGGCGAAGACGCCGCGCGGATGGTGGAAGGCCCCGAGGAGGTTCTTCCCCGCGGGGAGATTCACGCCGACCTTCCCGCCGATCGAGGCGTCGGCCTGCGCGAGGAGCGTCGTCGGGAAGACGACCCACGCGACGCCGCGGCCGAAGATGGCGGCCGCGAACCCCGCGACGTCGGAGACCACGCCGCCGCCGAGGGCGACGACGACCGTGTCGCGGCCGTGGCCGTCCCGCGCCCACCGCTCGGCGAGACGGCGCGCCGTCTCGAGGTTCTTCGAGCCTTCCCCGGGAGGGATGACGTACCGGGCGACGTCGAGGCCGGCGCGCCTCAGGCTCCGCGCGGCGCGGGCGCCGTAGAGCCGGTCCACGGTCCGGTCGGTGACGAGCGCGACGCGGCCGCGCGCGATCGGCCCCACGAGCGCGCCGGCGCGATCGAGGAGACCGCGCTCGACCCGGACCGGGTAGGAGGCGGCGGTCGAGCGGACGCGGACCCGGATCATGGCGCGGGCTCCAGCGTCTCCGCGATGGCGGTGAGCTCGCGAAGATAGGGCAGCTTGGGGCGCCCCGGCGCGAAGACAGCCAAGTCGACGAGGTAGCGGTGCCCGCGCCGGGTCACCTCGTACGCGCGGAACGGCCCGGCCGCGGTGGCCGCGTCGTCCTCCCACCGCCCGTTCCATTGCCGGAGCTCTCCGGACATTTCGGCCGGCACGAGCTCCGGGTCCTCGACGTCGAGCGTCCTCTCGTCGGGACGGAAGAGGCGCGCCAGGCTCTCCCGCGCGCGGCGGAGGTCGGTCGTCGTATCGGGCGGCGCGGCGGAGAGGCGGAGGAGCCGCGCGGGCGGACCCTCGTCGATCAGGAGCGCCGCCTTGGCGGCGGGGTCGATCCGAAGCTCGTAGCCGCGCGGGATCGAAAGGCGGATCCCGAGCGATCGGGCGAGGCGCCGCTCCGCCTCCGCGTCCCGCGGGAGCGCGAGGAGGCGCGAGCGCACGGTCGCGTACGTGGCGCGGTCGAGCGCGTGGAAGAGCCGGTTCTGCGCGGCGGCCACCGACGAGATCCAGTCGGCGCGATCCTCGGTCCAGACGATGCCCGCGCACTGGCCGCGGAGCCAGAGGTCGGTCGTGAAGGCGAACGGATCGCGCGACCCGCCGAGGAGCGCCGAGAGACGCCGGCAGGGGTTCGGCACCCGGTCGAGTGGGCCGGAGCCGCAGAGGAGCACGTTCCGCGCGCGGTAGGCGCGCCCGTCGCGAGGCGACGCGATCGTGACGAGGTAGGCGGGCTCGCGCTCGATGCGGATCGCCTCGCGCTCCACGATCGCCCGAAGCAGGAGGAGCTCGGGCGAGCCGGCGGGCCACGTCGTGATCACCGTGAGCTCGCGGCTTCCCCCCTCGGCGAAGGGGCGACCGCAGCCCGATACGAGGAGCGCGCTCAAGACCGCGAGCAGGGCGGGCGCTGGGACGCGGTGTCGTCGCATGTCGGGGCGGAGGCTACCACACGGGCGGCGCCCGGGGTACACGGGGAGCCGCGCGGGGGGAGGCGCGCGGGCCGGCGAGGGGCCGGCGGCGACGCTCAGGGGCCGCCGGAGGGCGCGGGCGGAGCGTTCTCGATCTGCTGGAGCTTCTGCTCCATGCTCCTCGTCTCTTCCTTGAGCCGCGAGAGGCTCTCGCGGAGCCTCCTCACCTCGGCGTCGCGGTCGGACTGCGCCGCCGCCGCCGGTCCCTCGGTCGTCGATCCGAGGACGACGCGGATCGGCATGATCTCCGTGTCTCGGAGCAGCGTCATGTGCGCTTCGTCGCCGGGACGCATGGCCTGCACGAGGAAGGTGAGGTCGTCGGGCGTCCGCACTTCCTGCCCTTCGTACGCGAGGATCCGGTCGCCGTGCCGGATTCCCGCGGCGGCGGCCGGGCTCCCCGGGATCACGCCGTCCACGGGGACTCCGAGGGTGTCGCCGGGCGTCGGGGGACCGCGCCGTAGCCGAAGGCCGAGAAAACCGCGCCGCACGGCGCCGTAGGATTCGAGGTCGTCGCCGATCCGCTCCACCTGGTCGACGGGAAGCGCGATCAGGACGCTGCTCGGCGACTCCTCGGGCTCGGCCGAGCCGCGGACCCCGGGGTTCGCCGTGCCCGCGTCGGGCCCGGCCGTGGCGCGGCCGACGATGACCGCGACCCACTCACCGTCCTCGTTCACCACCGCGCCGCCCGTCGTGCCGGGATACGTGGGCGCGTCGATCTCGAGCACGTCCCCGGAATAGGCGAAGTCGACCCGCTCGCCACGTCCCACGACGCGCCCCAGCGCCGCCTGTGGCCGGGTCGCGCCGGCGTTCGAGAGGACCGCCACCCAGGTCCCGACCGCCAGCGACTGCGGCGGCGCGCGCCGCAGCGTGTGGAGGACCGGCTGGTCCACTTCGAAGAGCGCCAGGTTCGACTGCCGGTCGACCCCCTTGAGACGCACCGCGCGCTCCACGCCCCTCCCGAGCAGCACGCGCACGCTGCCGTTCGGGATCGCGAGGCTCGCCGTCGTGACGATCAGCCGGTCGCTGGTCGCGACCCCCGTGCCGATCAGGCGCTTCGGTTTCATGCCGGGGGGCGGCGCGATGGCCGGGTCGGGGAACGCGACGAGCGTGAGGATGCTCGCGTTGAGCGAGTCGAGGACGCCGATGATGGAGCCGGGGTCGGAGCGGAGCGGGGTCGGCATGGGGCGCGCGCCGGCCGGGGTGGCGGTCAGGACCGCCAGGACGGCGAGCGACGCCGTGAGGCCGCGGCGGATCGGGACGGTCACGACCGCGCCCCCCCGCGCCGTGCGGGCCGCCTAGAAGGTGATGTACACGTCATCGGTGTTCTGCCCCGAGACGGGTACGATGGAGTGGACTCCGTCCTGATCGCCGCGATTCAGATAGAACTGATCGAGGATGTACTCGTCCTGATACCGGTTCTCCCCGTTCGGGAGCGTCGAGTCGGCGTGGGCCGGGCGAACGCGGACCTCCCGGTCGGCCCAGGCGAAGTCGCCCCCGTCGGAGACCGCCGGCGACGTGGCGCCCGTCGAGGCGCGCGATGCGGCCGCCGTCCCGCGCGTCGGCGCGACGTCCGGCCGGGTCGATGGGAACGCGGGCGCGGTCGCCACGACCTCCGGACCGTTCGCGCCGGGGCCCGCCGCGGGGGTTCGCGTCGCGACCGGCGTCGGCGTGTCGTGCGTGGCCGAAGGGTGCACCACGAGGACCGCGATCCACGCGGCGCAGACGGTCGCGCCCGCGAGGAAGGCGGGGCGGAGCCGTTCGGGCGTGAGCGTCTCCCGAAGCCACTCGATCAGGGTGGGCCGAAGCGCTTCGCCGGAGCGGATGCGGTCCATCACGTCCTCTTCGAAGTGCGCATCGGTCTCGAAGGTCGGGAGGGTCGAGCAGAGCTCGAGCGTGGCGCGCAGCTCCTTGACCGAGAGGGCGCACCGGCGGCACGCCAGGAGATGCGACTCCAGCGAGCGACGCTCTTCCTGGCTGAGCTCGTCCTCGATGAATGCGGAGAAGAGCGACTCCGCGGACCGGCAGTTCATACGTCCTCCACAGAAAGGTATGGCTTGAGTCGCTCCTTCAGCATCAGTCGCGCGCGGTTGATCCGCGAACGGACCGTGCCTCCGGGAATGCGAAGGATCTCGCCCACCTCTTCGTAGCTGAGCCCCTCGACGTCCCGGAGCACCACCGCCTCGCGATATCGCGGGGGGATCTTGCGGAGCGCCTCGGTGACCCGGCGCCGGATCTCCAGCGCGTTCAGGTCCTGGTCGGGGAGCGGGTTCGCGTCGGGGAAGGGCAGTCCCTGTCCGCCCGCGTCTTCTTCCATGGCGTCCAGGCTGTACGTCCCGCGATGCCTCACACGGCTTCGAATCTCGTTCTTCGTCAGGTTCACGGCGATCGTGAAGATCCACGTCGAGAACTTGCCGCTCTTCCTGTAGCGCTCGCGGTTCCGGAACACGCGGAGGAAGACCTCCTGGGAGATCTCCTCGGCCCGGTCCCGGTCGTTGATGAACCGGCAGACCAGATTCATGATCCGCGAGCGATAGCGGGAGACGAGCGTGCGGAACGCCGCCTCGGAGCCCTGCGCGCAGCGCTCCATGACGTCCTCATCGCTCAACTCCGCTAACGGGTCGAGCTTTTTCAATCGCAAGGGCTCGATAGGCACATTGGGCTCCGCGCTACCGGTTCGTACCCCGACCCGGACCGGCAGGTTCCTTTGGTCTGGGAGCTTAGCGAGCCTGGAAGAAGGTCAGGCCCGGAGCGGGCCGGGAGCGTCCGCTCCGCGCCCTGGATTCCGCCTGCCGCGCCTCGGAGTCGAGATGGAGGCTGCGGCAAACCTTTGCCAAGACTTGGTTTGCTTCTCCCGCCGTGCCGGGGCACCCGGCCGCGTCGCGGAGGATCTCCCGCGCCGACTCGAGCTGTCCCGCTTGGAACCGCAGGGCTCCGAGCAGGAGGAGCGCCCGGCCGTTCCGCGGGTCGAGCGCGATCGCGCGCTCGAGCGTCGCCATGGCCTGGCGCGTCCGGCCGCGCGAGACGTCGGTGGCGGCGAAGAAATAGAGGCATTCGGAGGTTTCCTTCCCGAGGTCCCGCATCCGTTCGAACGCCCACTGGGCGACGAGCGAGTCGCCGAGCTCGCTGGCGGCCGACCCGAGCTCTTCGTAGATTGCCGCGCTCGTGACCCCGGCCGATTCCGACTGCCGGATCAGCGCGACCGTCTCCTCCGGGAACCCGAGAACAGAGTAGCACAGGCTGGCGGCGAGGACCTGTCGCGGCGTGACGAGCGCCGAGGCGCGCGCGCGTTCCAGCGTCTCGACGCCGCGGACCCGGTCCCCGACGTGGATCTCCAGGTAGGCGACGACGAGCGACTCCTCGCGCGATACCGAGCGCTTGGGGAGGAGCTTTCGGTAACAGTCGAGCGCCTTCCGCTCCTCGCCCAGCGAGACGTAGGCCCGGGCGCGGATCGGGAGCGCGATCGGATTCCCATGGAGCGGCTTGACCGACCGGATCGCTTCATGGAAGAGGCCGTCCTGGATCAAGGACTGCCCCACGCCGGCGCGGAGCTGGGCGGCCGTCATCGTGCCCTTCGCTTCGACCCACGCCGTGAGCTGCGAGAACGCGTGGTCCTTTCCCGCGTGGAGCAGGCAGGCGCCGTACGCCGCCACGTCCTTCGGCGTCGCGTCGGCCTGGAGCGCCAAGGCGCGAAGGAGCGTCTCGGCGAGCACCGGGTCCCCGGCGCGCCGCGCCAGGTCGACGCCCAAGCGGAGCGCGCGCGGGTCGTCCGGCTTGAGCTCGAGCGCGAGCTGGAGCGCCTCGCGGGCCTCCTCGAGACGGCCGTCCTCGAGCGCCAGGCTCAGGATCCCGGTCGCGATCCAGGCGAAGTCGGGAAGGAGCGAGTCGGTGCGCTTGAGGTCGGCGAGCGCGGCGTCGTACCGGTGCGAGAGTTCGTGCGCCAGGGCACGAAGGGCGTACGCCTCGGGAGGCGCTCCCAGCTGCCGGAGCGGCGGCGTCAGCACCTGGGCCGCGATGTCGCTCTCGCCGGAGCGAAGGTGCATGCGCCCGACGAGCATGGCCGCCTCGAGGCAGAGGCTGTCGCGCGCGACGGCGCGCTCGCCCCAGGAGAGCGCCTCGACGTCCTGGCCCATCGCCTCGTACAGCGTGGCCACGCGGGCGCAGCCGAACGCGCTCGCGGGCTGGCTCACGGCGAGCGACTCGGCCCAGGCCGTCGCGCCCGCGCCGTCGCCGTCGGCCTCCGCGAGCTCCGACCGGACGAGGAAGGTCAGGTCCTGGGGCGGCTCGAGACTGAAAAGGGCGTGAGCGGGACTAGCGGCGGCCGTGAGGAACACGACGAGCAGCGCGCCGATCGTGTTGCGGGCGAATCGTTGTTCGTGAACGTGGCCCGAGGTCACTGGGGTCGTCTCCCGGAAAAGGAATAGAGGAAGGCCACGAGGGCCTTCCTCCCCTCTATCTCGAGACGACCCTACGATTATAACAGCCTAGGGCTCGACGTGCAACCGCGAGGCCGCGTAGGACGGTCCGGGGTGCTCCGCCGGAGGCGTGGGGCTAGGCCCCTCCGGCCCCGGCCCGTGCTCCTTAACCTCAGGCCTTTCCTTGCGTTCCCGATGCTCCCGTTGGCGCCTCCCCGACCCCGAACCGTGCGGCCCGGAACCCGAACCCTCGGGAGGCCCCTGTCCTTCGCCGCGGCCGCGGCCGCCCGAACGGCGGCCCCTTCCCCCGCGACGCCGACGCCGACGACCGTCGAGATCGGCCTCCGCTCCACCGCCCCGCTCCTTCTCGGGGCGGACCAGCTTCTCGAAGTGGAAGAGCGCGTCGCGCGCGGCTTCCTGCTCCGCCTCCTTCTTGTTGCTGCCGTGGCCGCGGCCGAACGTCTTGCCGCTCACCACCACCTCCACCGTGAACATCTTCTGGTGGTCGGGCCCGTACTCGCTCGAGATCCGGTACTGCGGATGCGTCTTGAACTCGCCCTGCACGTATTCCTGGAGCATGCTCTTGTAGTTGGCGAGGTTCGCGTCGCTCAGGATCGTGTGGACCTCTCGGAGCAAGAGCCGCTCCGTGAGCTTCCGCGCCGGTTCGAGCCCGCCGTCGAGATAGACCGCCCCGATCACGCCTTCGATCGTGTCGGCCAGGATGCTCTGGCGGTTGCGGCCGCCCGAGCCCTTCTCCGCCTCGCTCAGCAGGATGTAGTTCCCCAGCCCGAGCTGATTCGCCGCGCGGGAGAGAATGACGCGGCTCACGAGGAGCGACTTCATCTTCGTCATCTCGCCTTCGCGCAGCTTCGTGAACTTCTTGTACAGGTACTCGTTCACGATGAGGCCGACGACCGAGTCGCCGAGGAACTCCATGCGCTCGTTCGACTCGCCTCCGCGTCCCGGCGTCGCGTGCAGATAGGAACGGTGCGTCACCGCCAGACGCGCCAGCGCCTGGTCCTTGAACGTGTAATGCAGGATCCGCTCCAGACCGCGTAGATCGAAATCCCGGTCCCGCCCCCGAGCGGTGGAGGGGGCACGGTCCAAACCGAACAGCTTTCGCAAAAGTTTCACAGGTGCCGGAGCCCCGCGGGGCTCCGCCTACGCCACGAACCTCGACAGCGCCAGGGTGACGTTGTGCCCACCAAAGCCCAGCGAATTCGACAGGGCCGACTGCAGCTCGACCGGGCGTGCAGTGTTGGGGACGTAGTCGAGGTCACAATCGGGATCGGAGTTCTCGTAATTGATCGTCGGAGGAAGCGTCTGCCGCTCGAGGGCCAGGACGCAGATGATCGTCTCGAGCCCTCCGGCCGCGCCGAGGAGATGGCCGGTCATCGACTTGGTCGACGAGATCGGGAGCTTCCTCGCGTGTTCTCCGAACACCGATTTGATGGCTTGCGTTTCGAACTTGTCGTTGAGTGGCGTGGAGGTGCCGTGGGCGTTCAGATAGCCGAACGACTCGGGCGTTCGCCCGGAGTCGCGGATCGCCGCCCTCATGGCCCGCGCCGCACCCTCACCCTCTGGAGCGGGCGCGGTCATGTGATGGGCATCTCCCGTTGCGCCGTACCCGATGACTTCCCCCAGGATCGTCGCGCCGCGCCGCTTCGCGTGCTCCAATTCTTCGAGCACGAGAATGCCGGCGCCTTCGCCCATCACGAAACCGTCTCGTTCCGAGTCGAAGGGGCGCGAAGCCCTGCAGGGCTCATCGTTGCGTGTGGACATCGCCTTCATGGAACAGAACCCCGCGAAC
>DASVDZ010000015.1:0-24457 GCA_036380835.1 Candidatus Eiseniibacteriota bacterium | reverse complement strand
GCCGGATTCGCGAAGCGCGCGAACGCTTGGGATTGAGCCGCTCCTTTGTCGCGGCCTCGCTCGGTCTCCAGGACTCCCTGTACTGGGACGTCGAATTCCACGACGACGAGGTCTTCACGAACTTTTCGATCGGCAGCCTTGCCCGGCTCGCAAGTATCCTCCAAACGCCTCTGTGCGCGCTGCTGTTCGGCCTCCGTTCGGAGGCCCCGGCGGCACGCACTTCGTTCGCCTCGGTCGCGCAACGACTGAAGGCGCTGACGGAGACAGAAGGGCTTTCCACCGGCGAACTGGAAGAACGGGTCGGCTGGGAGCTAGAAGGGGTGTTTGCGGACCCAGAAGCGCTCTCAACGTTCACCGTGGCGGGCTTGCGCGACCTCTGCGACGCCGTGGGCGTCGACTGGGTGACGGCTCTGCCTTCTCCCGCATGAAGTGGTTCCCTCTCCTACAAGCCGCCCTGGCCGACCCGCCGGCGCATCACCGTGTAGCGTTCCTGCACCTCGATCGGCTGGAACCCGCGTGCCTCGTACATGGACCGGGGACCTCGGAAATGGCCGGCGTCGCTCTCTTCGGGTTTGTTGTGGGGATATCCTTCGATCCACGCCGCACCGCGGGCGCGAGCGTCCTCGATCACTCGATCGAGCAGGGCCGAGGCGATCCCGTGCCGCCGGAACGGCGGGGCGATGACGAAGCACGAGACTCCGATCACGGATCGCGGCTCGGGCCCATGGGGATCGACGATCCGGTAAAGGGCGTAGTCGGACCGGAATGAGGCATTCACCCACCCCGCGGGGCGGCCATCGACGTACGCGAGATACCCGAAGGTCGTGCCTGCACGAAGCCGATCGACCACGGCTGCCCGTGTGTCCCGCCACGCACGCTCCGGCAACTCCGGCGTCGCCGGTAGGTGTGGTTCAAGGCAATAGCATGAGGCCCAATCCGCGTTTCCCGCGAACGCGTCGTGATCGAAGAACCGGAGCCAGTCATCCACGCGGTCCTCGGTCACCGGATGCACCGTGACATGGGCGATCTGGGACCGTCGTTCCGTGCTCCCGGTGAGCCGTTCGGTCGCCTCCGCGTAGTTGCGTGCGTAGTTCCGGACAGCCTCCTCGGGATACGACCAAGCGTGAGTCTCCTGGCCGTGGGCGACGAAGGCGCGGGTGACGGCGTCGGCATCGGCGGCCTCGATGAGCGCTGCACACTCGAAGCATTTGACAATCATCGGTTCCTCCTCTTCGGGCTCGATCCTCCATCGCCCGCCGATGCGTTGCGCATCCTAATGATCGAGAACCGCAGACTCGAGACCGCAAGCTCCCCCCAATCGGAGACCGTCGCGCTGGCCGATCGAGATCGGCCACAGCTTAGCGGATTGTGGCGGCGCGTCTCACCGCGCCACGACCGCGCGGATCGTTTCGGAGCGCGCTCCGCTCTCCACCCGAATGAAGTAGACGCCCGACGCCAGGGGGTTGCCGTTCCGATCTCTGCCCTCGATCGGGATCCGCTGCCGGCCGGCCGGCTCCCGGGCCGAGTCCACCACGGTCCGAACCAGGCGGCCGCTCACGTCGAAGATCCGGACTCGGATCGGTCCGGGCGCAGAGGTCGTGAACGTCACCACACCCGTGGGATTGAAGGGATTGGGATCGATCGAGGCCGATGAGACCTTCCGATTCACCACGGTCAGCGCCATGGAAGCGAGAATGCGATTCCCTGCCTCGAGCCACCCTTCGAGCGTGACGGGCACCTCATGAGTCCCGGCAGGAAGCGCCGAGAAGAGATCTCGAAGGTACTCCTTGGAGAAGCACGTGGTGATCTCGGCGATGCCATTGTGATTTCGGTCCTCTCCCGCGGACGTCTGACCCGTCGAGGAGATCAAGATGGCGCCCCAGTAGAGATTGAAGTGCCCGAGCCGGACGTCCTCGATCCGGAAATTGCCGTTCAAGGGCTCGACCCCGAAGCAGAACCACTGCTTGCCGGAATCGAGACGCAGCTCGCTGTCTCCGCGCGTGACGAACGCATACCCGAGGAGGTCGTTGGTGATCGTGACGTTCGTCTCGTCCTGGTCCGAGAGAGATCCGTCGCTCACGACGACGGAAACGCGATACGTCCCGGTATTCATGTAGGGATGGGACACGGTGCCTCCGGCCCCCTCGAACCCGTCATCGAAATCCCAGGCGTACGTGAGTGGCGCTCCCTCCGGATCGTAGGATCCCGTCGCGTCCATTTCGACCGGTACGCCCAGCACTCCATGGTAGGGGCCGCCGATGTCCGCGAGGGGCGGGAGATTCACCGGATGAGGGTTGTCCGCGATGACGAGGGAGGTCGCCGTGCTGTCGTAGGCGCCGAACTGATCGCGGACCGTCCACGACAGGATCCAGGTTCCCGCGGTATCGAACGGAAGGATGCCGCTCAGGGTCGCGTAGCTCGAGAAGGTCCCTCCATAGGTCAGCGTGAGGCCATGCGGCTGCCCCTGGAGTTGGATCTGCAAGATCGAGTGTGGATCGCCGCTCCCGGCGGTGGCCGTGATGGAGATCGTGTCCCCTTCGGTAGCGTTCACGAGCGCCGGGGCGTGTATCGCGATGGCACTCACCGCCAGGGCGCGCTGAGCGGGCCCGGCCGCGAGATGAATCTCGGAAGCGTGGGACCATGTCGGCCACAGGGGGCCGAGAACGATCGGAATCGAGACGAGAAGGCGAAGGTTCATCGCCCCTCCTTCCAGCGGCGTGCGAGGCGGAACGCGCCGGGCAGCCGCCGGCCGACGGAGTTGAGTTCCATGCGTTCGAAACGCAGCGGCATCCGAAAGCGACTCCAAATAGCATCGTTCCGCGCAGCGATCTCGTCAATGGGTTGGAACGTTGAATGTCTGCTCGCGCAACGCCTCTGGTGGCTCGGGCCACTCGGCCACCCCTCCGCGCGATTGCGGGAGTGGAACTTACACCGAATCAGGCTGCGGTTGATGACTGCGGGAAGTGATCCTGTTCGTCTCGGTCATCCGGCCCAGACCCCGCGGTCAATCGAACCCGCCGCTCAGGCCCACGTAAAGGACGAGGCCGAAGAAACCGGCGGCCCCCAGGAGTCCCAGGCCCGAGCCCAACTTGGCGCCGGCCCGCCATGCAACGTCGGTTCGCTCCTCCCACCGAAGTGGGGGCGTATCGTGGACGAGGTCGAGGTTCCTGGCGTACTCCGCGTCGACCGTCAGGGCCACGAGGTCCCCCGCGTTCAGCGTGGCCCCGAGAACGAACCCCGGCGGGTCGTACTCGATTCCGCTGTCCTCCCCACTGAGCAAGATACCAGGCGAAATGTCGATCGATGTCTTCCGGGAGAGCCATCGCCGGTAGCGCGCCCGGATGCCCATCCTCGTCGTGGGATCGGAGACCAGGGCGTATCCGCTGAACCCGACCGCGCCGCGCTCGGTGATGTTCCTCATCCAGCCCAGATCGAACGAGAATGCGATGCGCGAATCGCCGCCGAGGTAGGGATAGTCGTCGATCCGCTCGAGCACGCCGAACTCCGTGATCATGAAGGACCGGGTCTCCGCGACCGGGCGTCCCCGCCACGTCAGTGCGGGTATGCGTCGTTGGCTCGGCCGATCTTCGCCAGGGGACTCTTCCCGCCCGTTCGGCTCCGGATCGTAAGGGGATGGAACGGTGTCGAGCGAGGCAGGGCGAACGCGAGCGGCATGAAGCGTGTCGCCATCGGTGAGAACGATACGTACGGCGGCCGTGTGCGATGACTCGGAAGCGCGAGCGGACAGAGGTAGCGCGAGCAGGACCACGCCTCCCGTCACGAGCGTCATCACGATCTGAAATCGATCGAACATGGGCCCCCCTCGGCTCGCGGCTGATGATCCCCCTCGCGAAGAGCCTCGCTGAGACCACACACCGAGTCAAGGAGGGTTGGTCCGGGCGCCCACGCGCGGCGCCGATCACCCCCCTACTTCCCCCCCACGCCCGCCTTCCCCTCGCCCCGCGAGAGCCCCATCGCGACGCGCCCCTCGGCGCGGATCATGTCCTCGAAGTCCTCCAGGTGGAACCGGAGCCCGTACGCGATGGCGGCCCAGCCGTAGCCGTCGCCACGAAGCGTCGCCAGGTCGTGGAGGGTCACGAGGCGGGTCGAGTTCGCGAGGAGGGTGTGGGCGATGACCAGCTCGCCCCAGCTGAAGCCGTGATCGCTCTTCTCGTCCATCAGGGCGTCGCTCGTCTCGGAGAACTCCGCCGCCAGGCGCGCGGCGATGGCGACCTGGCCCTTGGATCTCGCGTCGTCGTTGACCCGCGAGATCGTGACCGCGATCCGCTTGTCGATGTCCTCGCGCCGGTCGATCGGCATGGACGCGGCCCGCTCCCGCACCTCGGAGAGATCGGCCTTCTCGGCCTTGGCCTCGTCGACGGCCGGGCTCGACGCTTCGCCGGCCCGCGCCATGGCGCCGGCTCCGAGGATGCCGATCATCGCCAGCACGGACAGAAGCATGTCGCGCCATCCCCTTCGATTCGTGTTCATGTCGTGTTCCTCCATCGACCCGGGCACATACCACCTCGGATCTATCGGCAGCTCCCGCCGCCGACCTGAGCCCCTTTTCGGTGCCCCGCCCCCGATTGATTCCGCCGCGGCGACCCGCCATACTGCGCCATGCCACCGCGGGTCGGCGTGCTCCTCGCGATCACCTTCTGGGGCGTGTCGTTCGTCGCCACGAAGGCCGTGGTCCGCGAGATCTCGCCCGCCACCCTCATCTTCTGCCGCGCCGGCCTGGGCACCCTCCTCCTCTTCGGCATCCTCGCGGTCCGGGGCGGGAACCCCCTCCCGCCGCGCGGCGCGTGGCGCCCGCTCGCGGTCATGGGGATCGTCGGCGTCGCGTTCCACCAGCTCCTCCAGGCCTTCGCGCTCACGATGACCACCGCCACGAACACCGGCTGGCTGATCGGGTTGACGCCGATCTGGGCGGCGCTTCTCGCGGCGGCGACGCTCCGGGAGCCGCTCGGTCCGGTCAAGGTGGTGGGGCTCCTCGTCGGGCTCGCCGGGGCGATCCTCGTCATGACGCGCGGGCGCCTCGACGCCGGGGTCCTCGCGCTCCCCTCGACGCGCGGCGACCTGCTGATCCTCGCCAGCACGGTCAACTGGGCGATCTACACGGTGCTCAGCCATCCGACGATTCGGCGGCTCGGCCCGACGCGCGCCACGACCGGGGCGATGCTCTGCGGATGGATCGCGCTGACGCCCGTGTTCGTCGCCACGTCGGGGTGGCGCGACTTCGGGCGGCTGAGCCCGATCGGCTGGGCCTCGCTCCTCTTCCTCGGCATCGCCTGCTCGGGCCTCGGCTACCTCTTCTGGTACGGGGCGCTCCAGCGGATGGAGGCGTCGCGCGTGGCGGCGTTCCTCTACCTGGAGCCGCTGGTGACGCTGGCCGCCGCGATGGCGCTCCTGGGCGAGCGCGTCGGGATCGCGACGATCGCCGGAGGGCTCTTGCTCCTGGGCGGCGTCGTTCTGGTGCAGAAGGCGCCGGGCGGCGCCGCGGCGCTGGAGGCGGAGGCCCCGGAGACCTAGCGAAGCGCGGCGACCAACAGCTTCGCGAACGCGGACAGCTCCTCCGGATTCAGGTCCGACACGATCCAGTAGGTCGTCCCGGCGTGGGTCTCGTGGATGACGTGGTACCCCTGCAGGGTCCGCGGCGCGCCCGCCGCGCCCGTCGCCCGCTCGTCCGGCCAGACGAACACGTTGATCACGTGCTGGCGACGCTGGTAGACGAGAGCGGCGACCGAGTGGCCGCGCAGGTAGTCGAGCCGCCCCCCGATGAGCGGATAGCCGGACGCGGCGAAGTCCGTGACCGGAGGCGAGAAGTCGAGCTTGCCGTTGAACCACGGCTTGACCGTGTGTTGATCCGTGGAGGCGACGTCCATCAGGTGATTGGCCATGAGCGATCGAACGTGGCTCGACACCACTTCCCGCTCGATGGACGCGAAGCCCGCCTGCCCCTGGAGCGACGAGAAGATCCAGGTGCCGCCGGCGACGGCCAGGACGGCCGCGGCGGCGGCGAGCCATCCGCGGCCCCGAACGCCCATGCGGGGGCGCGCCGTGGCCCGCCCGCGGCTCGCCCCGCTCCACGCGGCCTGGCTCACGCGAGCACGCAACGAATCCGGTGCGCGGTAGTAGGGCGCTTCCTCGCGCAGGCGCTCGGAAAGCTCCATCATCCGGCCGAGAGCCTCGGCGCAGCTCGCGCAGCCGTCCAGGTGCCGCTCGATCTCTCGGCTCGTCACCGGGTCGAGCTCGTCGTCCTGGAACGCCGAGAGCCGTTCCGCGACCTCTTCGCACTTCATATCAGCCCTTCTCCTCCGGCGCCTTGGGGCGCAGAGCGCCCAGGAGTTGCTTCCGCCCGCGGGCGAGGCGCGACATCACCGTGCCGATGGGCACGCCCGAGACCTGGGCGATCTCCTTGTAGGACAGGCCCTCCAGCTCGCGCAGCACCAAGACCTCGCGGAATTCGGCCGCGAGCCGGTCGAGCCCTTCGCGCACCGACTGTGTGGCCGCCTTGCGCTCCAGCTCGACGTCGGGCCCCGGCGACTCTTCCCCCGTCGTATGAATCTCTTCGACGAACTCCACGTTCTCGCGGCTCGCGCTCCGGTCGCGGAGCCGCGTGAAGCACGTGTTCCGGACGATGCTCAGGAGCCAAGCGCGCCCGTCCCCGCCGCGGAAGCCGTCGAAATAGCGGATGGCGCGCAGGAAGGCGTCCTGGACGGCGTCCTCCGCTTCGTGTCCGTCGCGGAGCAGGTAGCGCGCCAGGTTGTGCGCCGCATCCAAGTAAGGCAGGACGCACTCGTTGAAGCGGTCCAGCTCTCGCGCGGAGAGGTGCCGTTCAGGGCCGGTCGCCTCGGGTCTCTCCTCGTGGGTCACGCGCGGCACTTCCTCCCGTAGAGACTCTCCGAGCGAACGATTTATTCCCGCCTCGCGGGGTATTTCGGGCCCCGGAATAACTTCGTGCCCCCCCAGGTCAGGGTCGGTGGAACGTAGCACAAACCCTCAGCACGAACCCACACCTGGAGGTCGTCCCATGAATGCCGTATCGAAGCGCCGCACCCGTAGCTTCGCCCGCTTCATGCCCACGGGGTACCTGCTCTGCTTCGGCCTCGCGCTCCTGGCGACGCTCGCGCCGCGCGTGAACGCCGAGGAGAGGGCCAAGCCGACCAGCGTCCAAGTGAGACTCGACGAGTGGAAGGTCTCGCTCACGCCGGAGACGGTTCCGCCCGGACCGGTCGTATTCGAGGTCACGAACACCGGCAAGGTCCCCCACGCGCTCGAGATCGAGGGGCGCGGCGTCGAGAAGAGTACCCCCCGAATCATGCCCGGCGCCAGCGCGACCCTGGCGCTCGACCTCCGCGACGGCGCGTACGAGGCCTACTGCCCGGTCGGGAAGGGCTCGCACAAGATGCTGGGGATGACGAATCGCCTGTCGGTCGGCGAGACGAAGCAGGCCTCCGCCGAGAACGACGCCGCCCAGGTGAAGGGTGGGAAGGATGACGACGACGAGTACGCCGGAGGCGGCGACGACGACGACGCGGAATACGCCACCGAGCACGCCGCGATGCACGACATGCGCGCGATGGCGCCGGCACAGGGGGCCGAGGGCGGCGTGAAGATCATCAAGGTCGTGGGCGGCGGCCCGGTGATCCAGATCCTGCCGGGCCCCTTCCCGTTCGCCGACAGCGCCATGGCCGTCATCCAGAGCCGGCCGGAGGACCAGAAGGCCGACCTCGCCAAGAAGGCCCACATGGGCCCCTACTCGAACAACGTCGCGAAGATCGCCGGGCAGATCTCGATCCTGGCGATCGATCGCGGGGCGGCGGGCGACTCGGTGTCCGGCGTGGCCCAGTTCACCGCGAAGGACGGCGCGCGCTGGAAGCTGGTCATGGATCGCGTCCAGACCAAGGACATTCCCTATAACCCGCGCTTCGGCGGCGTGATCATGGGCCTCTTCTACCACGGCGCCTCGAACGTCCATACGCCGCTCGTTCCCACGATCCAGAGCTCGGTCGCGCTCTGGTCGATCGCGCACCTCTACAAGAACGACCAGCTGGTCACGGACAACGCGATGGTGCACGTCATGCTCCTCTCGCGCACGCGCCGGACGAGCGATTGGGCGCTGGACTGCTGGGACTGCTCCGAGCGGCCCGTCGAGGAGCTCCAGCTCCAGGTCACCTCGGCGCCGGGCACGCCTCCCTTCGACACGCCGGGCGGATTCCTGTTCGTGAACTGGGAGAAGTCGAGCGGCAAAGCGGAGGCCATGTAGGCGGGCGCGTGCGCCCGCCGAGGCCCGACATGAACTCCTCCCCGCCGTGGTTCGCGGGCAAAGCGTGGGGCGTGTTCCTGGTGACGCTCTATCCCCTGTTGGCCGTGACGCCGCTGGTGGCCTTCGCGGCGCTGAATCGGGCGTCCGATCACCTGCGTGTCGCGGAGGTGGGCGTCGACTGCGCCGTGGTCGCCTTCACGACCCTCGCGCTCCAGTTCGTGATCACGGCCCGTCTCTCCTGGGTGGAGGCCCCGTTCGGGCTCGACGTGCTCTTCGTGTTCCATCGGGCGATGGCGCTCCTGGCCACGGCGTTGCTCTGCGTGCACCCCCTTCTGGTCGCGCGAGAGGAGGGGTGGTCCCTGCTCGTCGGGCTGCGCGTCGATTGGTACGTCTGGGTGGGCCGCGTGGCGCTCACGGTGCTGCTCCTCCACGTGGTCGTGAGCGCATCGCGCCGGGTCGTTCGTCTCTCCTACGACCAGTGGCGCCGCATCCACCAACCGGTCGCCTTGACGATCCTGACGCTCGGTTTCGTTCACAGCGTGGCCGCCGGCGAGGACATGCGGGGCGGCGGGCTGCTCGTTTGGGGGGCGATGGCGGCCATCACCTTCGGATCTTGGTTCTACGGCCGCGTCGTCCGACCCAGGCTGATGCTCCGCCGCCCGTTTCGCGTGATCGCCGTGGAGCCGGAGGCGGCGCGCGTCTGGACGCTGACCCTGGAGGCGCCGCGTGGCCGCCCGTTCCGCTTCGTCCCCGGGCAGTTCCAGTTCCTGCGCCTGCACGGCGCGGGGGTTCCCCCCGAAGAGCACCCCTTCACCATCGCGTCGAGCCCCGCGCGGCCGGGCCGGATCGGTCTCACGATCAAGGAGAGCGGCGACTTCACGGCCGGGATCGGCCGCGTCCGCCCCGGGGCCCTCGCCACGGTCCACGGGCCGTTCGGTCGGTTCTCGCACGCGCTCCACCCCGAGGAGCGGGATCTGGTCTTCGTCGCGGGCGGCGTCGGGATCACGCCGTTGATGAGCATGCTGCGATCCATGCGCGACCGCTCGGAGGAGCGGCGCGTGCTGCTCGCCTACGCCTGCAGGACGGCCGCCGACCTGCTGTTCACCGAGGAGCTGGAGGCGATGCGGGCGGGCGTGTGGCCGTCGCTACGAGTCGTTCCCATCCTCGACCAGGCGCCGGCCACCTGGGAGGGAGAGACCGGAAGGCTCGACGCCGATCGACTCGCCCGCCTCTGCGGGGGGACCGACGGCAAGGCGTTCTATCTGTGCTGTCCGCCGCCCATGATGACGGCCCTGGTCCGCGGGCTGAGGCGCCTCGGCGTCAGTCCGCGCCGCATCCACGCGGATTACTTCTCACTCTGACGCCCGGGTCGGCTGGGAAAGGAACGATCGTGCACCGTTTTCGACTGATGGCCCTATACGTGGCGTCGGTCGCCGTGGCGCTGGCGAGCGCCATCGCGGCCGTCGCGGCGCTGCGGACGCCGGGCTGAGGCGCCTACGAGCGCGCTTCGTTCTCCTTCACCCTCGCCTTCACGAGCTTCGCGATCAGGGCGACCGGCACCCGCGTGCCGAGCGGGAACCGCAACGTGGCCTTGCTCGTGCGGTAGCGGGCGACCGACGCGGCGAACCTCGTCCGGAGGGCCGGGCTCCCCATGAAGAAGAAGCTCACGTGCTCCCGGAACGCCGCGAAGTACGCGAGTCGCCCGTGGTACGTGTAGTACGGCATGCCGTAGCTGACGCGCTCTTCGGCCCTGGGCGCGGCCGCGCGCACGGCGCGGCGAATCAGGCGAAGCATGGGCCGTGCCTTCGGCGCCGCCCCGGCGATGTACTCAGCCACGGTCTTGGGGCGGGCTCTCCGCTTCGTCATTCGGACACTCCTACTTCCTCCCCCGCACGGGCGGGCGTCGCGACTTCACGCTTACAGGACGGGCAGACCGGCATGGGGATGGAGGGTAGCCGCTGCTCGACCCCCGCGAAAGCGGCAAGTTCGCGCGGGAGCTAAGACTCGGCTACCGAGGCGTCCAGTGCGGGACGGCGAGGAAAAGGCCGTCCTTCCATCCGATCTGATAGATCAGCCAGGCCCCGAAGAGGAGCGAGAGCGCGCCCGTCGAGAGGCGCAGGAGGCGCCCCGCTCCCCCCCACCGGCGCGCCGCGGCGCCCAGAGGGTACGCGAGGCCCGTCGTGATCAGCGTCATGCCGAGGAGCGTGCCGATACCGAAGACCAGGAGATAGGCGCACGCCCACCGCGGGTCGCGCACGGTCGCTAGCACGAGGAGCGCCACGGCGGCGCTCCCCGCGAGCCCGTGGGCCATCCCGACGACGAACGCGCGTCCCGCGGGCGGCCGTCCGGAGCCCGCGCCCAGGTCGGCGTCGTTTCGGCCGCCTCCGGGCCGGAGGTTGATCAGCCCCACCGTCACCAGCGCGAGCGCGACGACGAACTCCAGCGTGAGGCCGACCCGCGGCGGCACGGCCCAGTCGAACACGATGATTCCCACGCCCACGAGGAAGAGGGTCAGCGTGTGCCCGAGACCCCAGATCGCGCCGAGGACGGCGGCGGGCGTCGCGCGCCGGGTCCGCGCCGTGATGGCGGTGACCGCCACGACGTGATCGGGGTCGGCGGCGTGGCGCACGCCGAGCACGAGCCCGAGCATGAGGAGCGGGAGCGGGTTCAGGGCGCGCCTCCGAGCTTCTTGAGATACGCCGGCGTCACCGTGGCGCCGAGGCGCTGGGCGTCCCGGGCGTCGCGGAGCGCCGCGGCGCTGTCGCCGAGCGCCGCCCGGGAGAAGCTCCGGTAGAGGTAGTACGCGGAGAGCCGCGGCTCGCCCGGCGGGCACGTCCGGATCGCCTCGTCGTACTCGCCGATCGCCTCCTGGTGACGCTTCAGCTGCTGCAGGGCGAATCCGATCGATCCGACCTGGAGGTAGTTCGCCGGATTGGCCGGGTCGAGCTCCACCGCCCGCCGGCAGTCGGCGATCGCCGGCTCGTACCGGCGCGTCATGATCTCGACCAGCCCGCGGTTCGCGTGGGCGTCCCTGTGGTTCGGGTCCAGCTCGATCGCGCGCGTGAAGTCGGAATCCGCCCCCGCCAGGTCGTTCGCGCGCAGCTTGATCCCGCCGCGATTGTTCCACGCGTCCGCGAGATTGGGCTGGAGCGCGATCGCGCGGTCGAAGCAGACGCGCGAGGAGTCGTTCCGCTCGAGCGCCGCGAGCGCGTTTCCCTTGTTGAGCCACGCCTTGGCGACGTTCGGATTGAGCGCCAGGGCCTGGTCGAAGTCGGCCACGGCCGCCTCGTAGCGCTTCGCGTCGTGGTAGTAGTAGAAGCCCCGGTTGATGTAGGCGTCGGCGATCTGCCCTGGATACTTCCGTATCGTGTCGTCCCAGAGCGTCTCGGCGTTCTGCCAGACGTCGCAGCGCTTCCAGGTCTGGAGGAGCGAGACCGGCGCGAGCGCGAGGAGGAGCACGGCGAGCGCCGGCCGGACGACGGCGCCGAACCGCATCTTCTCCATCGGCTCGTCCAGCCACCAGGCGAGCGCGAGGAGCAGGCCGATGTACGGAACGTACGTGTAGCGTTCGGCCATCACGGCGCCGCCGACCGTGGAGAGCTGGAGCACGAGCGCGACGTTGATGAGGTAGAAGGCCAGCCCGAAGATCACGACCCGGACGCGACGGAAGACGAACCAGAGAAGCGGCACGAGGACGATCAGCGCCACGAAGGAGACGGCGTACTTGGGATCGATCGGGACGCCGCCGACGTGGGGATACGGGTAGATCGCGGAGAGACGGAACGGCAGCACGAGCTTCACCACGTACATCACCACTCCGTACGACGCGAAGAATATCCGCTGGAGGAGGCTCCACTGGTCGGAGATGGCCCCGCCCGCCCTCTGCGCGCTCAGCGTGAGGATTCCATCGAGGAGCGCGACCAGGAAGAAGGGCGCCTTCTCCCAGATGATCGCCGGCGAGAAGGGCCGCCGGCGGAAGTAGTCGATCGCGAGGAGCGTGATCGGGAAGACGACCGCCGCCGGCTTGGCGGCGGCGGAGAGCGCGAACGCGGCCAGCGCCCCGCCGAGCCAGGCGAGCTTCCGCCCGTCGACGTAGCGCAGGTACGCGATCAATCCCGCCAGATAGAAGAAGGCGTAGAGGACGTCCTTCCGCTCGGCGATCCAGGCGACCGACTCGACGTGCATCGGATGGATGCCGAAGAACGCGGCCGTCGCCACCGTGGTCCAGAAGCGCCCCTTGGTGAGCCGCCGGACGAAGAAGAAGACGAGCGCGGTGTTGGCGAGGTGGAGGAGCAGGTTGAGCCAGTGATAGGACGCGGGGTCCAATCCCGACAGGCGATAGTTGAGCGCGAGCGACGCCATGGTCAGCGGGTGGTAGTTCCCCGCGACCGGAGTGGTCAGGATGCCGTGAAGGCTCGGATGGGCGACGAGAGCGTTCTCGGTGACGTAGAAGTTGTCGTCCCAGTCGGTGAACTTGTTGTCCAGGCAGGGGAGGTAGACGAGAAACGTCGCCGCGACGATCCCCGCGAGCCAGAGGAGCCACGAGAGGCGCGCGCGCGCCGCGTCGCTCCCCTCGCGCTTCACGGGTCGGCGCTCTCCCTTCGCGCCCCGCTTCTCCCGCTTCCGCGTCACGACGCCGCTCGATCCCCCGTCGTCACGCCGCCGGCGGCGCGCCCCGGCCGCGCAGCTCGGCCGGGAAATGCCCCGACCGGACGACGCCGACGCGGGCGAGGGCGAATTCGAGCGACGTGCCGACGCAGCCGAGCCCGTAGCGGATGCTCCGGGCGAAGTTGATCGACGAGGCGTCGGCGGCGTAGCGCGTGGGGCAGCTCACCTCCGCGACGGTGTATCCCGCCCAGATGACCTGGGAGAGCATCTGGTTGTCGAAGACGAAGTCGTCGGAGTTGCGGTCGAGCGGCAGCGATTCGAGGAGGCGGCGCGAGAAGGCGCGATAGCCGCTGTGGTACTCGGAGAGCTTGGCGCCGAGGAAGAGGTTCCCGAACACGGTCAGCGCCCGGTTCGAGACGTAGCGCCAGAGCGGCATGCCCCCCTTGCGCGCGTAGCCGCCGAGGATCCGCGACGCGACCACGCAGTCGTAGAGCCCCGAGCGGATCATCGAGACCATCGCCGGGATCAGCTTCGGGGTGTACTGGTAGTCCGGGTGGACCATGATGACGATGTCGCCGCCCTGGTCGAGCGCGGCGCGATAGCAGGTCTTCTGGTTCGCGCCGTACCCCCGGTTCCGGTCGTGCTCGAGCACCCGGACACCCGGGAGGTCCCGCGCGATGGCGACGGTCCGGTCGCGGCTCCCGTCGTCCACGACGATCACGAGGTCGACGACGCCCTGGGCCATCACCTCGTCGTACGTCTTCCGGAGGGTGCCCTCGGCGTTGTACGCCGGCATCACGACGACGACTTTCGGGGAGAGGGGCAAGGGTTGGCGCCTCGGGGTCTAGGGCTGGCGCGCCCGGACGACGGAGAGCGCCTGGCGAATGGGGCCCAGATGATACGCGGTGCGCACGACGACGGCCATGGAGCCCCAGATCGACTCCTCGCCCTCCCACGTCTCGGGCGCGTTCAGGAACCGCTCGGCGGCGATCGGCTGGGACATGGGGGAGAGAATAGCAGACGGGGGCCGGGCTTGGCGCCCGGCCCCTGGGGACCCTACCGGGCCGCTATCGCCCGATCCGGAGCCGGATCGGTTCGAACGAGGCTCGCTGTCACGTCGCTCGAGCCCGGCCCCAGCGGATCGTCGGTAAACCAGATCATCCGTTCGCGGCTCCGGACCGGGCCCACGCCGGCGGCGTACGAGATGGAGCCGTAGAGGTACGAGCGGAAATACCCCACCGGATTTCCGTCGGCATCGGTCGCCTGGCGAGTTCCGTGTCGGAGCACGGCAATGCCGTCCAGCGCCTACCGGACCAGCACCACCTTCTGGGTCCGGATCTCACCGAGGGCCTCGAGCCGGACCCAGTAGACCCCCGAGGCGACTCGCTCCCCCGCGGACGACCGGCGCGCCCAGGAGACGGGGTGCCAGCCGGAGGGGAGGGGTCCGTCGACGAGCGTCGCCACGAGACGGCCACGCACGTCATAGACCGACAGCCGGACCGGCGCGGGGCGTGGGAGCGCGAAGCGTAGAACCGCGCCGGCCGTGGCCGGATTGGGTGACGGGCGCGCGAGCTCCAGCGCCGGTCCCGAGACGACGCCCGTCTCGACCGCGACCTGCGTCAGCTCGGTCAGCTTGATCCGCTGATTCCCCGCCACCGACTCGTAGACCTCCTCATACCCGGAGGGCCACGAGACGACGACCGAGTCGGCCGCGGCCGCGGCGCCGAGGCCGAACGTGAGCGTGAGGGAGCTCTGCGACATGTATCCCCCGCCGCCCGAGACCTCTTGCATCCGGCTCAGGCCTCCCGCGACGACGCGGACCCGAGCCCCGATGGCCGCGCGGTTCGAGACCACGCCCACCAGGTCGACCTCGAGCCAGTGATTGCCGGGCGCCAGATCGTTCCGGAAGAGCTTGTTCGCCGATCCGTCGTTCGCGAGGTAGAGGTCGGGATCTCCGTCGCGGTCGTAGTCGGCCCAGGCGACGCCGGTTCCATTTCCGTCGTCGTCGAGCGGGCTCGCCGTGTCGGCGGTGAAGGTGCCACCCCCGTCGTTTCGGAGGAGCGCGTTCGGCTGCCCGTAGTTCGCGACGTAAAGGTCGAGATCACCGTCCAGGTCATAGTCGCCCCACGCGACGCCCGTGCTGTTCCCGCGGTCGCCCAAGGGCCCGGCGGTGATCTGCGTGAAGGCGTTTCCGCCGTCGTTCCGGATCAGCTTGTTCGGCGTGCCGTAGTTGGCGACGTAGAGATCGAGGTCGCCGTCTAAGTCGAAGTCGCCCCACGCCGCGCCCTGGCCCGCGCCGCCGTCCTCGATCGCGAGCCCGACGATGCGCGTGAACACACCGTCGCCGTCGTTGCGAAGTAGCCGGTTCGGGCCGTCGTTCGTGACGTAGAGATCGGGATCGCCGTCCGAATCGTAGTCGCCCCAGGTGGCCGCGAGCCCCCAGCCGGCGTCCGCCAGAGGACCCGTGGTCGCGTCGGCAAAGACGCCGTTTCCGTCGTTCCGGAAAAGCCTGTTCGGCGTTCCGTAGTTCACGAGGTAGAGATCGAGATCGCCGTCCAGGTCGTAGTCGGCCCACGCCGCGCTCTGCCCCGGCCCCGTGTCTCCCAGCGGCCCCGACGTCACGTCCGTGAAGACGCCTCCGCCGTCGTTTCGAAAGAGGCGGTTCGCCCCCTCGAAATTAACGAGGTAGAGATCGAGATCCCCATCGTTGTCGTAGTCGCCCCAGACCGCGGCGCCGCCGTTGCCGGGATTGTCGAGCGGGGCGACCGTGGCGTTCGAGAAATTGTCGCTTTCGTCGTTTCGAATCAGGAGATTCGGCCCGTCGTTGGTGACGTAGAGATCCGGGTCGCCGTCACCGTCGTAGTCCGCCCAGGACACGCCGAACGCCGAGCCGTTGTCCCCGAGCGGGTTCTTCGTGATGGCGGTAAACGAGGCCCCGGAGGCGACAGGCGCCGCACCGAGGAGGAGGCAAATCGCGAGAGCGCGGGCGATGCTTCCCCGCGCTCCGCCGATGCCAGGGCGCGTCATGGTGGCCGTCCGTCGGCGGGAACGCCGGAGGCCCCGCGGAACGGCGGGGCCTCCGAGCGATCCGACGATTCCTACCGGACGAGAACCAGCTTCTGGGTGCGAACGACCCCGTCACCCCGGAAGCGCACGACGTAGACGCCGTTCGCCAGGGGCGCGCCGGCGTCACCGCGGCGTTGCCAGGTCACGGTGTGCTCCCCGGCGGAGAACCAGCCGTCCGCCAAACGCCGCACGAGTCGTCCCGTCACCGTGAAGAGATCGAGCTCCACGCTCCCCGCGTTCCGAAGGCTGAACCGGAACTCGGAGCCCGTCACCGTGGGGTTGGGATGCGGCGTCCGCAGCGCGGTCACGCCCGCAGCGGCCGTCTCGTTCGCGCTTCCGAGCTTCGCCGCCAGGGCCTGGATCGAGCTCGGGGCGACGAGGTGGAACGGGCGCATCATGTCGTTCTCTTCGTGCTCGAGGATATGGCAGTGCCACACGTAGCCCGGTTCGGCGGTCGCGTCGAATGCGTACGCGGGGGATTCGTCCTGGGGCGCCCACCGGATGAGCACCCGCGTGACCTCGCCGGGATTCATGCGGAACGTGTCCTTCCAGCCCCGCTCGTTGGGATCGGCCGGGGCCGGCTTCCCCTTGAGGTACGGGGTGACGTCCACCGGCGTGTAGGACATGGACGGCCAGGACGGATTGGCCTGATCGAACGCCATCTCGTAGCGCCGCGTGTTGTACTTCTGCCGATTGAGGAGCTGGAACTGCACCAGGTGGATGTGGATCGGGTGGGCGTCACCCGTCATGTTCACCACTTCCCACATCTCCGTCGTCCCGAGCGCCGGGTACTCCGTGGCCGGGGCGTCGTACGGCATGCCGTTGAGCATCGCGGCGACCGGCGCGTCCCCGCTCGACTGCTCGTTCAGCGTCATGGTGCGCTTCACCGTGGGGTTGCTGAGCCGGTTCACGGTCGCGAGCTGCGCGGGGATGACGCTCGGGTCCGGCCCGGTCGAAGGCACGACCCGGAACAGCATGATCTGCCCCACGGTCTGAGGGTCGGCCGCGTCGCCGCTCGGATACGGGGCCTTCGCCACGTTCTTGAGAAGGAACTCGGTGCCCGGCGGGTAGGCCGAGAAGTCGATGACGACGTCGGCTCGCTCACCCGGCGCGATCACGAGGCGTGGCGAACGCGCGTCGGCCGGGTCGTTGAGCAGAACCGGCTCGGCGAGATAGCCGCCGTCGGTCCCGATCTGGTTGAACGCCGGGCCCCGCGTGCTGTTCACCCGCTCGTTGAGCGCGAGGCTGAAGAAGCGGGCCTGGGCGCCGTTCAGGAAGCGGAAGCGGTACTTCCGCGGCTCCACGTTCAGGTAGGGCCACACCTTCCCGTTGACCAGGATCACGTTCCCGAAGAATTCGGGGATCCAGATCGGGTGAATGGTGGTCTCGCCCTCGTTCGGGTACCAGAGCTGGCCGTCGGCGGTGAACATGCGGTCCTGAAGGCAGAGCCCCATGTCGTACGGTGCGGCGGGCAGTCCGGCCGGCTCGTTGCCTGGATCGGTGATGATGTAATAGCCGGCGAGCCCGGCATAGACGTTGTGCCGCGTATACCCGAAGGCGTGGTCGTGGTACCAGATCGTGGCCGGGAGCTGGGTGTTCGCGTAGGTGTGGATCTCCTTCGTGAACGCGGGCCCCTTCTCGGCGAACCCCGCCGTGAACCAGGTCATCGGTCCCCCGTCGCTCTCGGGCTCGACCTCGGCGCCGTGCACGTGCGTCGTGATCGGCACGCCGGTCGTGGTCATCGCGCGCGGAAGCGTCGGGTCGATGGCGTAGTCGAGGATGTGCGTCATCGGGAGGTGGTTGGTCCACTTGATCGAGATCGGGACGCCCTTCTGGACGACGATCGTCGGTCCGGGATAGGTCGCAGTCGCCTCCGACACGCCGTATCCGTAAACGGTGGTCGGCGGCAATTGGCTATGGAGCTGCTGCTGGATCTGGTAGGCGCCGATCTCGTAGTAGTTCGGCCCCGCCATCGGCGCGACCGCCGGGATCGGGAGCGGATCCACGTACTTGGTCAGCGAGAGCGGGTCGAGCAGCTCCTGCGCGGACGCGACGCCCGCGGCCAGGGGAAGGATCAACAGCGCGGCGAATGCGAGAACGACCCCACGCGGGGTCCAGGTTCGGATCGACTGCATGGCGGGACCTCCTTGGTGCGAAGCGGTACGCACCCCTGAAGCGACGGCCCGGCGCCGGTCGGCCGGCGGCGGGCGATGCGACCCTTCGAGCCGCGCTGAGGCGGACTCTTGGCGTCGCGCGAAGAGAGTCGAAGAGCGGCGAAGCAGCGAGCGGAGTCGGAGGGGTGAGACGAAGACGGCTTACGCTGCACGGACACGACCGAGTCCCATTCTCGCGTGTCGCGGACGACTCAACGACCCGGGGATTCTCGCGCGGAAGGGCGCGGGGGCCAAGCTATCCGGTCGGGGGGCGGCGCCATGGTCCGAAAGAGGAAGCCGGGAGATGTGAAACGGGGGCCGGGCGACGCCGCCCGACCCCCGCCGTTTGCTACGACCCAGACGCGGACTACTTCTCCATCAGCTTCCGCTTCTCGCTCTCGCGCTTCAGCACGTCCTTGTTGAGCACCACGAACTCGACGCGGCGGTTCTTCGCCATGTTGAGCGGGCTCGTGTTCGGGACGAGCGGCTTCGACTCGCCGTAGCCCTTCGCCGAGAACTGGTCGGGCTTCAGGTTCGGGAAGCCCTTGAGGAGGTAGTCGAGCACCGCCTGCGCGCGATCCTGGCTCAGCTTCTGGTTGTAAGCCGCCGAGCCGCGCGAATCGGTGTGGCCGCCGATCTCGATCCGAAGCTCCGGCCACTTCGTCAGCACCTGACCGACCGTGTCGAGCACCGGCTTCGACTCGGGCGCCAGGTCGGCCTTCCCCGTTTCGAAGTTCACGTTCTCGAGGCGGATCATGCCGGTGTCGAGGAGCTCCGTCTCCTTCTCCGTCACCTCGATCGGGCAGCCGTCCTTGTCGACCTTTACGTTGGCCGGCGTGTCGGGGCACTTGTCGAGCCCGTCGTAGACGCCGTCGCCGTCCGAGTCCGTCGGGCAGCCCTTCGCGTCCACCTTCGCGCCGGTGGGCGTGCTCTCGCACTGATCGATCCCGTCGTAGACGCCGTCGCCGTCCGTGTCCATCGGGCAGCCCTTCGCGTCCACCTTGGCTCCCTTCGGCGTGTTGGCGCACTGGTCGAGCCCG
The DNA here is from genome assembly GCA_036380835.1 of Candidatus Eiseniibacteriota bacterium. Lineage (GTDB taxonomy): Bacteria > Eisenbacteria > RBG-16-71-46 > SZUA-252 > SZUA-252 > DASQJL01. The sequence goes on along the minus strand of DASVDZ010000015.1, from coordinate 5,321 downwards.
TCGTAGACGCCGTCGCCGTCCAAGTCCATCGGGCAGCCCTTCGCGTCGACCGTCGCCCCGGTCGGGGTGTTCGGGCACTCGTCCTTCTTGTCGTTCACGCCGTCGCCGTCCGTGTCGGGCACCTTCCCGCCGAGCGCGAACGTGAGGCCGCCCAGGTAGAAGATCTCGTTCTCGTGGGCGTTGTCGAGCCTGCCCGCGGGAATGTTCAGCACGTTCCGCGCCTCGAGCCGGATCCCTACCTTGCCGCCGAGCCACGACTCCCATCCGCCGAGCAGGTCGAAGGCCCCGTACGTCAGGTTCTTCGGCGCGGGGTCGCTCGATCGCGACGTGTACGATCCGCCGGCGCCAAGGAAGGGGCTCCCGATCCTCCACTGGGTCAGGTGAAGCCGCAGGTCGCCGCCGAGGTGCAGGTACTTCACGTCGGCGCCTCCCGTGACGTCTTCCTTCGTGGAGCTGTAGCCGCCCGCTCCCTCGAAGCTGAAGTGGTCGCTGAACCGCCGCCCGAGCCGTCCGCCGACCATCAGGGCGTCCTTGAGCGGCGCCGTCGGGAAGAGCTGCGTGTTGTCGAAGGTGGCGATTCCCGCGACGGGCGCGAGATACCAGTAGGGTGGGTTCGGATTGTCCGCGAGCGCGGCTTCGGGGGCGATCAGCAGGGCGGCCATCCCGGCCGCGAGCACGTGCCAGCGTGCGCGCATGAAGATCCTCCTCTCCGTGAGGGTGTCACCGTACGGGGGTGAGGCGCCAGTATGGGGCGAGCGGCCCGGCGCGTCCAGCGGATCGTGATCAGAGCGCTCGCGCCGCTTCCCCGAGCGCCTCGACCGCCGCGACGATCTGCGCGTCGGACAGATACGGCGCCGGCCCGAGACGAAGGATGTCGCCGCGGAAATCGGTCCAGACGTCGCGCTCGTGAAGCGCGCGATGGAGCGCGCCGGCGTGCGGGCTCTCGATGGCGAGGAACCCGCCGATCTCCGCGAGCGGCACGGAGCGGTCGCGCGTCGCCACGCGCGGATCGAGGTCGAGCGCGTCGAACCGCTCGGCGAGGAGGCCGACTTGGTGCCGGCTCACCGCGCGCAGGAGATCGGGCACGAGGCGCTGTTCCTCGTGGAACGCGAAGACATGGGCGGCGCGGTAGTGGCTCGTCGGGTCGTACGTGGCGCCCGCCCAGCGGGAGGGGCCCGCGTCGTACGGGACGTCGGTGCGCGGCCGCTCCGTCAGGTGCGCGAACTCGGCGAACCAGCCGGTCAGCACCGGACGGAGCTCCGCGCGTCCGGGCGGGACGCGGAGGAACGCGTTCCCTTCCCCGAGCTGGCAGTACTTGTATCCGGCCCCGGTCACGAACGCTTCCGCGAGGCCGTCCGCGGCGAGCGAGAGCGGCACGACGTTCACCTGGTGGTACGCGTCCACGAGGAGCTCGGCGCCCGTGCGGCGGCAGGCCGCGAGCACGCGGCCGAGCCCCGGCACGATGTGCGCGTTTCGGTAGAGGACCGACGAGGCGAGCACGGCGGCGGTCCGGCCGTCCACCGCGGCGGCGAGACGATCGGCCGCCGAGGCCGCCGGGAGCGCCGCCACCTTCACCACCTCGAGCACCCGCTCCTCGGCCAGGCGGTCGAGCTGTCGGCGGAGCGTGTGGAACTCGCCGTCGGTGGTGACGAGCCGCGGCCGCTCGCGCAACGGAAGCGCCGAGAGGAACCGCACCACCAGCTCGTGCGTGTTCACGCCGAGGGCGATCTCTTCGGGCCGCGCGCCGATCAGCCGCGCGTAGCCCGCGCGCACGCGGTCGGCCATCTCGGCGGCGCGCCCCCATTTCTTGTCCACCCGCTCCGCCGCGTCCGCCCACGCCGCGAGCTGGCCGTGGAAGGCCGCGTCGGGCCAGGCCTGGTGCGAATGGCCGCTCAGGAGGATCCGCTCCGCCACACGGAACCGCGAGTAGTGGGGGGCCAAGGGGTTCGGATCGGCGAAGAACTCCTCGGGCCGCCGCGCGGCTCCCTCGGTCGCGGAGCCCATCAGCGGCCCGTGATGGCGGTGGTCCAGTTGAGGAAGACGCTCGTGGCGGGGAGCTGCACCGAGGAGGTGGTCGAGCGCCGGATCAGGAAGCGACGGCCGTCCGCCGACAGGGCGTACTCGACCCAGACGGGCCCCTCCTCGATCGTGACCTGATCGAGAACGCGCTCGGGCCTTCCGAGGTCCACGGTCGGGGTCGTCTTCACCGCGACCTGCATCAGCGTTCCCGAGGGCGCGAGGAAGTAGAGGCTCCGTCCGTCCTTCGCCCAGACCGGCTCCCGGCCCCCGTTCGTCGAGACCTGCCACTTCCCGCCCGTGCCGCCGAGCGGCAGCAGGTAGACCTCCATCCGCCCCGATTCGCTCGACGCGTACGCGAGCCACCGGTCGTCCGGGGAGAAGGTCGGATCGGTCTCCGCGAACGGCGTGGCGAGGAGCGGGTAGGCCTTCTCCCCCGGCGTGGTCGGCACGATCCAGATGTCGGTCCTCCCCGACCCCGTGAAGGCCACGCACGCGAGACGGCGGCCGTCGTGCGACCAGTCGACCGCGCCGATGTCCACCGGCGCCGCGAGGAGGAGCGACTCGGGCGTCGCGCCGGAAGCGGGACGTACGTAGATCGCGGTTCGCCCCAGGCGGTCGGACGTGAACGCGATCCGCGTCCCGTCGGGGGACCAGATCGGGGCGATGTCGGTCGCCGGATCGAACGTGAAGCGGGTGTTCGCTCCCCGCGCCATGTCGAAGAGGTAGATGTCGGACGTCCCGGAGCCGCCGTCGTACGCGAGCCGCCGCTCGTCGGGCGAGAGCGAGAAGGTGCCGACTGCCCCGATGTCGCCCAGGTCGCGGAGCACCCTCCCGGTGCGATCGACCCAGCTCAAACGGGTCGAGGCCGGAGCGGCGCCGCCGCGGAAGACGAGCACGCCGCTCTCGGAGGCCGAGAAGTCCGCGTTCGTCGCCACCCCGCCCCCGATCGCGACGTCGTCCACGACGGGGACCGCCTCCCCGGAGAGCTTCTGCGTGCGGGCGTCGAAGGGCTGGGCGAGGAGGGCGCGCTCGCGGCCGAAGAGGAGGTATCCCGGAGGCGCGTAGACGACCCGCGAGAGGTTGCCGGTCAGGAGGACCTTCTCCTGGCCCGACACGAGGTCCGCGACCTTGAGCACGGTCTGCTCGGGGCGCGCCTTGAGAGCGAGGTAGAGGAAGTGGCGTCCGTCGGGAAGGAACTGGGGCCACGCGGCGCCGACCTCGCCCGCCGCGTGGTCGATCTTCGTGACCGGCCTCGCGGCTCCTCCCGACGCGCTCACCGCCCGCACGGAGTCGGTGGACGAGCCGTCGAAGAGGATCTGGCCGTTCGTCCCCCAAGATCCATCGCCACGGCTCGCCGACTCGCAGATGGTCTGCGCCGGTCCCCCCGTGACCGCGATCTTCTTCAGCTTGTTGTCCGCCATGAACGCGAGGAAGCGGCTGTCAGGCGACCAGAACGGGCGCGCCGCACCCTCGGTCCCGGGCAGCAGCGTCACCGCCATGGACCCGAGGGCTCGGACGTAGATCCGGTTGACGCCCGTGGTATCCGCTCCGTTGAACGCGACGTATCGGCCGTCGGGCGAGATCTTCGGAGTCCCGATCGAGCGGATCTCCGCCGGCGTGTCGAACGCGAACCGGACGGGCTCCGGGGCGTGGCCGGCGCGGGCGATGACGAGGGCACCGAGGGCGAGTGCCGCGACGATGCCCACCCCCGCGACGCCCCAGGCGAGGCGTTCGCGGTGCTTGCGCCGCATGGCGACCGGCGCCGCGATCCCCGCGCGAGACCCCGCCTCCCCCACCCACTTCAGCTCCAGCAACAGGTCCCGCGCCGTCTGCCACCGGTCGTCCGGATCCTTCTCCAGACACCGCATCACCGCCCGATCCAGCGCCGGCGGCGACACCGGGTTCACCGTCGAAATCGGCCGCGGCGTCTCCTTCAGGATCGACGCGATCAGGCTCGCCTGGCTCTTCCCCTCGAACGCCCGTCGCCCCGTCGCCCCCTCGTACAGCACCGCGCCGAACGAGAAGATGTCGCTCCGCGCGTCCGCGTCCCGTCCCTCCAGCTGCTCCGGCGCCATGTACTGGAACGTCCCGACGATCGTCCCTTCCGCCGTCAACGGCCGGCTCATCGTCGGCGACGACATGTCCCCCGGCGCCGGGGCCAACCCCGTCGCCCGTGCCAGACCGAAGTCGAGGAGCTTCGCCCCTCCCTTCGTCAGCATGATGTTCCCCGGCTTCAGGTCCCGGTGCACCAGGCCCTGCCGGTGCGCCCGGTCCAGCGCGTCCGCCACCTCCACCGCCACCTTCAGCAGCTCCCCCGGCTCCAGCGGCCCCCGCGTCAGGCGGTCCGCCAGCGACTCCCCCTCCAGGTGCTCCATCACCAGGTAGTCCATCCCCTCCTGGTGGCCCACGTCGTAGAGCGTGCAGATGTTCGGATGATTCAGGCTCGAGATGATCCGCGCCTCCCGCTCGAACCGCTGCCGCACCTCCTCGCTCAGCGCCAGATGACCCGCGAGCACCTTGATCGCCACCGTCCGATCGAGCCGCGTGTCCTTCGCCCGATAGACCTCCCCCATCCCCCCCGCGCCGAGGGGGCCGAGGATCTCGTAGGGGCCAAGACGCGCGCCGGGATCAAGGATCATGGGGCCGGAGGGTAGCACAGGGCGTCACAGCTCGGCGCGGATCGCCCAGAGGTCGGGGAAGACCGGGTGATGGAGCGTCGTCTGGAGGTACGCCGCCCCCTCGGAGCCCCCGGTGCCGCGCTTCGTGCCGATGGTCCGTTCGACCATCTTCACGTGGCGATAGCGCCACTCCTGGAGCCCCTCGTCGAGGTCGACCAGCCGCTCGCAGACGGAGGCGACGATCGCGTCCTTCCGGTAGGCGCCGATCAGGAGCGGATGGAGCGCGGGGCAGGAGCCGACCGGGCGCGTCACGTCGCGGCCGAGCTGATCCGGAGGCACCGGATACCCCTTCCCCAGGAGGAAGCGGAGGAACGAATCCCAGAGCGTCGTGTCGGCGAGACGGCGCTCGAGGCGGCGGCGGTGCTCGCTCCCGGCGGTGTAGCGCTCGAGCGCCTTGGGGTCCTTGTGCCCGAGCACGAACTCGAGCTCGCGGAACTGGAACGACTGGAACCCGCTCCCCGACTCGAGGCGCTCCCGGAACGACAGGAACTCGAGCGGCGTCATCGTCTCGAGGACGTCGATCTGCGCCACCACGACCTTCAGGATCGTCAGGATCCGCTTGAACGTGTGGAGCGCGCGCGGCGCGTCCTGGTGTTCGAGGAGCCCCTTCAGGTAGTCGACCTC
>DASVDZ010000014.1:0-38307 GCA_036380835.1 Candidatus Eiseniibacteriota bacterium | reverse complement strand
GCGACGCGACGGTGCCGGGCGGGCGCGCCGGCGAGGCGCCGGCGCGCGGGATCTCCGACTCTCTCGCCGACCTCGGATTCCGCCTCGTCCGGCTGAAGACGGGAACGCCGCCACGCGTCCATCGCGACTCGATCGATTTCTCGCGCTGCGCGGCGCAGGCGGGCGACGATCCGCCGCGCCCCTTCTCCCACTTCACCGAATCGCTCGACGTCGATCAGGTGCACTGTCACCTGACCGCCACCACCGGCGCGACGCACGCGCTCATCCAGAGAAACCTCCATCGCTCGCCGCTCTACAGCGGACGGATCCGCGGCATCGGCCCTCGCTACTGTCCGTCGGTCGAGGACAAAGTCGTTCGCTTCGCGGAGAAGCCGGCGCACCAGGTCTTCCTCGAACCGGAGGGGCGTTCGACGCACGAGTACTACGTGAACGGCCTCTCGACGAGCCTCCCCGAGGAGGTCCAGGTCGCGATGCTGGCCACGATCCCGGGGCTCGAGGAGGCGAGGCTCCTCCGCCCCGGGTATGCGGTGGAGTACGACTTCGCGCCGCCGACCCAGCTCCGGCACACGCTGGAGACGCGGCCGGTCCGCGGGCTCTACCTCGCCGGCCAGATCAACGGCACGTCCGGTTACGAGGAAGCCGCTGCGCAGGGGCTCATGGCCGGGATCAACGCGGCGCTCGCGCTTCGCGGGTGGCCCCCCTTCATCCTAGGGAGGGATGAGGCGTATATCGGTGTCCTGATTGATGATCTAGTAATCAAAGGGACAGAGGAGCCGTATCGCATGTTCACGTCGAGCGCCGAGCATCGCCTTTTGCTGCGCCAAGATAACGTGGTGGAGCGGCTCGAGCGCCATGCCCGCGCTCTGGGGTCCCTTTCCCCAGAGGAGCTACGTCGCCTCGAGGATCTGACGACCCGCCGGCGGACCGCGCTCCGCATGCTCCGGGAGATCCGGACCGCCGGAGGATCGGCGGACACGGCGACCCAAACCTTGGCCCACGCGATCCGTGACGGGAGCGCCGAGGCGGACGGGCTGGCGGCACGCCCCGACCTTGCGCCGCTCGGAGTGGAGGCGATAGAGTCCGCGACGATCGAGATCCGCTACGAGGGATACATCGAGCGGCAACGGCGCGCGGTCGAGCGGGCCGCTCGAAACGAGGGACTCGAGCTTCCCGATTCGCTGTTCGAGCAGCCGCTGAGCGAACTCTCGAAGGAGGCGCGTGAGAAAGTGTTGCGGTTCAAGCCGCGAACGGTCGGGCAGGCGGCCCGGATCGCGGGCTTCTCACCGGCCGACGCGGCGGTCCTGGTAATCTATGCGGAGCGAGAGCGGCGCCGCGCCCGACCCGAAGATCCCCGCCGACGTCGCGACCGATCTGGAGACCTTCCGCTCTAGGATCCAACCCGCGCTCGAGCGACAAGCGGCCGCGGTCGCGGCGCCGCCGCGGTCCGCGACTCATACCCTCGAGCTCCTCGTCCGCTTCGGACTCCTGGTTCACGGGCAGGCCGCCGAGCAAGCGATCATCGCCAAGGGCGATCGGCCCCATGTCTTCACCCGCCACGTTCTCGATTCGCTGAATCCCCTCGCGCTCTTCCCCAAGCCGCCAGAATCCGCGCTCGATGTCGGCACGGGAGCCGGGTTTCCCGGCATACCCCTCGCGGTGCTCTGGCCCACGACGCGATTCACCCTGCTCGAGTCGCGCGAAAAGAAGGCGGGATTCGTCGAGCGCGCCGCGCGCGAGCTGGAACTCGGGAACGTCCGGGTTGTCTGCGACCGTCTCGAGGCGCTGGGGCGAACGTGGCGGCTCGAGCCGACCGGCGCAATGTTCGTGCGTGCGGTTGCGGGCCTCGGGACCATCCTTCGCCACGCGGCGCCGGCGGCTGCGCCAGGGTGCCGGTGGGTCTACTTCATGGGGGCGGCGAGCGACGAGTCCTCCATCGAGGACGAGCTCCTCGCGAGCGGGTTCGACTCATCGCCCGCGGCGGGCGCGTTCGGCGGCCGGCTGCTTACGGGGACGTTCCCGCCGAGATAGCGAGGGGCGCGCGGAACCTAGGGCGGCCCATGTTTCACGTGAAACGTGGCGGCAAGTTACTGTTAACATGTCTGTTATCCAGAGAGTCGAGAAACTAACTCGAGGTTCCACGCGTCTTGCGGCCGCGCGTTCGCCGAGCCCGGCTGGTGTCGCGGTTCCAGCGCCGGACCCCGCAGAGTCTCCGACGATGCGACATATCTTCCCGCCGCCCCAAATGGATGAGGCGCCCGGGACAGCCCCCAAGACGCCGCGAACGGACGGGGCGCGGTATTTGTCTCTAAGTAATATTCAATAAGCATCTTATATGCAAAACTAACAAGCCCGATTCTAGAGCCGAGATGAATCTGGTCTCCGACCGGACGCGGAGAAGCCGCGAGTTAGTTTCCGACCCTCCGTGACAACGTTCAATTCCACAAATGATTACCGCCACGTTTCACGTGAAACATGGATTTCCTTGGCCTCGGCAGGCCTCGTCTCGTAGACTCCACACTCCCCGACAGGGACGCAGGCGCCCAAACGCCTCGGCCGGGGGACCGACATGACCAGGACGGTAGCGATCGCAAATCAAAAAGGCGGGGTCGGCAAGACGACCACCGCCGTCAATTTGGCGGCGGCTCTCGCGCTCGCCAAGAAGCGCGTGCTCTTGATCGACCTCGATCCGCAGGGTAACGCCGGGAGCGGACTCGGCTATCCCGGGATCAAGATCTCCCGCGGGATCTACGACGTGCTCACTTCGGGGGCGCCGATCTCCGAGGTGCTCCTCGAGACCGAGGTCGAAGGGCTTCACCTCGTGCCCTCCGGCCAGCGCCTGGTGGGAGCCGAGGTGGAGCTCGCGGGCGCCGACCGCCGCGAATTTCGTTTGAAGGAAGCGCTGCGCGAAATCGACGATCGGTACGACTTCATTCTGATCGACGCGCCGCCCTCCCTTGGATTCCTGACGGTCAACGCGCTGACGGCAGCCGGCTCCGTCCTCGTGCCGGTGCAGTGCGAGTACTACGCGCTCGAGGGCTTGAGCCACCTCTTGGGAGCCATCCGACTCGTGCAGCAAGGGCTCAATCCAAACCTCCAGATCGAGGGCGTGCTGCTCACGATGTACGACAACCGGCTCAACCTTTCGCAGCAGGTTCTCGAGGAGACGAGGCGGTTCTTCGCCGAGCGCGTCTATCGAACCGTCATTCCGAGGAACGTGCGATTGAGCGAGGCTCCCAGCTTCGGCAAGCCGATCGTGATCTACGATCCACAGTGCGCCGGGGCCACCAGCTACACGAACTTGGCAAGAGAGGTGATCGAACGTGGTTAGAAAGGCACTCGGCAGAGGACTGGAGGCGCTGATCCCCGCGGCGGTCGAGCGCGAAGTGCCGATCGTTCCCGATCAACGAACGGAGCCGCGAGCCGCGGAGCCGCGCGCGGGCGACATCCAGCATCTCCCGCTCGCGAAGATCGTCCGGAATCCCTCGCAGCCCAGGACCCAATTCGATCCAGCAACCATTCGCGAGCTGGCCGCGTCGATCCGAGAGCGCGGGGTGCTCCAGCCGGTACTCGTCCGCCCCTCGGGCGACGGGTATCAGATCGTCGCCGGAGAGCGGAGGTTCCTGGCGGCGCGCGAGGCCGGCTTCCACTCGATCCCGGCCATCGTCCGCCCGCTCACCGATCGCGAGTCGCTCCTGATCGCGCTGATCGAGAACATCCAGCGGGAGAATCTCAACGCGATCGACGAAGCTCGCGCGTATTATCGCCTGGCCACTGAATATGGACTGCAGCACGACGAGATCGGGCAGCGGGTCGGCAAGGATCGATCAACGGTTTCCAATATAATTAGATTCAATAACTTACCACAGGAAGTGCAGGCCCTCATCGAATCCGAGAAGCTGAGCGCGGGACACGCCAGGGCGCTTCTCTCGCTCACCAGTCCCAAGCAGCAGATCGACCTCGCCGCCGCAACGGCCAACCACGGCTGGTCGGTCCGGGAATTGGAGGAGCGGATCAAGCGGTCCGGGGTTTCGCGAGTGGCGCGCCCGCGCCGCGCGCCACGGCGGGCCTTTTCCGCGGAGCTGATGTCGCTCGAGGACGAGTTGATGAGGATCGTCGGCTCCAAGGTCCGGATCACGCGCCGCCGCGGCGGCTCCGGAAGCATCCTTCTCGAGTACCATTCGGAAGAGGAGCTCGACCGGCTGCTCGGACTCCTGCGCGAAATCGGCGGGCAGGCGGGGTGACCCGGCGACCGTGTGGAGCGCGCGTTGATCGTTGTGGATAAGTCGGGCTTCTCGGTGGACAACCGGACAAAGCGATCCTTCGCAAGATGTTAGCCGGTCAGTATCGATGAGAATGCCGATGGTTATGCACACGCGGGGCGCCCGGAGCATACCGGCGCGCCTTCCCGTAACGACGCCGTCACAGGAGACCGATCCGGGATACCGTCCATGAGCCAATCCGCAACGCAGGGTGACGTCCAGCTTCTCGAAGAGCTCAAGTCCGCGCGCACGGCGATCCTGGCCGAGCTTCGCAAGGTGATCGTCGGCCAGGATGCCGTCGTCGAGCAGCTCCTGACCGTGCTCTTCGCCAACGGCCACTGTCTCCTAGTCGGCGTGCCCGGTCTCGCCAAGACGCTCCTCGTCTCGACCCTGGCGACGATCCTCGACCTCAAGTTCAGCCGTATCCAATTCACGCCCGACCTCATGCCGTCCGACATCACCGGCACCGAGATCCTCGAGGAGGACGCGAGCACCGGCCGGCGCGCGTTCAAGTTCATCCACGGCCCGATCTTCGCGAACATCGTGCTCGCCGACGAGATCAACCGGACGCCGCCGAAGACCCAGGCGGCTCTGCTGCAGGCCATGCAGGAGTATCGCGTCACCGCGGGCAGCGTCACCTACCCGCTCGCGCTCCCGTTCTTCGTCCTCGCCACGCAGAATCCGATCGAATTCGAGGGGACCTATCCGCTTCCGGAGGCGCAGCTCGACCGGTTCATGTACCACATCTCGGTCGGCTATCCGTCGGACGCGGAGGAGGAGACGATCGTCACGAACACCACCAGCGCCTACGAGGCCGAGCCGAAGACCGTGCTCTCCACGGCGAAGATCCTGGACCTGCAGCGGCTCGTCCGCCGCATCCCGGTCTCCGAGCACGTCGTGCGGTACGCGGTCCGCCTCGCGCGATCTTCCCGGCCCGGCGAGGGCGCCGCCCCGTTCATCCGCGACTGGGTCTCCTGGGGCGCCGGCCCGCGCGCGGCGCAGTACCTGGTGCTCGGCGCGAAGGCTCGCGCCGCGCTCCTGGGGCGTCCGACGCCGAGCGCCGACGACGTGAAGGCCGTGGCGCCGGCCGTCCTGCGCCACCGGATCATCCCCAACTTCAACGCCGAGGCCGACGGCATCTCGAGCCTCGACATCATCGCCAAGCTCCTCGAGGCCACGCCGAGCGCCGACGGAAAGCGCGCGTAGGCCGGGGGAGCCGTGAGCCAGGACCGCGCCCGCCTCCTCGATCCGCACTTCGTATCGAAGCTGACGCGCCTCGACCTGAAGGCGCGCCTCGTGGTCGAAGGATTCCTCACGGGCCTCCATCGAAGCCCGTATCACGGATTCAGTGTCGAGTTCGCCGAGCACCGCCAGTACATGCCGGGGGATCCGCTCCGCCACCTGGACTGGAAGGTGCTCGCCAAGTCGGACCGGAAGTACCTCAAGCAGTACGAGGAGGAGACCAACCTCCGCGCGTCCCTGCTCGTCGACACGAGCGCGAGCATGGGCTACGGATCGCACGGCGTCACCAAGCTCGACTACGCGCGCCAGCTCGCCGCGGCGCTCGCGTACCTCATGCTGAGCCAGAACGACGCCGTCGGGATGTTCGCGTTCGCGGCGGGGCGCGGCGAGCGGATCCCGCCGCGCTCGACGATGGGGCACCTCCGCCCGCTCCTCCTCCTGCTCGAGCGACTGACACCGGGCGGCGGGACCGACTTCGCCTCCTCGCTCCACGCGCTGGCGGAGCGGATGAGCCAGCGCGGGCTCATCGTGATCCTCTCCGATCTCCTCGACGAGCCCGACCGCGTGGCGCAGGCGATCCACCACTTCCGCCATCAGAAGCACGAGGTCCTCGTCTTCCACATCCTCGATCCGCAGGAAGTCGCGTTCGAGTTCGAGCGGGAGGCGGTCTACGTCGACCTGGAGAGCGGCGACCGCGTCACGACGCGGCCGCAGGAGCTCCGGGCCGACTACCGGGCGCGCGTCCGGGACTGGCGGGACCGGCTGCGGGAGGCGTGCATCGAGAAGCGGGCCGACTACGTGCCGCTGACCACCGACCTGCCGTACGATCGCGCGCTCCTCGAGTACCTTTCGAAGCGCGGCCGTCTCCTGTGAGCGCGGGGAGCGTCCGCTAGGCGATGCCGGCGTTCTCGTTCCTCAACCCTTCCTTCCTCTGGGCGCTGCCGGTCGCGGCGATCCCGGTGCTGATCCATCTCCTGAGCCGCCGCCGGCTCCCCGAGGTGGCGTTTCCGACGACGCAGTTCCTGCGCTCTCTCGAGCCGCGAGAGATCCGCCGGCTCAGGCTCCGCGAGATCCTCCTCCTCGTCCTGCGCACGCTCGCGCTGATCTTCCTCGTGCTCGCCTTCGCGCGCCCGAGCGTGACGCCGGCCGGCGCGACCACCCACGCGGCGGCCGCGGTCGGGATCGTCCTCGACGACTCGGAGAGCATGGGCGCGATCGACGACCGGGCGCGTCCTCGGCTCCAAGGCGCCGCGGAACGCGCGCTCGCGATCGCGGACGCCGGACGCGCGGGCGACGAGCTCTATCTGACGCTCGCGACCCGGCCCGACGATCCGGAATCGGAGCGCCCGCGCGACCGCGTGCGGCTCCGCCGGGTCATCGCCGCGATCGAAGCCGCGCCGCTCCCGGGGCGGCTCGCCGAGGCGCTGAGGCGGCTCCGTCTCACGCTGGGGCGGAGCGCGCTCCGCACGCGCGAGATCTACCTGATCAGCGATCTCCAGCGCTCCAACCTGACCGGCGAGGCGCGAGTCGAGATCCGCGAGGCCGCGCGCGCGGGGATCCGCGTCCAGGTCGTGCCGGTCGTCGAGGGGAGAACGCCGAACCACGCGTTCGAAGCGGTCGATCCGGAGGCACGCCCCGGCCCCGACGGCCGCGGCCTCGAAGTGCGGGCGCGGCTGTCCAATTTCGCCGACGGCCCGACCGACCGTCTCGCGATCCGGGTGCGGCGCGGGGACGCGCTGATCGGAGGCGGCGACGCGACGCTCGGGGCCGGCCAGGCCGCCTGGGTCTCGATGCCGCTCGAGGCGCGGGCGCTCTCGGACAGCGGAGGCACGGGGGTCGTCGTGGAATCGGACGAGGACGCCCTCCCGCTCGACGACCACTGGTACGCGGTGCTCGGCGCCCCCAGGCGGCTTCGCATCCTGCGCATCGCCGAAGCCCGCGGCGGCGCGCCGCCGCCCCGCTTCGCGTCGCTCGCGCTCGATCCCGCGGGGGACGGGTCCTCGGGGTTCCTCGTCGAGACCGGGTCGCCCGCGCTCCTCTCCACGCTCTCCCGGTCGCGCGCCGACGCGGTCCTCCTCGACGACGTGGCGTCGCTCTCCGCGGACGCCGAGGCGAAGCTCCGCGCGTTCGTGGAGGACGGCGGCGGGCTCGTGGTGGCGCTCGGCCCGCACTCCGATCCCGACTACTATTCGCGGCGCCTCTTTCCCGGGCTCGTCGACCTGGCCCTGGACCAACCCGAGCGCGCGCCCGAGAGCGGCGCGTTCGAGCTCCGCGCGAGGGTTCCCGGGCACGAGGTGCTCGAAGGGCTCCAGGTCGGCGTCGGGTCGCCGCTCACGCAGGCCCGGCTCACCGGGCTCGTGCGCGGCCGCGTGACGTCGCCGCGCGCCGAGGTGATCGTGCAGACGACCAGCGGCGACCCGCTCGTCGTGGCCGCGCCCAAGGTCTCGGTCTTTCTCTCATCGCTCTCGGAGGACTGGGGCGACCTCCCGTACTCCGGCGCGTTCGTTCCGCTCGTCCGCGGGCTCGTAGCGCATGCCGCCCACGCGCCCGCCGCCTCGGCGGACGCGGCGCCGCGCGTGGGGGAGCGGCCCGCGACGCGCCTCGACACGGCGCCCCCGGGGGCGCTCCTCGTGCGGGGTCCGGCGGGGTATACGTCGTCCGCCTCGGTCGAGACGGAGGGGACGGCGTTCCGCGCCGTCGCCGACGCGCCGGCCGCGGCCCCCGGCTTCTACTCCTTCGAAGCCGGCGGGCGCGCGCTCGCCGTGACCGCGGTCAATCCCGACCCGATCGAGAGCGACTTGGCCGCCGTCCCGGCCGACTCGCTCCGCACGCCGGGGAGCGCGCGATCGGCTCCGGTCGGCTCGCTCGCGACGACCGCCGCGCTCGAATCGTTCCTGCGCGACACGCGGCGGGGGCGCGAGCTCTGGATCGCCGCCCTCGTCCTCGCCGCGATCCTCCTGATGGCGGAGCTCTTCCTCGGAAGCGCCCGCGTCCTCCGGCCGTAGCCCCGTGAACGCCGTCGCCGCGTCCCTCGCCGCACGCCTCCTCGAGGCCGGGGCCGAGCACCCCGCGGCGCGGCGCCTCGCGGAGCGCGTCGCGGCGGCCTCGCCCGGCGAGTGCGTCCGGCTGCGCGGCGCGGCGGGGAGCTCCGGCGCGCTCATGGCGGCCCTCCTCTCGGGCCGGCTCGACGGGCCGTTCGCCGTCGTCGCCCCCGACCTGGACCGGGCGGAGGCGTGGCGCGACGACCTCTCCTTCTTCCTCGGCGCCGAGCGCGTGGTCTTCGTGCCGCCGCACGACACCGTGCCCTGGAGCGCGCAGGTCTCGACGCTCCCGGTCCGTGAGGATCGCCTCGCCGCGCTCCTCGCGCTCGGGGGGCGGCGCCCGGCGGTCGCGGTGATCCCGGCCCTCTCGCTCCATCGGCTCGCCCCGGCGCCCGACTCGATCCGCGCGCGCGTCGTCGACCTCGCGACCGGATTCGAATCGTCACCCGAGACGCTCCTCCGCCGCCTCGTGCTCGCGGGGTACCGGGCGGTTCCCGAGGTCGGCGAATCGGGAGAGGTGAGCCGCCGCGGCGGCATCGTCGACGTCTTCGGTCCGGCGATGGAGCATCCGCTTCGAATCGAGTTCGACGGCGACCAGGTCGCCTCGCTCCGCACGTTCGACGTGTCGACGCAGCGCTCGGTGGGTCCCGTCGAGCGCGCGCGCATCGCGCCGGCCCGCGAGCTCCTGGTCGACGACGATGCCGGCGTCCGGATCCGGGCGTTCGACCGCGCGTCGCTCCCGCGCACGCCCGAGACGGCCCGGATTCGCGATCTTGTCGCCGAGGGGATCTACTTCGAGGGCATGGATTGGGTCGCCCCGCTCCTCGGCGTCCCCCTCGGATCGGTCCTCGACCACCTGGCGCCCGGGACGACGCTCTGGGTCGAGGAACCGGGCGCCGTGGAGCGGGAGCTGGAAGACGCCGAGCGGGAGACCGTCCGCCTCGAGGCCGAGGCGCGCGCGAAGGCGCCGCATCTTCCGCCGCGCGAGGCGCTCTTCGAATCGCCGGAGCGCGCCCTCGGGCGGATCGCGGCGCATCGCCGCGTCGAGTCGGCGCTCACCGAGCGGTCGGGGGAGCGCTCCGCGGGGGCGGCGAAGGAGACGATCACGCTCGACGCGCGGCCACAGCCCGCGTTCGGACGGAAGCTCGACCTCCTCCGGGGCGAGCTCCGCCGGCTCGGAGAGCTCGGCTGGTCGCGGATGATCCTCTGCGACAACCGGGGCCAGGCGGAGCGCCTCGAGGAGATCCTCGGCGACGATCACGCGACGATCGAGGTGGGCGACCTGACGGGCGGATTCGTGCTCCCGGGCGCCCGCCTCGCCGTCTTCACCGATCACGAGATCTTCGCGCGATACCGCCGCCGCCGGTCGCGGAAGCTCCGCCCGTCGGCGTCGGTGATGCGCGATCTCCTGACGCTGACGCCCGGAGACCACGTGGTCCATCTCGATCACGGCATCGGGATCTACCGCGGCCTGAAGCGGATCGCGCTCGACGGCCAGGAGACCGAGTGCGTGCAGATCGACTACGCGGCGGGCGACCGGCTCTTCGTGCCCATCGGCCAGCTCGGGATGGTGGAGCGCTACTCCGCCGAGGAAGGGCGCGCGCCGTCGATCCACCGGCTCGGCGGGACCACCTGGGCCCGCCAGAAGGCGAGGACGCGGAAGGCGATCGCCGACATGGCGGAGGAGCTCCTCCGGCACTACGCGATCCGGAAGGCGCGCCAGGGCCGCGCGTTCCCTCCCGACACGCCGTGGCAGCGCGAGCTCGAGTCGTCGTTCATCTACGAGGAGACGCCCGATCAGCTGCGCGCGGTGGAGGACGTGAAGCGGGACATGGAGGCGCCGCGGCCGATGGACCGGCTCATCTGCGGCGACGTCGGCTACGGCAAGACCGAGGTCGCGATCCGCGCGGCGTTCAAGGCGATCCAGGACGGGACGCAGGTCGCGGTGCTCGTGCCGACGACCGTGCTCGCGCAGCAGCACTTCGTCACGTTCGGCGAGCGGTTCGCCGACTTCCCGCTCCGGATCGAGATGCTGAGTCGGTTCCGCTCGGCCAAGGAGCAGACGGCGATCGTGGAGAAGATCGCGCGCGGCGAGATCGACCTGGTGGTCGGGACCCACCGGATCCTCTCGAAGGACGTCCGGTTCGCGAACCTCGGGCTCGTCGTGATCGACGAGGAGCAGCGATTCGGCGTGAAGCAGAAGGAGCGCATCCGCTCCCTCGTCGAGACGGTGGACGTGCTCACGCTGACCGCCACGCCGATCCCGCGCACCCTCCACATGAGCCTCCTCGGAGCGCGCGACATGTCGGTGATGACCACGCCGCCGCGGGGCCGCTACCCGATCAAGACCGAGATCGTGGAGATGAGCCAGGACGTCGTGCGCGAGGCGCTGCTTCGCGAGGCCGACCGCGGTGGGCAGTCGTTTTTCGTGCACAACCGCGTCGAGACGATCGACCGGACGGCGCACTACATCCAGAGCCTGGTGCCGCAGCTTCGGATCGGGGTCGGGCACGGACAGATGCGCGACCACCAGCTCGAGAAGGTCATGGTCGACTTCCTGGAGCGGCGGACCGACGTGCTCGTCTCCACGCTCATCATCGAGTCGGGGCTCGACATCCCGACCGTGAACACCATGCTCGTCCACCGCGCCGACACGCTGGGCCTGGCGCAGCTCTATCAGCTCCGGGGCCGGATCGGCCGATCCCACCACCAGGCCTTCTGCACGCTCCTCGTCCCGCCGGGGAAGGTCCTGAGCGAGGAGGCCGAGAAGCGGCTCCGGGTGATCGCGGAGCACGAGGAGCTGGGGGCGGGCCTCATGATCGCGATGCGCGACCTCGAGATCCGCGGCGCGGGCAACCTGCTCGGCCCGGAGCAGCACGGCCACATGCTGACCGTCGGCTTCGATCTCTATTGCCGGATGGTGGACGAGGTCGTGCAGGAGCTGGCCGGAACGCCGGTCGACCGCCGCCCCGAGCCCGAGATCGTGAGCCCCCTGCCGGCCTTCGTCCCGGACGAATACGTCTCCGACCGCGACGAGAAGCTGGACGTCTACCGGCGGATGGCGTCGCTCCACGACCTCGCGGGCCTCGAGACGATCCGCGCCGAGCTTCGGGACCGCTTCGGGCCGATCCCGCCCGAGGTGGAGCATCTGCTCGCGGTCAAGGGGCTCAGGCTCATGGGGCGCGACGCCGGAGCCGAGCGGCTCCGCGTCGGCCGCGACCGGATCGAGATCGAGCTCGTGAAGCCGCTCGCGCGAGAGCGGATCGTCGCGCTGGTCGGCTCGCTGGCATCCCCCGTCGAATTCGCGGGGCAGGGGGCCCGGACGCTCCGGATCCGGAATCCGGAGGACCCGGTGGCGCTGGCGACAAAGGTGTTGCAGCACCTTGCGCCCGCTGATAGCGTTCCCGCTTTGCCTCTTCCCGCCCCCGGAAGTTGAACTCCGACGGCCTGTTCGGGGTACAGAGGGAGAGCGGACCGGGTCGAGGAGGCCCGCCCCGACGACACCCATGACGACTCGTCCTGATCGAGAAGCCGCCCGCCTGGGGCGGATGCGGGCTCGGCTTCGCCGTGCCCTCGAGGCAGCGCTCCCCGTTCTCTTCGCGGCCTCGGCCGCACTCGCGGCGACGCCCCCCGCGCTCCGCGGGCCGATCGCGACCATGGGCGACCGCACCGTCGACGCGCTCGACATCCAGCAGGCCGCCGTCGCGCTGGCGGACGATCCGCTCAAGACGCGCGATCCCGCGCGCTGGCGGCGCCTCCTGCTCGACCGCTGCATCGACCGGGAGCTGCTCGCGGCCGAGGCGGAGCGGCGCGGCCTCCCCGGCGATCCCGCCGTGAAGGCGGCCGTTGCCGATCGGACGTTCCTCCGACTCTACGATCTCGTGATCGAAAAGAGGCTCATCCCCGGAATCGAGCCGACCCCGGCGCTCCTCGACAGCCTGAGTCGCTCGGGACTCTACCAGTCGCTCGACCTCTACTTGATCCTGATCCCCGACGACGCGAGTCAGAGGAACCGTCGCGAGGCGGTGTCGCTCGTGGACAAGCTGCGCCAGGGCTCCGTGCGGTTCGACGAGGCCGCGAGGTCCTTCAGCGCGCATCCCTCCCGGGGGAACGGAGGGCACTTCGGTCCGGTCCTCGTGCGCGATCTCACCGAGGAGTCCCACGCGGAGGTCCTCGCGGCCAAGCCCGGCGACGTCCTGGGCCCCTATTCCGGGCCGTACGGACACGAGATCTACAAGGTCGGGGGGTTCCAGAAGATCTCCGACGACTCGCTCCACCGGCTCGTCCGGTTCGAGCGGGACAAGGGGATGATCGGGAACTACGAGCGGGAGCTGCTCGCGAAGTACCACTTCGCGATGAACGAGCGCATGGTCGATCCGATCCTCGTCGCGGCCGGAATCGAACCGGTCGATTCGATCCTCGCCTCGCTCGGGAAGGACGGAACGAGGGAGCGGCACGGCGTCAAGCCGGCGCTCGGCGTCATCGCGCGCGTGGACGGCGACTCGCTCACCTTCGGCGACTTCGTCGCCGAGGGGCACCCGATTCGTTCGGCGGACGGCCGGCTCCGGATTCGGGACGCCGACACGGTCGTGCGCCTCGCCGGGCACGCGTTCTTCCGGCGGCTGGTCGTGCGCGACGCGCTCGCCCGCGGGATGGCCGACGACGCGCGCGTCGCGCGGGAGCTCCGGCTCATCCGGGACGAGGCGGCGACGGAAACGATGGTGGAGCGCGCCGTGCCCGCGTCGCCCCGCGAATCGGACCTCAGGTCCTGGTTCGACGCGCACGCGGATCGCTACCAGAGGCCGCCGGCCCGGCGGGTGCGCGCCGTCGCGTTCGCCACGCGCGACAGCGCGGCCGCCATGCTCCTGCGTTGGAACGGCATCGGCATCTCCGATTCGTCGGTCGCGGCCCTCGGGGCGCAGGAGCAGCCGCGCGCCACGGGCACGACGCTATTCCCGGGGCGCACCGCCACGCTCACCCTGTTCGAGGGGGACCTCGATCCCTTGAGCCGATCGGTGCGCAGTCTCGACTTGGGGATGGTCTCCCCGGTGGTGCAGACCGTGCAGGGGTTCGTCCTCGCGCAGGTGATCTCCCGCGAGCCGGCGCGTCCCGATTCCATGGATGAAGTGATCGATCGCGTCAGGCGCGATTGGCGAGAGGAGAAGGAAACCGAATGGGTGCAGAACCAATTGGAGCGGATTCGCGCCGTCACGCCGGTCCGGATCATTCCCGCGCGCCTCGAGGCGGTGAAACTGGGCCCGGCCCGTGGGACGGCCGCGCGCGGGTCGGCCAAGTCGTGACCCGATTCCCGCGCCTCGCGGGCGGCGCCCTCCTGCTCGGGCTCGCGCTCGTCTCGGGCGCCGGCTTCATGGCCGACGCCGCCGAGCGCATCGCCGCGATCGTGAACAAGGACGTCATCCTCTCGTCCGAGGTGGACGACCAGACGCAGCAGGCGGCGGCGCGCTACAACGTCGACCCGTCCGACTCGGCGGCGATGAAGAAGCTGCGGAAGGACGTCCTGGAACAGCTCGTAGAGAAGCGGGTGATCCTGGCCGAGGCGAGTCGGCTGACGATCGCCGTCACGCCGAAGGACGTCTCCGACGCCGTCGATCAGGAGATCCAGCAGCTCAAGGACCGCCTGGGCGGCGACGAGGCGTTCCGCCAGGCGCTCCAGAAGGAGGGCACGACCGAGGCCGAGCTGAGGAAGCGCTACGAGCCGGACGTCAAGGATCAGCTGATCATCATGCGCACGGTCGGGCGCGAGGTGCAGAGCAAGGTCACGGCGACCGACGCCGAGGTGCGGAGCTACTACGCCGCGCACAAGGATTCGCTCGGCAAACGCCCCGAGGCGCTCCGGCTCGCGCACATCCTGATCGCGTTCGAGCCCGATTCGCTGCAGGTCCGCCGGGCGCGACAGCGCGCGGACAGCATCCGAACCGTGCTCGGGAAGGGCGGCAACTTCGAGTCGCTGGCGGAGAAGCTCTCGGACGACCCGAGCGGGCAGCACGGCGGCGATCTCGGAACGTTCGGGCGCGGCGACATGGTGGCCGAATTCGAGGAGGCCGCCTTCTCGCTCACGCCGATGGCGATCTCGCAGCCGGTGCGCACCCGGTTCGGCTTCCACATCATCCAGGTGCTGCAGCACTTCCCGGCCACCGACAGCACCCAGGAGCGGGTCCACGCGCGCCACATCATGATCGCGACGAAGGCGACGCCGGACGACGAGGAGCGCGCGCGGAAGAAGGCGCTCGCGGTCCGCGACTCGCTGCTCCACGGAGCCGATTTCGCGCGGATGGCGAAGAAGTACTCGGCCGACGCGGCGACGCGCGACTCGGCGGGGGCGCTGGGCGAGATCCCGGTGCCGAGCCTGCCGCCCAACATGCGCGAGGTCCTCACGGCGCTTGGCGACGGCGAGATCTCGACGCCGTTCAAGCGCGATACGGGATACCATATCTTCAAAGTGCTGGGACGCGTCCCGGAATCCGAGTACAAGTTCGACGACATCAAGGACGACCTGAAGCAGCTCGTCTTGAACCGGAAGACCGAAGACGCCTATCAACGCTGGCTCGATCGGATCAAGAAGAACGTCAACATCGAGCTGAAGGAGTAGCTCGGGAGGGCCGAACACGGACGTGGCGGCACGGCGCCCCACCTTGCTCGTCACCATGGGCGATCCGGCCGGAATCGGGCCGGAGATCGTCGCCCGAGCCCTTGCCATGCCCTCGCTTCGCCGTCACGCGTCGCTCGCCGCGGTCGGCGACCCGGAAATCCTCGAACGCGCGGCCCGGCAGTCCCGGGTTCGCCTCCGGTTTCGCGTGCTCACCGCGGACCGCTTCGACCCCAAGGACCATGCGACGGGAATCCCGCTGATCGCCTCGAGCGAGGACGGGTTCGCCGCGATCGAGCCCGGAACGCCGACCGCGGCGTCGGGCCGCGCGGCCGCGCGGGCGGTCGAGGTGGCGGCCGGCCTCGCGCTCGAACGGCGCGCCGAGGGCATCGTGACGGCCCCGCTCTCGAAGAAGGCCCTTAAGGCCGCGGGGTACCCCTATCCGGGACACACCGAATTCCTCGCCGCCCTGGCCCGAGTGCCCGAGACCAAGATGCTCTTCGTCGGCGGCGCCTTCCGGATCCTCCTCGCGACGGTCCACATGCCGCTCCGGCTCGTTCCCGAGGCCCTCGCGGTCGGGCCGCTCACGCGCACGATCGAGTTCGCCGCGCTCGCCCTCCGGAACTTCCGCTGGGGCGTGAAGCGCGCCGTCGCCGTGCTGGGGCTGAATCCGCACGCCGGCGAGGACGGCCTCTTCGGCGACGAGGAGGGGCTCGTCATCCGGCCGGCGATCGCGGCGGCGCGGGCGCGGGGGATCGCCGCCGAGGGGCCGTTCCCGGCCGACACCTTCTTCTCGCAGAACGCGTCGCGACGCGACCTCGGCGCGGTGGTCGCGATGTACCACGATCAGGGGCTCATCGCCGCGAAGAGCGGCGGCATCGGCGGCGCCGCCAACGTCACGCTCGGACTCCCGTTCGTGCGGAGCAGCGTGGATCACGGCACCGCCTTCGACCGCGCCTGGCGGGGCGGCCGGCGCGCGCCCGATCCGGCCGGGCTCGCGACCGCGGTCAAGGTCGGCGCCGACCTCTCCACCCGCTCGGGGCTTCGCCCCATGGAGTGGACATGGCCCTGATCCGCCTCGATCACGTCTCGAAGTCGTTCGGCGACCGGATCGCGCTGAACGACGTGTCGCTCTCGTTCGATCCGGGCGAATGGGTCTTCGTTCTCGGGCCGAGCGGCGCCGGAAAATCGACCCTCCTCCGCGTCATCGCGATGGCCGAGAAGCCCACCAGCGGGCGCGTCGAGGTGGATTCCGAGGGGCTCCTCGCGGGGAGCGGCGGGAAGCGGGTGCCGGTCCGGCGGCTCCGTCGCATGGTGGGCGTCCTGGGCCAGGAGTTCCGCCTCTTGCCCGATCGGACCGTCTTCGACAACATCGCGATCGCCTGCCAGATCTCGGGCATGTGGAGTCTCGGCGAGATCCGCGAGCGGGTGAACCCGCTCCTCGACGAGATGGGGATCCGGGGCAAGGAGGCGCTCTACCCCAACGACCTGTCGGCGGGGGAGAAGCAGCGCGCGGCGCTCGCCAGGGCCATGGCGCGCCATCCCCGCATCCTGATCGCGGACGAGCCGACGGGGAATCTCGATCCCGCGGCGGCGGGACAGATCTTCGCGCTCCTCCGCGAGATCTGCGCGCGGGGAACCCTCGTTCTCGTGGCGACCCACGCCGAGGACTGGGTCCGGCGCCATCCCGGCCGCGCGATCCGGCTGGAGCGCGGGATCCTCCGCTCCGACGCGACGGAGGGGGAGCCCGAGGGGGAGGTGGTGCCGCGATGATGGAGCCGGTTCGATACGTCCTGAAGGAGCTCTATCGCGGGCTCGAGAAGCACCGCGCGCTCACGATCACGAGCGTGATGTCGATCTCCTCGATCCTGCTCATCTTCCTCTTCTTCCTGATGGTGCTGCAGAGCGTGTCCCGCTATACGGACCAGCTCGAGTCGCGTGAAGAGGTCTCCGTCTTCCTGAACGAGGGGCTGAGCCGCGGCGACCTCCAGCAGGTGGAGGCGTCGCTCCGCGCCATCCGGGGCGTCGACAGCCTCCGCTACGTCAGCAAGGACGAGGCGTGGGAATCGTTCCGGACCGACGTCGCCGACGAGGCGCTGATCCAGGCCGTCGGGACGAACCCGCTCCCGGCCTCCTACGTGATCCGCCCGACCGCCGACTTCCGGAACGCGGAGGGGGTGCGGTCGATCGCCCGCGAAGCCGAGACGGTGCCGCACGTCGAGGACGTGCGCTACGCCGGCGAGTGGGTGCTGCGCGCCGAGCAGGTGGTCGGCACGCTGGAGAAGATCGGCCTGGCCCTCGGCCTGATCGTGCTCGTCGGGGTTCTCTTCGTCGTCGGCGCCACCACGCGCCTCTCCGTCCAGACGCGGCTCGACTCGATCCATCTCGTGCGATCGCTCGGCGGCGGCTTCCTCTTCAACGAGGCGCCGTTCCTGGCCGAGGGCTTCCTCCTCGCGTCGCTCTCCTCGCTCCTGACGATCGCGGTGGCGCGCGCGATCAACGACTCCCTCGCCGACGGGCTCTTCCGGCTCCAGTTCCTGCCCGTGCCGACGCTCGCCCTCTTCGTCGGGGTCAGCGGGCTACTGGGGCTCCTCGGGAGCTGGATCGCGGTGGCGACCCTTCCGAGGAAATGGCTCCTCTAGCGCGCGCGTGGGCGCCCGCGCTCCTCGCCGCGCTGCTCGCGGTGGCGACGCTTCCGCCGGGACCGGCGCGCGCCTCGGGGGACGCCGTCGCCGACAGCGCGGGGACGGCCGGCCCGCCGGGGGCCACGCCCGCTCCGTCCGGCGGCGACGAGATCGAGGCGCAGAAGCGCGAGCTCGAGTCGCTCAAGCAGGAGCTGGAGGACCGCCGGAGGCTCTCGAAGCAGCTCAAGGGCCGGGAGAAGGACATCCTGGGCCAGCTCCGCGACACCGAGAAGAATCTCTCCCTCACGGTGCGCTACCTGAAGGCGCTGGAGCGCCGCCGTCGCTCGGTCGTCTCCGATCTGGGCGACGCCACCTCCGAGCTGACGCGCACCGCGGCGCAGCTCACGACCGACCGGCGCCGTCTCGCCTGGCGCCTTCGGGAGACGTACAAGCGCGGCCGGAGCTGGGATTTCGAGTACGTGCTGTCGGCGCGCAGCTTCGGCGACCTGGTGGCGCGCACCTATTACCTGGCGCGGATCGCGCGGGACGACCGGCAGCGGATCCTCCTCACGCAGGCGCGCCGGGTGGCGGTCCAGGACACGAAGACGCGGCTCGAATCCCGGAAGCGGGAGCTCGACCGGCTGTCGGCCGAGACGCAGCGTGAGCAGCGCTCGCTGGCGCAGCTGACGGCCCAGCGGCGCGACCTTCTCAGGAAGATCCGCGGCGACTCCAAGGCGAACGAGCAGGCCCAGGCCGAGCTCGAGCGGGCGAGCAAGCGGATCCAGAGCCTGATCGAGACGCTGGAGCGCCAGCGCCTCGCCCGGGAGCGGGGGGCGCCGGGAGAGATGCCGCTCTTCGGCGACTTCGGGAAGAACAAGGGGCGGCTCGCGTGGCCGATCAGCGGCAAGATCGTCCAATCGTTCGGGAGCCAGAGGAATCCCCGGTTCGGCACCGTCACCTTCAACAGCGGCATCGACATCGCGGCCGCCTTCGGCGCCCCGATCGCCGCCGTGGCGCGGGGCCGGGTCGACTACGTCAACTGGCTGGAGGGGTACGGCAAGTGTGCTATCATCAATCATGGTGGCGGGTTCTACACTCTGTACGCGCACGCCTCGGAGATCAGCGTGCCGGTCGGCAAGGACGTGGCGGCCGGCGAAACCATCGGCCGGGTCGGCGACACCGGCTCCACGATCGGGACGGCGCTTCACTTCGAGATTCGCCGGGGCAAGGAAGCTCTCAATCCCCTCGATTGGCTCCGGTAAGCCGGTTGCTCCAACATGAATTCCACGATTCTGAGCGGCCAGGACGAAGCCCTATCGCTCCTCCGGGCCGCTCTTAGCACACGACACGTCGGGCACGCCTACCTCTTCCACGGGCCGGCGGGCGTGGGGAAGACCCGCGCCGCGCTCTGGTTCGCGCGCGCCCTCCTCTGCGAGTCCCCGCGCGAGGACGGGACGGCGTGCGACGGCTGCCCCGCGTGCGCCGCGAGCGCGGCGCTGCGCCACCCCGACCTCGACCTCCTCCTGCCCCTACCGACCTTCCGGACCGAAGGGCGGACCGAGCGCCAGGCGGACGAGGCCCGCTCGGAGGCGCGCGCGTCGGCGATCTCGCAGTACGCGCGGAATCCCTTCTTCGTGCCCCTCTTCACGCGCCCCGGCGTCCATTCGGTGGAGGATCTGGCGCGCGCGAAGCAGTTCCTCTCGATGACCGCGCAACGCGAGGGGGGCTGGAAGGCGCTGATCGTGAAGGGCGCCGAGGCGATGACCGGCCCCGCGGCCCACGCCTTCCTGAAGATCCTCGAGGAGCCGCAGCCGAACCGCGTGCTGATCCTCGGGGCGCGCCAGGTGCGCGCGCTCCTTCCGACGATCGCGTCGCGCTGCCTCCACGTCCGCTTCCGCCCGCTTCCCGTCGCGTTCGTGGCGAAGACGCTGACGGAGTCGTACGGCGTCTCGCCGGCCACGGCCCGGCTCGCGGCCGCCACGGCCCAGGGGAGCCTGGGCCGGGCGGTGGCCCCGTTCGCGGCGCCGCTCGACGGCACGGCCAAGGACGCGCCGGACGAATCGGAATTCACGCGCCTGCGCTCCGCGGCGCTCGATCTCTTCGTGCGGCCCCCTTCCGCCGCCGTCCTGGGCCCGCTCCGGAAGGCGCGGCTGGAGCGGGATCGCGGCCGGTTCCTCACGGTCGTCTCCCTCGCCGTGCATTACTATCGGGACGCGATTCGCATGAAGCTCGAGGGCGACGCGTCGCCGCTCGCCCACGCGGACCTGAAACGGGAGATCGCGGCCGACGCCCGCGCGCTCCCGCTCCGGGCGCTCACGGCGCGCGTCCGGGCGCTCGAAGAAATCGCCGCGGCGGTCCAGTCGAACGTGACCGTCGCCTACGCCGTCGCCTCGGCCCAATACCGCATGGGACTCGGGGGCGACGCCACGACCGAATCACGGACCCGCTACGGCGGGAGGACCCGATGAACGAATTCACCGAGAACGAATGGAGCGAGTTGCCTGAGTCCGATCGTCCTCCGGCGCCGGACGAGATCCCCGGGCCGGTGGCGACCGCGGCGCCGGTCGCGGCGGCGGTCGTGACCGTGAGCGCGCCGGCGGCGGGCGGCCCCGACGTGGTCGAGATCGTCTTCAAGGGGCGCCGGCGCGACTACTACACGAACCCCAAAGAGCTGCCGCTCAAGGAGGGGGAGTACGTCATCGTCCAGGCGGAGCGGGGCGAGGACTTGGGGCGCGTCCATCACACGAGCGAGTGGGTGAAGGCCGAGCACCTGACCGGCCCGATCCGTCCCGTGCTGCGCGTGGCCCGGCCCGAGGATCGGACCCGCCTCGACCAGAACCGGGGAAAGGAAGAGCGCGCGTTCGCGACGTGCAAGGAGCGCATCGAGCACCGCGACCTCGAGATGAAGCTCGTCGACTGCGAGTATCAGCTCGATGGGAACCGCATCACCTTCTTCTTCACGGCGGAGAAGCGGGTCGATTTCCGCGACCTCGTGAAGGACCTGGCGTCCATCTTCCGGACCCGGATCGAGCTCCGGCAGATCGGCGTGCGCGACGAAGCCGGTCGGATCGGAGGCGTCGGCACCTGCGGGCGCGAGCTCTGCTGCGCGACCTGGCTCCGCGAGTTCGAGCCGATCACGCTCAAGATGGCGAAGGACCAAGGGCTCTCGCCGAGCCCCTCGAAGATCTCCGGCGCCTGCGGGCGGCTCAAGTGCTGCCTTCGGTACGAGCTCGACTTCTACAAGGAATCCGCGCGCGAATTTCCGAAGATCGGAAGCAAGATCGCCCTGGACGACATGGAGTGGGAGGTCGGCCGGGTGGACATCTTCCGCCGGAATCTCTACCTCAGGGACGAGACGGGGAACGAGAAGGCGCTCCTCCTCGAGGAGCTGCCTCCCGGCACGCGGATCGTCGGCCCCACGAGGGACCGCCGGAAGGGGTGCGACAAGACGACCTGCGGGGCGCGGGGCGCGCGGCCCGGGGACGGCGAGAGCGCCGGCGACGCGGGCCGCGGCGGGCCGCGACGCGGAGCGCCGCCCGAAGCGGGGCGCGGCCCTCGGCCCGACCGCCCGGGGCAGGATCGAGGACGGCGGAATCCACGGCGCCCCGAACCTCCGAAGACGGAGCGCTGATGCCCACGTTCTACATCACGACGGCCATCGACTACGTGAACAACGTCCCGCACATCGGGACCGCGTACGAGAAGATCGCCGCCGACGCCATCGCGCGCTACAAGCGGCTCGCGGGCTTCGACACGCGCTTCCTCATGGGGAACGACGAGCACTCGACCAACGTCGAAAAGGCGGCGCTCGAGAAGGGGATTCCTCCCAAGGAGTACTGCGACCAGATGGCGGACGTCTTCCGGGGCGTCTGGAAGCGGCTGGACGTCTCCTACGACGACTTCATCCGCACGACCGAGCCGCGCCACGTGCGGGGCGTCCAGGCGCTCTTCGCCCGGATCAGCGAGCGGGGCGACGTCTATAAGGGGAAATACGAGGGGTACTACTGCGTCGGCTGTGAGCGCTTCTACCC
Organism: Candidatus Eiseniibacteriota bacterium; assembly: GCA_036380835.1. Classification (GTDB taxonomy): domain Bacteria; phylum Eisenbacteria; class RBG-16-71-46; order SZUA-252; family SZUA-252; genus DASQJL01. The sequence continues at coordinate 16,503 of DASVDZ010000014.1, read as the reverse complement.
CGAGAAGGACCTCGTCGAAGGCCGCTGCCCGGTCCACCGGACGGAGCCGCGGTGGCTGAGCGAGGAGAACTACTTCTTCCGCCTCTCGACGTACGCCCCCAAGCTGCTCGACCTCTACCGGCGGCACCCCGAATTCCTCGTTCCCGAGATCCGGCGGAACGAGATCCTGAACGTGATCGAGGGGGGCCTCGAGGACATCTCGGTGTCGCGGGCGTCCTCGACCTGGGGGATCCCCTTCCCGAACGATCCCGGCCACACCGTCTACGTCTGGTTCGACGCGCTGATCAACTACCTGACCGGCGTCGGCTACCCCGACGCGGACGGCGACTTCGCGCGCTACTGGCCCGCGGATCTCCACGTGATCGGGAAGGACATCACGCGCTTCCACTGCATCATCTGGCCCGCGATGCTGATGAGCGCCGGCGTCGCGCTCCCGAAGAGCATCCTCGGTCACGGGTGGGTCCATTTCCAGGGGCAGAAGCTCTCCAAGTCGCTCGGCAACATCGTGAACCCGCTCGACGTCGTCGAGAAGTGGGGCGCCGACCCGCTCCGGTACTACCTGCTGCGTGAGGTGCCGCTGACCCGGGACGGCGACTTCACGTGGGATCTCTTCATCCAGCGGTACAACTCCGACCTGGCGAACGACTGGGGAAACCTCTTCACCCGCGCCGTCTCGATGATCCACCGCTACCGCGCCGGCAAGCTCGCGTCGGTTGTCCCGACCGACGGCCTGGGCGACGTGATCACGGGCGCCGTCCGCGAATACCGGGAGGCGTTCAACGGCTACCGGATCGAAGGCGGGATCGAAGCGGCGTGGTCGGTGATCCGCCGCGCGAACCAGCTCGTCGAGGAGCGCGCGCCGTGGAACCTGGCGAAGGATCCCGCGAAGGCGGCCGACCTCGACGCCCTCCTCGGGACGCTCGCCGTCGCGCTCCAGCACACCGCGTTCCTCCTCTATCCGATCATGCCGGCCAAGGCCGCGCTCGTCTGGGAGACGTTGCGTCTCGCGCCGGATCTCGGCGCCGCGCGTTTCCCGAAGGAGGGGGCGCTCCTGCCGCCTCCCCCGGCGGACACGGTGCTCGGCGAATCGAAGCCGCTCTTCCCGCGCATCGAGCGATGATCGACACGCACGCCCACATCGGGCGCGAGGAGTTCGACCAGGATCGCGATCAGGTGATCGAACGGGCGCGGGCCGCCGGCGTCTCGCTGATCGTGGAGGCGGGGACCGACGCCGCCTCGAGCCGGGGCGCGCTCGCGCTCGCGCGCCGCCAGCCGCTCGTGCGCGCCGCCGTCGGGTTCCATCCCTGCGACGTCCGCGCGGAGCGGGCGGGGGAGATGGACGAGATCGAAGCGCTGGCGTCGGAGCCGGAGGTGCTCGCGATCGGCGAGACGGGCCTCGACGCCCACTGGAGCGACAACGCGCCGGCCGAGGTCCAGGAGGCGTTCCTCGCGCGCCACATCGCGATCGCGAAGAAGGCGGGAAAGCCGCTCGTCCTCCACCATCGCGCCGCGGGCGAGCGCGTCGCCGAGATCCTCGAGCGGGAGGGTCCGCCCGAGGCGGGGGGCACGTTCCACTGCTTTTCGGGGAACCTGGACCTCGCGCGCCGGGTGACCGCGATGGGGTTTCGGATCGGGGTCGGCGGGTCGGCCACGTTCAAGAAGAGCCCGATCCCCGATCTCCTTCGCGCCCTCGGCGTGCGGGACGTCGTCCTGGAGACCGACTCCCCTTACCTCGCTCCCGTCCCGCACCGCGGGAAGCGGAACGAGCCGGCCCACGTCGCGATCACGCGGGACCGCGTCGCGGAAGCGCTGGGAATGACGCCGCGGGCGCTGGAGGAGGTGACGGATGCCGCCGCTCGAAGCCTCTTTCGACTCTAGCCGCGCGAAGCGAGCCCGCCGCCCCGCCGCGGGGAGCGGCGAGTCGGCCGCCACCTCCGGCGTGCCCGGGACGCTCCGGGCGCTCGGCGTCCGCCCGAGCCGTCGCATGGGGCAGAGCTTCCTGATCGACCCTCGCGTCGCCGGGCGGATCGCCGCGCTCGCGTCCGACCCGCGCGAGGCCGTCGTCGAGATCGGCCCGGGCCTCGGGGCGCTCTCCGAGATCCTCGCCGCCACGGGCCGCCCCTTCGTCGCGGTGGAGCTGGACCTCCGCCTGGCCGACCACGTCGCGGCGCTCCTCTCCGGCCGGGCGAACGCCCGCGTCGTGCGCGGGGACGTCCTGGATCAGCGCCTCGCCGATCTGATGCCCGGCGAGGGGGCGGTCACCGTGGTCGCGAATCTCCCCTACTCGATCACGACCCCCGCCGTCGCGTGGGTGCTCGCGCAGGGGCCGCGCGTCAGGCGGGCCTTCCTCATGATGCAGCGGGAAGTGGCGCAGCGGATGACCGCCTCGCCGGGCGGCCGGGAGTTCGGCTCGCTCTCCGTCTTCGTGGCGCTCCACGCCGAGGCGGTCGAGCGATTCCGCGTCTCCCCTGGGGCCTTCTACCCGCGGCCCGACGTCGATTCGGTCGTAGTCGAGGTGACGCCCCGACCCTTCCCCGGGACGACCGAGGCGACGCGGCGCGACGCGGAGCGCCTCGCCCGCCTGGCGACCGGCGGCCGCCGGAAGACCATGGCCAACGCGCTCGCGCGCGGGCTCGGCCTTCCCGCCGCCGCGGTCCGATCGCTCCTCATCGACGCGGGCATCGATCCGGTCCGCCGCGGGGAAACCCTGGCCCCCGAGGAGTGGATCGGGCTCGCGCGCGCCTGGCGGCGACGGGGCGCGCCGGAGGGGTCCGCGTGAGGCGCGCCTCCCCGCTCGCGCTGGCGATCGTCGCGCTCGCGACGCTCCTACCCGCGTCCGCGCGCGCGCAGGAAGAGGATCTCGGCGCGTTCATCAACCCTGACAGCGTCTTCACCGAGCAGTCCCAGGCGCCCGTCTACGAGACCACGTTCGACCGGGACCGGAGTCGCACCAACTGGGGCCAGACGCTCTCCTATTTCACGGGCACCAAGCGTCTCGCGCTCAACATGTTCGGGACGACGACCACCCAGGACTTCACGCTCTTCACGAACCGCTCGACGAGCGGCCAGTTCTACGGCCACCTCGACGCCCGGCCCACGAAGCAATGGGTCTGGAGTCTCGAGGGCCGGTTCGACATGAACTCGAGCACCGACGGAACGCTGATCTCCGATAGCCGGCACAACAAGCTCCAGGTCCGGACCCAGTACGCCGCCAGCCCGATCCCGAGCATGAACCTGCTCGGCGCGGTCTACACCGAGTTCCAGCTCGACCACGACCGCTCGGTGCAGCAACGGGTCGACCCGGCCGATCCGACGATCGATCCCACGGCCGTCGACACACTCCGCGCGCAGCGGGACTCGTCCTACACCTCGGGGCGAAAGGACGGCGTGACGGTCCTCGCCAACTGGAACATCACGCCCTGGCTCACGTTCAAGAACACGGCCGGTGCCGGGCGGCTCAGCCCTTCCCGGCGGAGCCTCGTGCGCGACTTCGCGAATCCTCTCGACGGGAGCGGAGGGGGGTACGTGAGCGAGGCGCGCCAGAATACGAACGAGCCGACCAACAACGCCAACTACCAGACGTCGCTCGCGGTCACCCGAATTCCGAGGTCGCAGGTCGTGTTCGGATTCACGACGTCCAACGTGACCCAGTCGCTCTTCGACAAGCAGCTGCGCGGCCAGGAGCGGGCGAGGTCGAACCGCAACTCGGGAACGATCCACGTCGAGACTTCGCCGCTTTCGCGCATCTCGATCGTCACCGATGGGGGGCTGGTTCGCGGGCTGAGGGAGTATCGCCTGCGAGCGACCAGCAACTCGCTCGTGCGGACCCAGTCCTTGATGACGACCATCGCCCGGGCCGACACCGCCGGGCGGGTCGGCATCTCCTATTCGGTGACGCGGAGCCACAACGAGCGCCAGGCTTCCCAGAACGGCGTCGTCATCGACCGGTCGCTCGGGACGACCGCGATGCGGAAGATGTCGAAGCGGTTCGCCATGGACGGGCTCGCCTCGGTGGGGCTCTTCTCCTCGAAGTACGACGATCCCCGCGGCGATCAGGACATCGGGCGGGGGATGGTCAGCGTCGGTGGCGGCTACCGGGTCAGCGCTCCGTGCAGCACGACGGTGCACTTCTCCCTGAACCGGAGCCACGGCGTCTCCATCGATCCGTCCGCTTCCGGGTCCAACAACGTGCAGACCAACTACCAGATGAACGCGACGCTGCGGCTTCAGGTCACCCCCACGTTCACCCTGAGCCAGGACTACGTGCTGAGCGCCGCCTACAAGATCTTCGACTACGAGGCCTCCGAGTCGAACAACTACCTGAATCGGACGCGCCGCATCGACACGAACCTGACCGATTCCCTCTTCTCCGTCGGCTTCATCCGGCTGACGCACAACTTCCTCTTCCGCGATTCGGGCACCTACGCCCGCGATCCCGGAGAGGCCGAGCGGACCTACCGCGTCTCGGTGGAGACGTACGAGCAGACCCTGGCCGTCACCTCGGGGTTCGACGTGACCGGGGGGGTGCGGGTCGTCGCGACGCAGAGCCTCTTCAACCAGCGGAACCACTTTCTCTATCCCGACTCGCGGACGAACAGGAACCGCTTCGCGCTGACCGCCGGGGTCGAGGTGAACCGCACGCTCCGGGACGGGACGCAGATCGTCGGGGCCCTCCGCCACATCGGCGGCTATGATGAGAAGGTGACGCCATTCACCGTGCCGAACGAGGAGGACTATTGGATCGCCGGCTTCACCTTCCAACGATCGCTCTGATCGGCGCGACCGCGCTCGCCGGATGCGGGCTCTTCAAGACGCGGAATCCGGTCAAGGCGAACCCGGTGCCCGTCGAGCGTTGCCGAAATCTCACCGAGCCCGACAGCCTGGTCGAGAACATCACCGTCCAGTACGGGACCCTGTCGGGGAAGGATTGCTACAACTCGATGATCGACAACGCGTTTGCCTTCCACCCCGACCCCATCGACTCGAGCACGAGCCCGAAGGACTCCGTCTACGTGGGCTGGAACCAGAGCGTCGAGACGCTGGTTAACAGCAGTATCGCGTCGAGCGCGACGTTCATCGCCACCGTCTTCGACTCGGCCTATCAGGATCCGACGAGCACCACCTCCCCACGGACGGAAACCCGGTACTACGCTTATCACATCCTGCTCCACGCGAGCGGGCAGCCGGACACCACGCGGTACCAGGGGAGGGCCGAGATCACGTTCGCGCAGAGCACGGGCTCGTCCTGGTCGATTCTCGAATGGTGGGACCGCAGGGACGGCTCCGGACTCCCGACCTGGGGACAACTCCGGGCGGACCATCGCGTGGGGTTCTAACGCCGAGCCGGTGTTGACTTTACCGGATGGATAGGCTACGCTTGATGGAGATCGTACGGCCGCCTTCGAGAGGAACCCGCGACTTGCCACGACCGAATTCAGGATCCGCTCGCAAACCGGTTAACCGAAACAATGTCTTGACCTTAGCGGTGCTTTGCGCGCTGGCCACGCTCGGCGTCGGGTGCATCTTCGATCCCCCGAAGAAGACGATCATCATCCCGCCGAAGCTCATCGTCTACCCCCCACGGAACACGCCAAAGAACGCGGTGCTCTATCTGAAGGCGGCGTGGGAGAACCGGGACAGCACACGCGCGGACACGGTGTATGCGGTGAACTACACCGGCACCTCGTCGGTCGAGGGCGTCTCGGATCTGACGTTCGGGCGATTGGAAGAGATCCGCGCTCTCGGCGGCGTCCAGATCGCCCAAAGCGTGACGCGGGTGACGTTCGATTTCCACGACCCATCCACCTGGATTCGCCAAGAGTACGCGACCGACTCGTCGACATGGGTTGCCTACAGCATCCCGGCGCCTCGCATCGAGGTGGACCAGCTCTCGGGCTCCTTGGTCGCCGATCAAAGCACTTTCTTCGAATTCACCATGAGGCCCTACGTCGTCGCGCCCGGAGATACCCTGTGGCAGATCGTCCGCTGGGTAGAACGGAACCCCGCTCCGCCTTCTTGACACCCCGAAACACCCGCTCCTAATATCGCGGCAGCGTTCCGCGCGGTTCCTTCTTACCCGGCCCCCGGCACAACCGATTGGCACGCAAGACCCGGAAGGCTTCGCCGCGCCGCGGGCGACCGCCCTCGCGCGGCCTCATGATGGGCGTCGCGGTCGTCCTGATCGGCGTCGCGATCTGGCTTGCCCAGAACCGTCCCTCGCTCAAGCCCACTCCGCGAGGCACCGAGGCGGTCGGCCCCGTCGAGGAGACCGCCGGCCCGAAGTCCGAGAGCGCGACGGCGATCGTCGTCGACTCCGACTGGGACCGCCTCCGTCTCCGGTTGGAATCCGAGTATCTGCGCCTCTTCCGCGCCGGAGACCGGGCCGCGCTCCTCAGGCTCACGAGCCGCACCCTCCGCGGCGCGCTCGAGGAGGTGGGGATCACCCGGGATCGCGTGGACGAGCGTCCCCTCGCCGCGGCCGCGGCGGGCGCGGGGAGAGCCCCGGTTTCGTGGCGAATCCAGGTGCCCCCTCGCGCGTCGCTCTTCCGCATCAACGACGCGGTGACGCAGGCGATGACCATGCTCGGGGGCCGGGTGATCCGGGGCGCGGAGCGGCCGGGGCAGAAGCTCGGCACGGCGCTCGACCTCCGCGTCGGCTACGGCGACCGCGCCACGCACGCGATCGTCATCGAGCCGGACGCCGAGCTGGTCGACGCCGGCGCCAGGATCGCGTTCGTGGTGCTCGACCTGCCGCGCGACTCCACGGCGCTCCTCATGGCGTACCGGGAGAGCCCGATCCCCTTCACCTTCGCCCTCCGCCCCGACGCGCGGGGCGCCGCCCGAGAGGCGAAGGAGCTTCGAGACGGGAAACGAGAAGTCTTTCTGCAGCTCGCGATGGAGCCGCGCGGCTACCCGAGCGTCGACCCGGGCAAGGACGCCATCCTGCTCGACCTCTCGCGGATCGAGATCGAGGATCGGATCGCGCGCGCGCTGACGGCGATCGCCCCCGTGTCGGGCGTGATCAGTCGCCTCGGGGGTGCTGCGGTGAACGACAACGACGTGATGCGCTCGGTGCTGGGCGAGCTTCGGCGCCGCGGGCTCCCCTTCATCGACGCGCACGGCGCGGGGCCGAGCGTCGTCGAGGAGGTCGCGGAGGAAACCGGTGCGCGTACGATCGCCGTCGGGGGCACGCTCGACGGCGGGGGCTCCTCGCCGGCGGCGGTGCGCGCGCGCCTCAAGTCGCTGGCGCAGGCGGCGACCCAGCGGGGGGCGCTCGTGGTCGCCTGCCGGGCGAGCGCCGTGACGCTGAGCGTGCTCGAAGGCGAGCGCGCCGTGCTCCGGAATCAGGGCATCGAGCTGGTGGCCGCTTCGGAGGTGATCCCATGAGCTGTGATCTCTCGGTCAACGTCGATCACGTCGCGACGCTCCGCCAGGCGCGGGGAGGGGTCGAGCCCGACCCCGTGGCCGCGGCGGTGCTGGCGCTCGACGCCGGCGCGTCGGGAATCACGATCCACCTGCGCGAGGATCGGCGGCACGTCCAGGACGACGACCTCACGCGGATGCGCGCGCTCGGGCGCGGCGACCTGAACTTCGAGATGGCGCTGACCGAGGAGATGATCGGCATCGCGCTCCGGATCCATCCCGAGCGCGCGACGCTCGTTCCGGAGCGGCGCGCCGAGCTGACCACCGAAGGGGGCCTCGATCTGAGGCGCCACCGGGACGCCGTGCGGCGCGGCGCGGCCCGCCTGGTCGAGGCGGGCATTCCCGTGAGCCTCTTCCTCGACCCGGAGGAGGAGATGGTGGCGCTCGCGGCGGACACCGGCGCCACGATCGTCGAGATCCACACCGGCGCCTATTCCAACGCCAAGGGCGCGGCCTCGATCGAAGCGGAGCTCGCGCGCATCGAGCGAGCCGCGCGGGGCTTCCGGGACGCCGGCTTGGCGCCCCACGCCGGGCACGGCCTCACGACGTCGAACGTCGGCGCGCTCCTTCGCCGCTTCCCCTTCACCGAGCTCTCGATCGGACATCACATCGTCTCGCGCGCGGTGCTCGCCGGCATGACGGCCGCCGTTCGCGAGATGCTCGCCGCGATCCGCGCCTCCTAGCGCCCCGCCCGACCGCCCGCGCCCGCCGTCCCCGCGCCCGGGGTCCCCGCGACGACACCGGGCGGTCCTCTCCGTCTCCGCGAATCGCCCGACGTAACCGTGAAGTCAGCGCCTCGCAACAGCTCCGTCACGCCCGCCCCATAGACTTCCGCTCGATCCAATGAACGCGACTCACCGTGGGTCGCCGTCTCACCGCGCCGGACCGCATCCGGGCTCCGGCGCCCACCCGAGTGGAGGACCGACACCATGCGTCACCGCATCCGAACGTTCCTTCTCGTCGCCTGGGGGCTGGTCGGCTTGGCGCCGGCCGCTCTGGCGGCTGGAGACGCGTCCGCCGTGGCACTGTCCGAACAGGCGGCGACCCGCGCCGAAGCCGTGAGCCCGCCGGCGATCTTCGCGCCGGCCACGGCCGCCGGCGCGTCGGGGCAATCTTTGAGTCTGACCGCGACGGCCACGGACCCGGACCAGTCCGACGTCCTCACCATCACGGAGACGGGCGCGCCCGCGAGCTTGGCATTCAGCCACACGCCGTCCGTGTCGCCCGCGTCCGCCACGCTGAGCGGCACGCTGTCGCTCGCCGACGTGGGCGCTTGGGAGATCGACTGGCAGGTGACGGACGGGACGTTCACCGAGACCGCCTCGACGGCGCTGACCGTGACCGAGAATCACGATCCGGCCCTGACCGTCCCGGCGACCGTCGACGGCGCGGTGAGCGTCAGCATCTCCTTCGCCGTATTGGCTTCCGATCCCGATGGAGATCCGCTCACGTCGCTCACCTCGTCCGCGCTCCCTGCGGGCGCGACGTTCGTGGCGAACTCCTTCCTCACGTCCGGGGACTTCGACTGGACCCCGTCGGCGGGCCAGGAGGGGTCGTACTCGATCACGTTCACGGCCACGTCCGGCTCTCCCACGGCGACCGCCAACGCGACCACGGTCCTGAACATCGGCTCCGAGGACCTTCCGCCGATCGTCACGGCTCCGGCGACCGTGAACGGCTCCACCCACCATCGGATCGCGTTCACGGCCTCCGCCAGCGACCCCGACGGTGAAGCGCTTACGGATTTCTTCCTCGAGGGAGCCCAGCACACGCCGCTTCCGGATGGAGCGGTGTTCACGGCCAACGCCACGAACACGTTCGGTACGTTCACCTGGACGCCGGCCGATGATCAGGTCGGGACCGTCAGCCTTCGCTGGCACGTGTGCGACGCGGAGCCGTTCGTCCTCTGCACCGGACCGGAGCAGTTCACGACGAAGATCATCGTGGCCGCGGACAGGGCGCCGGCCGTCACGGCCCCGGCGGCCGTTTCCGTGGCCGAGGGGAGCCCGTTGACGGTGAACGTCTCCGCCGCCGACCCGAATGGGGACGCGATCGCCTCGCTCACCGCGTCGGGCGTCCCCCTCGGCGCCACGTTCTCGGCCGGGCTGGGCAACACCGCGGGAACCTTGAGCTGGATCCCCACCTTCTCCCAGGCGGGGTCCTACACGGTCACGTTCACGGCTTCGAATCTGCTGTCCGGGAGCGCGCAGACCGCGATCACCGTGACCAACGCGAACCGCGCGCCGACCGCGAACCCGGGCGGCCCGTACAGCGGCGTCGCGGGCCTGCCCGTGGCGTTCGACGGATCGGCATCGTCCGATCCGGACGCGGACGCGCTCTCGTTCGCGTGGGACTTCGGCGACGGTGGAAGCGCGACCGGCCCCAAGCCGAGCCACACGTATTCGACGGGCGGACTCTACGTCGTCACGCTCACCGTGACCGACGCGGGGATCCCGAGCCTGTCGAATTCCGCCACCACGACCGCCTCGATCACGCCCGTTCTCGACGCGCGGGTCCTCACCACGAGCCAATACCGCGTCATCAAGCTCCAGTCGGGCAAGCACGAGTGGTGCGCCGAAGTGGAGCCGATCGGTGGAGACTTCAGCGCAACCGATGTCGATCCTTCCTCCTTCGTGCTCCGGTACGCCGGGCAGGAAATCCACGCCATCGACACCGGGAAGAACGAAGTCGTCGGCGACTCGGACAAGAATGGACTCCTCGAAATCGAGGCGTGTTTCTCCAAGGACGATCTCCGGACCCTTTTCGCCGGTCTCTCGAACGGACACAACGTGGTCACGATCACGATCGAGGGGTCGCTCACGAACGGCGCCCCGATCCGCGGCACCACCGACATCGACGTGTTCCGCAGCGGCGGCGACCTGCTGGCTTCCGTCGCGCCGAATCCCTTCAACCCGCAGGCCAAGCTGACGTTCGTGACCCGAAAGCCGGGGGCGCTTCGGGTTCGCCTGTACGACATATCGGGCCGCCTGGTGCGAACGCTCGCCGACCTGGCCAACGCGGCACCGGGCAACCACGAGATTCACATCGACGGTCGCGCGGACAACGGATCTCCTCTCTCGTCCGGCACGTACTTCTATCGCATCGAGGCCGCTGAGGGCCAGGAGACCGGCCGCGTCTCGCTTCTGAAATAGGGAAAGCACGCGCGCGAGACGGGGCCACCGCCCCCGTCTCGCCGCCTCCACCGGACACGGAATCGAGCCATGAACCGAACCGAGGAAAGGACGACCATGACGAAACGACTGTTCGCGATCCTGGTAGCGTGCCTCGCGGGCCTGTACGCGGCCGTCGCCGGCGCCGGCGACCAAGCCGCCAGCGACTTCATCGTCTTCGACGGAAACATGATCTGGCAATGCTCGCAGGACGGCGTCAACCCGCTTCCCTGGCAGACCGGCTCGGGCACGTGCAACAAGTCGGAGCCCTGGCTCCCCGCGGTCCCATTCACGTACTCGACGACCAACTTCGGTACGGTCTACATGACGCACAACCGGACCGACGTGGATCCCAAGCTGGTGGATCCGTTCAACCTGACGAACCCGCGGTTCGACCCGCAGCTGGGGAGCCCGGCGCTCTCCAAGTACACCGGCGACGCCGTCGTGATGAACGCCACCGCACTCGACCCCTGGTTCGAGCAGACGGACTACATCGGCGCGGTGCCCTACCGGTTCGCCGACCCGTCGCAGGATTGGACCACGGGCTGGACCTACTACGTGCGGAACGGCGGCCTCGGCCGGACCGACCTTCCCTCGGGGCGGACGCTCGTGATCGTCTCCGGGCTCCAGACGACGTCCCAGCACTGGACCAGCGCCCACGACTACCTCCTCCGCGGGAAGGTCGAGTTCGCCGGCGGCACGGTGCTCACGATCGATCCCGGCGTCTACATCTACGGCGAAAAGGCCACGGTCGGCTATCTGACGATCGACCGTGGTGCCCAGATCATGGCGTTGGGAACGAAGAGCGCGCCCATCGTGCTCACGAGCGACCAGTCGCCCGGCTCGATGGCCGCCGGGGACGACGGTGGCCTCGTCATCCACGGCCGGGCGGTCGCCAACTGCCTCGCCTCGCCCAGTGATTCATGCGTCAGCGAAGGCGGCGCGGGGTACTACGGCGGCAACGACGACAACGACAACAGCGGGACCATCCGCTACATGCGGATCGAGTACTCCGGCCAGGAGATCAGCCCCGACAACGAGCTGAACAGCCTCACCATGAACGCGCTCGGGCGCGGCACCTCGATCGAGTACGTCCAGACCATGGAAGGATTCGACGACGCGTTCGAATGGTTCGGGGGCACGGTCCACTTGAAGCACATCGTGGGAATCGCCGAGGGAGACGACGGGCTCGACTGGCAGCTCGGGTTCCGGGGTCGCGTGCAGTTCGCGGTCATCCAGCAGGAGCCGGGCAAGGGCGACAAGGGAAACGAGGCCGACAACAGCGAGTTCAACTTCGTCGCCGAGCCCGAGTCCAACCCGATCTTCTCGAACATCACGTACATCGGGGCCCCGACCGGCGGCGCGGGCAGCACCAACATCGGCGTCCACTGGCGGCGCGGCACGGCCGGCACGCTCGTCAACAGCATCGTCCTCGGATTCCGCGGACCGGGCCTCCAGCTGAGCGACCCGGAGACCTACGCCAACTGCCCCGGACCGATGCCCGCCGTCTACCATGCCCCGATCGTCACGGCAGTGGACACGAGCCCCCTCAACCTGGGCCGCATCTACATGGCGGCGAGCCCGAATCCTCTCACGAGCGCCACGAAGATCCTGTTCGGCTTGCCGCGGGATCAGCGGAGCGTTCGGGCGCAAATCTTCGACGCGCGCGGACGGCTGGTCGAGACCCTGGTCAACGGGCCCTTGACCCGCGGCACCCACAGCGTCACGTGGAATACGCGAGGGCTCCCGACGGGGCAGTACTTCTTCCGGGTCGCCACGGAGGGCGGCCTCTCGTCGAGCGGGAAGCTCGTGGTGGTGCACTAGGTGCAGGCAGGAGCGACGCGGCGCCTTCAGACGAGGGCTGGGCGCCGCGTCCGATTCCTCCTCCTCCTGGTGTTTCTGTTCCTAGTCGAGGCTGCAGCCCAAGGATCACGAGCGGCGGCGCAGACGGGCCCGGACGGAGTCATCACCGGGGTCGTCCTGGACCAGGAGGATCGCCAGCCGCTCCCGAATTCCCGGGTCGGGGTCTATCGCATCTTCAACCCCGATTCGGGTTACGCGCTCGTGGCGGGGGCGCTGACCGAGGCGGACGGCCGGTTCCGCTTCACCGTGCCCCCGGCCACGTATCGGTTGATCTTCTCCTACCAGACCTACTCGGTCGTCTCGAGGGACAGCGTCGTCGTGGAGCCGGGAGCCACCGTCGATCTCTCCATGACGCTGACGCCGAAGCCGCTGCAGATCAAGGGTGTGGAGGTGAAGGGGGAGCAGGTCCGCGGGACCGAGGCGTCCGCGCTCACGGAGCAGAAGAAGGCGGCCTTCGTGAGCGACGCGATCACCGCGGAGCAGATCTCGAAGTCGACCGACTCGAACGCCGCCGAGGCGCTCCAGCGCGTGACGGGCCTATCCGTCGTGGACGGGCGCTACGTCTTCGTGCGGGGCCTGGGCGAGCGGTACAGCTCCACGCGGGTGAACGGAGCGAGCGTCGGCACGCCGGAGCCCAACAAGCGGGTCGTACCGCTCGACGTCTTCGCGTCCAACGTTCTCGAGCAGGTGACGGTCCAGAAGACGTATACGCCCGACCAGGAAGGCGAATTCGCGGGCGGCGTGATCCAGCTCAAGACCCGGGATTTCGTGGAGGGCAAGAGTTTCACTCAGAATCTCTCCACGGGGTATTCCGCCGGTCTGCTGAACAGCAAACATCTCGCCTACCCGGGGGGATCACTCGACTTCTTGGGGTTCGACGACGGCGGTCGGAGCCTTCCCTCCATCATCGGACGGTACTCGGGCGGCGGCCGCCTCCCCGGACTGGAGACTCGATTCGTCCCCGGCCTCACGCCGGAGCAGCTGCAGGAGGTGAGCCGGTCGTTCCGCCGGAACTTCTGGCCGAGCGGCAAGGATGGGGGAAGTCCCAATTACTCCTACGCCGCGACCTACGGCCGGGCCTTCTCCGCGCTCGGCCGCCGCTTCGGGGTGCTGGCGTCGGGCTCGCTCAGCAACGGGTTCACCAACGTCGTGCGTGACCTGAACGCCTACCGGGGGACCGCGACGAGCCTCTATCCCTTCTACCAGTACAGGGTGCACGAATCCACGCGCCACGTATTGGGAGGTGGAATCGCGAGCCTGAGCGCGCAGCTCGGGGGCGGCCAGACGATCCGGCTTCGATCCCTCTACACGCGGCAGACGGACGACAACGCCCGGATCACCGCCGGTCCGAACCAGGACTACGGCACCGACCGCGTGCAGATCACCAGCCTCGACTTCGTGCAGCGCGGCGTCTTCTCGAGCGTCCTGAGCGGGGAGCACAGATTCGCGGGACGGAACGACCTGAGCGTGGATTGGAACGCGAGCTACTCGGAATCGGAGCGGGACGAACCGAATCGCCGGGAGTCGCTCTACGAGTCCGATGGTAGCGGCGGCCTCGTGCTCTCCTCGCGAAACGCCCCCCTCACGTACGTATTCGGCCACATGAACGAGTACGACCGCTCGGCCGAGGTGAATGTCACGCAGCCGTTCCGGTTCATGGAACGGGAGGGGGGACGGATCCGCTTCGGGACGTGGACCCGAAACCGGAATCGTACGTCCCAGTTCCGCCGGTTCCTGTTCAGCCCCACCCCCAGCAGCTCGGCCCTGGACATGCACCTGCCGCCCGAATCGCTCCTGGTGGACGCGAACATCGATTCGAGCTACTTCCTCATCTCGGAAGCGACGCGCGCCAACGATACGTATCACGCGAGCCAGGCGCTCTACGCGAGCTACGCCATGGTCGAGCTTCCCGTGCTTCGCTCCCTCCGCCTCCTGGGAGGCGCGCGCGTGGAGCGCTCCTGGCAGGGCGTCGAGACCCGATCGCCGTTCGTGACGACCGTGACGCCGACCGACGTTCAACTCTCCGGGTCGGACGTCCTTCCGGCCGTCAACGCGACCTACCGCTTGCGCGAGAACATGAGCCTCCGTGGCGGCTACAGCGTCACGGTTTCCCGCCCCGAGTTGCGTGAACTGAGCCCCTTCGACATGTACGACTACGAGACCGGTTACAGCGAAGTGGGCAATCCGGACATCCAGTCGACTCGAATTCAGAACTACGATGCCCGTTGGGAGCTCTATCCGGGGCCGAGCGAGCTGCTCGCCGTGAGCGGCTTTCGCAAGGTCCTGTTCCAGCCGATCGAGAACATCGTCGAGGGATCCGGAGGCGGATACGTGCTCTCGCCGCGGAACGGGCGCGACGGTCGCCTGACGGGCTTCGAGCTGGAAACGCGCCTGGGCCTCGCGCGGATCTGGAACGCGCTCGATCGCGTTCTTCCGATCTCGGGCGGCGCGAGCGCCCTGGACCGGTGGGCCATCACCGCGAACTTGAGCCGCGTCTCGAGCAACGTCCGCATCCGCATCACGACCGATCCCAGCGGTCGGGCGATCTACCGCGAGGGGCCGCTCGAGGGGCAATCCGCGTACGCGCTGAATCTCGGCCTCCACTACGGCAACCAGAGGATGGAAGGCTCCATCCTCTATGCGGCCTTCGGAAGGCGGCTCGCGCAGGTGGGGGCGGGGGCGTATCCGAACGCGCTTCCCGACATCTACGAGCACCCGCTCCAGAGTCTCGACGTCACGCTGACGAAGAAGGTCAATCACCTTTTCCGGTTCAAGCTCTCGGCGGAGAACCTCTTGGATCGATCGGACGAATTCCGCCAGCTCGACAAGGTGACCCGGCGCTCGAGACCGGGGCGTTCCTTTGGCATTTCATTGGACTTCAAGACCTCGTCGGAGTCATGACCGGGTCGACGGACTCGGGGCGAAGGAGGAATCGTGAGACGTTCGAATCGGACCACCCGGCAGGCCCCGCTCATCGCGGCCCTGCTCATCGCCGTGGCCGCCGGGTGGGCGCTGCTTTCCGGGCCGGCCGCGAGAACGCGCTCCGGTTCCTCCAGGAATCCAGAGCAGGCGGCCGGCGGCTCGTCGCTTCCAGCTCGCGAGGTTCTTCCCACGACGGCCGTCGGCCCCTCGAAATCCGATTCGCATCGCCCCACGGCGCTGGACGCCTCGGCGGCCGGCAGGTTGACGGTCTACTCATCACGCTTCGCCGGTACGCCGGGCTACTACCCTCCCGACGATCCGGAGTCGCTCTCCGTCCTGACGGGGAAGCGCGACGCGCCGCCCGTCGACCTCGAGCTCTCCGGCGGCGCAGCCTCGTTGCGCGATCTCGGCCAGGAGCTTCTCGCCGCGCTCAACGCGCGGGACGAACAGGCGCTCGCCGCCCTTCGAGTGACCAAGCATGAGTTCAGGGTCATCTGTTGGCCCGAATTCCCAGAGAGTCGGCCCGTGACCCATATCACCCTGGACGATGCCTGGATGATGGCCGCGGCGAAGAGCCAGGCGGGCTCGACCCGGACGATGGGTCTCGATGGGGGTCGGGATCTGGAGCTGCTCCGCGTGGAGACGGACCCGCCGTTCGCCTACAGGAACTTCACCCGGTACGGCGGCACCGTGCTCGTCGCGCGGGACCTCGTCACCCATGAAGAGATCCGCCTGACGTTCGCGCCCTCGGTGATCGAGCGGCATGGCAGATTCAAGGTACTCATCTATCGAGACCGCTAGGACGAGGAGCCCGTCGCGCCGCTCGTTACGTCGAAGTCAGCGGGGCGCAATGGGACCGACACGCGATCTCGATATCATTCGCGCGATCCCGGGGGGCCGAGCGCGGCCGGGACACGCGCATCAAGGACAGGAGGGGAAGATGACGCAACGCATGCGGGTTCTGACGACGGCGCTCGCGATGACGTCGCTGCTCGCGATGGCTGGGCCCGCGTCGGCCGGAGTTCCGGACTTGACGCAGTCGTTTTACGTGCCGCAGGTGGGCTCGGTAGCGACGCCGACGGAGGGGACGAACGCGATTAAGCTCTTCCGTGGATGTCCGAACAAC
>DASVDZ010000013.1:0-43523 GCA_036380835.1 Candidatus Eiseniibacteriota bacterium | reverse complement strand
GCGCTTCGGCGTCAAGGCGGTCTACCTGCTCGGCAGCGCCAAGAACGCCAGCGCCGGCGCGCACAGCGACATCGACCTGCTGATCCACCTCGCCGACGCCAGCGCCGCGCGCCGGCACGAGCTCGAGCTCTGGCTCGAAGGCTGGAGCCGGGCGCTCGCCGAGACGAACTATCTGCGCACCGGTCACCGTCGACCGGAGCTGCTCGACGTCGCCTACGTCACCGACGCCGAAGTGGCGAGCGCGACCGGCCTGGCGGCGAAGATCGGCGCCGTCACCGACGCGGCGCGGCTGCTGCCGCTGGGCGGCGCGGCCCCCTGATCTCGACTTTCCCCTCGCGTCCCGCGCTCGCGGGGCGTAGGCTTCGGGCGATCTTTCCAGCCAACTCCTCCGGAGGATACCGATGAGCAGCTCCTACGTCGCGTCGCTGATGGCCGAAGTGCGGGCGAAGAACCCCTCCGAGCCGGAGTTTCACCAGGCGGTGCAGGAGGTGACCGAGTCGCTCGCGCTGGTGCTCGACCGCCACGCGGAGTACCGGCAGGCGCGGGTGCTCGACCGCATCCTCGAGCCGGAGCGCACGATTCTCTTCCGCGTCCCCTGGGTCGACGACCAGGGGCGCGTGCAGATCCACCGCGGCTATCGCATCGAGATGAACAGCGCCATCGGTCCTTACAAAGGGGGCCTGCGCTTCCACCCCTCGGTGAACCTGGGCATCCTCAAGTTCCTCGCCTTCGAGCAGGTGTTCAAGAACTCCCTCACCACCCTTCCCATGGGAGGCGGCAAGGGGGGCTCGGACTTCGATCCCAAGGGGAAGAGCGACAACGAGGTGATGCGCTTCTGCCAGAGCTTCATGACCGAGCTCGAGCGGCACATCGGTCCCGACACGGACGTCCCGGCGGGCGACATCGGCGTCGGCGGGCGCGAGATCGGGTACCTCTTCGGCCAGTACAAGCGGCTCCGGAACGAGTTCTCCGGCGTGCTGACGGGCAAGGGGCTCAATTGGGGCGGCTCGCTCATCCGTCCCGAGGCGACCGGCTACGGCTGCGTCTACTTCGCGGACGAAATGCTGAAGTCGCAGGGGAAGTCGCTCGAAGGGAAGACGTGCCTCGTCTCCGGCAGCGGCAACGTGTCACAGTACACGGTCGAGAAGCTGCTCGACCTGGGCGCCAAGCCGGTCACGCTCTCCGACTCCGACGGGATGATCTTCGATCCCGAGGGCATCGGCCGCGAGAAGCTGGCGTGGGCGATGGAGCTCAAGAACGCGCGCCGCGGCCGCATCCAGGAGTACGCGGCGAAGTGGAAGAACGCGAAGTACACGCCGGTCGACCACCGGCTCGGGTACAACCCGCTCTGGGACATCAAGGCCGACTGCGCGTTCCCGAGCGCGACCCAGAACGAGATCAACGCCAAGGACGCGTCGAACCTGATCAAGAACGGCGTTCACCTCGTGGCCGAGGGGGCCAACATGCCGAGCACCCTCGAGGCGATCCAGATCTACCTCGACGCCGGCATCCTCTACGGGCCGGCGAAGGCCGCGAACGCCGGCGGCGTCGCCACCTCAGGTCTCGAGATGTCGCAGAACAGCATGCGGCTTTCTTGGACGCGCGAGGAGGTCGACGACCGGCTCCACAAGATCATGATCGCCATCCACAAGAACTGCTTCGAGACCGCCGACAAGTACGGCACGCCGGGGAATCTGCTGAACGGCGCGAACATCGGCGGATTCGTCAAGGTCGCGAACGCGATGATGGATCAGGGCCTCGTCTGATCCTGATCCAGAGCGGCGGTACAAGGGCGGCGGGCCGGTCTCGGCCCGCCGCCTCCATTTGCGCCCGGCGCGCGGCCGTGGCACCATGATCCGATCGTGAGCCTGACCCCCGAGCCGACCGCGATCGCCGACGTCAGCAATCCGTTCCAGGCGTTCCAGGACCTGATGCCGTTCCGGGTCCAGGACGTCATCCTGGTCTCGAGCCTGTACGACTCGTTCACGCTCCAGGAAGACGGCCGACTCAACGAGTTGATCGCCGGGCAGTTCCTCGACCTCTCCCTCTACCACATGCCCGGCCTCACCCACGTCTCGAGCGGGGCCGAGGCGCTGGCCCTGGCCTCGACCGAGCGCCGATTCAACCTGATCATCTCGACGCTCCGCGCGGCCGACATGGACGTGACCGAGATCGCCCGGGAGGTGAAGCGCCTCGGGCTCGACGTCCCGGTCGTCGCGATGGCGTACGACAACGACGAACGGAAGGAATACGAGGCGTCGCACGACCTTTCGTCCCTGGACGGGCTCTTCCTGTGGCAGGGCAACGCCCGGGTCCTCGTGGCGATCGTGAAGTCGGTCGAGGACCGCCGCAACGTGGCGCACGACACGGCGGCGATGGGCGTGCGCGTGGTGCTCGTGGTCGAGGACAACGTGCGCTACTACTCGTCGTTCCTGCCGGAGATGTACGCGGAGCTGATCCAGCAGTCGGAGAGCCTGATCGGCGAGGGGATCAACCCCTCGCACAAGCTCGTCCGGTCGCGGGCCCGCCCGAAGCTCCTCCTCGCGACCACGTTCGAAGAGGCGTGGCAGCTCTTCACGTCGTACCAGCCGTACATCCTCGGCGTGATCTCCGACGTCGAGTTCCCGATCGCCTCGGTCCGGAACCGTGAGGCCGGATTCGAGCTGGCGCGGCGGGCGCGGGAGCGGATCCCCGACCTTCCGATCGTGCTCCAGTCGAGCCGGCCGGAATTCGCCGCCGGGGCGGCGCGGGTGGGCGCGGCGTTCCTCCGGAAGTACTCGGAGACGCTCCTCTCCGACCTGCGCGCCTTCATGGTCGAGAACTTCGCGTTCGGCGACTTCGTCTTCCGGCTGCCCGACGGCACCGAGGTCGACCGCGCCAAGGACCTGAAGACCCTCGAGGAGAAGCTCCGCACGGTGCCCGCCGCGAGCATCAACTATCACGGCGGGCGGAACCACTTCTCCAACTGGTTCACGGCCCGCACCGAGTTCGCGCTCGCGCGGAAGATGCGGCCGCGGAAGGTCTCGGACTTCGACTCGGTCGACGGGCTCCGGCACGACCTGATCGCGTCGATCGCCGAGTACCGCCGCGAGCAGAGCGAGACCCTGGTCGCCGACTTCGATCCGGCGACGTTCGATCCGACGACGAACTTCTTCACCCGGGTGGGGAACGGGTCCCTCGGGGGCAAGGCGCGCGGGCTGGCGTTCGTCCGCTACCTCCTCAACTACCACGGGATGGGGAAGCTCCTGCCGGGCGTGAGGATCGCGGTGCCGCCGGCCCTCGTGCTCGCGACCGACTGCTTCGACCGCTTCCTGGAGCAGAACGGGCTCCACGATCTCGCCCTGAACAGCCGCGACGACGAGAAGATCCTCGCGGCGTTCCTGGCGGCGCCCCTCCCGCGGGACGTCGCGCGAAAGCTCCGGGCGTTCGTGGAGAAGGTGCGGTGGCCGCTCGCCGTGCGGAGCTCGAGCCTCCTCGAGGACTCCCAGTACCAGCCGTTCACCGGCGTCTACGAGACCTTCATGCTCCCGAACAACGATCCCGATCCGCGCGTCCGACTGAAG
This sequence comes from Candidatus Eiseniibacteriota bacterium, assembly GCA_036380835.1. Taxonomy (GTDB): domain Bacteria; phylum Eisenbacteria; class RBG-16-71-46; order SZUA-252; family SZUA-252; genus DASQJL01. Next base: position 39,960 of record DASVDZ010000013.1, on the reverse strand, counting down.
CAGCTGACGGCGGCGATCCGGCGCGTCTACGCCTCCACGTTCCTCCGCCAGGCGAAGGACTACCTGCACGCGACGCCCTATCGCTTGGAGGAGGAGAAGATGGCGGTGGCGATCCAGAAGGTGGTCGGGTCCTCGCACGGGAATCGCTACTATCCCGACTTCTCGGGCGTGGCGCGCTCGTACAACTACTACCCGACGCCGCCCTTGACGGCGGACGACGGCGTGGCGGCCGTGGCGCTCGGGCTGGGCCGGAGCGTCGTCGCCGGGGAGCGGTGCCTGACCTTCTGCCCGCGCCAGCCGCAGGCGATCGTCCAGTTCTCGACCGCGGACGAGATCCTCAAGAACTCGCAGCGGGAATTCTGGGCCGTGGAGCTCGGGGCCGGGGACGGCCACGACTCGGAACAGGGAATGCGCGAGACGCGGTTCGGCCTCGACGTGGCCGAGTCGGATGGAACGCTCTTCGCCGTCGGCTCGACGTACACAGCGGAGAATCACGCGGTCTACGACGGGCTCTCGCGCGCCGGCGTGCGCCTCGTGACGTTCGCGCCCGTCCTGAAGCACGGCGTCTTCCCGCTCGCGCAGATCCTCTCGCTCCTCCTGGAGGTCGGGAGCCAGGGAATGAACCGGCCCGCCGAGATCGAGTTCGCGACCTGCCTCTCGAGCGATCCCCGGAAGCCGCACGAGTTCGGGTTTCTCCAGATGCGGCCCCTCGTCCCGGCGCGGGAGACCGAGAACCTCGACCTGGACGAGGCGCCGCGCGACCAGCTCCTCTGCCGGAGCGCGAGCGTCATGGGGAACGGCGTCGTCGACACCATCCGCGACGTGGTCGTGGTCGACTTCCACCGCTTCGACCGTTCGGCGAGCCACGCCGCGGCGGCGGAGATCACGCGCTTCAACGCCGAGCTGTCCGAGGCGGGCAGGCCGTACCTCCTGATCGGCGTGGGGCGCTGGGGCTCGACCGATCCGTGGCTCGGCATCCCGGTATCGTGGGACCAGATCGCGGGCGCGCGCGTGATCGTCGAGTCCGGGTTCCGGGACTTCCGCGTGACGCCGTCGCAGGGGAGCCACTTCTTCCAGAACCTGACCTCGTTCCAGGTCGGCTACTTCACCGTGAACGCCGACCAGGGCGAGGGGTTCATCGACTGGGACTGGCTCGCGACCCTTCCGGCCGAGGGGGAGCTCGAGTACGTACGCCACCTCCGATTCGACCGGCCGCTCGTGGTCAAGATGAACGGCCGGCGGAACCAGGGGCTCATCTACAAGCCGGCGCCCGCGGTATGATTCGCCCCATGGCTCCGAAGCCGCACTTCCGTCCCGGTCCCGTCGCCCTCGTGGGGCGCCGCGTCCGCCTCGAGCCCCTCGATCTCGACCGGCACTTCGCGGGTCTCCTGGCGGTCGCCTTGGAGCCCGAGCTCTGGCGGTACACCATGAGCCTCGTGGAAACGGAGGCGGACCTTCGCCGGTACCTCGAGGAGGCGCTCGCGGAACAGGCGGCCGGGCGCTCGCTCCCGTTCGCGACCGTGGATGCCGTCAGCGGGCGGATCGCGGGCTCCACCCGGTTCGGCAACATCGAACCGGGGCACCGGCGCGTCGAAATCGGATGGACGTGGGTGGGGGAGCCCTTCCGGAGGACACACGTGAACACCGAGGCCAAATACCTCATGTTCCGCCACGCGTTCGAGACCTGGGGCTGCCACCGCGTGGAGCTGAAGACCGGCGCGCACAACCGGCGTTCACGCGAAGCGATGCTGCGGCTCGGGGCGCGAGAGGAGGGGACGCTCCGCCGGCACGCGATTGCCGACAGCGGGTTCGTCCGCGACACGGTCTACTTCTCGGTGATCGACGAGGAGTGGCCCGAGGTGAAGGCGCGCCTCGAATCGATGATCGGGCGTGGAATGCCGTAGCCCGAAGCGGGAGGCCCCCCGGGGGCCCGCGAATCGTCGAGCCGGCCCTTGCGCTCCCGCCGGATCGTGCTATCTTGCCTGAAGTAGGTTTCGCGCGGTGCCGCGCGCCGCGACGAACCCAATCCCCCCCCGGTCCCCTCCCCGGGCCCGTACGGCCCTGCCCCCGTGCGTTCGATCCCGTTTTCGCCCGATCCCCGGTCCGATCACGAAGGTCCATGACTTCGGTCCCCGCCTCCGCAGCGATCCGAGCGCGCCGGCCGTCCGTTCGGTAGGAGGGCAGCACTCCATGGCCTCGATCAGGAAGATTCCCGGAACCACGCGCCGCGGCGCCGCGGCGCCGGCGACCTCGTTCCCGTCCCACGCGCCGGCCGCCGCCCTGGCCGCCGCGCTCGCCCTCGCGGTCTGCGGGTTCAGCCCGTCGAAGGACGAGGCGACTTCCGACCCGCGCGGCGGGCCGGAGCGCGTCCTGCGGCTCGACGGCAAGTTCGTGCACAACGTCGGCCGTCTCCAGCTCCAGATCACCAACCTGGGCGAGACCGGAAACGGCGACAACCCCCGGCGGACCAGCGTCCCCTCGGCCGAATGGCCCGCGGGCTCCGGCCTCGACTACCTCTGGGCGGCGGGGCTCTGGGTCGGCGCGCTCGACGCGAGCGGGATCCCGCACGTCACCACGTCCACGCTTCCAGAGCGGGAGTTCTCGCCCGAGATCTCGCCGAGCAAGGCCTGCGTTCCGCTGCCGGCCGGGCAGGTCGCGGACGTCCGCGAGTCGTACGAGGGGATCACGGGCGGCAATCGGATCATCTCCCCGAGCGTCAACCCGGACGACGACGGCGACGGCCTCGTGGACGAGGACTTCCTGAACGGGATCGACGACGACGGCGACGGCCGGTGCGACGAGGACTACAGCGCGATCGGCCAGCAGATGTTCTCGTGCGAGTACTTCGACAACATCCCCCAGACGCGCGAACAACTCCCCGAGCACGTGCCGCTGGGGCTTCGGGTCCGCCAGACGTCCTACGCCTGGTCCACGCCCGGCCAGAACGACTTCGTCGGGATGGACTATCGGATCAAGAACATCTCCGGCCACACCCTGCGGAACGTGATGGTCGCCATCTTCGCCGACATGGACATCGGGAGCCGGGGCGTCCCCCAGTACTACGACGACGATCAGGTGGGCCTTGTCAACCGGGACATCCGGTACGTCGGCCCGGGAGGCGCGACGATCCGCCGGCGCCTCCAGATGGGCTACATGTACGACAATCCCGACAATCCCGCCAACCTGACGGAGAACAAGCGCGGCGACGCGCCAGGCTACTTCGGGTGCATGTTCCTCAACCACACCACCGATCCGTCCGGGGCCACCGCGCCCCGGCGCGTGGGGATCACGTCGTTCAAGTTCTTCTCCGGCAGCGCCTCGTTCGCGGCGGGCGGAGATCCGACCAACGACGCGGAGCGCTACCAGCTCATGACCGACCCCCTGTTGAACCCGAACCGGATCGGCGAAATCCGGTCGAGCCGGCCGCTCGACTACCGGTTCGTCATGGCGACGGGCCCGTTCCAGACGCTGCTCCCCGAATCGACCCTCGTGATCTCGGTCGCCTGGGTCATGGGGCTCGGGCTCGGGGGCGGGAGCCAAGTCGGGGCGGGTGGTACGCTGATCGAGAACGCCATCGCGGCCCAGCAGGTGTTCGACGGCCTCTACACGGACTTCGACGCCAACGCCTATACCGGCCAGTGCGGCAAGGAGACCTGCCTCAGGGCCCCGGGGAACTTCCCGTTCACGTACTCGATCCCGGAGTCTTCGTTCTGCCGCGTGCGGTTCTGGTCTTCGATCACGCCGGAGATGGCCGCGAGCGGCCGATACGACGGATTCATCGCGTGGGACCCGCAGCTCCCGTGCGAGCTGCAGCAGGAGGGGAAGTTCGTCTGCCTCGATCCACCGGCCAACCCGGCCGATCCGCCGACCACGCATTGCGCGGGTGTCGACACGGTCGACGTCCGGGTCGGCGCGGATTGCGTCTACGTCGACCTCGACTGCGACGTCGACACGGGCCTGGACGGACGCGAGCGCCTCGTGAACTGGGTCGCGGTCTCGCCGCTGCCGGCGCCGGTCTTCACGGGACAGGACGGCCGGGGTGAGCCCGGCGACTTCCTCCAGCACTACGCCACGCACGCCGATTCGACCGGGATCACCACCTGGTTCTTCCCAGGGGATCGGAAGGTCACGCTCAAGTGGAACAACTTCGCCGAGCTGGTGCGGGACGCGCAGCGAGGCAATCTGAAGGAGTTCATCGGATACCGGATCTACCGGGCCGCGGGGTGGAAGCGGCCCGAGGGCTCGAACGCGCCCTCCCGGGATCTCTGGACGCTGCTCGGGGAGTGGCGCGTCGATCCCAACGGATCCCCGGCGAGACGGCTCTCGGAGCTGATCGATCCCTCGGCGGCCGTCGTGGCGACCCACGACGTCCGCGTATCGTGGGACGCCGCCGCGAGGCAGGTCCTCCGCGACTCGTCGGTCACCGTGACCGACACCCTGTTCGTGGTGGGGCGCTACAGCTACGTCGACCCGAACGTGCTGAACGGGTTCCCCTACTTCTATTCCATCGTCCCGGTCTCGCTCGTTCCGTTCCAGCCGCCCGCGCACGACCTCGTCCTGAGCGGGAACCCGGCGGCGCAGAACAGCCAGGTCGTCTACCCGCGCGGCGACGCGGTCCCGGATCAGAGGCACGTCATCGTCGTCCCGAACCCGTACCGGGCCGGCGCGCCGTGGGATCTCGTGCCGCGGACCGAGGATCCGTCGGGGACCAAGGTGACGTTCCTGAACCTGCCCGGCGCGAAGGGGACCATCCGGATCTTCACGCTGGCCGGGGACCTGGTGCGGCAGATTCCGTTCGACGGCCGCCCTCCCGCGGATCTCCAGTACGGAAAGAACCCCATCACGAGCGGCTCCGGCTCGGTCGCGTGGAACCTGATCTCGAGGAACGGGCAGCGGATCGTCAGCGGGATCTACCTCTACTCGGTGGAGAGCGACCTGGGACGGGACGTCGGACGATTCGTCGTGATCCGGTGACCCGGTCGAGTCGGCGGGGCGACCTTTGGATACCTGCGCGGCGCGGGGCGCAGGCGCTAACGTGGTGGTCGAACCTCGACTCCCTCGCGACCCACCCCCGCGGGGCAGCGAGAACAGGAGGAATCGACATGTCCACGACCAAGGTCGCCGATCTCGCGGGACCGGGCGTCAGCACGTACGAAGAAGTCGAGCGGATCCTTCCCACCGGCTATCGCAGCCTCCTCGATCCCAAGGAGACGCAGCACGCCGTCCACGCCCTGAAGCGGTACATCGAGGACAACCTCTGCAAGGAGCTGAACCTGTTCCACGTCGAGGTTCCGCTCCTCGTGAGCCGGGAGAGCGGGATCAACGACTACCTGGACCGCGACGGTTCGCGCACCCCGGTCGAGTTCCCGTGCGGCCTGGGTCTCAAGGAGCGGATCCCCACCCAGGTGGTGCAGGCCGCGACCAAGTGGAAGCGGATGGCCCTGACCCAATTCGACTGCCGGCCCGGCGAAGGGATCTGCACCGACATGCGGGCGGTTCGGAAGGACTACTTCCTCGACCACGACCACAGCGCCTACGTGGATCAGTGGGACTGGGAGCGGGTCATGACGGCCGACCAGCGGAACCTCGGCTACCTGAAGGACACGGTTCGCAGGATCTGGAAGGTGATCTACGGAGCCGAGCGGTTCATCCAGGCCGAGTTCCCGAAGCTGAAGAGCGACGGGGTTCCGAACCTGCCCGAGGAGCTGACCTTCCTCCACGCCGAGGAGATCCTCGACATGTATCCCGATCTGCCGCGGAAGCAGCGGGAGACCGAGATCCTCCAGAAGTATCCGGCCGTCTTCATCATCGGCATCGGGTGGATCCTCAAGGACGGCTATCCGCACGAGATGCGCGCGGCCGACTACGACGACTGGGCGACGCCGACCGTCTCCGACGGGGGAAAGCCGATGCACGGGCTGAACGGCGACATCCTCGTCTGGAATCCGGTCACGAAGCGCCGCCACGAGCTCTCGTCGATGGGCATCCGCGTCACGAAGGAGACGCTGAGGCAGCAACTCGAGATCACGGGACAGAGCGAGATGCTCGAGCTCCCGTACCACCAAGCGATCCTGAACGATCGCATCCCGCTCTCCATCGGGGGCGGCATCGGCCAGTCACGGACCGTGATGTTCCTCCTCCGGAAGGCGCATCTGGGCGAGGTGAGCGTGACGGTGTGGCCGAAGGCCTTGAACCGGATCTGCGAGATGAAGAATATCTTCGTGCTGACGTAGCTCCGCTCGTCTCGGACGCCCTCAAGGTCCGGCGCCGCCGACCGATAAGACCGATATGCCGGGACCGCGGTTCATCGACTCCGTCGTCGGGCTGATCGCGCTCCAGTCGATCGCCTTCGTCCTGACCTGGACCGCGGCCTTCTCCCTCGGGGCGCGCCTCAGACGGGGCCACTGGCTCGCGTCGCTCGCGTTCCTCGCCCTGGTCGAGGCCGCAGCGCTCTTCGCCGTGCGCGCGCTCGGCGGGGCGCCGCCTCCGGCGGCCGGCTGGATCGCCGTCGCCGCGGTCGGTGTCCTCGCCGTCGCGCTCGCCGACGACTGGAACGCGATCGGCCAGGCGGCGCTCGCCGCGACGCTCTCCGTGAGCGCCCTCTTCCTCGTCTACATCGGTGTCGTGACGACGACCTCCCACCTGGGCCCCATCAGCCTCGCCTTCTCGCTCGTCCTGTACGCGCTCCAGGCGTTCGCGCTCCTCCTCCTGGTGGCGAGCACGTGCGAGATCCTGGACGTGGTCTGCCGGATCCGCTGGCGGCGGATCTGGCGGCCGTCGCCGATCGAACGCGATTTCCCGCGCGTGTCGATCCACGTCCCCGCCTACAACGAGCCGCCGGAAATGGTGAAGGAGACGCTCGACGCGCTCGCGCGCCTCGACTACCCGAACTACGAGGTGATCGTTATCGACGACAACACGACCGACGAGCGCCTCTGGAGACCCGTGGAGGCGCACTGCCGGGCGCTCGGATTCCGCTTCTACCACCTGGAGAACTGGCCGGGGTTCAAGTCCGGGGCGCTCAACTTCGCGCTCCAGGAGACCGATCCGGCGGTGGAGGTGGTGGGGATCGTCGACTCGGACTACTTGGTCTCCCCCGACTGGCTCCGTCTCTGCGTCGGATTCTTCCGCGACCCCTCGGTCGGGTTCGTCCAGACGCCGCAGGACTATCGTGACGTGGCGTTCGACGATCGGTACGCGATCGCGTGCTACGACGCCTACCGCTACTTCTTCAAGATCTCGATGGCGTCCCGGAACGAGCACGACGGGATCATCTTCGCGGGAACGATGGGCCTGGTGCGGCGGTGCGTCCTGGAAGAGGCCGGGGGCTGGGACGAGTGGTGCATCACCGAGGACGCGGAGCTGTCGATCCGAATCCTCGAGCGCGGATACCACGGGTGCTACGTCGACCGCTCGTTCGGCCGGGGCCTCATGCCCTTCAACTTCGAGGGGCTCAAGAAGCAGCGCTTCCGATGGGCCTTCGGGGGAATGCAGATCCTCCGGCTGCATTGGAAGTCGCTTCTCCTGGGCGCGCGGAGCGAAGGCCGCCGCCTGACCTGGGCCCAGCGATGGGACTACCTGCTCGGCGGCCTCCAGTGGCTGAACGACCCGGTGACCTTCGGATTCACCGCGCTCCTCCTGCTCGGGACCGTGTCCCTCCTGGTGGCGCATTCGCTCTTCATCCAGCCGCTGGCGGGCGCCGTGCTCCTCGTGCCGATCCTGTTCGTGTTCATCGGCGTCTCGCGGTTCCTCTGGGCGCTTCGCGTTCGGCTCGGGTGCTCGCTGCGCCGCGCCGCGTCGGCGTTCACGATCCTGCTCGCCCTGACCTGGGTCGTAACGCTGGCCTGCGCGCTCGGCCTGACGAAGGAGCGGGGCGTCTTCCTCCGGACGCCGAAGAAGCGCGCGGCGAGCGGCCGGCGGCACGCGTTTCGGATCGTGACGGAAGAGACGACCCTGTCCGCGTTCTGCTTCGCCGCGGCGCTGGCGCTGGGGGCGCGGCTCCCCTACGCGCCCTACGTCTGGCTGATGGTCGGGCTCCTCGTCTGGCAGGGAGTCATCTACAGCTCGGCCCTCAGGGCGAGCCTCTGGTCGGTCGCCAGCGAGGCGCGAGTTCTCCATCCGGAGTATCTCGGGGCGTCGCGCACGACGGGGCGCCGGTTCTCGTCGATGGTCAGCGACCGGCGGGTGGTCCGCGGCGTGCTCGCGGCGGTGGCGGCCGCGTTCGCGCTCTTCCTGCTGGCCGTCCTCTTCGCGCCCGAGGAGGAGCGGATGTACCGGGCCCGGCCGGAGGCGGTCCCGATCGTCGGAGGCGAGCTGACGAGGCCGGAGCCGGAGGCGCACATCCGCGCGCTCCTCTATCTCGAGGGCCGGGCGGCCCTCTCGGGAGACGTCGAGGCGGCGACCCGTCTCTGGAGCGCCGACGGCGTCATCCGGGACGCGAACTACACCCCGGACGACCCGAGCGACGACCGGGTCTGGACCGGGATCGAGGCGATCCGCCAGCGCTATCGCGCGGAATTCGGACAGCGCCGTTACCTGAAGCTCGCGCACAGCGACGCGTCGGTCATCATCGAAGGGAATCGCGCGACGGTCGTCAACGACCTGCACGCCGAGATCCTCACGCTCACGGGGCTCCAAACGGTCTTCCTTTCCCGGAGCGACCGTTGGACGTTCCGGAAGGAGAAAGACGGATGGAGAATCCTCGAGCTGGTCGTCAATCGGGCGCGGCGATGAGCGGCGGGCCCGGTCGGGTCGCGGCGCGGCGGACGATCGCGTGGCTCGGCGCGGCGGCGCTCGCGGCGGGGCTCGCCGGCGCGCGCGCGGGGACAGCGTCTCCGCTCGAGACGATCGCGGGATGGGAGGGAGACGAGTTCCACCAGGGATACGCGTTCGCGACGGCCGGGACCTTCCTCGGGGAGGGAGGCACGTTCTCGATCCCCGTCCAGGCCACGGGAAGCTACCTCTACTACGACTATGAGGACCGGGGCGCCTCCGTCGCGGTTCGGGCTCCCGGCGCCGGAGCGGCGACGGGGATTCGAGCGACGCGATCCTCCGCTATCTGGACGCTCCTCGCGGGCGGAGAGGTCCGCTGGGAGCGCCGCGACCGCCCGGGAGGGGCCGGCGCGGACGCGGTGGTCGCGAAGGCGGGCGCGGTCGTCCAGGGCACCGCCGACCTGAAGTTCGCGCGCCGCGTCCGGCCGTTCCTCCTGGCCAGCTACTCCGGCTCGGCGCGCTACCTGTACGGACGCGCCGCGCTCCGGCTCCAATGCTCGAATCTGGATTGGACCGGCTCGACGGTTTGGCTCGTCGGGCTCGAAGGTGTCGCGCAGGGCAATCGGGACACCGACGCGGTGCAGGCCGGCGCCCTCCTCGAGTGCGCGCTCACCCGCGCGCGGGCCTCGCTCGGGATCCACGGCGGCTACAAGGACGGGGCCTCGCCGACGGGCGGGAGGCGACGGGGCGGCTATGCGGGATTGAGTCTCTATCGCCGCTTCTGACGGTACGCCTCTTGCGCTCTCCCGACCGGGCCGGCGGGGACCGTCGCCGGCCGAGCGCCGCAACGTCCTGCGGCCGCACCCGGTAGCGACCGTGGAGGGGTCATGAGGAAGTCATTGCTGATTTCGACGCTCTTCGTCTTTTGCACCCTGCTCTCGCAAAACGCACTCGCCTCGAGCGACATGGGCTGGAAGAGTCTCGGCGTCGGCGTCGGATACGTCGATCCCGACAACGTCGACGGGACGCTGGGATTCGGCGCGTTCGCCGATCTCGGCACGTTCGCGACCAACTGGCACCTCGAGCCGCAGATCGGCTACTGGTCCAAGTCCCAGGGCGCGTTCGGCTACGACGCCACCATTCGCGATCTCTCCTTCGGCTCGCGTGCGAACTACATGTTTCCCGTCTCCTCGCGCAAGTTCCAGCCGTACGCGGGCGCCGGCCTGGGACTCCACTTCGTCACCGCCAAGGTCTCGACTCCGGCCCAGGACATGGGAACGTTCATCATTCCCGCGATGACGGCGAGCGACACGTCGACGAAGCTCGGGCTCGACATGGGTGGCGGCTTCGTGACGCCGCTCAGCGCGAAGACCGATCTCACGGGCGATCTCTGGTACACGGCCGTCTCGGACGTCGGACACTTCTCGCTCAAGCTCGGCGTCGCGATGAAACTCGGCAAGTAGCGTTCGGGCGCCCCGGAGGCATCGCCTCCGGGGCGTTTCCATTCCCACCCCCGGGGCGGCGCACGGCCCCTGGCAGCGCCTCCCTGACAGTTTGTCACCCGCCCTCACCCACCCGCGGCCCGCGGCTCGCCCCGGCCCGAGGGCTCGCCCGTAAGTCCTTGTGCCAGAGGCCGGATAGCCCCCGCGTCGCCGGCCGACGCCGGGCACGGAGCATGCAGCCTTCCTCGGTGAACGGAAATCCCTCCGGCGGTCCGGGGGCGATCCGCGCACGCCCCTCGGGGAGGTTCCATGTCCAGACAGATTCTGCTCGGTGACGAGAGCGTGGCGCTCGGCGCGATCCACGCCGGAATCACCGCGGCCTACGGATATCCCGGCACACCCGCCACCGAAGTCCTGGAATTCCTCCTCGATCACCTGGCGCGCTTCGGCAGGCCGCGCGCCGCCTGGTGCGCCAACGAGAAGACCGCCTACGAGGCGGCGCTCGGCGTCTCCTTCGCCGGCCGCCGCGCCCTGGTCGGCATGAAGCACGTCGGCCTCAACGTCGCCGCGGATCCCTTCATGAACTCCGCGCTCGTGACGCCGCACGGCGGGTTGGTCCTGGCCGTGGCCGACGACCCCGGCATGCACAGCTCGCAGAACGAGCAGGACAGCCGTCACTATGCCGAGTTCGCCCACGTCCTCTGCCTCGAGCCCGCGACGCAGCAGGAGGCCTACGACATGACCCGCGAGGCGTTCGATCTGTCCGAGCGGTTTCGCATGCCCGTCATGCTGCGCCTCGTGACCCGGCTGGCGCACAGCCGTACGGTCGTGGAGACGCGCGAGGCGCGGGGCGAGAACCCGATCCGCCGCGCGCCTTCGCGTAGCGCGTGGATCCTCCTCCCGATGAACGCGCGACGGCAGTGGAGGGACCTGGTCGATCGCCAGTCCGCCCTGCTCGCCCACTCGGAGAGCTGCGCCGCGAATCGCCTGACCCTGGGAGACACCGCGCTCGGCGTGATCACGACCGGCATCGCGCGGAACTACTTCAACGAGGTGTCGACGGATCTGGACGCCTGGCCCTCCCACCTCCACATCGGGACCTACCCGATCCCCGCCGCGAAGGTTCGGGAGCTCGCCGCGCACGTCCGCAGGGTGCTCGTGCTGGAGGACGGCTACCCCTTCGTCGAGAGCCGGCTCCGGGGCCTCGTGCCGCCGCGGTTCGAGATCTGGGGCCGGATGAGCGGCCAGGTTCCGCCCGTAGGCGAGCTGACGCCCGACGTGGTGCGGGCCGCGTTTCACATGCCGCCGCGGCCCACGCTGTCGATCGAAGGGCTCACGCTCCCCGGCCGCCCGCCCCAGCTCTGCGACGGCTGCCCGCACGCCCACGCCTTCCACGCGCTCCAGAGCGCGCTCCACGACCTCCCGACCGCCTGGGTCACGTCCGACATCGGCTGCTACACGCTGGGCGCGCTCCCGCCCTACTCCGTGATCGAGTCGTGCGTCTGCATGGGCGCCTCGATCGGCATGGCCAAGGGCGCGGCCGAGGCCGGATCGTGGCCGGTCATCGCGGTCATCGGCGACAGCACGTTCCTTCATTCCGGGATCACGCCGCTCCTCGACGCGGCGGCCGCCGATACCGACATGACGGTGCTCATCCTGGACAATCAGGCGGTGGGGATGACGGGCGCGCAGGATCCCGTCGTTTCCTCGTCGCGCCTCGACGCGATCGTCCGCGGGCTCGGGGTGGATCCGGAACATTTCCACGTCGTCGACGCGCACCCGAGGAAGGTGGGAGGGAACGCGGAGATCCTTCGGCGCGAGGTGGCCCACCACGGCCTCTCCGTCGTGGTCGCGCGGCGCGCCTGTAAACAGGTCGCGTCGCGACACAATGTCGAAGAGCCGTTGCACGAGGGGGCGACGCCATGAGATACGACATTCTCCTCGCCGGCGTGGGGGGGCAGGGGGTGCTCTCCATGGCGGCGATCATCGGCCGCGCGGCGCTCGGCGAAGGGCGCTCCGTGAAGCAGTCCGAGGTGCACGGCATGGCGCAGCGCGGCGGCGCCGTGCAGGCGCACCTGCGTCTCTCCGATCACCAAATCGAGAGCGATCTCATCGCGCTCGGCACGGCGCAGCTCATCCTGAGCCTCGAGCCGGTCGAGAGCCTGCGCTACCTCGACTACCTCTCCCCGGAGGGAACGCTGGTCACGAGCGCCGACCCATTCCGGAACATCGCCGACTATCCGGACGTGGGCGGAATCCTGGCGAAGGTCCGGAGCCTGCCCCGCGCCGTCGTGCTGGAGGCGGAGCGGATCGCCATGGAGGCGGGAGACGTCCAGGCCCTGAACACCGTCATGGTCGGGGCGGCCGCGACCCTCCTCCCGCTTCGGTTCGAATCGATCGAGCGCGCCGTGGCCGAGACGTTCCGTTCCAAGGGGGCGACGGTCGTGGCCGTCAACCTGTCGGCGCTTCGCGCGGGCCGAGACGTGGCGTGGCGGGGTGAGGCGGGAGCCGGCGCGACCCCGATCGTCCAGGGGACCGATCGGTGAGCGGGGTGCCTCCGGCCGGGCCTTCTCCGCCCCGGGGGGCTCTCTTCGATCGAGGCGTCGTGGCGGACCTCTTGGCCCGCCCGCGCTTCCCGGACGCGAAGGCCCTCCTCGAGGTCGAGGGCCTCGCGTTGCTCGACGCGATCGGCATCGCGACGCCGCGTCGGATCGAGATCGCTTCCGCCCTCGCGGCGGCGGACCTTCCCGACCCGCCTCTTCCCGGCGATCGCGCCGTCCTGAAGGCGCTCGGGCCCGGACTCCTGCACAAGACGGAGGTCGGCGCCGTGCGCGTCGTCTCCGCCCGGCGGTTCGCCGTGCTGGCCGAGGCGCTGGCGATGGAGCGCCGCCTCGAAGGGAGAACGCTGGCCGGCTTCGTGCTCGAGGAATATGTCCCGCACGAAACCTCGCTCGGGAGCGAATTCCTCCTCGGGCTCCGCGCGACGCCCGACTTCGGCCCCGTGGTCACGCTGGGGGCGGGCGGGGTCCATGCGGAGTTCCTGGCGCGCGCGCTCCGGGAGGGCGGCTCGCTCGCCGTCTTCTCCGACGCGCTCCGAGGCGCCGCGTCCGTCGAGGAGACGCTCGAACGTCTCGCGCCGGCGCGCCTCGCGACCCGGGGCCACCGCGGTCTTCCCGCGGCCTTGCCGATCGCGCGGCTCGCCGACGCCGTGCGGCGCTTCCTCGCCCTCGCGGCCGCCTTCTGCCCCCAGCCGCTCCGTGAGTTCGAGGTGAACCCGCTCGTCGTGAGCGCCGGCCGTCTCGTCGCGCTCGACGCCCTGGCCACGCTCGGGGCCGACGTCCTCCCGGATGCCCCGGCGAGGCCCGTCGAGAAGATCCGGCGTCTGCTCGAGCCCCGGACCATCGCGATCGTCGGCGTCTCGGAGACAGCCATGAATCCCGGACGCATCATCCTCCGGAACGTCCTTCGCGCCGGGTTCGACCCCGCGCGCGTCGTGGTCGTCAAGCGTGGGGCCGACTCGATCGACGGCTGCCGGTGCGTGCCGGCGCTCGCGTCGCTCCCGGAGGCGCAGGACGTCGTCGTTCTCGCCGTCTCGGCGGCCGCGTCGGCGGGACTGATCGAGGAGATCGCGCGGGACCGCCGGGCGGAGAGCGTCGTCCTCATCCCGGGCGGCCTCGAGGAGAATCCGGAGAGCGCGCCGGTCGTGGCGACGATGCGTCAGGCGCTCGATCGCTCGCGCGGCGAGCCGTGGCGGGGGCCGGTCGTGAACGGCGGGAACTGCCTCGGCCTCCGGTCCGAGCCGGGACGAATCGACACGCTGTTCATCCCCGAGCACAAGCTCCCGCTCGCGAAGCGGCCGGCCGACCCGGTCGCGCTGATCATGGGAAGCGGGGCGTTCGCGGTCTCGACGATCAGCAAGCTTCCGCGACTCCGCCCGGTCTATACGGTCACCGTCGGCAATCAGATGGACCTCACCGCGGGCGACTACCTGGAGTACCTGAAGGGCGATCCGCGCGTGGAGATCTTCGCGGTCTACCTGGAGGGGTTCCGGCCCGGGGACGGGGCGCGATTCCTCGCCGCGACCGAAGCGATCGTCGCTTCGGGGCGCCCGGTGATCCTCTACCGCGGCGGCCGCTCGCCGTCGGGCGCCGCGGCGGCGGCGAGCCACACCGCGGCCGTCGCCGGAGACTACCGGGTCACGACGGCGCTCGCCGAGGCGGCCGGCGCGATCGTCGCGGAAACGCTCGAGGACTTCGGGGATCTCGTCCGCCTTGCCGTCGCGCTTCGAAGGCGATCGATCTCCGGGCTCGCGCTCGGCGCGATCTCGAACGCCGGCTACGAGACGGTGGCGATCGCCGACAACCTCGGCCCGTTCGAGCTGGCGCGCTTCTCCGACGAGACACGGTCCGCCCTCGGCGCCGTGATCGAGCGCGCGGGCCTCGCGGGGATCGCGTCGGTGCGGAACCCGCTCGACCTCACGCCGATCCTCGACGACGCGGCCACCGAGGCGGCGCTCCGCACCGTCCTCGCCGATCCGGGCGTCGCCGTCGCGCTGCTCGGATGCGTGCCATTGACCGGAGCGCTCGCCACGCTTGCGACGGCCGCCGGCCACGGCGAGGACATCGAGGCGGACGGGGGGATCGTGAAGCGGCTGATCCGCCTGGCGTCGGAGCGAGGGAAGGCCTGGATCGCGGTGGTCGACTCGGGACCGCTCTACGACCCGATGGTCCGGGCGCTCGAGGAAGGGGGCGTGCCGACGTTCCGCTCCGCGGACCGGGCGACCCGCCTCTTCGGCCGGCTCTGCGCCGCGCGATGCCGGTTTCGCGTCGCCCCGACTCTTGCCGCTCCGCCTCTCGCCGCCCCGCCTCCTGCCGTCCCGCCCCTCGCCCTCCCGCCGGACGGGCTTGCCGCGGGCGCGGCCTTGTGCGACGCTCTTCCCGTCAGGGACTGAGGCGCGCCCGGTAGGAGCAAGCGATCGCCGCGATCGGGCGCGGCACCTCGGGTCCGCGAAGAGATCGCCACCGCCCCCGGAACCGCTCGGGGCGCTCGGGGCGTTCGCTGGGGAGAGCCCGCCATGCCGCAACCCACCCTCGCCGGAAGCACGCCGGCCGACTCGAAGCGCGAGATCGTGTCGAAGATCCCATTCCTCGCCCAGGCTCCGCCCGACCTCAAGTCGGCCTTCCTCGCCGGCTCGTCGGTGGTTCGCCTCGCGCCCGGCGAGTACTTTCTCCGCGAGGGCGATTCGTGCGCGCATTTCGCCATCGTGGTCTCGGGAACGATGCGGGTCTTCAAGCTCGCCGAGAGCGGACACGAGATCACGCTCTACCACGTCGGCTCGGGAGAAGCGTGTCCGTTGAACGTGGCGTGTCTTCTGTCGGATCGCCCGGTTCCGGCGATGGCGCGAGTCGAGGAGGAGACAGAGGCCGTCGTTCTTCCGGCCGCCCTGTTCCGCCGCCTGATGGCCGAGCAGGAAGCGCTTCGATCGTTCGTCTTCCAGATGTTCTCGACGCGCCTCACCGAGGTGATGTCGCTCGTGGAAGAGGTCGCGTTCCGTCGCATGGATCAACGGCTGGCGCGGCGCCTCTCCGATCTCTTCGCGCGGAGCCCCCGTGGCGAGCGAAGCGTCGAGATCACCCACGCCGAGCTCGCGGCGGACCTCGGCACCGCGCGGGAGGTCGTGAGCCGCCTCCTCAAGGAGTTCGAGCGCGTGGGGGCCATTCGCCTCTCCCGGGGCCGCATCTCGCTGCGCGATCCGGAGCGGCTCGAGGGGATGGCCTGAGGCGGGCGGTAGAAACGAAGGACCGGCGGCGCGTCGACGGCCCGTGGGGAGTTGGTCGAGCCCTCGAGCAACGCACGCTGTCACGGGGAGGAGAGCCTGACCCAAAGGGTGTCGCCGAGCACCGCCGGCACACCGATGGTCGCCCGCACGGCGCCGCGGGATCGGTGACCCAGGTCACGATTCCCGCAGATTTTCGGAAGGCGCCGCCGCTCAGCCGGTAGGCGGTTTCCGGACGACCAGCGCCTCCATGGCGTAGTACTCCGGCAGACCGAGGCGGTCGACCACCGCGGCCGTCGCCTTGTTCCGCTCCTCCACCCGCTGCCAGAACTCGCGCTCGTCGATTCCGGGGAAGGGCGCCCGGTCCTTCTGGCTCTGGTGCTTGAAGATCGCGCTGATCTTGAGCCTAAGCTCCTCCTCGGACATCGGGATCAGGATGTCGGCGTCGACGATCGACCACTCCTGCCACGCGCCGCGATAGAGCCAGACCTCCGGCGGCTCGCCGGCGTACCGCTCGAGCGCGCGGTCGATCGCGTCCTTGCACATGCGGTGCGTCCCGTGCGGATCGGAGAGATCACCGGCGACGAGGATGATCTCCGGGCGCCGCTCCCCGAGCAGCTCGACGATGATCTCGACGTCCCGCTCTCCGATCGGGTCCTTGCGGACGTGCCCGGTCCGATAGAAGGGGAGGTTCAGGAAGCGCGTCTGGTCGGGCCTCAGGCGGAGCGTGTCGACCGCGGACAGCGACTCGACCTCTCGGATGCGGCGCTTGAGCCGGAGCACCGCCTCGGAGTCCGCGTCGCCCGGTTTCTTGTGCGCCAGGGAGCTCTCGACCTCGGCGAGGAGCGCGGCCAGACGATCGTCTCCGTACTCGAAGTCGCCCGCCGTGCGCCGCACGAAGTCCATGTAGCGGCGGACCTCGTGATCGAAGACGGCGATGTTTCCCGAGGTCTGGTACGCAATCAGGATCTCGTTCTCGTTCTGCTGGAGCTTCGACAGAACCCCTCCCGCCGAGATGACGTCGTCGTCGGGATGAGGCGAGAAGACGATGATCCGTTTCCCGCGTGGCAGCTTGCTCCGGCCGCGGATCTTCGCGCTCAGCTCGTTGAAGACGACGCCGTTCAGGGCGGCCGCGGAGCCGTACCGCGCGAGGAGCGGCGTCAGGTGGCGCTCCCGATAGTCGACGTCGTCCAGCTTGAGCACCGACTTTCCCGTGGCCTGGGCGAGCCAGACGACGGCCTCGATGGCGAGGGGCCGCGTCCACTCGACCTCGCCGACCAACCACGGGCTCTTCCGGCGGGTCAGCTCGGCGGCCGCGGCCGCGTCCAGGTAGACCGTCGCGTTCGGGTGCTGCTGGAGGAACGTGGCGGCCACGGAGCGGTCGATCTCCCCTTCGACGGCGCGCTTCACGATGGCGGCCTTGTGCTCGCCCGTCGCGATGAGCGCGATCTCCCTCGCGTCGAGGATGGTCGCGACCCCCATCGTGACGGCCTCGGCGGGCACGTTCTCCGTCCCGAAGAAGTCGGACGCGGCGGTGCGGCGGGTGATCGTGTCGAGCACCACGAGGCGCGTGCGCGACCCGGCGCCCGAGCCCGGCTCGTTGAACCCGATGTGCCCGGTCTGGCCGATCCCCAGGATCTGGAAGTCGATGCCCCCGGCGTCGGCGATCGCGCGTTCGTATTCGAGACAGTGCGCCTCGATCGCGTCGCGGGGGACGTCGCCGCGCGGAACGTGGACGTTCTTCGGGTCGATGTTGACGTGCTCGAAGAGGTTCTCCCACATGAAGCGGTGGTAGCTGTGCCAGCTGTCCGGCGCCATCGGGTAGTACTCGTCGAGGTTGAACGCGACGACGTGGGACCAGTCGAGGCCCTCCTCCCGATGCATCCGGATCAGCTCCCGGTAGACGCCGATGGGCGTGGAGCCGGTCGCGAGCCCGAGCACCGTGCCGAGGCCCCGACCGCGGCGCTCCCGCATGATTCCCGCGATGCGTCGCGCGATCGGGCGGGCGAGGTCGTCGTAGCTCTCGGCGATGACGACCGGAATCCGCTCGGGGTGCTCTCGCATGGCCTTGTCGAACGCTCCGGGTTGGGGTCCGCGCCGCCGGGCGGCACGCGGGGTCGCCTAGAAAGGATCGGCCTCGGGGGGAGCGGTCTTGAGCGCTCCCTCGGTCCCCTTGGTGCCACCCCGGGGAGGGGCGGGCGGTTCCGGGCGGCGCCCGCGGTCGTCGAGGCGCCCCAGGAGCCGGAGCAGGCCGTCGAGGATCGTCAGCGGATGGGGCGGGCAGCCGGGAACGTAGAGGTCGACGGGGATCCCGGCCGGCACGCCGTCCCCGACTTCGGGGCCGCCGCGGAACGGTCCGCCGCCGATCGCGCAGCTCCCGACCGCGATCACGATCTTGGGGTCGGCGACCGCCGCGTACGTCTTCTCGAGAGCCGCGAGCATGTTTCGACTCACGGCTCCGGTGATCACGAGCCCGTCGGCGTGCCGCGGCGACGCGACGAACTGCACGCCGAAGCGGGCCAGGTCGAAGACGACGTTTCCGAGCGCGACCAGCTCCGCCTCGCAGCCGCCGCAGCCGCCGGCCGAGACCGAGCGGAGCCTGAGGGATCGTCCGAAGAGGCGCCGCGAGCGGTCCTCGAGCGCGGTGGCCAGCGCGACCTGCCCGGTCGCGGTCCGGAGCGCCTCGCGCGTTCGAGTCGCCATGGCGTACTCGGCGCCGAACCGGACGGCGCCGTCCGGAAGGGCGGCCGCCTCCTCGGGACAGAAGAGCGAGGTGCCGAGGTCCACGAGCGGCGGCGGCCCTGGCCCCCGCCGCGCCGGCTCAACGACCGGGCGGCCGCGATAGCGCTCGGGAAGCGCGGACGAGGGGGGAGGGAACGGCACGGTGCGTCGCCCTTGGCGGAGCCGGGTCAGCAGGAGTCTCAGCATGGGATCGCCCTCGAATCAGAGATCATGGCCGGCGTACGAGAGGTTGAAGCTCTTGTTGCAGATCGGGAAATCGGAGATCTGATTCCCGCGCATCGCCAGGGCCAGCGCCGACCAGTTGTGGAAGGAGGGATCCTTGACCTTGTAACGGCGGATTCGCCCGGCGGCGTCGGTCAGCACGGCGTGGCCGATCTCGCCGCGCCATCCCTCCGTGAGCGCGACCACGAACTCCTCGGGCCGGAGCGGGGGCGCCGGCTCGAGCGCGCGTCCTTGCGGGAGATTCTCCAGGTGCTCCCTCAGGAATTCCAGGGAGCGCTCCACCTCGAGCCGGCGCACGAGCGCTCGCGCCGCCACGTCGCCCGCCCAGGCGGTCGCGACCGGGATTTGCGTGAAGCGAAACGCGCCGTAGGGGTGGTCCTGGCGCACGTCCCGCGGAACCGCGCAGGCCCGCGCGGTGGGGCCGACGAACCCGTACTCCTCGCACGCGACACGGGGAATCGCGCCGACGCCCTCGAGGCGAGCGCGCACCGATTCGTTCTCGAAGAAGAGGTCGCCGATCTCGCGCACGTCCCGGCTCAGGCCGTCGAGGCAGAGGCGGAACCGATCCGCGATCGCCGGCGTGAAGTCGAATCCGATTCCGCCGGGGCGCACCAGACCGCGGCCGAAGCGATTCCCGGACAGCTCGAGCAGGAGATTCAGGCAGTCGCCGCGCATCCGCCCGAAGTAGGCCGCTGCCGGCGCGAAGGCGATGTCGCCCGACAAGGCGCCGAGATCGCCGAGGTGGTTCGCGAGGCGCTCGACCTCCAGGGCGATCGCGCGCACCGACTGGGCGCGGGCGCCCTTCTGGACGCGCCCGAGCGCCTCGATCGCGCCGCAGAACGCCTCGGCGTGCCCGACGACGGAGTCGCCGGCGATCGACTCGGCCACGAGCACCGCGCGCTCGATTGGAAGGGTCTCGAGGAGCCGTTCGACGCCGCGGTGTTGGTAGCCGAGCATGATCTCGAGGAAGAGAACGTCTTCCCCGTGGGTCTGGAACCGGAAATGGCCGGGCTCGATCACGCCGGCGTGCACGGGACCGACCGCCACCTCGTGGACCTGATCGCCCAAGACCCGCGCGAACGGGTAGCCGTCGCGGTCGCACGCGGCGGCCCGCCGCCCTGGCGGCAGATGGTCCGGGGCGTGGCGGCGGAGCGGCTTCGGCCACGGGTGGCCCTCCGGGACCACGCCGCACTGCTCGGCCAGCTCTCGCTCGAACGCGTGGGCCGAAGGGCAATCGGGGGTGAGCGAGGGAAAGCCGCGCGTGACGATCGTGGAGAGCGCGTCGAGGCGCCCGGCGCCGTCGTCGGCGAGCACGGCGACCAGGCGGGTCTCCTCGCCGGCCTCGGGAACGCCGAAGAAGTGGCAGATCCGCGCGCCGCCGCGCACTCCTTCGACGACGCGTTCGCGGAACGCGGCGATCGGAGCGACCGGCACCTCGCCCCACGGCACCGTCCACCGATTGCGGAGCGGCCGGGTCGTCGCGGCGGTCACGGCGCCGTGCCCCCGATCGTGGCGGCCGCGGCGAGGAGCACGCTCTGGACCGCGGGGACGAGGCCGACCAGGAGCGCGACGAGGAGGAGCCCCGCCGGCGGGAGGAGGAGCCAGAGGCTCTCGCGACCGCGGGGGACCTCGCCGCCGGGCGCGGCGCCCTGGACCATCGAGACGATCCGCACCCCCACGCCGACGAACGCGACGGCCTGGAGGGCCACGAGCGCCGCGGCCACCCAGGGCTGGCCCCCGAGGAACGCCCCGCGCAGGATGGCGAGCTCGCTCCAGAAGAGCGGAAAGGGCGGGGCTCCCGCGAGCAGGAAGAATCCGGCGAGGAGGAGCGCCCCCGACGCCGGCACCCGCTCGATCAGGCCCGACACGTCGTCGATCCGCTTGGAGCGATAGGCGACGAGGACGTTGCCCGCGACGAGGAAGAGGAGCGCCTTCCCCAACGAGGAACCGAGCAGGTGGAGGAGCGCCCCATAGGAGGCGGCCATGCCGAGGCCGCATCCGATCGACACGACCCCCATCTGCTCGACGCTCGAGTAGGCGAGCATGCGCTTGTAGTCTCGCTGGCGGAGGAGGAGCGCCGTGGCCACGAGCACCGAGCCGAGGCCGAAGCCGATGAGGACCGGCGCGAGGGCCCGCTCCTGGCCCGCCGCGTTCGCGACCTGAACGACCCGGAGGATGGCGAGGAACGCCAGGTTGATCAGCGCTCCCGAGAGGAGCGCCGAGATCGGGGAGGGGGCCTCCCCGTGTGCGTCCGGGAGCCACGTGTGCATCGGCGCGAGGCCCGCCTTCGTGCCGTAGCCGACGAAGAGGAAGACGAAGGCGGCCTTGAACCAGACCGGGTCGAGCCGGGGCGCCGCGAGGATCGTCGAGCGGAGGAGATCGGGCGAGCCGGGAACCGTGCCCTGCGCGAGCGCCAGCAGGAACGTTCCGAGGAGCGCGAGCGCGATGCCGACGGAGCAGATGAGAAGGTACTTCCAGACCGCCTCGATCGAGCGCCGGTCGGAAGGGTGGTAGATGAGTGGCGCCGTGGCCAGCGTCGTGGTCTCCATCGCGACCCAGAGCGCGCCGAAATGGTCGGTCAGGCAGACGACCGACGCCGAGGCGAGGAATCCCAGGAGGCACGCCTCGTACGCGCGGCCCCCGCGCGGCACTTCCCGTCGCAGGTAGAACACGCTGGACGCGGCGACCGCGAGGAAGACGACGCTGACGAGCGTCAGCACCAGGCCCCCGAGGGGATCGAAGCGAAGCCACAGGGTTTCGGAGCGTTCGAGGGCGCCGCCCCAGGCCAGGGCGAGGAGCAGGAGGTGCGCCGTCGCCGCCGACCCGAGCCAGGCGAGCCGGCGGGCGCGGCTCGGGTCGAGGCCCGCGAGGAGCGCGCCCGCGAGCGGGACCAGGACGAGGGCGAGGAGGCTCATCAGTCCCGAAGCTCCGAGAGCCGCGCGGAGTCGAGCGACTCGAGCTCCCGGTTCATGTGGAAGACGACGAGTCCCATGATGAAGACGCCGACGAGCAGGTCGAGCAGCACGCCGAGCTCCACGAGCAGGGGGACGCGCCCCGCGAGGATGAGGCCGAACAGATAGACCCCATTCTCGAGCATCAGGTAGCCCACGACCTGTGTCATCGCTTTCCGCCGGGTCATGAGCACGATGAAGCCCGAGAGGACGGTCGCGATCGACGCCGTGACGAGGAGCCGGGGGAGCGCGGCATCGAGGGGCGGGAGATTCCGGCTCAGCGCCTGCGCCAACCCGACCGAAAGGACCCCCGCGCCGACCGACGCGATCGGTCCGAGGCTCGGCTCCACCTCGCGCCGCACCGCCGCCTCGCGCATGGCCCAGAGGAGCACGTTGGGAAGAACGATCGCCTTGAGCGCCAGGGTTCCGCCCGAGAGGAGCAGGCTCTTTCCCGACCATGGATCGCCGATCGTCAGGGGCAGGATCCCGAGCAGGACGCCCTGGATCGCCGTGGCGCGGATCGTGAACGTGAGGCGGCTCGCGGCGAGCACCGCGAAGTTGACCAGGAGGACGAGGACCAGCACGGCTTCGGAGAGAGGGATCATGGTCTAGCGGAGGAGGAGGAGCGCGCCGAGGCTCGCCAGCACGCCGGCGCTCACGAGATACTGCGGAATCCGGATCATGCGGAGCCGGGCCATCGACGACTCGACCGCGCCGACCAGCGCCGCCACGGCGACGAGCCCGGCGGCCAGCCGCCCCGCGGCCGCGAGGTCCCCCATCGCCCCGCGGGGCCAGACGAGCTGCACCAGGAGCGCGCCGAAGAGGGCGAACCGGAGCGCGCCTCCGTAGAGGAGGAGCGCGAGGTCGGGCCCGGAGTGGTCGAGCGCCATGACCTCGTGGATCATCGTCAGCTCGAGGTGCGTCGCCGGATCGTCGATCGGCCCGCGCGACGCCTCGGCCAGCAAGAGCATGGCGAGGCTCAGCGCGACCATCACGAGCGTCGCGCCGACGCGCGGCCACGCGTCGCCGACGCCGGTCCCGAAGAGCTCCGAGAGGGAGCTTCCGCCGGTCGCGAGGGAGAGCGTCAGGAATCCGAGGAAGAGGACGGGTTCGGCCAGGCCGCCGATCAGGAGCTCGCGGCTCGCGCCCATCCCTTCGAAGCTCGAGCCGGTGTCGAGCGCCGCCAGCGTCAAGGCGAATCGGCCGAGCGCCAGGAGTCCGGCGAAGAGGAGGAAGTCGCCCGGGAAGCGCGCCAGCGCGGACCGGCCGTCGAGCGGGACGAACGCCGCGGCGGCGACGGCTCCGAACACCCAGACGACCGGCGCCACGCGGAAGACGCCGGTCGTGACCGCGCCGTAGACGAGGTCCTTGCCCCAGAGGCGGCGGAGGTCTCGATAGAGCTGAAGGACCGGCGCGCCGCGCCTTCCGGTCGCGAGCGCGACGGTCCTGGCCGCGACGCCGGGCAGGAGCGGGGCGAGGAGGAGCAAGAGAGCGAGCGGCAGGAGCGCCGTCATCGCGGCGTTCCGGCCGGCCAGAAGAACCAGACCAGGAGGATCAGGAGCGCGACGCCGACGTAGCGAAGGTAGACCATGACCCGGCCTTCCTGGATCCGCCGGAAGAAGCCGAGCAAGGCCGCGACGCGACGGAAGGCCGGGCGGTAGACCTCCGCGAGCGCCCGCTCCGGCGTCCGCGAGACCCAGGTCATCGCGTCCGGCCAGAGCCCCTGGGGCGGCCTCCAATCGACGTTGGTTCGAAGCGCCGGGTGGAGGAGCCGCGTGACCGGCTGCGCGAGCGACGTCGCCGTGTATTGCATGGTCGCCTCGGGCCGCGCGTACGCGCAATCCCACGTGACGGCCCGCCGGATCGTCCGCCCGCGCTCGAGCCACGTTCGATAGAGGAGGAACGCCACGGCGGCGAGAGCGGGAATCGCCGCGAGCCAGGGGAGCGGGGACGCGAGGCGCGCCACCCGATCGATCGGCGCGCCCGGCGTGAGCGCGGCGACCGCCCGGCCGATGACCGCCAGCATCGGGCCCAGAAACGGTACGAGGCCGACGCAGGAGACGGCGAGGACGAGGACGGGGAGCGCGAGCGCGGCGTCGCGAGGCGGCCGGGCCGCCGCCGCCTCCGGGCCGCGCGGATGCCCCAGCAATCCGATGCCCAGGATGCGGACGAAGCCGGCCAGGGCGGCCCCGGTCGTGAAGGCCGTCGCGACGACCGCGAGGAGCATGACGAATCGCGCGGGTCCGACCAGGGTCTGGCTGCCGCGGAAGAGGGCCATGAAGAGGAGCCACTCGCTCGCGAAGCCGTGCGTGCCGGGCAGTCCGACGAGGGCCGCGGCGCCCGCGAGCAGGCCCGTTCCCAGGAGCGGGAGCCGCGCGAGGAGACCGCCCCAGCGCTCCAGATCGCGGCTCCCCACGAGCCTCGCGATCGCGCCGGCGGAGAAGAAGAGGAGCCCTTTCGCGATCGCGTGATTCCAGACGTGGAGGAGCGCCGCGCTCATGGCGAGGGCCGCGACCAAAGGCTGGCCTGCGGATCCGGCGACGAGCGCCGCGCCGATCGCGAGCGCGATCAGGCCGACGTTCTCGATGGTGGAGTAGGCGAGCGCGCGCTTCACGTCGCGCTGGCCGAGCGCCATCACGATGCCGCCGCACGCCCCGGCGGCGCCGAGCGCCATGAGCGCCATGCCCCAGTCCCCCGGATCGGACCCCAGGAAGGGCACGAATCGGACCAGGCCGTAGATCCCGAGCGTCACGAGGACGCCCGAGAGGAGCGCCGAGACGTGGCTCGGGGCCGACGCGTGCGCGTCGGGGAGCCAGACGTGGAGCGGGGCGACCGCCGCCTTCGTGCCGAAGCCGACGAGCGCGAGCGCGAAGAGGAGGACGGGTGACACGCCGAAGCGCGCCGCGTCGACCGGCGCGACCGGCACCTGCCAGCCGCCTCCGGCCGTCGCGAGGAGCACGAAGAGGACCGCGAGGGCGGCGCCGCTCACGTGGCCCGCGACGAGGTAGCCGAGACCCGCGACGCGGACCTCGCGGGCGTGATGCTCCTCCGTGAGGAGCGCCCAGGACGCGATCGTCATGATCTCCCAGGCGACGAGGAGGAGAACGGTGTTGGCGGCGACGACCACCAGCGCCATGGAGGCAAGGAGGAGCGTGAGCGTCGCGAGGTGGCCGAGCGTCGCGGCGCGCCCGCGTTCGAACGGCGCTCCCCGGCCGAGGCGGGAGTAGGCGGGGGCGTAGATCAAGGCGAGCGCCCCGATCAAGGCGATCGGCGCGAGGAAGACCACGGCGACCGGATCGAGGCGAAGCGCCAGCGGCCCGTAGAGGGTCATCGGGCCGCCTCGCCGCCGGCCTCGCCGGGCCGCGGCGTGGCGGACCGCTCCAGGAAGCGCACGCGGTCGAGCAGCCGGTCGGAGGGCGCCCGCTCCTGGAGCCGGCGGCGCAACTCGGGATCGTTGAGCAGGAACCCGAGCGCCGCGAGCATCCTGAGGTGCATCGGTACGGTGGGGCTGATGACCGTGAAGAGCGCATGCACGGGCTGGCCGTCGATGGCGCCGAAGTCGACGGCGTGCGTGAGAAGGCAGAGGCTCACCAGCGGGTCCTCCACCTGGAGGACGATCGGATTCCGGACGTGGGGAATGGCGATGCCGTGGCCGATCCCGGTCGAGCCCATCGCCTCCCGGCCGGCGAGGGCCGTCGCCAGGAACTCGCGGTCGACCGAGCCGGGGAGCGGAAGGCGGGCGACCACGGCGCGCAGCACCTCGCGCCGCGTCCGCCCGGGCACCTCGTGGTGGATGCCGCCCGCCTCGAGGAGCGTCGAGATCGGCGCGACCGGGTCGGGCGAACGCCGGGCCTGCTCGAGCAGCCGGGGCGAGACAGGCACGTTCTGTTCCACGGCCCACTCCCAGAGCTCGACCGGGTTGACGAAGAGCCGCTCCTCGGCGCGGTGGACCGGCAGACCCCGGTCCTTGATCCAGCGCCGCGCCGTGCGCTCGCTCACGCCGAGGTATTCGACCGCTTCGGTGAGGCTCAGGCGCATGAGGGGGCGGCGATCGCGACGAACGCCGCGCTCACCGGCGCGACTCCTCGGACCGGTATCGCTTGAGGAGCGCCATGTGGTCGTGCGCGTGGGCGGCGGCGTAGCGGCGCATGAGGTCGAGCACGCGGAAGAGGAGCGGGTCGCGGACCGAGTAGTAGACCTGATTGCCTTCCTTGCGGCTGACGACCAGGCCGCGCAGGCGGAGGCTCGTCAGGTGCTGGGAGATGTTGCCCTGTCCGAGGCCCGCCTTCTCGAGTATTGCGTGGACCGGGAGCTCGCCGGCGCGAAGCGCCTCGAGGATCTGGAGCCTCGTCGGATTCGCGAGCGCCTGGAAGAGGCTCGCCTTGAACGCCCGGACCGTATTCACGTTGAGGACTATATTCGAAGAATCGCAAATACGCAACATCGGACGCGGCGCGCCCCGGGCGCCGCGGCGCGCGCTAGAACAACTTCGGGAGGAGGCCGCCCACCACGTCCATCCAGGCGTGGAGGATCATGCCGGGCTTGAGGCTTCGGCGCCAGTGCGCGAGTGCGCCGTAGACGATCCCCACCACCGTGATGGTGATCACGTTCCGGAGCCCCTGGTAGCCGTGCGAGACGCCGAAGATCACCCCCTGGGCGAGCACGGCGATCGGCGCGCTTCCGGTGAGCGCGCGGAACTGGGCCTGCAGATAACCGCGGAAGACGGCCTCCTCGCAGATCCCCGCGCTGAGCGAGAGCCCGATCCACGCGACGACCTCGAGCGGCCCGCGCGGGAGGAGGGTCGAGATCCCCTTCGCGGTGTCGGCTCCGAGCACGCGCCCGACCAGCGACTCGCCGAGCGACCAGGCCACCCAGACCGCGAGCGCGATCGCGACGTCGCGCGCCACGGCCCCCGGGCTCGCCCACCGCGCGCCGATCAGGTCGCGGAGCCGCGTCCCGCGCTTCTTGAGGCCCACGAACACGTATCGCAGGAGCCCCCACTCCGCCGCGATGAGCCCGAGATAGAGGGGGAGCGCGGACCCGCGATGCTCCACGAGCTGCGTCTTCGACCCGGCCGACCACTGGAGGGAGGCTCCGTAGGCCGCGATCGCGAGGAGGATCCCGATCAGGATGACCGTGTGGCGGCCGGAGGCCACGAGGCGGCGTTCTTCGGCTTCGATCATCGTTCCGACGCTCCCTTCGTTTCCGTTTGACGCAGCGCCCCGAGCGCTTCGAGCGTCTCCCGGCACCACCGGACCACCGCGCGCGAGCGATGCTCGCCGTAGCGAAGGGTGATCCTCCAGAAGGGAAGGCTCGGGTGATCGCGTTGCTCGTCCGTGATCTGGCGGAGGATCCGCCGGTAGTCCTTGAGGTGTTCGGTCTCCTCCTCCAGAAGGCGCGCGACCCACGCGGCGTCGTGGTGCGCGGACTCGGGCTCCCCGAAGAAGAGCTTGAGGAGGAGCTCGTTCCTCACCGTGGCCCTCCCGGGCGGCTCGGCGCGCCACCGGCGTAGGGCGTCCCGCCCGCGACCGGTGATTTCGTAGACCTGGCGTTCCCGGCCCCCGGAGGGGCGGCCGGCCCGGCGCCGGATCAGCCCGGACGCCGCCAGCTCCCGAAGGACCGGGTAGATCTGCCCGTAGCTCTCGCTCCAGAAGTGCCCGATGCTCGCGGCCGCCTCCTTCCGGATGTCGTAGCCGGACATGGGGGCGAGGCTCAGCATGCCCAGGAGGGCGTAGGGGGTCGTGCGGGCGCGGGAGGGCTTCATATATCTAAAAGATATATCGGACCCCGCCGCGCCGTCAACGGAAATCTCGGCAGGGTACGGCGGTCTCTGGGAATTGGATTGTCCGGCCGGAAGGGCGCGGGTAGTGTGGGAGGCGATCGAATCACCCGCTTCGACCCACACGACCCGCCTCCGGGCCACGCGGCCCGGGGCGCAGGGCAGAGGAGGATCGACCAATGATCCCGAACCCGCCGGCGCGACCCGCGTCGCGCCACGGGCGCGCGCCGCGCTCGCTCTCCACGCCGGCGCTCCTCTTGCTCGGCCTTCTCGCCGGCGCGGGGCGCGGAGCCGATGCCGCGCCTGACTCGACCCGCGCTCCGATCGCGGCACCCGCGGACTCCGTGACGCCGCCGGCGCACCACGCCGGCGATCCCTGGCGCGCCGACCAGATCATCACCCCGAACGCCCTGGTCCGCGCGCTCTCCGCGCCCGCCAAGACGCGGCCGGTGCTGCTCCACGTGGGCTACGCCGTGCTCTACCGCGGCGGCCACATCCCCGGCTCCCGGTACGTCGGGCCCGGCTCCAAGCCCGAGGGGGTCCGGGCCATGAAGGCCGCGATGGCCGACATTCCCCGGGATCGCCCGGTCGTCCTCTACTGCGGCTGTTGTCCGTGGAACGATTGCCCGAACGTGCGCGCCGCGTTCCGGGCCGCGCGGGAGCTGGGATTCGAGAAGCTCCGCCTGCTCTACCTGCCGAAGAGCCTCAAGCAGGACTGGATCGACCACGGGTTCGGCGTGGAGAGCGGCGAGTGAGGAGACCGTTCATGTCCAGCCGGTTCGCCGTTTCCGCGCTCGCGGCCGTACTTTGCCTCGCGTTCATGCAGGGTGCCTCCGCCTCTTCCGAGAAGACGAAGCTCCCGCCTCGTCCCGTAGCGCCGAAGCGTCCCGTGGTCGACACCTACTGGGGCGTGAAGGTCGCCGACGACTACCAATACATGGAGACGAGCAACGATCCGGCCACGGCCGGGTGGGCCAAGGGAGAGGACGCGTACACCCGGGCCTGGCTCGACGGGCACCCCGAACGGCAGGCGGTCCTCGACCGGGTCGTCGCGCTGACCCACTCCGACTCTCCCGACTACTACGGAGCCGTCTATCGAGCCGGCCGGTACTTCTTCATGAAGGACCAGCCCCCCAAGGAGCAGCCGTCGCTGGTGGTCCTCGCGTCCGTGGACGACCGCGGGAGCGAGCGGCCGGTCGTCGACCCGAACGCGATCGACTCGACCGGCGGGACCTCGATCGACTTCTTCGTCCCGTCCCTCGACGCGAAGGTCGTCGCCGTCTCGCTGTCCGAGAACGGGAGCGAGGACGGCACGCTCTACTTCTATGAAACGGACACGGGCCGCCGGCTCGACGACGTGATCCCGAGGGTGAACGGAGGCACCGCGGGGGGGAGCGCCGCCTGGAACGCCGACGCGAGCGGCGTCTACTACACGCGCTACCCGCGCGAAGGGGAGCGCGCGCCGGAAGAGCTGCCGTTCTACCAGCAGATCTACTTCCACCGGCTCGGCACGCCCGTCGCCGCCGACACGTACGTTTTGGGGCGCGAATTCCCCAAGATCGCGGAGATCGCGCTCTCGACGAGCCCGGACGGCGGATCGATCCTCGCCGACGTGAGCAACGGGGACGGTGGTGAGCACGCCTATTGGCTCCTCGCACCGGGAGCGGCCTGGACCCAGGTCACGCGATTCGAGGACGGCGTCGTCGCCGGGAAATTCGGCGAGGACGGCGCGCTCTACCTGCTCTCGCGGGCCGGAGCGCCGCGCAAGAAGATCCTGCGCGTCCCGCTCGCCGCGCCCCGTCTGAGCGAGGCGCGAGTCGTCGTTCCCGAGACGGAACAGGCGATCGAGGGATGCACGCCCACCGCGACGCGCCTCTACGTCCGGGAGATGGTGGGCGGACCGACGCAGGTCCGCGCCTACGATCTGGGCGGCAAGGCGCTCGGCCTCGTGACCCTTCCCGAGATCGCCGACTTAGGACAGCCGGTCGCCCTGTCCGGGGACGACGTGCTGATCCGCTGTCAGAGCTACACGCGTCCGCCCGCATACTATCGCTATGGGCCCTCCGCGCCCCGACTCGAAGTGACCGCGCTCGCCCAGACCTCCCCCGCCGATTTCAGCGACTGCGAGGTACGCCGCGTCTACGCCGTGGCGGAGGACGGGACGAAGCTGCCGATCAACGTCCTGATGCGGAAGGGGACCAAGCTCGACGGCCAGGCGCCGCTCCTCCTCTACGGATACGGGAGCTACGGCTTGAGCGAGGAGCCCTACTTCGAGCCGAGTTTGAAGGCGTGGATCGAGCAGGGGGGCATCTACGCCGACGCCAGCGTCCGGGGCGGCGGCGAGTTCGGCGAGGAGTGGCACCAGGCGGCGCGGCTCGGAACGAAGCAGCGTTCGATGGACGACTTCGCGGCGTGTGCTCGGTGGCTCGTTCACGAGGGGTACACGCGGAAAGACCGCCTCGCGATCGAGGGCGGAAGCGCCGGCGGGCTCCTCGTCTACGGAACGGTCGTCCACCACCCGAACGACATGCAGGCCGCGGTCGCCCATGTGGGCTACGGGGACGTCCTGCGCACCGAGCTCGCGCCCAACGGCGAGTTCAACACGACCGAGTTCGGCACGGTCAAGGATTCGACGCAGTTCCGCGGCATGTTCGGCTACTCGCCCTACCACCACGTGAAGCAGGGTGTCTCCTATCCGTCCCTCTTCGCCCTGACCGGGGTGAACGACCCGCGCGTTCCGTCGTGGGAGACGTACAAGATGGTCGCCCGGCTGCAGGCGAGCGGCTCGCCCAACCCGGTGCTGATGCGCGTCAGCTACGACTCGGGCCATGGAATCGGAACGGCGCTCTCGGAGCGCGATCGGCAGACGGCCGATTCGTTCCTCTTCCTGTTCGACCGTCTCGGCGTGAAATACCGTCCCGTCCCCGCCGACGGGAAGTCGCGCACCTCGGGCCCGAGCCTCTGAGGCGCGGCCCGCGGCCGCGCGAGGGGATCGGGGAGGCGGTCAGGGCTCGCGTCGCGTCGCGTTGAAGACGTACGACGGGCCCCGGAAGACCGCGCCGTTCACCTTCCCGTCGGCGCCGGCCTGGAACTCGATCGTCACGCCGTCTCGGATCGAGACCGCGAACCGCGCGCCTTCGATCCATGCCAGCCCGCTCTCGGGGCCCTGCGGACTGGCGATCGCGAGACGCCCCGTTTCGTTGACGCGGATCGTGTAATCGCCGAGACCCGGGACGGCGTAGACGCCCTCGTATCGGCGGAGCGTGTCCGGGGGCGGTGCCGCCGGGACCCGGTAGGGAGTGTCGAGCAGCGCCGTGGCCAGGTCGCCGACACTACCGCCGTCCGCGGCGGCGAGCGCTCGCCGGTACCAGGCGACCGCGTCCGCCCGACGCCCCTCGAGGTCGGAGATCTCCCCCAGGTGGAGGAGCGCCGGAGCCAGGGAGGGGCTCCAGCGCGGGTAGAGCGCCTCGCGATCGGTGATGGCCCGGAGCGGCACCGCGGCCGAATCGAGGCGGCCGGCCTCCTGGTAGCAGATACCGAGCTCGAGGGAGGCCGCCACGGCATCCTCGTCTCGATCGAGGCAGGAGTCGAGGCGCGCGATCGCGCGCGGGAAGTCTCCGAGGCTCCGGAGGCGGCGGCAGCCCAGGACGACGTCGCTCTCCTTGAAGTCGCTCGTCCACCGGAGAATCCGATAGTCGGGATCGAAGAGCACGGCGCGCGGCCGTTCCGGGAGTCGAAAAGCGAACGGCGTCTCCCGCCCCGCGACGGGGATCCGCTCCACGCGCGCGCCCTTCGACAGGACCGCCACGACCTCGGCCGAGACCTGGTAGGGCCTGCGGAGCTGCGCGATCCGGCCGCGGACGACGTACCCCGGTCCCTCGGCGACGACCGTGTCCTGGAGGGAGAACTCCGGGGCCCCCGAGCGATAGAACCATTGCTCGAAGAACGGGGCGAGCTTCCGCCCGCTGGCGCGCTCCCAGGCCGCCCGGAAATCCGCAAGGGTCACGCGCGAGGCGCCGCGGGAAGCCAGAATGCGACGAAGCCCTCCCGCGAAGGCGCTGTCTCCGATCGACGCGCGGAGCATGTCGTACGCGAAGTGTCCCTTCACGACCGCGAGGTCGTGCAGGGCGCCTCGGTCCGCGGTGCCCTGGCGCTCGATTCCGATGGGCAGGTCCTTCGACTCGTCGGCGGCGAAGCGCTGGAAGTACTGCGCCGCGCCCTGCGGGTAGTCTTCGTACCCGAACTCGAGGAACCGCCGCGTCTCCCGCTCGCCGCGTAGCGCGCGGACCGCAAGGACCGCCGACTCCTGCGCCAGTCCCTCGCCCACGATCTCCTCGTCCGATTCGATCAGGTTGCCCCACCAGCTGTGACCCATCTCGTGGGCCACGAGCGGCAGTGGAAAGGAGTCGGGCAGGACGCCCGTGGGGAAGAGGGACATCCCCTGCTCGCTGCTGCCGCCGAGGAAGAGCGCGCCGGAGCGCGGAATCTCGACGATGGCGAAGCTGTCGTACGGATACATGCCGTAGTAGCGCCGGAGCGCCCGCAACACCTCCGCCGTCCGCGTGATGTACCGGTCCGCCTTGGCCTCTCCGCCGGTCAGGAAGTAGACGCCGACCCGGATGCCGTCCACCGTCCTCTCGCGCTGGGAATACCGCGCCGCCGCGAAGGAGAAGCTTCGCGGCACGTCCGACGTGAACGTCTGCCGTTCGCGGGCGCCGGCGGTCGTCCGACCCGCGAGGCGCCCGGAGAACGCGACGGTGACGCCCGCGGGCACGTCGAACGCGATGCGGCCCCGCGACTTCCCCTTCGGTCCCGCGAGCCGCGGGTACCAGCTCGTCACCCAGCTCGCGAACGAGCCCTCCGGCGCGATGCTGACCTGGGAGAACTGGAGCTCCTTCGATTCGTTGAAGAGGGAACCCTTGTAGCGGAGGCGCACGGTCAGCGTATCGCCCCTCCGAAGCGCCTCGCGGAACGGAAGGATCAGCGCGTCGGCGACGCGCCTCGGTGCGAGGTCCCGCCCCTTCCCATCGGTCGCCGATTCGACCGCGAGACCGCGGTTCAGGGCGAGGACGAGGTTGTCCTCGCCCGGGAGATCGACGGCGAGCCTGAGAACGGCGGTGGCCTCCATCGAGGCGGAATCGGGATCGAGCGCCACGTCGAGCGTCGTGAACCGCGTGCGCGCGAAATCGCGCGTCTCCTCGGACGTGATCCGCCAGCCCTCGCCGGTCCGCCTCAGCGACGTGGTCCGCCACTCCGCCTGGATCTGGGGTCGTGCGTACTCGACGTACGAGATCTCGCGATAGACGCCGGCCTCGGCCCGGTCGCCCCGGATCTCGAGCGCCCCGAGGCGCTCCGCGCACGCGAGGCTGTCGAACCCCAGGTAGCCCTCGAACTCGAGGCGCTTTCGCATCGCGGCGGTCGAATCGGCGAGATCGTAGAGCGCCATGACGGCCTTCACGTCCTTGGCGACGATGCCGGCGCTCAGCTTGCGAAGGACGCCCTCGACGTCGGCCCGCGCCTCGGCCGCGCCGCCGCCCGCCGCCCGCGGGGCGCCGGCGGCGGCACGCGCGGGCGCCGCGAACGCCACGAGCGCCATGAGTGTCGCGATGATCACGAGCGTGCGAGGGAGACGGCGAGGGATCGGCTGGACGGGTCGGGGATGCATGAGAACCTCCTTCAGGAGTCGGAGCGCACGCCGCCCGCGGAGGCGCTCCGGGGGATCCAGCGAAGCGTCGCGCCGATCGAGTCGAGGTCCTTCGGCTCGAACACGAAACGGGCCTCGTGGACTCCGGGGCGGCTTCGGGCCTCGGGGGAGAGCTCCCCCCAGAGGCGCGGCGAGAAGAGAACGGGGAGCGGCGAACGGCGCGACCGGAGCCACCCCTCGGGGTCCCGGACGATCTCGGGGCGGATCCGGAATCGATCGGCGGGCAGGAGACGCGAGAGATCGGCGAGGATGTTGTGGAGCATCGGCTCGTCGCGCTCGCAGAGCAGCACGGTCGCCCTCCGCGCCCCGGGGACCGCCGCAACGAGCCGGTCCTGGATGCCCGGGTCGGGGCCGATCGCCATGAAATGGACCTGGGGCAGCCGGTCGGTCCACCGGAGCCGCACGTCGTTGAAGTGGAAATAGGTCGCGACGATCGGGTGCCCCTCCGGTGGCGCCTCGCGGTCCACGCGCCAGGGCACCCCGCGGATCCGCCAGCGCGCCGCGAGCTGCTCGGCGAGGTCGGCGCTCTGCGTGTCGCTGCACTCCGCGACGTAGACCGTCGCCTCCGGGGCGCGAAGCGAGGGCGCGCGCCTCCGCTCGAGCGCGGCGATCAGCTCGGAGGGGGCGAGACCGTGGCGGGCGCGGGCGTCGCGCAGGACGCGGTCGAGGAATCCGTCGAGATCCCCGCGGCGCGCCCGGCCCCCGCGTTCGGTCCCGGGAGCGGAGACGACCGTGGTGCCGCGCGCCGGGTGCGTGGCCACGACGCCGGCCAGGGCCAGCTCGTGGTAGGCGCGCCGCACCGTATGGAGGTTCGCGCCCCAGAGCGACGCGGCGTCGCGGAGCGCGGGGAGCCGGCTGCCCGCGGACAGCGATCCCGTGGCGATCCGGTAGCGGATGGCCTCGGCGATCTGGTGGTAGAGCGGGACGGGGCTCGCGTGATCCAGGCGAAGCATCATGATGTAATGTTATAGAACATTAGAACAGATGTCCAGCCCGATTTCACCGCTTCCGGGACCCGCGCCCGGTGTATCCTCCCGGCGTCACTCGCGGCGCTTTCGGCTGAGCGGCAACCAAGGTGGCCCATGCGTCCGACGCAACGTATTGCCCCGCTCCTCGCGCACCCCCTGGCCGTGCTCGTGGCGCTCCTCGGCGGCTTGGCCCCGGCCGGCTCGGCCCGGGCCCAGGGAACCGGGGACGCGATCTGGATCCCGTTCGACGCGGAGCCTCCCGGCACGCCCGCGCGCGTCGTCCTGGACGCGGAGCGCTCGGGGCCCGACCAGACCATCTTCGACGTGTTCGTTTCCGGGTTCTACGTCGCCACGCGCGTCGGCGACGACGGCCGGACCTACCAGGACGTGAGCATCCCCGGCCTCCCGAGCGAGACGGCTCCCGGCGAGCCGCGCGTGCCCGTCGTGCGCGCTGACCTGGCGATCGCCACGGACGCGCCCGCCGCGTCCCTGACCCTGGCTTCGGTCCTCGATTTGCGGACGTTCGCCGGCTACCTCGTCTGGCCGTCGCCCATCCCGGCCCAGATCCACGACGGATCGCCCTCCCAGTTCGTGCGGGACGAGGCGACCTACGCGTCGCCCGCGGATTTCCCGGCGGGCGACGGATACGGCGCCGCCGTGCGTCCCGCCCTCAACGGGATTCCCGCGTCGCTCGCCACCGCCTATCCGGTTCACTGGAATCCGACGTCGGGGACGCTAAGCGTGGCGGCCCACGCGCGGTTCGGATTCGGCCATGGCGGCGGGCTGGCGACGCCGATGAAGCTCACGATCGAGCATGCGAACGTCGCGTCGATGGCGTTCCTCAATTGGGCGGCGATCGAGCCCGGCGTCTCGATCGACTGGAACCAGTTCCACGGCGCCTACCTCTTCGTCTGCCCGAACGCCTGGATGCCCGATCTGAAGCAGCTGATCGCGGAGAAGAAGACCCGCGGCTTCGCGGTTTCGGTGGTCAACGTTCCCTTGAGCGGCGAGACCTGCGGCCAGCTCCGCCAGGCGATCCAGTCCTGGTACGCCGCCACGCCCGCCGGGTTCGACCACTACTGCCTCCTGGTCGGCTCGAGCGGCTCGACGCCCTATTGCTTCGATTCGTACGGCCAGCTCTCCGACAAGGTCCTTTCCTCCGTGGACGGGGACGGAGAGCCGGAGCTGTACCTCGGGCGGCTCTACGTCGGGAGCGAGGCCGAGCTCCAGACGCAGGTGCAGAAGATCCTCGACTACGAGATCGGGCCGCAGGTGAACCAGGACGGAAGGGCGCTCCTGGTCGCGCACCACCAGCAGGATCAGGACTTCAATTTCGCGAGCTACCAGGAGGCGGTGCGCACGGCGTCCTACGCGCAGGTGACGCCGCAGTTCATCGCCTGCTACGGAACCAATCCGGTCCTCGGCAACGTCGACGTCGCGAACGCCATCGCCGGAGGCGTCGGGCTCGTCGCGTACATGGGCCACGGGGAGCCGGGGGGATGGCTCCATTGGAGCTACTCGGACGCGAGCTTCGGCTACGCGGACGCAGCCGCGCTCGGGAACGGCTCGCTGACGCCGGTCGTCTGGTCGATCGCGTGCCAGACCGCGGACCCGAGGCAGGCTCAGAGTCTGGCGGCCGGCTTCATGAAGAACGCGCAAGGCGGGGCGGTGGCGTTCTACGGCGCGGTGGACCCGACGTACGGGTCGGTCGTCCAGGTGCTGAACGACAGCCTCTTCCAGGCGGTCTACGGGCGCGGGATCACGCGGCACGGACTGGCCATCGCGCTGGCGGAGCGCGCCACCGTCGCCGCCGATTCGCTGTTCGGATTCGACGCCGTCTACAAGTACCTGCTCTACGGCGATCCCGAGATGGAGATCCGGCGGCACAACGCGGGAGGCGTCTGGTCCCCGGTCAACGTCGTCGCCCCCCCGTACCTGATCGCGCCCTGTCCCGGGTCCGACTGCTGCCCCGCGTGCCCCGGGCCGACCATCGACATCCAGGCGCGCGACGCGAGCGGCGGGCCCGCGGCGGGCGTGAAGATCGCCGTCTGGAAGCCCCGCCTCGGCGGCGACGACGAGATGCTCGACAACCGCTACTCGGGCGCCGACGGCTGGGTGCACCTCCCAGCGTCCCAGCTGACCGGAGGGACCCTGTACTACGGATACGACGACGGCGACGGAAGCGCCGGATTGGATTCGATCGAGGTCCAGCCGGCCGTCTCCGGCGTCGCCTCGGGCGCCGGCGCGCCGGGCCCGCTTCGCCTCACCGCCCGGCCGAGCGTCACCGGAGCGGGGACGCGCCTCTCGTTCGGCCGCGCCCTCGACGTCCCGGCGACGATCCGCATCTTCGGCGTGGACGGCCGCCTCGCGCGGTCGCTCCGCGCGCCGAGGGGCGCGGCGTTCCTCGAGTGGGACGGCCGCGACGGGCTCGGCCGGCCGGTCGCGGCCGGAGTCTACCTGGCGAGCCTCGGGCTCGGGGCGACTCGGTCCGCGGCCAGAATCGTGGTCGTGCGGTAGCCGCGTTGAGGTATCGTTAGCGCATGGTCTCCATCACCGATCGAGAGCGTCCGGGGCCCTCCGGGGCGGCATCGTGATCCGCGCCCTGGTGGCCGACGATCACGCGGTCGTCCGGCGCGGCCTCACGGCCCTGTTCGGCGAGTCGGGCGACATCGTGGTGGGGGGGGAGGCGACCAACGCCCAAGAGGCGCTGGATCTCGTCCGCCGGGGTGGGTGGGACGTCGTGGTGCTCGACATCAACCTTCCCGATTCGAGCGGCCTCGACCTCCTCGCCACGCTGAAGCGCGAACGGGCCGACCTTCCCGTCCTGATCCTCACGATCTGTGCCGAGGAGCAGTTCGCCCTGCGCGCGCTCCGCTCGGGAGCGGCGGGATATGTCACGAAGGAGAGCCCGCCCGAGGAGCTGATCCGCGCGGTCCGGAAGGTCGTCGATCGCGGCCGGTACGTGAGCCCCGCCGTGGCGGAGCGGCTCGCGCGGTGGGTCGATTCGAGCGCCGGGAAGCCGCCGCACGAGACCCTCTCGGAGCGCGAATTCCAGATCTTTCACCTTCTCGCGTCGGGGCGCTCGGTGGGAGAGGCGGCCTCCCTGCTCCACCTCAGCGTGAAGACGGTCAGCACCTACCGCGCGCGGGTCCTCGAGAAGATGAATCTCAAGACGAACGCGGAGCTCACGCTCTACGCGGTCCGGAACCACCTGATCGAATAGCGGCATCGCCCGGCTCGTGTCGGACGAACGCCTACACAGGATCGGATTCCATCCCACGACCGAATCAGGGTCACGCCGACTGTCGAACGCCCCGACCTCGCCTACCTTTACCGACGAGTGTCCGGGGGTAGACCTGGGTCGCTGGCCCAGCTGCTCCTGCACCGTGCCCCCCACGGGGAGCGCACTTGATCCGCGCTTCCGCATCGACATCGGGCGGGCGGTCCGGTTGCCTCCGGCGTTCCTCTCGAGCGGCTCCGACCGTGGCGCGCTGCGCCTGCCGGGGCACTCGGGAGTTCGGTTCATCGCGGGATCGGCGCCCCTGTTCCCTCCCCGGAACAACTCCCCGAGGGGACCGCTCGCGGTGGGCTTGGGGCGCGACGCCACGCAGGGTCGCGCCCCCCTTTTCTTGCGCCCCCTCTTGCGCCCGCTTATGACTCGGGTGCGGGCCTCGCCGAAACCAGGCGCGCGACCGACGGCACGGCGCACGTGACCATGGTCCCCTCCTCGTCGGAGGTCACCTCCAGCGTGCCCCCGAGAACCTCCGCGCGATGTCTCATGATGCCGAGGCCGAGCCCGTAGCGCTCGCCGGCGCTTCCCGAGAGGCCGACTCCGTCGTCGCGGATCGAGAGCGTCAAGTCCTCGGCGTCGACCGACACGGAGACGGCGATCCGGCGGCACCGTCCGTGGCGGACGCCGTTGCTGATCGCCTCCTGCGCGACTCGGTAGAGATTGGTCGCCGCGAGCGGGCTGTCGACGACCACCCCGGGATCGCACTCGAGGTCGCACGCCACGCGGAAGACCCGCTCGGTCGTGGCCGCGAGCTCGCGGAGCGCGTCCGGGAATCCGCCGGCCCCGAGGCTCACGGGAGCGAGCCCGAGCGACAGGTTCCGCGTCTTCGCCACGGCCTCCTGCACCAGGCCCCGGCTCTCCGTCACCGCGGAGATCTCCTCGCGGGGACGGCCCGTGAGCCTCTTCTCGAGAGCGCCCAGAAGGAACCCGATTCCGGCGAGCAATTGGCCCAGGTCGTCGTGCAGGTCGCGCCCGAGGCGCTGGCGCTCCCGCTCGCCGGCGTCGAGCAGCTCCTTCTCGAGACGCAGGCGCTCGTCGACCTCGGCCCGGAGGGACTCCACGGCGCGCGACAATTCAGAGGTTCGCTCCCGGACGCGATTCTCGAGGTCGTCTCGAGCGCGCGCGAGGTCGTCGAAGGCACGTTGGCGGGCGGAGACCACGGCGGCGAGCGTGAGGCCCAGGACCGAGACGACGCCGAGGAAGGCCTGGAGCAGGAGCAGGGAGGCGTTCGGGGAGGGCAGGGCGAAGGGGCCGAGCCGGCGAATGGTGCCCCAGACGGTGACGCCTGCCATCGCCAGCACGCTCGTGGCCGCCGCGCGCGCGCCGAAGCGGTACGCGATCCAGACGACGACGGGAATCCAGACCCACTCGACCGGCGCGTTCCTGCCGCCGATGCCGCCGAAGTAGGCCGCCGCCGTCGCGGCGAAGAGGAGCGTGGCGCCCGTCGCTTCGAGCAGGCGACGGGGCGGCTTCGGGGGCCCCCCGAGGACCCAGAGGAGGAGCGCTGGGGCCACGACCAGATCGCCGACGGCGTCGCCGAGCCACCACGTCGTCCAGATGTCCCGGTAATCGGACCAGGGCGCGTAGCCGCCGAGGGAGAGGCTCGTCACGCCGATGGTCGCGCTCACGATCGTGCTGAGCCCGGCGGCGAGCCCCACGAATCGAAAGACGTTCTTCGCTCCGGAGAGCGCCGCGCGGCCGCCCGCGAACCTCGTCACGAGCCAGGCGCCGGCGAAGCCCTCGAGCGTGTTTCCAGCGGCGATTCCCGCGGACGTGGCAAGCGATCCGGCGGTCGTCGCGTTGGCGAGGAAGGCGCCGAGCGCGATCCCGGGCCAAACGCGACCGCCCCAGAGGAGGAACGCCGCGAGGGCGATGCCCGCCGGGGGCCACACGGCGCTCGCGCTCGGGTGGATCACCGCGAGCGCCAGCCCGAATTTCGCGGCGCCGAAGTAGACGGCGGCGAGAATCAGGTTCAGCGCGGCCGCGCGCGGCGCGGTTCGGAGTGGATGAGTCGCGGGGCTTCGGTCGGGCATCGGGCTCTCGCGGGTCGAGGGTCACCGGAGCGCGCATTATAGACGCGCCGGGGGCGAATGAATCTGCCATGATGGGGGCGCGAATCGTTCGAACGCGCCGGGGGCGACCCGCTCGCGGAGGACGGAACGCCTACGAAAGGAGCCTCATGTGGCGGGAAAGAGGAGACCTTCCTTCCTCAAGCGACAGAAGGAGCAGAAGCGGACGGCCCGCGCGGCCGAGAAGCAGGAGGCGCGGCGCCTGAAGAAGCTCGGGAAGACGACGGAAGTGGAAGACGCGGCCGGCCCCGACGCGGTGGAGATGCCGGTGGATCGGGTCGAGGAGAGCGAGACGACCGAGGC
>DASVDZ010000012.1:0-5793 GCA_036380835.1 Candidatus Eiseniibacteriota bacterium | reverse complement strand
CCGGCCGCGATTCCGAGAAGCGAGAGCCAGGCCGAGCGGGGACGCATTCCTCGAATCATGTCAGCTCCGTGAGTGGGCGGCTTCCTGCCGCGCGCGCAGCGACTGCGTGTGGACGTAGAGCGCCCGGAGCTGATC
This sequence comes from Candidatus Eiseniibacteriota bacterium, assembly GCA_036380835.1. GTDB lineage: Bacteria > Eisenbacteria > RBG-16-71-46 > SZUA-252 > SZUA-252 > DASQJL01. Next base: position 5,658 of record DASVDZ010000012.1, on the reverse strand, counting down.
CTTCGTGAGATCGCCGTTCGCGGGCATGACGTATCCGGAGAGGCCGCGGAGCACGAGGTCGTCGAACCGGGCCTCGTCGTCCGGCCAGTTCGAGGCCGGCGCGGCGCCGAGGCTGCGCGTCGTGAGGTAGACGTACGGCGCGGATCCGAGCATGCGCGTCCGCACGCCCCCCTCGCCCGTCTCCCCGTGGCACGAGGCGCAGCGCGCCGCGTAGAGGTCGGCCCCCTCGCCCGTCCGGACCGAGGCGTCGGCGATCGCCTGCCCCGTGTCGGGGGGCGCCTGCGCGAGGAGCGCGAGCGCCTTCGCGATCGGGATCGTCGGGCCGCTCGGAGCCGCCGCGGGGGCGGCCGCACCGCCCGCCGCGCCGCCCGCCGCGCCGCCCGCCGCCGCGCCGCCGGCCTTCGCGCCGCCGAACTGGTCGAGCCACGCGAGGTCCTCGGGCTTGTCCTTGTCGGCGGGGTCGTGGAACGTGCGCACGTAGTGGGCGAGCGCGAAGCGGTCCTCGAGCGGAATCGACGGGAAGGCCGCCATCGCCGTGCCCGGGGAGCCGCCCGTGATCGTCTGGACGATCCGGGCCACGCCCCCGCCGTAGCGCCAGTAGCCCGACGTGTAGTCGCGGGGCTTGGGATTGAGCGCCGCCGCGGCCGGTCCGTCCCCCTTGCCGTCGGTGCCGTGGCAGGACGCGCAGTTCACGGCGTAGAGCGTCTTCCCCTTCGCGACCAGCTCGGGCGTCGGCTCGAGCAGCGCCTGCACGTCCACCCCTCCCGTCGCGGCGGCGGGCGCCTGCGTCCCCGCGGCGCCGCCCTCGCCCCCGCCCTTCGACGAGTGAAACCCCGCCGTGTACGTGAGCGTCGCCACGACGCCGATCAGGACCGCCGTCACGACGAACTGGGCGCGCGAGAGGAGCCGCGAGACCGGATCGTCGGCGGGCGGCGTCTCGGGGTGCGACTCGGGGTCGTGGCTCATCCGTGGAATCTCACGCTGGAATCGTAGAAGGGATCGCCGTGGGGCGCAACGGGGTGCCGCCCGAGGAACCCGAGCACCGTCCACCCGAAGAGTCCGAGGAATCCGAGCGTCACGCCGATCTCGGTCCATCCGAGCACCACGCGCGTCGGCGAGAACGCGGGCAGGATCGTCCAGTAGAGGTCCACCCACTGCCCGATCAGGACCGCCGCGGCGATCGCCAGGAGGCCCGCCTCGCTCTCCTTCACCTTCTGGTGGAGGAGGCCGAAGAACGGGATCCCGAACTTGAGGACCATGAGCAGGATGCCGACGGTCCCCCACGCGCTGAACGTGCGGGGGATCATGTACTCCGTCTCCTCCGGCAGGTTCGCGTACCAGATCAGCATGTACTGGGAGAACGCGATGTACATCCAGAAGACCGAGAAGGCGAAGAGATACTTGCCGAGGTCGTGATAGTGGAACCGGCTCACGATCCCGGAGAGCGCCCCCTGGCGCTTCAGGAGCACGACGGCGATGGCGAGCATCGCGAGGCCCGACTGCCAGAGGCCCGCGAAGCAGTAGACGCCGAACATGGTGCTGTACCAGAGCGGCTCGAGCGACATGAGCAGGTCGAAGCCGAAGAGCGTGATCGAGAGCGCGAAGAAGACGACGAAGATCGGAGCCGTCTTCATGTTGGCGCGGCTGTACGCGGGATCGCCGGTTGTGTCCTGGCGCGTCGAGTTTCGGACGAGGATCCACGAGAGAAGGACCCAGCCGACGAGGATGACGATGCACCGCGCGGCGAAGAACGGGATCGAGAGGTACCCCCCCTTCGAGACCTGCGCCGCCTCGGCGCCGTGGACGACCGACGGGCTCGACCAGACGTACAGATGCGGCACGCCGAGGAGGAGCACGAAGAAGAGGAGGAGCGCCACCGGGAGGAACGACGTGAACGACTCCGCGACCCGTCGCACGACCACGCTCCATGTCGATCCCGCGAGGTAGTGGATCGCCGAGAAGAACGTGCCCGAAAGCGCGACGAACAGGAAATAGACGTAGCCCAAAAGGAAGGCGGCGTACGCGCGCGTCGGGTCGGAGCCGATGCCGGTCAGGAAGGTCACCGCGCCGATGGCGATCAGGATCCCGAACATGGCCTTGAGGCCCGCCGGGGCGGCGAGCGGCGCCGCGGTGGCGCGTCCGGCCACGTGGGCCATGGCGTCGGCGTTCGCGCCGCTCATCGCGGCGCCCCCGCGGCGGCGCTGTCCGCCGCCGTTCCCGCTTCGGCGCTCCCCGCGGTCCCGCCGGACGCCGCCAAGTCCTCCGGCGTCGGATAGGCGGCGCGCTCGAGCGCGCGGACGTAGTAGATCGCGGCCCAACGGTCCTCCGGGAGGATCTGCGAGGCGTAGCTCGGCATGAGGTTCTGCCCCCGCGTGATGACGTGGAAGATCCGGGCGTCGGGCCAGTTCCGCACCTTCTCCGAGAGGAGCGACGGCGGCTGCGGGAAGACCGGGACGATGTAGCCCTGCCCGTCCCCCTTCTCGCCGTGACAGACGACGCAGGTGGTCATGTAGACGCGCTCGCCGCGGCCGAGCACGTCGGCCGTGCGCGGGAGCGGATTCGTGAGCGCGGCCATCGCCTCGATCGTGTCGGCCTGCGCGAACCGGTACGGCGTGTAATCGCGCGGCACGGTCCCCTCGACCGGCGGCCGCTCCACGGAGTAGCCGGGATTCAGCGGGTCCTCGTGCTGCGCGGCAAGGCGCGGGCTATACGCCATGTTCGCCATGTACTCGAACGCCGGCTGGCGCTTCTTGTGCGAGCAGCCCGCCGCGGGCAGCGCGGCCAGGAGGAGCGCGGCCAGGGCGAGGCGCGCGCGGGCGCGGGAGCGATCAGACACGGATCACCCTCAAATCGACCGGATTCGTCGTCTTGAGGAAGTCGATCGCGCGCGTCTCGTTCCAATCGGGCCCGGTGTCGGGGATCCAAAGCGCGAACCGGTCGTTGGTGAGATCGCGATCGAGGATCGGCGCGCCGAGATTCGGGAGTCCGCAGGCGACGAGGAGCGCCGCCAGCGTCATGGTGCCACCGATCAGGACGCCTCCCTCGAACGTGATCGGGATGAACGCCGGGAGGGAGACCATCGGCTTGCCGCCGACGTTGAGCGGCCAGTCGATCGCGGAAGTCCAGATCTCGAAGCCGAGCGCGAGGACGGCGCCGGCCAGGCCCATGACGAGCGTCACGTACGGCACCCAGGACTTCTTGATGCCGAGCGCCTCGCTCAGGCCGTGGACCGGATAGGGCGTGAAGGCGTCGACGTCCGGGAAGCCGTGCTCCTTCACGCGCGCCGCCGCGGTCAGGAGAGCGTCGGGGTTGTCGTACAGCGCGATGACGCCGCGCTTCGGCCGGGGCGCGCGATTAAACATGGACCTTCTCCGGGGCGGGCGCCGGCGTCACTCCGGCGTTCTTCTTCGCGGTCCAGAGCACGCCCTTCACCTCGGCCATCGAGATCGCCGGGAAGAAGCGGCAGAAGAGGAGGAACCACATGAAGAACCAGCCGAACGACCCCGCCAGGACGAGGTAGTCGAAGATGGTCGGCCGGTAGTAGGCCCAATTCGCCGGGAGGAAGTCCCGGCTCAAGGACGAGATGATGATCGTGTACCGCTCGAACCACATGCCCACGTTGACCAGGATCGAGACGATGAACATGACGACGATGCTCCGCCGGAACCGCTTGAACCAGAAGACCTGGGGCGCGACCACGTTGCAGCCGACCATGATCCAGTAGGCCCAGGCGAACGGGCCGGTGGCGCGATTCCAGAACGTGAAGCCCTCGAACTGGTTCCCGCTGTACATGGCCACGAAGAACTCGGTCAGATAAGCGTAGCCGACCATCATCCCCGTCACGAGGATGACCTTGTTCATGTTCTCCAGGTGGTGGAGCGTGATGTACTCCTCCATGTGGAACACCTTGCGGAGGATCACGAGGAGCGTCACCACCATGGCGAACCCGGAGAAGATCGCGCCGGCGACGAAGTACGGCGGGAAGATGGTCGAGTGCCATCCCGGAAGGATGGCCGTCGCGAAGTCGAAGGAGACGACGCTGTGCACCGAGAGGACGAGCGGCGTGGCGAGGCCCGCGAGCATCATGTAGGCGCGCTCGTAGTGCTGCCAGTGCCGCTCCGAGCCGCGCCACCCGAGCGAGAGCCATCCGTAGATCGTGCGGCGCCATCCGCTCGAACGGTCGCGGATCGACGCGAAATCGGGGATCAGCCCCGTGTACCAGAAGCAGAGCGAGATCGTGAAGTACGTGCTGACGGCGAAGACGTCCCAGACGAGCGGCGACCGGAAGTTGACCCAGAGGAACCGCCAGTTCGGATACGGGAGCGCCCAGTAGATGAACCACGGGCGCCCGACGTGGATCAGCGGGAAGAGGCCCGCCGTCATGACCGCGAAGATCGTCATCGCCTCGGCCGACCGGTTGATGGCGGTGCGCCACCGCTGGCGGAAGAGGTGGAGGATCGCCGAGATCAGCGTCCCCGCGTGCCCGATGCCGATCCAGAAGACGAAGTTGGTGATGTACGTGCCCCATCCGACCGGATGGCTGATGCCGAGGATGCCGAGCCCCGTCTGGAACTGGTACGCGAGCGTCCCGACCATGCCGAGCACGAGGAGGAGCGAGATCCCGAACGCGACCTTCCACATCGTCCCCGGCTTCCGCTCGAGCGGAGCCGCGACCTCGGCGGTGACGTCGCCGAAGCTCTTCTTCGGGTCGATGAGCGGCGGCTCGCCCAGCATGGCGCGCGCGGCCTCGGTCACGACGCCACCTCCTGGTTCCGGACCTTGGTCTGGTACGTGATCGACGGGAGCGTGTTCAGGTCGTTCAGCACCTTGTAGCCCCGCTCGTTCTTCTGGAGCACGGAGACGCGGCTCTTCGGGTCGTTCATGTCCCCGAACGTGATCGCCTGGGTCGGGCAGGACTGCTGGCAGGCGGTCACGATGTCGCCGTCCTTCACCGGCACGCCGAGCGCCTTCGCGCGCTCCTTGCCGTCGCGGATCCGCTGCACGCAGAAGGTGCACTTCTCCATGACGCCCTTCGTCCGCACGGTCACGTCGGGGTTCAGGACCAGCCGGAGCGACTTCTCCTTCACGTCGGTGTAGTCGAACCAGTTGAAGCGGCGAACCTTGTACGGGCAGTTGTTGGAGCAATAGCGCGTGCCGATGCAGCGGTTGTAGGTCTGCATGTTCAGCCCCTCGGCCGAGTGGGTCGTCGCGAGCACGGGGCAGACCGTCTCGCACGGGGCGTTCTCGCACTGCTGGCAGAGCATCGGCTGATAGGTCGTGGTCGGGTCGTCGGGCTCGCCCGCGTAGTAGCGGTCGATCCGCATCCATGCCATCTCGCGCCCCTGGAGGACGACCGATTTGCCGACGACGGGGATGTTGTTCTCGGCCTGGCACGCGATCATGCAGGCGTGGCACCCGATGCAGGCGTTCAGGTCGATCGCCATCCCCCACTTGTGGATCGGGAACTTCTGGTGGCTCCACATCGTGGCCGGCGCCTCGCCCCCCTCGTTCCCCGATCGCGGATCGCGGAGGTACTCGGCAAGCGTCGTTTCATAGATGATCGGGCGGTCCTCGGTGTACTGGTGTCCCTGGACGCACGCGAGCGGCGTGCGACGCCCCGCGCGCGAGACGCGAGCCTGGATCCCGGTCAACCCCACG
>DASVDZ010000011.1:0-28793 GCA_036380835.1 Candidatus Eiseniibacteriota bacterium | reverse complement strand
CGTTGGCAGAGACGCGGCACGCGATTGGGTTCGAGTTCATCTATGGTTCTCTGAATCAAGTCCACCCGTTGTGAGGCTCCTATGGAAGCCCGGTTCCGACCTACAGGCTGCCGCCGTACCGTCCCCATTGGTGTCCGTGACCAGGTAGACGTCGGCAGTCGTGGTCCCGGTCGCCGAGAGCCGGTCCAAAGCTTGCGAGGGCGAGCAGCCCGAGCGCAGCCGCTGTTCCAAGACGGTTCATCGCCTCTTCCTCTTGAATTGAACGTGTGAACGCTGCGGCCGAACCGGCCGACGGCGGGGCTACGCCAGCACGTCCTCCACGGCCCTTCTCGGGGTAGGTTCGGGCGACGCTCCGTATCCGACGCGTAGCAGGACCTGCGGATGTCCCGTCACGCCGATCGCCTGCGCCAGCATCGGGCGGAGCGCCGCCACTTCGATGGGTTGGTTCAGATGGGAGGCCGAGATCTCCGCCGCGGCCGCGTTCAAGAGCACGCGCGCCATGCCCTGGCCCGCGTGAATCCAGGGGCCCGGCGACTGCCCGGCGGTCCAGATCGTCGCGAGCGCGGCGGAGCCTTCCGCGAGGGCGCGGTCGCGCGCCGCGCGTCCCTTCCCCAGGTCGAACGTCCGGATCGCGAGCGAGATTCCGGGCGTCGCGAGCGACTCGAGGATCTCGCTCACCCCGAGCGCGGTCCCCGGCATCCCGTCGCGCGAACCGCGGCGCGCGGGGTGGATCCAGGAGGCGAGCTCGCGGCGGAAGTGCGCGTCGCTCATCTGCATCAGGTCGCCCTGCGAGACGAGCTTCGCGATCTCCTCGCGGACGCGGGGGTCGACGGCGACCGCCAGGTGGGCCCCTTCGATCTCGGCGGCCTCCTCCATCGCGGCCAGCGCGTCCTCGGGGAGCGGCCGCGACTCGAAGACGCGGCGATTCGTGCGCCTCGTGACGATCGCGCGGAAGAGACGGCGCTCCTCGTCCGTCGTGCGATGGACCCCGTCGATCTCGACCCGGGCCATGAAGTCCGGGTCCGCCGGATCGGGGAGGACCGTCGTGACGTCCCGGTAGCCGAAGAAGCGGAGCGCGAGCCGGAGATGGTAGAGCGCCGCGCCGCAGGAGATCACGAGCTCGCGGTCGTCGGGATCGACCACCGGGAGGGCGCGCGTGCGGTCGGCGTAGAGGTCGACGTGGTCGCCCACGATCCGGAACCACCAGGGCTGCGAGTTGTGGCTCGACGGGGCGAGGATGGCGTACCGGAGCGCGAAGCGGAGCTTCTCGGCGGCGGAGCCGAGGCCGGGAAAGTCTTCCTCCCGGACGCTCCAGGGATCCCGCTGAACTGCCGCGGCGCGCATGGCAACGACCTCCGATCGCGTGACGGGTGACGGGGACGACTCGGTCCTTAGCTACGATCGAGGCAGGAACCGTGCCCCGACGGCGCGCGGCGCCGCGCCGAGCCTAGGCGGTTGCGGGGACGCGGGTTCGAGCGCGCCTCGGCGCCGGGCAGGCCGATTCTCGGAGCCACCGCGCCTGACATCTCGTCGCGCCGCATGCAGATCTGTCATGACACCCCTTCGCTTGACAAGGGGTGCCGCAGCGACGAGCATCCGACCCCGTGAGCGACGACACGCCCGGGCCAACGCAGCCGCCGGATGCCGGCGCGGCGACGCCGCCGGCGCCCCCGATCCCCCCCGGCGCGCAGGTCCGCGATCGCGGCATGGCCCGCGCGGCCGGCGTCATCTCCGCCGCCACGTTCCTGAGCCGTGTCCTCGGCCTCGTCCGCGAACAGGTCTTCGCCGCGCAGTTCGGCGCCGGGTTCGCGGTCGACGCCTTCCAGGTCGCGTTCCGCGTCCCGAATCTCCTCCGCGATCTCTTCGCCGAAGGCGCCATGAGCGCCGCCTTCGTCCCCACGCTGACCAAGGTGGAGCGGGAGCAGGGGCCCGAGGGGGCGATGCGCCTCGCCAACCTCGTCGTGAACTTCCTCCTCGTCGTGGTCTCCGCGATCTGTTTGGTCGGCATCCTGGCGGCGCCCTGGATCGTCCGGTTCCTAGCGCCCGGATTCGCGTCGGTGCCGGGGAAGCTCGAGCTGACGACGCTGATGACGCAGATCATGACCCCGTTCCTCCTCATGATCTCCGTCTCCGCCGCGGTCATGGGGGTCCTGAACACCCGCCGCATCTTCTTCATCCCGGCGGTCGCGCCGACCATGCTGAACCTCGCGCTGATCGCCGCGGGCTTCCTCATCGCTCCGCTCTGCCCCCGCTGGGGACTCCAGCCGATCGTCGGCATGGCGTTCGGGGCGATCCTCGGCGGCATGGGGCAGCTCCTCATCCAGGTACCCGCGCTCCGGGCGCAGGGATTCCGGTGGCGCCCCATCGTCTCCTTCCGCGATCCCGGCGTCCTCCGCATGGCGGGGCTCATGGCGCCCGCGTCGGTCGGCATCGCGGCCACCCAGGTGAACGTCTTCACGAGCACCTTCCTCGCGTCGCTGCTCGCGCAGGGGAGCGTCTCGTGGCTCAACTACGCCTATCGCCTCATGCAGCTCCCGATCGGGCTCTTCGGCGTCGCGATCGCGACGGTGACGCTGGCCGAGGTGTCGCGCCACGCGGCCGCGGGCAACATGGCCGATCTGAAGGGGACGCTCTCGTTCTCGCTCCGCCTCGTCATGCTCCTCACGATCCCCGCGACGTTCCTCCTGATCGCGCTCGCGCAGCCGATCATCGCGCTGCTCTACCAGCACGGGCGCTTCGGGGCGGAGGACACGGTGCAGACCGCGCGCGCCCTCTGGGCCTACGCGGTCGGCCTCGCCGCCTTTTCGGGCGTTCGCGTCATGGTCCCGGCCTTCTACTCGCTCGGGATGGCGCGGATCCCGGTCATGGTCTCGATGTTCACGATCGGCTCCACGGTCCTCCTCTACTTCGCGCTGATGGGGCCGCTGAAACACACGGGGCTCGCGCTCGCGACCTCGCTCGGCTCGGTGCTCAACTTCGCCGTGCTCTTCTGGATGCTTCGGAAGCAGATCGGCGCCCTGGGCGGGCGGCGCCTCCTCTCCGCGGCGGCGCGCATCCTCGTCGCGGCCGTGGCGGCGGCGGCGGTGGCCCGCGTGGCCGCGGAGGGCGTCGCGCGCGCGATCGGCGCGCGGAGCGTGCCCGAGCGCGTGTTGATCGTCGGGGCGGGGTTCGTGGCGGCGACCGCGGTCTACGTCTTCCTCTGCACCCTCCTCCGCGTGCAGGAGCTGAAGCCGATCCTGGGCTGGCTCACCGGGCGCCGGGGGCGAGGCCGTGGCTGAGGCGGCGCGTCCCCGGGCCGGCGTCGTTTGCCTCGACGTGGACGGCACTCTCACCGACGGGGTGCGGGGCCCGGCGCTTCCCGGCGCCGTCTCGGCGCTCCGCGCGCTCCGGGCGCGGCTTCCGGTCCGTCTCGTGACGAACACCACGAGCGTGCCCTTCCGAGCGCTGGCCGAATACCTGGCCGGGCTCGGGCTCCTCGACTCGAACGACGCGCTCTTCACGCCGCACGCGGTCGCGCGCCGCCTCCTCCCGTCCCGGGGCCACGACGCGGGGATCCTGATCGCCGACCCGGGGCAGCGCGAGGAGCTGGCCTGGTTCCGCGAGGATCCGGCGGGCCCCGCGGTGCTTCTCGCGACCGAGGCGCACGCGTGGACGGTCGACGCCCTCCAGCCCGCGTTCCGGAGGCTCCTCGACGGCGCGACGTTCTACTCCATGACGCGAAACCGCTACTTCCGCCGCGGCGACGCCATGGTGACCGACGTCGGCGCGGTCGCGGCGCTCCTCGCGTACGCCTCGGGGCGCGAGCCGGAGACGCTCGGCAAGCCGTCCCGGGCGATGTTCGAGGCGGTGGCGCGCGACGCGGGGTCGGCGATCGAGGAGATGGCCATGGTGGGCGACGACGCCGAGTTCGACGTGTCGGCCGCGGTCGCGCTCGGCATGCGCGGCGCCCTCCTCCGCACGGGGAAGTACCGGGAGGGGGACGAGGCGCGCGTGACGCCGCCGCCCACCGCCGTGCTCGATTCGATCCGCGACGTCCCCGCCTGGCTCGGGGCCGCCTAGCCCGGAGGCGCCATGCCGATCCTGCTCGCGTTCGTCCAGGTCGCGCTCCACCTCCCCGGAATCGCGCGCTACGGCTACTTCCGCGACGAGCTCTACTACCTCGCCTGCGCGCGGCACCTCGCGTGGGGCTACGTCGACCAGCCGCCCCTCTCGATCGCCGCGCTCGCGGGATGGCGCGCCCTCTTCGGCGACTCCCTCGCCTCGATCCACGTCGTGCCGATCCTGCTCGGCGCCGCGACGGTCGTACTCACCGCCGCCCTCGCGCGCCGCCTGGGCGGGGGCCCCTACGCGCGCTTCCTCGCGGCGCTCGCGGCGGCCTTCTCGCCGATCTACCTCGGCACGACGCGCTACTGGTCGATGAATTCCTTCGACCTCCTCTTCTGGACCGCGGGAGCGCTCCTCCTCCACCGCTGCCTCGAACGCGGCTCGCGCCGCGACTGGATCCTCTTCGGCGTCCTGGTCGGGCTCGGCCTGATGAACAAGATCAGCGTGCTCTGGTTCGCGGGGGGCTCGTTCCTCGCGATGGCGCTCACGCCGGGGCGGAGGCGGCTCCTGACCCCATGGCCGTGGATCGCGGCGGCGATCGCCGGCGCGCTCTTCCTCCCGTACGTGCTCTGGGAGATGGGGCACGGATGGCCGACGCTCGAGTTCATGCGGAACGCGACGGCGGAGAAGAACGTCCACTTCTCGCCGGTCGCCTTCGCGGCCCAGCAGGTGATGGCGATGAACCCGGCGGCGCTCCCGATCTGGCTGACGGGGCTCGTCGCGACGATCCGCTCCCCCGAGCCGGGGCGCCGGGGACTCGGCGTCACCTTCCTCGCGGTCGCGGTGGTCCTCGTCGCCTCGGGCGCGAGCAAGCCCGACTATCTGGCGCCGGCCTATCCCATGCTCCTGGCGCCGGGCGCCGTGGCGATCGAGCGGGCCCTGTCGCGGCGCCGGCTCAGGTGGATCGGCCCGGCGCTCCCCGCGGCGGTCGCGCTCCTCGGCCTGGTCGCGCTCCCGATCGCGGTGCCGATCCTCCCCGTCGACGCGTACGTCCGGTATTCGCGGGCGCTCGGGATCACGCCGCCCCAGGCGGAGCGGCTCGCCGTGGCCGACCTGCCGCAGCACTACGCCGACATGTTCGGCTGGGAAGAGATCTCCGCCGCGGTGGGCGAGGCCTACCGCTCCCTCCCTCCCGCCGATCGCGCGCGGGCGATCGTGATCGCGCAGAACTACGGCGAGGCGGCGGCGCTCGAGTTCTTCGGGCCCAAGACCGGGGAGTTCCCGCGCGTCGCGTGCGGGCACAACAGCTACTGGTATTGGGGCGTCGGCCGGTGGAAAGGGGAGGTGGCGATCGTCCTCGGAGGCGACCTCGACGGCTACCGGAAGCGCTTCTCGAGGCTCGAGCCGGAGGGCGTGGTCCCCCCGACGCGCGGGATGCCGTACGAGCGGAATCTCACGATCTCGGTGATCCGCGGCTTGAGGGTGCCGATGGCCGAGTACTGGCGGTGGGAGCGGCTCATCATTTGACCGCGCGCGGCCGGATCGCGCGCGGCCGGATCGCGCTCCTCGCGCTGTCCGCTGGGTTCGCCGGGGGCGCGCTCGCCGCCTCCGCCAAGCCCGGGCCCCGTCTCTGGGGGATCCACCTCCTCGGATTTCTCCCGCCGACCGCGGCGTGGATCGCCCGCGCCGCGCTCCTGACGGCGGTGGCCCTCGTGGCGCTCGGGGCCTGGCGCGTCCTGCGCGGCGAGCCCCTCCCGGAGCCGGAGCGACTCGATCGGCCGGCGCCGATGCCGCGGTGGGCGCCCGTCCTCTTCGTCGCCCTCTCCGCGATTCTCTTCTGGGTCTTCCGCGCCCGGACGCACTTTCTCGGCGACGGAGCCTTCTGGCTCTCGCGCCTCCAGTCGGGCGAGGCCTTCCAGGGGCACGAGCCGCTGGCCGAGGCGGTCTGGATGGGTTCGGCGACGCTGCTCCGCTCGTTCCACCTCGAGGTCACCCCGGAGACCGTGGCGACCTTCTCGGTCCTGTGCGGCGCCGCGGCGATGGCCCTGGTCTGGGCGATCGCCCGCGAGTTCGAGCGCCTCGGCCGCCCGTTCCTTCCGACGCTCGGGCTCCTCGCGACGCTCGGCGCGTCGATGCTCTACTTCGGCTACATCGAGAGCTATCCGCCGGTCCTCGTCCTCGAGGTGGCCTTCCTCTACGCGGGGGTGAGGACCGCGCGAACCGGCTCGCCCCCCCACGCGCTCGCGGCGCTCCTGGCGATCGCGATCGCGGGGCACGTCGCGTGCGTCGTCCTGATCCCCGGGTATCTCGTCGTCGCGTTCCGGAACGTCCCGCGCCGGACCGCGCGAGTCCTCTTCTCGGTCGCCCCCTTCGTGGCCACGCCGCTCCTGATGCTCGCCCTCGGGTATGGCCCCGGACGCTTCGCGGAGACCGTCAGGGTCGCCACGCGCGCGCTCGAGGCGCGGGGTACCGCGCCCATCGCGCCGAGCGACCTGCGTCCCTACGGCATCGTCTCCTGGGATCACCTCCTCGACATGGGCAACGAGGCGCTCCTCGTCGCGCCGGTCGCGCTCCTCCTCGGCCTCTCCGGCCTGGTCGCGGGAGCGGGCCGAGGGGGCGCTCCCTCGACGCGAGGCGGCTCCTCCTCGACGGCGGCGCGCTTCCTCGCCGTGACCGCCGGATCGGGCCTCGCGGCGTTCGCGGCGCTCGTGCTGCCGGTGGCTCCCGCGCAGGACTGGGACCTGGACGCGCTCCTCGTCGTGCCGGCGGCGCTGGCCGGCGTCTTCGCTGGCGCGCCGCTCCTCGCCGGCCGCGGCGGCCGGGTCGTGTCCATCGGCGTCGTCCTTCTCGGCGTCGCCTCGCTCGGCTCCTTCGTGGCCGTGAACGCCGACCCCGCGGCGGGCGTCCGCCGGTACGCGGCGCTCGTCGGCCCGCGCGCCCGGATCACGCCGTTCGCGCGCGTCTACGGCTACGAGCTGCTCGTCCACTACCACCGGGACTCCGGCGACAAGGACGTGGCGCTCGCCTACGCGAGGGCGCTGCTTCGCCACGAGCCAACCAATCATCGCCTCTGGTCGATGGTCGGGGCGATCCTCTACGACCAACACCGCTACGACGAGGCGATCCCCTATCTGCGCGAGTCGATCGCGCGAGGGAGCCCGAGCGCGGGCACCCGCACGAACCTGGGCATCTGCCTCTCGAACATGGGGCGGGCGAAGGAGGCGCTGGACCAGTTCCGCGAAGTGGCGGCGATGGAGCCGGGCCGCCCCGATCACCAGTTGAACCTGGCGTTGGGGCTCCTGGGAGTCGGAGAGGCCGACTCCGCCCGCGTGATCCTCCTCCGGACGATTCGCGCGTGGCCGCGCTTCGCGCCGGCGCGGCGTGCCCTGGAGCGGCACTTCGGGGGTGGGCCGTGAGGCGCGCCGCCGTGCGGGCCGCGTCGCGCCGCCCCGGCGCGCCCGACTACCGGAGGAGCAGCATCCTCCGGCTCGCGCGGAACGCCGGCGCGCCTCCGCCCGCGAGATCGAGCCGGCAGAAGTAGACCCCCGAGGCCGCGTCTCGCCCCGCGTCGTCCCGGCCATCCCACCGAGCGACGAACCGCCCGCCAGGAAGATCCGCCGCGATCAGCGTCCGGACGAGGCGCCCGCCCGCCGAGAAGACGCGGAGCGTCGCCCGAGCCTCGTCACCGGCGACGTCGAAGCGGATCGCGGTCGACGGGTTGAAGGGATTCGGCGCGTTCGACCGGAGCGCGCTCACGGACGGGATCGGGCCGTCCGCCATCTCGACGCCGGGCGCCGCGAAGCGCCGGCCCGTGACGCGAACGGTGTCGCGCGCGGCGAAGACCGTCACCCCCTCGACCTCCCCCAGGACGGCCACCGGCACGCGGTCGCCGTCGGGAAGGAGCGCCAGGACCGCGTCCCGGTCGAAGGACAGATCGAGGCCGCCGGCGCGGGCGGTCACCCCGGTCGCGCCGGCCGCGCGGCCCGCCGACGCGGACCCCGGACCGTCGGCCACGAGTCGCACCGTGCCCGGGACGACCCGCGCCGGGTCGAGCCCCGCGGGGAGCGTGACCCGCGCGCGCACCGACTGGCCGCGGCTCCCGCGTTGGAGCGTGGCCGGGGTCAGGTCGGCGCCTGCCTCGACGAGGCCGACGTGGACCCGGACCGGCACCACGGCCTCGGGGCGGAACGGATCGTCGCTCGCGACGCGGATCGCGCTCCGGTAATCCCCCGCCTCGAGCGACGACGCGTCGAGGCGCGCGCGAATCGGGGCGGCGGCGGCGGCCGCGAGCGTGCCCGATGGATCGAGAACGGTGAGCCACGCGACCGTGTCGAGCGGCGCGGCCGACCAACGGAGGTCGTTCCCGCCAACGTTCGAGACCGTGACCGTCGCGGTCGCGGCCCCGCCCGGCGCCACGACGACGAGGAGCGAGTCGGGAGCCAGCGAGATCCTCGGCGGTGCCACCGCGGAGGCCGCGATCGGGATCCGCACCGGCCCGTCGGGATCGTCGCTCGTCATCGTGAGCGTCGTGCTCCGGTCCCCCGCCGTCTTGGGCGCGAACCGGACGAGCACCGCGGCGCCCTGGAGCGGCGCCAGGTCGAGCGTGTCGGGCGAGACGCTCACGTCTCCCCCCGGCGCCGCGATCGACGTCACGTGGAGCCGGTCCGTGCCCGCGTCGGTCACGTGGAGCGTGTCGGTCGCGCTCTGCCCGACGTAGAGCGGGTCGAACGCGAGGCCGCCCGGGCTCACGGCGAGGTCCGGAATCCCCGTGGCGTGCATCGTCACCGGGATCGCCGTCTCGCGATGAACCGGGTCGTTCGTCATGAGGCGCACTTCGCCCGAGTAGTCGCCGCCGAAGAGCCCGGCCGCGTCGGTCCTGACTTCCATCGCCGCGGAGCCGCCCGGAGCCACGTCTCCTTCCAGCGGGAAGAGCGAGAGCCAGTGCGGCGCCGGCGCGATCCGGATCGCGAGCCGGTCGTGCAGGTAGTCCCGGTTGAAGACGATCGGGAACCCGTCGGTCTTCGCTCCGCTCTGGATCCCGACGGTCGCGCTGTTCACCGGCGGGCCCATCTGGAGGTACTGGAAGAGCATCGCGCCCGACGGGTAGAGGATCGCTTCGAACGTGTAGGGGCCTCCGCTCACCCGCCGCGGCACGTGGTCGAACTCGACGATCAGCCTCGTGCCGTCGTTCCAGGTGAAGGCGCGGCGCGCCTGCGCGAAGTTGAGGTCGTCCCAGAACGGCGCGATCAGGTTCTCCGGCGCGTTGTCGTTGGGGAGCGGCTGGTTCTGGAACGCGGCCCCGAGATTCGTGAACGACAGCCATCCGTGGGTGCAGACGTTGATCGTGGAGAACGGCCGGTCGTAGAAGGGAAATTCGAATCCGATCGGGATCGGCCCGGAGTTCTCGTCCAGCTCGCTCAACGCGACCGGCGTCCCGACGTCGCGGATCTCGACCCAGTCGAAGGCGGGCCCGCTCGGCTGATCGCTGTCCACCCACCGGTAGCCGAAGGAGTCGGGGCCGCCGCTCCCCAGGATCACCGGGTCCCCGACGCGTGGATCCTCCACGTCGCGGGCGTAGAACACCGCGTCCTGGACCGCCACGCTCGCGGCGCCGTTCTGGGCCTCGGCGCTGAAGGAGAGGGGCGACCCGCCGTCGTTCCCGATCGTCAGGATCGGGGTCGACGCGCGCCCCACGGCGACGTCCGTGCGGAGCGACGCGGGCGAGACGCGGAGCGAAGGCGCCGGAACCCCGGTCCCGGCGAGCGCGATCGCCGCGGGCGGCTGCGGGGCGTCGTGGCCGAGCGACAGCGTCGCCGCCCGCGCCCCGGCGGATCCCGGAGCGAACGCGAGGTGGAGCGTGCCGGCGCTTCCGGGATCGATCGTGAGCGCCGCCGGGCTCGCCGTGAACTCCCCCTCCGGCGCCACGCCGGCGGTCACGTGGAGCGGCAGCGTCCCCGGATTCGCGACGAGCAGGTCGGACGACGCCGACCCACCCAGGAAGACGTTTCCGAACGGAATCGCCTGGGTCGAGGCCGCGAAGGACGGCGCGTCGGCGACGCGGAGGGTCGCCGGCATCACGAGCGACGGCGACTTGGGATCGTTGGTCTCGACGATCACGCGTCCGGCGTAGTCGCCCGCGAGAAGCCCCCGCGCGTCGATCGTCAGCGCCACGGCGTCCTGGTCCCCGGCGACGAGCGTGCCGTGGTTGGGCGAGGCGCCGAGCCAGGCGCCGCCGATCACGCCATACCCCCGGTCGGGCATCCAGTCGGTGGCGGCGACCGCGTTCCCGATCACCGAGCTGACGTTCATGCGACCGTCGTCCCCCCCGAGCGAGGCGAGCGGCAGGTCGAACCGGATCTCGCGCGGCAAGACGTCGGCGGGCGAGCTCCCCAGGTACGTCCCCGTCTTCGCGTCGAAGAGGTCGACGTATCCGAACGCGATCGAGAAGAGCCCGATCTCGAATTCCGCGCCGATCACCTGGCCGGGGCCGCCGAACGTCGGCCCCCGCCCTGTGTTCGCGTTCTGGTCCACGTCGAACGAGAGATAGCCGCCGAAGTTGAGCGGCACGATGTCGGTCGCCGTGCGGAGGGAGACGCGGAGGACGCCGGCGCGCGCCGAAGCGCGAAGCTCCGTCGCTTCGGCCACGCCTCCGTCGTCGGACGGATCGGCGAGGACGAGCGGCAGCGAATCGGACGCGGCGAGCGCGGTCCCCCCCGAGGGGGCGGCTGGCCCCGGGGCCTCGAGCGCGAGGCGCGCGGCGCCGAGGAGCGGATCCGCGCGGAGCGCCGACCACGACCGCTCGAATCGGGCCGCCGCGGTCTCCCCCGCGGTCGGCGTCGCCGAGGCCGCACTCGCCGCCGCGGTCGTTTCCTCGAAGCGGATCGCGTAGACGAGATCGCTCCCCGCGCGGTTCCCGATCGTCAGGAGCCGCGAGTCGGTCGTCCCCGTCGGGATCGCGGCGTCGAACGTGGGCGGGCCGGCGAGCGCCTCGGGGGGCGCGAGGCCGTTCCCCGTGACGAAAATCCTCGACTCCGGGCGGTCCGGATCGTCGGACCGGATCACGAGCGTCGCGCGCGCCGCCTGGACCGCCCCCGGCGCGTACGCGACGACGATCGGCTGCGCGCCGCCCGGCTCGACCGTGAAGGAAGCGGGCGAAACGCCGAACTCGGCTCCGTCGATCGTGACCGACGCCACGACCAGCGGGACGACGCCCTGGTTCGTGACGGTGACCGTGCCGCGCTGGGTCGCCCCGACGAAGACCGGCCCGAACGCGATCGAATCGGGCGAGACCGCGGCGTCGGGAGCGGCGATCACGGTGAGGTCGAGCGGCACGAGGAACTCCTCGCGCTCAGGATCGTTGCTCCGGACGACGATGGCCCCGTGGTAGTCGCCTCCCGTCAGGCGCCGGGCGTCGAAGCGCGCCGTGATCGTCGCCGTCCTCCCTTCCGCCGTCGAGGCGGACGGCGGGGAGACGCCGAGCCACGACGCGCCGCCCAGCCAATCGAACGATTGCTCCGCCACGCGCCGGTTGTCGGCGAAGATCGACGCCACGTCCTCGAAGAACCGCCCCGTTCCCGCGAGGACGCGCCCGCGGCCGACGAAGGCCGCCACCAGCACGGGCGCCCCGGCGGCGTCTTCCAGCACGGGATAGGCGCCCGGACCGTCCACGACCAGCCGCGCGGCCGTGCCGGGCAGGTTCGCCTCCGCCGCGCCGCGCGTGATTTCGTGGGGCAGGAGCCGTGCCGTCGGCCCGGGGGTTCCCTGGGCCTCCGCGTAGTGCATGGGCGCGCCGGCCGCGGCGAGGATCGCGTTGAAAATCGGGAGCGCGCTCGAGGCCTCCCCGTTCAGGAAGACCGCGCCGCCGCCCTGGACCCACGACGCGAGCGCCTCGATTCCCGAGGAGGCCCACGGACTGGTGGCGTCCGAGAGCCAGTAGACGTCGGCCCCGCCGAGGACGGGCGCCCGGACCGCGTCATTGTTGCCCTGGAAGATCACGCCCCGCGAGGAGAGCGAGCCGATCAGCCCGGACCACGGTCCCGCGTCGCCGCCGTGGATGGTGTCGAAGAGGATGCGGACGTCGGAGAGATCGGCGGGCGGGGCGACGCCGGGGTCCGTCGCGACGCTCTCGACCCGGAGGTCCGCCGACGCGGTCGAGCCGGCGCCCGCGGCGGTCGTCGTGTCCCCCGCCGCGGCCGCCGTATCGAGCGAGTCGGTCAGGAGCGTGCGGGCGGCCCGGACCCGGGTCGACCAGGTCAGGACGCTCCCGCCGTCGTTTCGAATCGTGAAGGCGCGGTCGAGAGACGCTCCGGTCCGCAGCGTGTCGGCCGACCGCGCGGGAACGACGCTCACGACGGGCGGGACGCGCCCCGTGGCGCCCATCGCGATCCGGAGCGGCGATTCGTCCGGGTCGTCGGATTCGATCGTCAGGGTGCCGGTGATGGTCCCGGGCGCCGCCGGGGTGACCGAGAGCTGGATCTCCGCGAGATCGCCCGGGACGAGCGTGAGCGGCGTCGGGTCGACCACGAACTGGGGGTTGTCCACCGAAACGCCGGTCAGGTGGAGGTCGTCGAATCCGACGTTCTGGACGAGGATCCCCTGGCTCTCCGTCGCGCCGACGACGACCGGGCCGAACGTGATCGGCACGGGAAAGACGTCGATGTCGGGCGCGGAGACGGCGTGGAACGCGACCGGGACGTCGAGCGTCGGGCGGGACGGATCGTTGGCGCTCACGTGGATGACGCCCTGGTAGTCGCCACCGGCGAGACCGGCCGCGCTCACGCCGACCGTGATCGCGATCGAGCCCCCGGAGGGGACGCTCCCGGATTTCGGCGCCACGGTGAGCCAGGGCGGCGGCGGCGCGCCGGCCGGGCCCGCCGCGGCCACGGCGAAGTCGAGCGCCCCCTCCCCGGCGTTCCGGATCGACATCGGGAGCGAAACGCGGGCGCCCGTCTTGAGCGTCGTGGCGAGGGAGGCGGGGGACACGTCGAGCACGGGCGGCCCGGTGGTCGTGAACGAGAACGCGTTCGAGAGGGGCGCGGCGTTCCCGAACTCGTCGGAAACGACGACGGCGACGTAGTACGTCGTCCGGGGAGCGAGCCCGCCGATGTCGGCCCGCTCCGCGCTCCCCGCGACGCGCGGGGCCGCGACGCCGGCGACGCGGTTCGCCGCCGCGAACGTCGCCGCGTCGAGCGGCGACGTCGCGTACCGGAGGTCGTAGCGGGTGGCCGTTCCGGTCGCTCCGTCGTCGCCCGTTGCGGTCCAGCCCACGGTCACGCGGTCGGAGGAGGCCAGGAGGAGTTTCAGGTCGGCGATCGGCGCGGGAGGGATCGAGTCGACCCCGTCCATCATCCGGACCACGTCGAGCCGCCCGCCGGTCAGCGTGAAGCCGTCGAGCGCCGGGATGCGGTCGGTCGCGGCGAGGAGCACGCGCTTCATGGTGGCGCCCGGCATGGCCGGGAACCGGGCGTGCAGGAGCGCCAGGGCGCCGCTCACGTGCGGCGCGGCCATCGACGTGCCGCTCATGACGCCGTACGCGCCGTCCTTGAGCGTGCTCAGGATGTCGCTACCGGGCGCCGCGAGATCGACGGTCGTCGCGCCATAGTTGCTGAACTGGGAGAGGCCGTCCACGCGGTCCGTGGACGCCACCGCGATCACGTTCGGCACGTCGTAGTTGCTCGGCCAATTCGGGAACTGGTCGTTGTCGACTCCCTGGTTCCCCGAGGCCGCGACGAAGAGGACCCCCTGGTCGTTCGCCTCGCCGAGCGCCATGCGGAGCGCCTCCGAGAAGGCGCCGCCGCCCCAGGACGCGTTGATGATCGCGGCCCCGTGCGAGATGGCGTATTCGATCGCGTCGATGGCGTCGCCCGTCGTGCCGGTCCCGGTCCGGTCGAGGAACTTGAGCGGCAGGAGCTGCACGCGCCACGCGACGCCGGAGATCCCGATCCCGTTCGATCCCACGGCGCCGATGATGCCGGCCACGTGGGTCCCGTGGCCGTTGTCGTCCGTGGGATCGCCGTCGAAGTTGGCGAAGTCGAATCCATGCACATCGTCGACGTAGCCGTCCCCGTCGTCGTCGAGCTCGTTGCCGGGGATCTCCCCGGGGTTGGTGTACAGGTTCCCCACGAGGTCCGGATGGGTCAGGTCCACGCCGGTGTCCACGATGGCGACGATGACCTGAGACGACCCGGTCACCTGGTCCCAGGCCGGGACCACGTGGATGTCGGCGCCGGGAAGGCCGTTCGACTGCCCGGTGTTCCGGAGCGCCCACTGGATGGCGAACGACGGATCGTTGGGGACCGCGTCCAGGTGGACGATGTAGTTGGGCTCGATGAACCGGACGGCGGGGTGGTTTCGGTAGCGCGCGATGGCCGTTTCGACGGGAATGGCGATGTGGTCGCGCTCCGCGTTGACGCGGCGGAAGCGATGGGAACGGCCCGCGCCGAGGTCGCGCAGGATCGCCTGCACCTGGCCGGGGGGCGCGTCGGCCTTGAACCCGATCAGGATCTCGCCCTCGACGTACCGGTCGGTGGGGGCGTGCTTGGGGAGCGGCGCCCCCGCCCCGATCGTCGCCAGGAGAAGCCATAGGGGCAGAAGACGGGCCGATGTCCCACGCCGGCACGCGGCACGGATGCGATTCAAGGGTCCTCCGGGTGGAACGGGCGCCGTATAACGGTACCGGAAGACGCCGTCCGCTTCCACCGGATTCCCTCGCGGCGGGCTCGTGCTTGAACGCGGCGTCGCGCGGGTGGACAATGGAGTCGATGGCCCCGACGACGTTCCGTTCCGCTCCTCCGGAGGTGCTCCTCGTTCAGGCCTTCGCGCGGCCGCTCGACAACGCGGTCGCGACGGCCCGCACCTGCTATTCCTCGAAGGGGATCGTCACGCCCGAGGAGGTCGGCGGCGACGCGCTCCCGGACGAGAAGCGGGCCGTGAAGCGGGGCCGCCGCGACGCGCTGGCGAAGGATCTCTACGCCGCCGGGCATCACACGACGTTCCAGCACGCCCACTTCCAGTTCACGCTCGACCGCGTCTCGCGCCAGTTCGTCTGGACCTTCCTCCACAGCCATCCCTTCTACAATTCGGAGCAGGTGAGCCAGCGCTACGTGGAGGTGAAGCCGGGCACGACGATCGTGCCCGACCTGGGCGGTGGCGAGGCGCAGCGGATCTACGAGGAGCAGGTCGAGCGGGGGCACCGGGACTACCACGAGCTGCGCGATCTCCTGACGCCGGTCGCGACGTCCGAGTTCCACAAGCGCTTCCCCGCGCGGGCGCACCAGCCGGAGCGCTGGACGGGGGAGATCCAGAAGAAGGCGCAGGAGGTGGCGCGGTACGTCCTCCCGATCGGCACGTACTGCTACCTCTACCACACGGTGAGCGCGCTCACGCTGCTCCGCTACCACCGCCTGGCCGACCAGTGGGACGCGCCGGCCGAGCAGCGGGCGGTCGTCCGCGCCATGGTGGACCAGGTGCTCGCGCACGATCCCGAGTTCGCGGTCCTCCTCGAGGAACCGATCCCGCTTACGGAGACGCTCGAGTTCCAGTTCTTCCTCCACAATCCCGCGTTGAAGGGCGAGGCCATGGGCGACGCGGCGCGCCGCGAGTTCGACGCGTCGCTCGAAGGGCTCGTCTCGAAGCTCGTCTCGTGGAAACGCGAGAACGAGACGTTGTTGGCCGCGTCGGTGCGAGAGGTCTTGGGCATTCCCGCATCGGCGCTGGCCGACGACGACGCGATCGCGCTCGTCATGGACCCCGCGTCGAACCGCTACCTCTCGGGCTCGCTCAACGTGACGACGCTCTCGAAGCTGAACCGCGCGATGATCCACCCGTCCTACACGTTCCGGAAGAAGCTCTCCCACACCGCGGATTCGCAGGACCAGCGCCACCGCGCGACCCCGGGATCGCGCCCCTGCCTCCAGGCGTACCTCGGGGAGTCGCCCGACTACGTGACGCCGGCGCTCGTGCTCGTCGACGAGCGCGTGGAGCGGCGCTACCGCGAGAGCATGGAGCGGGCCTGGGAGGCGATCGGGAAGCTCCGCCGCCTCGGCGTTTCGGACGAGTCGGTCGCGTACCTCCTGCCGAACGCCGTCTCCATCCGCTTCACCGAATCGGCTGATCTCCTGGGCCTCCGCCACAAGCTGGCGATGCGCCTCTGCCTGAACGCCCAGGAGGAGATCTGGCGCGCGGCGCGCGACGAGTCGGAGCAGGTGCGGGCCGTGAATCCCCGGATCGGCGCCCACTTCCTCCCGCCGTGCGGCCCGCGGCTCAGGGCCGGCGTGAAGCCCTACTGCCCCGAGGGGAAGCGCTACTGCGGCGTCCCCGCCTGGAAGATCCCAATGAAGGAGATCACGCGGACGCTGTGAGCGGCGCCGGTCGCGCGGTTTGGCGCGCGCGAGGCGTCCGGCGCGCGGCGGTCACCTCGGCGGGGACCTTCGCGTCGATCGCGGTCGCGCTCGCTCTCCTGCCGTCCGCCGGCTGCGGCCCCAAGGAGCTTCCCTCCCGCGAGCGCCCCACGTACGTGAGCCCCGACGGCTTGGTCCGCTTCTGGCGGCTGGGGTCGTGGGGGCAGAGGCCGCGTTACTCGAAGCCGTGGCGTATCGAGTACCGCGCCGGCGCGGAGGCCTGGGCCCGGCAGCGGCACGCCGTCGGGTGGCTCACCGCCGACTACGTCCCCGAGCGATCCGACGAAGAGAGCGCGACCCTCTTCCGGCTCCTGGTCTTCACCACGGCCGGGTACGAGTCGCTCGCGGCCGAGCCGGGGCTGCCGCCGGGGACGCCGATCGGCGCCGGCGGCGGGCGCGTTCTCGTGGCCTCGATCCCGACGCTGAGCCCTTACCGAGAAGAGTCCTGGATGGCCGAGCAGTACGACGCGATGCGCCCGACGCTCGACACGCTCCGCGCGTCGGCCGTCCTGTCGGGCGGCGAGGCGGGCACGACGGCGGCGTGGGGCGCGGACACGGTCGCCTACTCGATCCGCCTTCCCGCGGCCGACGCGCCGTGGCGCGAGATCCGCGCGCGCTTCGCGCCCGACGGAAGCGCGACCTGGACGACGACGTACGAGGGGAAGGGATGGCCGATCGTCGAAAGGGCGCGCTGGGTGCTCCGGAACGGCGCGGTCACGCTGACGTTCGGCGAGGTGGGAAGAGGAGGACCCTTGGGCCCCCTCACGTACGCGATCGCCGACTCGGCCCTGGTGCCGACGGCCTGGCCGAAGGACGGCTGGGGCGGGTTCGGCGCGCCGCTCCTCGTCTACCGCCCGCGGTAGGGCGGCGTCACCCGGCCGGCGAGCGCGGCGGCGCCGCGGGGGCCGGCGCCGGCGAGCCCGCCGCCGCCTCCGCCTTCTTCCCGCGGCGGATCCGCGCCACGAAGCCGTCCAGGTACGTGTAGATCACCGGCGTGACGTAGAGCGTGATGATCTGCGAGAAGGCGAGCCCGCCGACGACGGCGAGGCCGAGCGGGCGGCGCGACTCGGAGCCGGCGCCGAACCCGAGCGCGATCGGGAGCGTGCCGGCGAGCGCGGCCATCGTGGTCATCATGATGGGACGGAACCGGATGCTGCACGCCTTCACGATCGCGTCGCGGGCCTTCAGCCCCTCGCTCCGCTCCGCCTCCAGCGCGAAGTCGATCATCATGATCGCGTTCTTCTTGACGAGCCCGATCAGCATGATGATGCCGACGAACGCGTAGACCCCCAGCTCGGTGCGGAAGATCATCAGCGTGAGGAGCGCGCCGAACCCCGCGAACGGGAGCCCGGAGAGGATCGTGAGCGGGTGGATGAAGCTCTCGTAGAGGATCCCGAGCACGAGGTAGATCACGAGCACCGCCACCAGGAGGAGCGAGAGGAGCCCCTGCTGGCTCGACTGGAACGCCTGGGCGGTGCCGGCGAAGCTCGTCGTCATGGTGGACGGGAGCGTCTGCCGGGCCACGCGGCTCACCTCGTCCACCGCCTCGCCGATCGAGACGTCGGGCTTCAGGTCGAACGAGATCGTGACCGCGGGGAGCTGCCCCGAGTGGGATACGGTCAGGGGCCCGAGGCCGGGCGAGAGGCGCGCCACCGTCTGGAGCGGCACGAGGGAGCCGTCCTGCGCGCGGATGTGGAGGAGCCCCAGAGCCGAGAGGTCCTGCTGGAACTGCGGGAGGAGCTCCATGACGACCCAGTATTGGTTGTTCGGCGTGTAGATCGTCGAGACCTGCCGAGACCCGTACGCGTCGTAGAGCGCCTGCTCCACCTGTTCCGCGGTGATCCCGAGCGACGCGGCGCGATCGCGATCCAGGTCGACCGAGATCTGCGGATTCTTGATCTGGAGGTCCGACGTCACGTTGATGAGCCCGGGGAGCGCCCGGAGCTTCTCCTCCATCACCGGCGTCATGGCGAAGAGCGTCGCGATGTCGGGGCTCTGGAGCTGGAACTGGTAGAGGCTCTTCGACAGGCGACCGCCGATCCGGATGGACGGCGGCACCTGGAGGAAGACGCGCATGCCGGGCACCTTGGCCAGCTTCGGCATCAGCTCGCGCACCACGGCGTCGGCCGCGAGCGGCCGCTCGTTCCGAGGCTTCAGGTGGATGAAGAGGCGCCCCTGGTTCCCCGTCGAGTTCGGACCGCCGGCGCCGACCGCCGACATGAAGTCCTGGACGTTCGGGTCCTTCGCGACGATCGCCGCGATCTGCTGCTGGTGCTCCTTCATCGCGTCGAACGAGATTCCCTCGATCGCCTCGGTCGTGCCCTGGAGCTGGCCCGTGTCCTCGGTCGGGAGGAAGCCCTTCGGGACCAGGACGAAGAGCGCGATCGTCGCCACGAAGATCAGGGCCGAGAAGAGGAGCGCGAGCCGGCGGCGCTCCATCACCCACTCGAGGCTCCGCTCGTAGGCGCCGAGGACGCGCTGGTAGTGCCGCTCGGTCATCTCGTAGAAGCGGCCGTGGTGCGCCTGGGCCGACGGCTTGAGGAAGCGGCTGCAGAGCATCGGGGTGAGCGTCAGCGAGACGAATCCCGAGACCAGGATCGCGACGCCGATCGTGACCGCGAACTCGTGGAAGAGCCGTCCGATGAGCCCGCCCATGAAGAGCACCGGGATGAAGACGGCGGTCAGCGAGAGGGTCATCGAGAGGATCGTGAACCCGACCTGGCTCGACCCGTCGTACGCGGCATGCATCGGCTGCTTCCCCATCTCCATGTGACGGACGATGTTCTCGAGCATCACGATCGCGTCGTCGACCACGAAGCCGACCGAGAGCGTGAGCGCCATCAGGGAGAGGTTGTCGAGGCTGTACCCGAGCAGGAACATCGCCATGAACGTCCCGACGACGGAGAGCGGGAGCGCGAGGCTCGGGATCACCGTCGCGGAGATGTTTCGGAGGAAGAAGAAGATCACCAGGACGACGAGACAGAACGTGATGAGGAGCGTCGTCTTGACGTCGGCCACCGATTGGCGGATCGAGATCGAGCGGTCGAAGAGCGTGTGGATCTCGAGCGACGCCGGGAGCTGGCCCTGGAGCCGGACGATCAGCGCCTTCACCGCGTCGGCCACGGCCACGGTGTTGGTCCCCGGCTGGCGCTGGACCGCGAGCACGATCGAGCGCGTGCCGCTGTACCAGCTCGCCACCTTGCTGTTCTGCACGTCGTCCCGGACCAGGCCGAGATCCTGGAGCCGGACCGGGGAGCCGTTTCGGTACGCGATGACCACCTGGCGGAACTCCTCGGCGCTCCCCAGCTCGCCGTTCGCCTGGAGCGTGTACGCGCGCTGCGGGCCCCAGAGGACCCCCGAGGGAAGGTTCACGTTCCCCGAGTTGATCGCGGAGGCGACCTCGTCGATCCCGATCTGCCGCGCGGCGAGCTGACGGGGGTCGAGCTGGATCCGCACGGCGTACTTCTGCGAGCCGTAGACCTGGACCTGCGCCACGCCGGCGACGGTCGAGATGCGCTGGGCGAGGAACGTCTCGGCGTATTCGTCGAGCGTCGAGAGCGGCAGCGTCTTCGAGGTCAGCGCGAGGAAGAGGATCGGCGACGCGGCGGGATTCACCTTCTGATAGCTCGGCGGGATGATCCCGTCGGGGAGCTGCCGGAGCGTCTGGGAGATCGCCGCCTGCACGTCCTGGGCCGCCGCGTCGATGTTCCGCTCCAGCGCGAACTGCAGCGTGATCGACGTCGCCCCCTGGTTGCTCGTCGAGGTCATGGCGTCGATGCCCGCGATCGTGGAGAATTGCTTCTCGAGCGGCGTCGCCACGGCGGACGCCATCGTCTCGGGGCTCGCCCCGGGGAGCGAGGCGTTCACCGTGATCGTCGGGTAGTCGACCGTCGGCAGGTCGCTCACCGGGAGGAGCCGGTAGCCCATGATCCCGAACAGGAGGATCGCCGCCATGACGAGCGTGGTCATGACGGGGCGCCGGATCCAGATCGCGGAGAGGCTCACGGCGTCCCGTTCCCCTTCTGGACGACGACCTTCGACTTGTCGGCGAGCCGGCTCTGGCCGTCGACGATGACCGAGTCGCCGGCCGCGAGGCCGCGGGCGATCACCGCGAGGTCGCCCGCGGTGCGCGCGACGGCGACGGGCGTCGCGGCGACCGTCCGGCCCGGCTTCAGCACGAAGACGCTCGCGCCCTGCTGGCCCTGCACGACCGCCGTCGCCGGAACGACCAACGCCTTCGGCTCGACGTAGAGCACCAGGCGGACGCCGACGAACTCCCCGGGCCAGAGCGAGCGATCCTCGTTCGGAAATTCGGCCTTGAGGAGGATCGTGCCCGTGGCCGGGTCGACTCCGTTGTCGACGAACGTGAGCCGGCCGGTGGCCGAGGAGGAATCGCCGGCGTCCGACTGCACCGTCACCATCGGCGTCGGCGCCCGGTGCGCCTGGATCTGGTCGAGGAAGCTCTCCGGCACCGCGAACCGGACCCGGATCGGGTGGATCTGGTTGATCGTCACCAGCGGATCGGTGGCGCTCGCCTTGACGACGTTCCCCTCGTGGACGAGGAGCGCTCCGGCGCGCCCGGAGATCGGCGCCCGGATCGTCGCGTACTCGAGGTTGAGCCGCGCGTTCTCGACCGCCGCCGAGTCGGCGCGCACCGCCGCGAGGAGCCCTTCGGCGTCCGCGCGCTTCTGCTCGTATTCGTCGCGCGTCGCGTAGTCCCGCTCGGCGAGCGCCTGGAACCGCTCGGCGTCGGGCACGGCGGCCGCGGCCTGAGCGCGGTCGCGGCTCAACGTGGCGAGCGCCTGGTCGAGCGCGGCCCGGTACGGGCGGGGATCGATCTGGAAGAGCACCTGGCCGGCCTTGAGCTCGGCTCCCTCCCGGAAGGAGACGCGGGTCAGGAGACCGCCCACCTGCGGCAGGACCGACACCGTTTGGATCGGCTCCACGGTGCCGGTCGCGGCGATCTCGAACGGCACGGCGCGGATCTCCGCGCGCCCGACGAGGACGGGGACGGGCGCCTGCCCCGAGGGGCGCTTGTCGCCGCAGCCCGACGCGCCGGCCAGCGCCGCCAGGAACGCGGCGGCGAGCGCGAAGCGGGCCGAGGCGCGGGAACGGGGAGCCGCGCGTCGCTCGGCGGCGGCGCGGACGGGGGAATCGGTCATGGACTGGTCTCCGTGGTGTCCGCCTCGAGGCGGAGTGGGCTCTTGCCGTCGATTCCGAGGATCCCGGCGTCGTGCGCGAGCTGCGCCAGGCTCGAGTACCAGCCGAAGCGGGCGTCGATCGACTGGGCCCGCGCGTCGGCGAGCGCGCTCTGCGCCGAGAGGAGATCGAGCGCGCTGCCCGCCCCCGCCTTGTACCGCGCGAGCGCGACCTCCTCCGATTGCCGGGCGCTCGCGAGCAGGTCCTGGCTCGTCCGGACCCGCTGGGTCGCGGTGCGCACCGCGTAGTAGGAAGAATAGACCTCGTAGACCACCTGATCCGAGAGGCCGCGCGCCTTCGCCTCCAGCGCCTCCGCTTCCGCCTGCGCCTCCTTGACGTTCTCACGATGCGTGAGGCCGGGGAAGAGCGGCACGCTCACGGAGGCGCTGCCGGACCAGACGTCGCTTCCCCGCGGACGCGTGTTCACGTACGTCTTGCCCGCGCTCCCGCTCAGGTTGATGGAGGGGAGCCCGTCGGCGCGGGTCGCCGCCACGCGGGCCCGCGCGGCCCGCGCGAGCGCCCACGCGGCGGAGAGGTCGGGGCGGACGGCGAGGCCGCGATCGATGAGCGTGTCCACGCTGTCGGCGACCGAGAAGACGGGCGTCGAGTCGGGCACCGCTTCCACGTCGTACGGCAGGTTGGCCGGGAGCCCCATCGAGGAGGCGAGCGCGCCGCGCGTCGTCATGAGATCGCCCTCGGTCGACTCGAGCGCGAGGCGCGCCTGGGAGTGCGCGGTGCGCGCCTGGAGGACGTCGCCGAGCGTGGCGAGCCCGAGCCGATGCCGCTCCGTCGCCGCGTCGAGATTGGTCTCGGCCTCGGCGAGCGTCGCGCGCTGCGCGGCGAGGAGCGCCTTCGTGCCGAGGTAGCGGAAGTACCCCTGCTCCGCGAGGAGCACGACGCCCTGGATCGTGGCGTTGTGCGTCCAGTCGGCGGCGAGGAGCGTCTGGCGCGCCGCGTCGACCGAGCCCGACCGCCCGCCGAAGTCGAAGAGCAGGTAGCTCAGCGTCGCCGCGGGGGAGTAGATCGTCTGGGTCACCGCGGAGCGCCCCTGCGTCGCGGCGCTCTTGAGCCGCGTGACCGATCCCTCGAGCGAGGCCTCCGGCAGGTACGCGCGCCGCTCCGCCGCGTAGGACGCGGCCGCGGCCCGCGCCGAGGCCCAGGAGGCGGCCGTCGCGGAGTTGTTCCGGAGCGCGAGGTCGACCACGTCGCCGAGCGTGAGGCGCGCCAGGCGCTCGGCGAGATCGGCGGGCACCGCCGCGGACGCGTCGCGGCGCGGCAGGGGAGCGGCCTTCGCGGGCGGCGTCCAGGGGACTCCCGCGGACGGCGGCGTCGCGTGGGCGCCGTGGACGCCGGTCGCGTAGGGGGAGCAGCCGGCGTGCGCGAGAAGGAGCGCCGCCGCGGCCGCCGGACCGAGCCGCGGGAGCGCCTTCCCGCGCGCGGTCACTTGGCGATCCCCCGGAGGAACGTCTCGGCGTGGAGACGAACCAGCGCGCGAAGGTCGAGCGGCTGGGACTCCCGCTGCTGGAACGAGTGCTTCCAGATCGACGCGAGGAGGATCGGCGCGATGGCGAGCCGGACGGCCAGCTCGGGTCGTACCCGGCGGAACTCGCCGTTTCGGATGCCGCGCCGGATCACGCGCGTGAGGAGCCGGCGGCGTCGGAGGAAGACCTCCTTCACGAAGAGCCGCGTCGGGCCCGGGAAATTGCGCGCCTCCGCGACCATCAGCTTGGTGAGGCCGGACGCGGGGGACGCCTCGAGCGAATCCCACCACGTGAGGAGGATCGACGACAGGAGGTCGCGCGAGGAGCCGCGGTGCGCCCGAGCGATCTCCTCCCCTCGCTCCACCATCGGCACCATCGAGTGGGCCACGACCGCGCGGAAGAGCGCTTCCTTGTTTCGGAAGTAGAGATACATCGTCCCTTTGGATACCCCGGCCCGCCGCGCGATCTCCTCGATGCGCGTCGCCGCGTAGCCTCCCTCCACGAACGTCGCGAGGGCGGCGTCGAGGATTTCCGCTGGCCGCGCGGCCTTCCGCCGCCGCCAGCGGGGCGTGCGGGAACCGCGCGCCGGACGAGGGGGCGCGAGGGTCGCGAGCGACGGCTTTGGGGCGCGGCGTACGGCCATGAGGGTCTCCGGTGGGGAACGTCGGCTACTTACTGACTGGTAGGTAATTAAATTTCAGAGACCACCACGGCGTCAAGCGGCAATCGGAGGAGGGCGCGATGGCCCGCGAGGGTCACGCCGCCCGAGCCTACTGCGGCGCGGTTCGAAGGGAATCCATGTAGTCCTGGATCTTGCCCTTCTCGTACCAGCGGGTGCTGACGTACTTCGCGTAGATCATGAACTCGGGCTTCTGGATGAAGCCCGCCACCCCGCCCAGCATCTCGGCGTCGGGCTTCAGGAAGTAGGTCGCCGGGTAGCCGGTCACCCCGACCACCCGCGCGAACTGGCGCTCGGACAGCTCCTGCCCCTGCCAGTGGAGCTTGCTCGGGGACTCCCCGTTCACGCGGGCGAGGATGAAATTCCGAGCCAGGTAATCGGCCACGTCGGGATCGCCGTACGTCTTGCGGTCCATGACCTTGCACCATCCGCACCAGGTCGTGTAGATGTCCACGATCATGTGCTTCTGCTGCTTCGCGGCGAGCGCGGTCGCCGCGTCGAACGTCAGCCATTCGAGCTTGCTCTCGGAGGGTTGGGCGACCGACGACGGGGACGCGGGGCCGGAGGTCGAAGGAGGAGCGGGATTCGGTTTCGCGCCGCCGGCCCCGGGAACGGCGGCCACGGCGGAGATCAGAAGGATCGAGGCGAGTCGGTGATGGGCCATGCGGGTCTAAATCCTTCCGTTCCAGCTAATTGGACGCAGCGAGAACCCCGTTCGAGATGCGCGCGCCCAGAACCCAAATGATACCATCCGCTCGTACACCGCATCAATCCGCATTTCTTCGGCGCATCGCGCCCGCCCAGGCGATCGGCGTGGCCACCAGCATGAAGCCGAGCGCGGTCCAGGGAACGCTCCCGATTCCGATCCGGTCGGCCATGAGGCCCCCCACGATCGGGCCGGCCACCGACGCGAGCGCGTAGGTCCCGTTCAGCACCCCGAGGCCCCCGCCCCGTTGGGACGCGCTCGCGTACTCGGTGGCGAGGGTGTTCGCGCTCACGTTCACGAGGCCGTAGAGCGGCATCGCGAAGCAGAGCGCGAGCGCGACAGGGTCACGGAGCGTCCCCATCCCCACGTACATGCCCAGGTAGAGCGTCACCCCGATCGCGAGCAGGAGCCGCGGCCCGTACCGCTTCACGAGCGGCCCGACGAACGGCATGAAGGAGACGCCGGCGATCGCCGAGACCATGAGGGTGTCGCGCAGGACCCGCATCCCGACCCCGATGTGTTCGGTCAGGAAGACCGTGAAGAAGCCCCAGACGATGTAGTTGGCCGATACGAAGAAGAACGTGAGAACGCAGAGCCGGAGGAGCCGGGGGTTCTCGTACAGCGCCTCGAGGTCGGCGATCACTCCCCGGAGCCGGCCCGTCCGCTCGCGCGTCGGCGGCGGAGGGCGCCGCTGGTCCCGGTGAAGGGCCGCCACGGCCGCGCCCTGGAGCACGAAGAGACCCGCGGCGACCCACATGGCGAAGTGGATCCCGGAGGAGAGCCCGTTCTCGAGGAGGGAGCCGGCGCCGTAGGATCCGACGAGCCACCCGGTGCCCTGCGCCATCAGGACGTAGGCGATGGCGTGCTCCTTCCGCTCCGGACGGGCGAGGGTCACGGTCGCTTTGAGGGACGGCGCGAGCGTCCCGTAGAGGAGGGAGCAGAGCCCGACGTAGCCGAGCACGCCGAGGCCGTGCCGGAGCGGCGGGATGCCCGCGAGGGCGAGCGCGTATCCCGCGAGGCCGACCAGGATCGCCGGCTTGAGACGTCCGGTGACGTCGGAGAGGCCGCCCCAGAAGTTGCTCGCGATCACGGTCCCGAGGCTCGGGACCGCCACGAGGAGCCCGATCGTCACGTAGCGGGTCTCGCCGAGGGTGCCCCGCAGGTAGAGCGGGAGATAGCCCTGGATCAGGGTGAGCGCCATCCCCTCGAGGAAGGCGCAGAGGAGCACGAGCGGCGACATGGACCCGGGAGGCTAGCACACCCTCCTGGACCGGGGCGCGTGGTCACGCCCCCGGCGCTCTGGTAGTATGTCGGGAAGCCCTCCCCAGGGGCCCCGCCTCATCGAAACTCGGCCGGATTCGCGATCTCAGCACCCTCGCGTGGAGGCTCCCAACCATGATGCGATCGAAGGTCCTTCGGGCGAGGCCGGCCGTCACCGCGCTCGCCGCCTCCCTCTTCCTCGCGCTCGGCCTGGTCGGCTGCGGCCAGCGGAGCGGCGCGTCCGCCACGGCGACGCAGGCCGCGGCGGCATCCGCCGCCAAGCCCGAGCGCCAGATCGGCTTCAAGATCGGCGTCATGACCGGGACCGTCTCGCAGGGGGAGGACGAGTTCCGCGCCGGCCAGATGATCATCGCCAAGTACGGCGCCGACCACGTGAAGCAGGTCACCTACCCCGACAACTTCATGCAGGAACAGGAGACCGTGATCGCGCAGCTCGTGGGACTGGCCTCCGATCCCGACGTGAAGGTGATCGTGGTGGGCCAGGCGATCCCGGGTTCGATCGCCGCGCTCCGGAAGATCCGCGAGAAGCGCCCCGACATCAAGGTCGCGTTCGTCGCCGCGCACGAGGATCCGGCGATGGTGAACGAGGCGGTCGACATCTCCGTCCAGCCGGACGAGCTCGCCCGCGGCCGGACGATCGTCGAGGTCGCGAAGAAGATGGGCGTCACCAACTTCATCCACTACTCCTTCCCGCGCCACATGTCGCAGGAGCTCCTGGCGCGCCGGCGGGACATCATGAAGCAGACCTGCGCCGAGAACGGAATCCAGTTCCACTTCGTCACGGCGCCCGACCCGATGGGCGAGGGGGGCCTGAACGCGACCCAGCAGTTCGTGCTCGAGGACGTCCCGCGAGAGCTCAAGCACTACGGCCCGAAGACGGCGTTCTTCTCCACCAACTGCGGCATGATGGACCCGATGATCAAGTCGGTGGTCACGAACGGCGGCTACATCCCCGAGCAGTGCTGCCCGAGTCCGACCCACGGCTACCCGACCGCGCTCGGCATCGCGATCCCGCCCGACAAGGCCGGGGACATGGAGTACATCAGCGCCCAGAACCGGCGCGTGATCGCCGAGCACCACATGACCGGCCACTTCGCCACGTGGCCGGTGCCCGAGGTGATGCTCTCGATCCGGGCGATGGCCGACCTGCTCGTCGACGCGCAGGAGGGAAAGGCCGACTACAAGGATCCCGCGGAGGTGCAGAAGCACATGGAGGCCCTCGCCGCGGGCCACGCGATCACGCTGACGAAATACGACGAGAAGAAGGGCAACTCCTACCTCTTCCTTGTCAGCGACATCTACTACTAGCGCCGGCGACCGGCCCACCCTCGAGCTCCGCGGCATCGTCAAGGAGTACGAGGGCAACCGGGTCCTGAAGGGCGTCTCCCTGTCCGTCCGGCCCGGCGAGATCCACGCCCTGGTCGGCGAGAACGGCGCCGGCAAGTCGACGCTGATGAACATCCTCTTCGGGATGCCGGTCATCCACGAGACCGGCGGCTATGGTGGCGACGTCCTCCTGGACGGCGCCCCCGTCCGCTTCACGAGCCCCGCGCGGGCCATGGCGGCGGGCCTCGGCATGGTCCACCAGGAGTTCATGCTCCTCCCCGGCTTCCGCGTGGCCGAGAACATCAAGCTGAACCGGGAGCCGAGCCGCAGGAACCCACTCTCCGCGGCGTTCGGTCGCGGCCTCGAGACGCTCGACGTGCCCCGGATCCGGAAGGACGCGCGCGCCGCGCTCGACAAGGTCGGCCTCGACATCGACGAGTGGCTCCCCGTCGCGGGACTTCCGGTCGGTCACATGCAGTTCATCGAGATCGCGCGGGAGGTCGACAAGGAGCGCCTTCGCCTCATCATCTTCGACGAACCGACGGCCGTGCTGACCGAGACCGAGGCGGAGAAGCTGCTCGCCTCGATGCGCGCGTTCGCCCGGGAGGGCGTCGCCGTCCTCTTCATCACGCACCGGCTCGACGAGGTGCGCGCCGTGGCCGACCGGATGACGGTGCTCCGCGACGGCGAGGTGGTCGGCCGGCCCGATCCGGGGAGCACGCCCGTGAGCCGGATCGCCGAGCTGATGGTCGGCCGCCCCGCGGCCGCGGCGGCGGCGCGTCGCGCGTTCGCCGCGGGGGCCGAGACGACGCTCTCGATCGACGGGCTCCGCGTCCGGATGCCGGGCGAGCCGGTCGAAGACGTGACCCTCGCGGTCCGGCGCGGCGAGATCCTCGGCATCGGCGGGCTCGCGGGGCACGGAAAGCTCGGTATCGCGAACGGCGTGATGGGGCTCTATCCGGCGACGGGGCGCGTCCAATTGGAGGGGCGGCCCTACCCGCTCAACGACGCGCGCGGGGCGCTCACCCGCGGACTCGCGTTCGTCTCGGAGGACCGCCGCGGCGTCGGCCTCCTCGCGGAGGAGTCGATCGAGCTCAACATCGCGCTCTCCGCGCTCGAGGCGCAGGGACGGTTCCTCCGACCCTTCCCAATACCCGCGCTCCGCCCGCTCGACGCCGGGGCCCTGCGCGCGCACGCGCGCGAGATGATCGGCCGGCTCGACGTCCGCACGACCGGGCCGACCCAGATGGTCCGGAGGCTCTCGGGCGGCAACCAGCAGAAGGTCTGTCTCGCGCGCGCCATGACGCTCCGCCCCCGCGTCCTCTTCGTGAGCGAGCCGACGCGCGGCATCGACGTCGGCGCGAAGGAGCGCGTGCTCGAGATCCTCACCGGGTTGAACCGCGACGAGGGGGTGACGCTGGTCGTCACCTCCTCCGAGCTGGCCGAGCTGCGCGCGATCTCCGATCGGATCGCGATCGTCTACCGCGGGCGGGTCGCCGCGATCCTTCCGCCCGACGCGCCCGACGCGTCGTTCGGCCTCGCGATGGCGGGCGAGGCGGGGGCGGCGTGAGCGGGCCGAACCGCGGCGGCGCGGGCGGCGGCGGCGCGGGCGGCGGCGCGGGCGGCGGCGCCGGGGCAGGCGGCGTGACGGCGCCGCTTCGCGCGTTCGCGCGCGAGGC
>DASVDZ010000010.1:0-11853 GCA_036380835.1 Candidatus Eiseniibacteriota bacterium | reverse complement strand
GCCCGGTTCCGGCGGCCACGATGGCCGCGTTCCCGTCGGGATCGGCCCGGCCCTCGAGGAGCGGCTCCAGGTCCTCGGGCGAAAGCGCGGCGATGCCGTAGCCGGTCGCCACGAGGTCGTTCATCACGTGGACGCGCGTCGAGGGGAGACCCAGGTGGCGGGCGATCGCTCCCTCGTCGGCGACCCAGGGGATGTTCGTGCCGACGCCGCGGCCCTCGGCCACCGCGCCCGCGAAGCCGACCGAGGCGGCCTCGATCCCGCGGCCGTGCGCCGCCGCGAACCGGTCGAGCATCGCCTCGAGCGACGGGAACTCGCCGCTCCGGTAGCTCTCGAACGCCGACGCGGCGCCCACCCGGCCGCGGCCCAGGGGAGGGAAGAGCGCCACGTTCGTCTTGGTGCCGCCGACGTCCAAGGCCAGGATCATGGCGCCGGCCATAGGGCGATCATCTCCTTCGCGACGCGCGCGGCGTCCTCGAACGTTCGGTTCGGCTCGTGCCGGTGGATCTCGCCGACGATCGAGCCCGCCAGATCGCGGTAGGCGAACGTCGCCTCGCGCGACGCGTGGACCGGCGCCGCGGCCTCGATCCGCGCGACCGGATCGTGGCCGCGGTGCTCTACCGAGAGGTCGAAGGGGCGCGGCGCGCCGGAGCGGATCCGGACGCGACGGATCAGGTGCCGGGTCTCCTCCTCGTCGCGTACGAACGCGATCGTGACCGGCCGCGTCGGTCCCGCGAGCCGCACGTGGCCGCGCGCGGCGCCCTTCGGGGTCCAGCCGAGGCGCGAGGCGAGCCAGCCGGCTAGGAGCCACGCGCCGGCGGGGGGGGCCGGCCCGCCGTGGGCGATCGTCACTTCCTGGATCGCCGGCGGCACCTCGGCGGCCTCCGGCCGCTCGAACGCTTCCGCGAGCAGGGCCCGCCACGCGCCGAGCCGCGCCCACGCGAGATCGTGGAGCGCCGTCCGGCGCGGTCCCGGAAGGTCGGTCCAGAGGCGCGCCATGGCCGCCGGCTCGGACTCGGTGGCGCTGTCGGCGATCCTGAGATCGGCGATCCCCTCGAACGCCGCGAGCCACTGCGCCCGCGGGCCCGGCTCGATCGCGAGGATCACGACCGGGAGATCGCCGACGAGGAGCGCCTGGACGGCGCTCGGGACGAGCGAGCAGGATCGCGCGCTCCACCGGACGACGATCTGCTCGCTGCAGACGAGGCCGCCCCCCGGGCGGAGGTGGCAGAGCGCCGTGGTGCGCGCGAAGAGCCTCCTCGAGTCGGGGGACTCGCGCTCCGATCGCTCGATCTGGACGAGTCGCGAAGGATTCCGCCGCGTGACCTCCGTCAGGACCGGCGCGATCCGGTCGCGGAGCGGCGCGTCGATGGGGACGATCAGGTTGGACGTCGCCGCGCGATAGACGGTGCCGTGTTCCGAGGAGGCCGACTTCCACATGGCGCGAAGTTCCCGCTCGATGGCGGGGGCGTCGAAGGGACGTTCGCCCTGGGGGCCGGCGAGGACGATCGATCCGCCAACCGCGTCCGGTCCCGGCGCGGCCCCGGCGGGAGGCCCGCCATTCACAGGCGGTACCAGTGCCGGCCGTCGCGCTCGATCAGGGCGTCGGCCTCGGAAGGTCCCCAGGAGCCGGCGGGGTAGCCCACGACCGGCGGCCCGCCCCCCGAGGCCCAGGCCTCGGCGATCGCGTCGACGTGCTCCCACGCGAGCTCCACCTCGTCCCGGCGCGCGAAGAGCGTCGGGTCGCCGAGGTTGCAGTCGAGGAGCAGCCGCTCGTACGCCTCGGGAGGGTCGGCGCCGAAGGACGTGAGGTAGTTGAAGTCCATGCGTACGGGATCGATGTGGAGGGTCTGCCCCGGTGACTTGGAGCCGAAGGAGAGCGAGATCCCCTCGTCGGGCTGGATCCGCAGGCGGAGCACGTTCGACTCGATCGGCTCGCACCCCGCGGAGCGGAAGAGCGCGTACGGGGGGTGGCGGAACGCGATGGCGATCTCGGTCGCGCGTTTGGGGAGCCGCTTCCCGGAGCGCAGGTAGAAGGGGACGCCGGCCCAGCGCCAGTTGTCCACCTCGAGCTTCACGGAGAGGAACGTGTCGGTCGTCGAATCGGGCGCGACCCCCGGCTCGGAGCGGTAGGCGGGGGCCGGCTCGCCTCCGACCGCGCCGGTCCCGTACTGCGCGCGAACCGTTCGGAGCGGAACGTCGCGCGGCGAGAGGGGCGGCATCGCGCGGAGGACCTTCACCTTCTCGTCCCGGACCGCGTCCGCCTCGAAGCGCGCGGGGGGCTCCATGGCGGTCAGCGTCAGGAGCTGCAGCATGTGGTTCTGCAGCATGTCGCGGAGCACGCCGGCGCGCTCGTAGTAGTTGGCGCGCCCCTCGACGCCCACCGACTCCGCCACGGTGATCTGCACGTGGTCGACGTAGCGGTTGTTCCAGAGCGGCTCGAAGATGCCGTTCCCGAGACGGAGCACCAGGATGTTCTGCACCGTCTCCTTCCCGAGGTAGTGGTCGATGCGGAAGACCTGCCGCTCCTGGAAGGAGGCGTGGATCTGCGCGTTCAGCGCGCGCGCCGTGGCGAGGTCGCGGCCGAACGGCTTCTCGACGATCACGCGCGCCCACGGCCCCGTCTCCCCGTCGGGATGGACGAGCCCCGCGGCGCCGAGGTTCCTCAGGATGTCGGGGTAGGCCTCCGGGGGCGTGGCGAGGTAGAAGATCCGGTTGCCGCCGGTCCCGCGCTCCCGCTCCAGCTTCTCGAGGAAACCGCCGAGCGCGCGGTAGTCCTCCAGGTCCTCGAAGCGGCCGGCGCGGTAGAAGAGCGACGCCTCGAAGCGCCGCGTCTCGTGCTCCGGGAGCGCCCGATCCACGACGGCCTCACGGAGCATGGCGCGGTAGGCGTCGTCGTCGAGAGGGCGCCGCGCGAATCCGACCACCAGGGTCTTCGGGTGGAGGGTCTTCTCGCGCGAGAGCTGGAGGAGGGCGGGGAGGAGCTTCCGGTGCGTCAGGTCCCCCGTCGCGCCGAAGACGACGAACGTGCACGGCTCGGCGGCGCGGAGGGTGAGGCTCCCCTCGCGGAGCGGGTTCGGAACCTGGTCGGCGCGCGCGGCCGTGGTGCCAGGGCTCACGCGGTCTTCACCGCGTGGCCGCCGAACTTGTTCCGGAGGGCGGCCAGGAGGCGGCCGCCGAACGAGGACTCCTGGCGCGAGCGGAACCGCGTCTGGAGCGCCAGCGTGAGCACGGGGGCGGGCACGGCCCGCTCGATCGACTCGATCACCGTCCAGCGCCCTTCCCCCGAATCGTCCACGTAGTCGGCGACCGAGGAGAGCTTCGGATCCTCGGCGAGCGCCGAGGCGGCCAGCTCGAGAAGCCAGGAGCGGACCACGCTGCCGTGCTGCCAGAGCGCGGCGATCCTCGGCAGATCGAGCTCGTGAGGGGAGGCGGCGAGGATCTCGAACCCCTCGGCGTACGCCTGCATCATGCCGTACTCGATCCCGTTGTGGATCATCTTCACGAGGTGTCCCGCCCCGTTCTTCCCAGTCCGGAGATATCCGTCCGGCGGGGCGAGCGACCGGAAGATCGGCTCGAGCCGGCGGCAGACCGCCTCGTCGCCGCCGACCATGAGGCAGTAGCCGTTCGCGCGGCCCCAGATGCCGCCCGAGGTGCCGGCGTCGACGAAGTGGATCTTCCGTTCCGCGAGGAGCTGCGCGCGGCGGACGGAATCTTTGTAGTACGAGTTGCCCCCGTCGATCACGACGTCCCCGGGGGCGAGCGCCTGGGCGAGGTCGCGGATCGTCTGCTCGGTCGGGTCGCCAGACGGGACCATCACCCAGACGGCCCGCGGGCGGTCTTCGAGCCGGCCGACGAGATCGGCCAGCCCGGTCGCGCCCACGGCGCCGGCCCCCGCGATCTCCTGTACGGCGGCCGCCGAGCGGTCCCAGCCGACGATTCGGTGCTTGTTCTCGAGGAGGCGGAGGACCATGTTGCTGCCCATCCGTCCCAGTCCGACGAAGCCGAGTTCCATCTGACCTCCGAAGGGGGCGCTCAGCGCCGCTGCATCAGCGCGGCGGAGCGTTCGCGGATCACGTCCATCATCTCGTCGAAGGATCGGGCGAAGGACGCGACGCCCTCCTCGAGGAGCCGCGCGCAGTGCGCCTCGAGCGAGACGCCGGCCTCGGCCAGGGCCCGGCGCCGGGCCCGCGCCGGCTCGATCTCCGGGTCGAGCCGGTTCCCCGCCACGGTCCCGTGGTCGAGCAGCGCCTCGAGGGTCTCTCGCGGCATCGTGTTGATCGTGTCGGGGCCGGCCAGCTCCTCGACGTACTTGAGGTCCGAGTACGCCCGGTCCTTCGTGCCGGTGCTGGCCCAGAGGAGCCATTGGGGGCGCGCCCCGCGGGCCCGGAGCGGCTCGAACGCCGCGCCGAAGAATTGCGCGCGATACTCCTCCCAGACGTCGAGCGCGTTGGCCACGGCGGCCGTGCCGCGAAGGGCGGCGAGCCGCCTCCGCTCGGCGTCGGACGCGGCTCCCTTCGCCTTCGCGTCGATCTCCTTGTCGACCGAGGTGTCGAGGCGGCTCACGAAGAGGCTCGCGACCGAGTGGACGCCCGCGATCGATTCGCCCCGTTCGAGGCGGCGTTCGATGCCTCGGCGGTACGCCCGCGCGGCGTCTCCGACCTGCGCGCGGGAGAAGAGGAGCGTGACGTTGATGCTGATCCCCTCCGCGATCAGCGCCTCGATGGCCGGGATCCCGGCCGGGGTGCCCGGCACCTTCACGAACAGATTCGGGCGCTGGACGAGCTTCCAGAGGCGCCGCGCCTCGGCGATCGTCGCGGCCGTATCGCCCCCGAGCGCCGGGGGCACCTCGAGGCTCACGAACCCGTCGCGGCCGCTTCCGGCGCGGAACGTCTCCGCGAGCAGATCGGCGGTGCGCGTGATGTCGCGCACCGCCAGCTCGTCGTAGATCTGCTCCGCCGTCTTCCCGGCGGACGCGAGGCGGGCGATTTCGGCGGGGTAGGAGTACTGGCCCCCGCCGATCGCCGTCTTGAAGATGGTGGGATTCGACGTCACGCCGTAGACCGAGCCCTCCGCGATCCAGCGGGACAGCTCTCCGGACTGGATCAACCCGTCGTTGATGGTGTCGAGCCAGACGCTCTGTCCGAGCTCGTGCAGGGTGACGCAGGGGGATCGCTTCATGCGATGGCTCCTCGGTACGGGTGGGGGATCGGTCCTAGGTCCGCTTGGGGGTGGCGAGCATCACGCGGCGCCCCTCCGGATCCACCGTCGAGACCACCCGATGGCCCCACGGCATGTCGGCCGGCGGCCCCTCGAACATCACGCCCTTGGCGGCGAGGTTCGCGTAGGCCTGGTCGACGTTCTTGACCATGAAGTAGAGCGTCGGCTCCTTCGCCGGGGTCGGCTCGCCCATCCCCGGCATCGGCGGCATGAAGCCGAGGCTCGACGTGTTCCCGGTCTGGATGTAGAGGTAGTTCATCTTCGGGTCGACGTCGTGCTTGGAGAATCCGAGCAGCTCCACGTAGAACCGCCGGATGCCGTCGAGGTTGTGGGTGGTGAAGTCGGAGTGGTGGCTCATCAATCCGATCGCGCTCGGAACCGCCGGCGGCGCGGCCGGGCGCGCCGGCGCGGCCTTCTTGGGCGCGGCCTTCGGGCGGGCCGCCTTCTTCGACGCGGGCGCGCGCTTCGCGGCCTTCTTCCGGGCCGGCTTCCGAGCGGACTTCCTGGCGGCTTTCTTCCGTGCAGGCATGGGCTCCTCCTTGTGCGCATCCTTCCGGCGCGAGGCCGGCTCCGGGTTCGGCGTGGGCGGCCGAGACGGGCCAGCCACCCCGCCGGGTCGCCACGTCGAATGATGCCGCATGGCGGCGAAGGGGCGCAAGGGCGGCTCCAAGCGGAGACCGGTTGACCCGGACGGGGGAGAGCCCTAAGGTACGAAGATGCGAGTGCCCGACCGATCGATCGCCCTCCTCCTGCCGATCCTCCTCTTGGCGCCGTTCCTCGCGGGCTGCGGCGCGGCCCGCCGCGCGGTGGACACCCGGGAGCCGCTGGGGGACGGGGACGAGCGGATGCTCGGGGCGCGCCTCTCGACGCTCGTTCAGGCGGACCGCCGGAGCGCCGACGATCCCACGGTCATCGGCTACGTCCGGACCCTGGGCGACCGGATGGCCCGCCTCTCCGACCGCCCGGGCATCCCCTACACGTTCCAGGTCTTCGCCGACTCGGCTCCCCAGGCGTTCGCGCTCCCCGGCGGCTACGTCTACCTCTCGACCGGGCTCCTCTCCCGGCTCACCTCGCGCGCCGAGCTGGCGGGGGTCCTCGGCCATGAGATCGCCCACATCGCCGTCCGGGACGGCATGGGCGAGATCATCAACGCGATCTCGCGTGACGGCGTGGAGCGGATTCTGCTCAGTCCACGGGACGGCGCTCCCAGCGAGGAGACGAAGCGGGCCCTGGACGCGGTCCTCCGGGGCTATCCGCGCGACGCGGAGCGCGCCGCGGACATCTCCGCCTCGCTCCTGGCGACGCGGGTCGGCCTGAACGCCGAAGGGCTGGTTCGCGCGATGGAGAAGGTTGGCGGCTCAACCGGTTCGGCTGGAATGTTTTGGGAAGGGTCGCCCGGGAAGGCGGATCCAATCGCGCGGCGAGTGTCGGACGATCGGGCGGAGCAGAAACGGATGGGGCTCGACGCCGGGCTGCCGTTCGATTCGGAATCCTACGCCCCGATCCGTTCCCGGATCCGTTAGCGCCGACTAGTTCTTGGCCGAGGTGGCCGCGAGCGCTCTCTCGAGCGCCGCGCCGATGGCCTGGAGCCCCGGCTCGACGCCGCGGGTCATGTGGAGCCTCAGGACCGGCTTCCCGTGCTCGCCGAGCGACTTCACGTCGCCGAGCGCCTGCGCCGCCTTGAGCTGGCCGAACGTCACGCCGCTCCCGGGAATCGGGACGTCCTCGCGATCCGCGGTCGTCAGGATGAGGAACATCCCCGTCGCCGGCCCGCCCTTGAAGAGCTGCCCGATGGAGTGGAGGTAGCGGGGCCCGTAGCCCTGGAGAACGGGCAGGTGGGTGGCGTTCCGCACGGCGCGCCGCATCAGCGCGAAGGCCGCCTCCGTTCCCGCCGTCCGCTCGAAGTAGCCCAGGAGCGCCAGGTACTCGCCCGGGTGGGCGAGTCCGAGGAACCGCTGGAGCACCATCTCGAGGCTGGGGAGCGCCGGGGCGCCCCCGGTGACGCGCTCCCAGAGGGCGTCGTCGGCGTAGACCTCGACGTCCTCGTCGTGCGCCTTGGGCGCGCCCGCCGGCATCGCCCGCGTCCGCTCGAACGCGTTCAGTATCTCCTGGGTGTTGTCCTTGCTCTCCTGGACGTTCGGCTCGTCGAACGGATCGATCCTGAGCACCGCGGCCGCGATCGCCGTCGCCACCTCCCAGCGGAAGAATTCGCCGGCGATCTGGTCTTTGTCCTTGAGCTCGATCCGCACCCACGCGGAGCCGGTGCGCGTGATCTCCCCCTCGAGGCGCGCCAGGTCGGGCTCCGGGTCGCCCTCGAGGGTGATCGAGACGAAGATCCGGTCGGCGCCGTAGTGGTGCGCCGCCCCGAGCGGCTCGCCCTCGACCGGGACGATGCC
Source organism: Candidatus Eiseniibacteriota bacterium (assembly GCA_036380835.1). Classification (GTDB taxonomy): domain Bacteria; phylum Eisenbacteria; class RBG-16-71-46; order SZUA-252; family SZUA-252; genus DASQJL01. The sequence continues at coordinate 4,240 of DASVDZ010000010.1, read as the reverse complement.
CGTCCCTTCCTTTCCGGTGCTCTCGGCGACGAGCTGCTCGATCCAGTACCCGAACGGGCGAAGCGACGGAGACGTCAGGAGGGTGAGCTTGTCGCGCCCTCCCCGGGCGGCGGCGCCGAGAAGCGCGCCCAGGCGGAGCGCGCCGTTTCGCTCGGGCACGGGGGAGAGGGACGCGACGCGCGCCCCCTCCGCGCGCTCGGCCAGGGCGGCGAGATCGAGGCCGAGGAGCGCGGCCGGCACCATTCCGAAATAGGAGAGCGCGGAGTAGCGTCCGCCGATGTCGGCGGGATTCAGGAAGACACGGCGGAACCCTTCGCTCCTCGCGATCGCCTCGAGCGCGGACCCCGGATCGGTCACGGCGGCGAAGCGGGATCCGGGCTCGGCGAGTCCCTCGCCCTCGACCCGGGACCGGAAGTAACGGTACTGCGAGAGCGTCTCGATCGTGCGGCCGGACTTGCTCGACACGAGGAAGAACGTGCGCGAGAGCCGGGCGATCGCCTCGGCGTTCGCCACGGCGGCGGGATCGGTGGAGTCGAGCACCGCGAGCGCGGGAGCCCCCGGGCCGGCCGGCAGGCAGCGCTGAAGCACCTCCGGCGCGAGGCTCGAGCCTCCCATGCCGAGGAGCAGGACGCGCGTGAACCCGGCGCCGCGCACGTCGGAGGCGAACGTCGTGAGCTCGCCGACACGGCCTCGGAGCCACTCCGGAGCGTCGAGCCACCCTAGCCGCGCTCGAATGACGGCCGCGTGGGCGGGGTCGTCCTTCCAGAGATTCGGTCCCCGGGCCGCGAGGCGCGCGACGGCGTCGTCGTCCACGAGGGCGCGGAGCGTCTCCCGGTAGGGCGCCTCGAGGCCGCCGACGCGCTCGACCTGCGTCACCGACGACGGCGACGAGGCGCTAGCGGCGCTCATGGGCTCGTTCGTAGTCGGTGATCTGGCCGACGCGCCGAGCGTGACGGCCGCCGTCGAACGGCGCGGCGAACCAGGCGTCGACGATCGCCGCCTCCTCGCCGGCCGGGGTGAGCTTGGAGGCGAGCACCAGAACGTTGGCGTCGTTGTGGCGGCGCGACATCTCGGCCTGCCAGGGGTCGACCGCGAGGGCGGCGCGCACCCCTTCGACCTTGTTCGCGGCGATGGCGATCCCGTTCCCCGAGTCGCAGACGAGGATGCCCCGGTCGGCGACCCCGTCGCGGACGGCCTCGGCGACGGGGAAGGCGTAGAGGGGGTAGTCGGTCGATTCGGCGGAGTGGGTGCCCACGTCCTGCACCTCGAACCCCTTGTCGGTCAGGAGGCGCTTGATCCGTTCCTTGAGCTCGAATCCGGCGTGGTCGGCGCCGATGGCTACCTTCATGGGGATGCGCTCCTCGCGGAATGCGGTGGCGGCGCCGGGATTCGGCGACGCCCCTCCACGGTACGGCCCGGAATCGCCGCGGCGCAACAGCCGAGTTGACACCGCGCCGCGAAACGCCGAGACTGCTTCCCCAATGGCGAATCCGCAGTCAGGGCCGGCGACGGCCTCGCTCCGCGCCGAACACGCGAAACTCACGGCGGCGCTCCGCGCGCTCTCCGAACGCCTGGAGAAGCTCCACGAGCAGACGACCCTCGACCAGATGTCGATGGCGCGGGAGGTGCTCGATTTCGTGCGACGGCAGATCGCGCCACACGCGCGCGCCGAGGAGTACACGCTCTATCCCGCCGCCGATTGGGCGTCCGGGGAAGGGTCGAAGCTCACGGAGGCGGCCCGCTTCGAGCACCAGCTCGTGCAGCGCCGCGTCGAGGCGCTGGAGAAGGCCATCGCCGCGGGATCCCCTCCCGGCAAGCTGATGCACCTCTCGTACGGAATCCTCAGCCTGATCGCGGCGCACTTCGTGGTGACCGACGAGGTCATCCTCCCGTACCTCGACAAGGCGTTCGACGCCGCGCGGTTCGAGAAGGAAGTGATGACGCCGCTCCGCGTCGAGCGCGGCGCGAAGCGATAGCCGCGCCAAGGCGCCCCGCCGCCCCTACGGCGCCGACTCCTCCCCCAGGTATTTCCGAAACGCGTCGTAGTTGAAGTCGCGATGCAGGAAGTCGCGGATCAGCTCCTCCGCCGGCCGGCTCCCCCCGCGGTCGAGGATCGCCTTGCGGTAGCGGATCGGCGTCGTGGGATCGAGCAGGTTCGCGGGGTCGAATTGGCTGAACAGGTCCTTCTCGATCACCTGGGACCAGAGGTACGTGTAGTAGATCGCCGAGTATCCGTCGAGGTGCCCGAACCCGCACTGGAAGTGGGTATTCGGCATCTGCGGGTAGGGGAGGAATTCCCGGGAGGCCTGGGCGACCACGGAGTCGCTGTTCACCTCGGCCGGCGGGCGATCGTACAGGCGGAGCGAGAGGTCCGACAACGCGACCTGGAACGACCGGTCGAGCGCGCGGCCGAACGCGTCGGCGCGCCGCATCTTCGCGACCACGTCGGCGGGGATCGGCTCCCCTGTCTGGTAGTTCTTCGCGAACGACTGCAGCGACGAGGCGTTCCAGCACCATTCCTCGAGCAGCTGCGACGGCGCCTCCACGAAGTCCCATTCGGTCGAGATGCCCGCCAGAGGCTCCCAGCGCTGCCGCCCGCCGAAGACGGTGTGGAGCAGGTGGCCGAACTCGTGGAAGAACGTCACCACGTCCGCGTGCTCCATGAGCCCCGGATCGTTCGGCTTGCCGCCGGGCAGGTTGCAGACCAGCGCGGCCTCGGGGATCTGGAATCCCGCGCACCCCTGGCGGATCGTGAACTGCGCCGCGTGGTTGAACTTCCCGGGGCGCGGATGGAGATCGAGGAAGAACCGGCCGAGGAGGCGGTCCCCCTCCCGGATCTCGTACGCCTCGACGCTCGGGTCCCAGACCGCGGCGTCCTCGATCCTCCGGAACGTGACGCCGAAGATCCGCGACGTGACGTCGAGCACCCCCTGCTTCACCCCCTCGAAGGGGAAGTAGGCGCGCACGCTCTGCGCGTCGAAGTCGTACTGGCTCTTCCGGATCAGGTTTCCGTAGTACGAGAGCTCCCAGACGTTGACCGTGGTCGCCGTGGGGACCTCGAGCCGCTTCTGCACCACGTATTCCTTGTAGTCCACCTTGGCCTGGTCGACGACCATCTTCCCGATCCGGTCGATGAAGTCGGTGGCCCGCCGGGACGTGCCGATCATCTTGTCGGCGGTGACGCAGTCGGCCCACGTCTTGTAGCCGAGGATCCGCGCCAGCTCGTAGCGCTTCTCGATCAGCCGGTCGAGCACCGCCATGTTCTTCGGGTAGCCGCGATTCATCGATTCGTACTGGAGGCGGCGCCGAACGTCCTCGCTCTCCGCGTACTTCATGACGGGGAACCGGTCCGGGTACTCGATCGAGATCGAGATCTTTCCGTTCTTGCCGGGCATGTGGGCGAGGACGAAGTCGTTCGGGAGTCCCTTCAGGTCGACGATCGAATCGACGTTGATCGTCCGGGAGTCGTTCCGGATGTTCCGATCGAACTCCTGGCCGATCTTGACCAGCTCGTCGCGGAGCGCGGCGATCTTCCGGCGCGTCGCCTCGTCCTTGTCCACGCCCGCGAGCCGGAAGTCGCGAAGCGTCTTCTCGACCAGGTACCGGGTGTCGGCGTCGGCTCCCTTCAGGTCGACGGCCGCGATCGCGTCGTAGACGCCGCGGTTCAGGCTCAGCTCGGTCTGGAACTTCTGCGCCGCCTGGGACAGCTCCTCCGACACGGAGCGGAAGGAGGAGTCGGGATGGACCGATTCCATGAGCCCCGACTGGTACCCGGCGTTGTCGGCGTGGAGCGCCGCCTCGTTGTACGGCACGAGCGTGTTCTCGACCGTCCGTTTGCCGGTCACGCCGAGCAGGCGATCGAGCGCCGCTTGCGCGGTCCGGAGCTCGCCCTCGAGCGACGCCCGGAAGGCCGCGGTGTCGGGCCGGTCGGCGAAGAAGAGGGGCGCCGCGGCGCGGGGAGCCGGGGCCTCGGTCGCGCGGGCGGCCGGGACGGAGAAGGTCGTGAGGAGCATCAGGGCCGCCCCCAGGGCGGCGGCGGCGGCGTGGCGGACGCGTTCGAGCAAAGCGGCACCTCCGGAATTCTTCGAGCGGCGAGAGAGCCCGGCGGCGTGGTGGTCACGGGTCAGAGATACGAATCCCGGTAGACGGCCGCGCGACGCTCGGGCAGGAACGTGTTGAAGAAGGCGCGGAGGAGGTCGTCGACCTCCGCGACGCCGGCGTATCGAAGCTCGATCTTCAG
>DASVDZ010000009.1:0-3871 GCA_036380835.1 Candidatus Eiseniibacteriota bacterium | reverse complement strand
CACGTCGGGGCCGATCCGGCGATTCACGACGAAGAAGGCGTCGCGCGAGAAGGTGGGGCGCGGCCGCACGGGAATTCCGAGGCCGGCGTGGAGGAGTGGCGCCGCCCAGGCGCCCGCCGCGTTCACGAAGGCGCGGCCCCGAACCGTGAAGGAGGCGTCGCGCTCCCGATCCCGCGCCGTGACGCCCTCGATCTCGTTCCCGCGGCGGAGGAAGCCGGTCACTTCGACGTAGTTGGCGGCGCACGCGCCGTGCTCCACCGCGGAGCGGAGTACGCACAAGGCGAGCCGCGCCGGGCTGTGCATCTGTCCGTCGTGGATGAGCGCCCCGCCCGTCAGGCCGGCCGTCGGCAGCTCCGGGTAGAGGGCGAGCGTCTCGCGCGTCGAGAGGAGGCGCCCCGCGGGAAGCCGGAGCGCCGGGTCCCGGATGCCCCGGTTCCGATCCCAGACGAGCAGGTCGTAGGCGCGGAGGCCGGCCCCCAGGATCTCCGGCCCCGAGTGGCCGTGCCCATACGTCGGGATCAGGATCGGTAGCGGTCGGACGAGATGCGGCGCGATCCGGAGGAACGTGTTCCGTTCGCGGCTCGACTGGCGGATGCGCGGGAAGTCGAGGTGCTGGAGGTACCGGATTCCGCCGTGGACCATCTTGAAGCAGTTCGCGGACGCGGCCTCGGCCCAGTCGCCCCGCTCGAGGATCGCCACGGAAATACCGCGGAGCGCCGCGTCCCATGCGGTGAAGACGCCGAACGCGCCCCCGCCGATCACGACGAGATCGAACGTCCGATCGGCGAGCGCGTCCAGGTCCCGGCGCACGCGGCTACCTCGCGAACCGGTAGATTCGGACGACCGGACCCGTGTAGGCGCCGGAGGCGGGGGAGAACTCGCGCACCAGGCGGCCGCGCCGGAAAAGCTCGCGGTAGAAGGCGGAGAACGAGGGCCAGTCCGCGGCGAGCCGCGGGTTGGTCGTGACGGGCCCGTATCGCTCGCTCTGGACCACGGCGTACTGGAATCCCTGATCGAGATACGAGTCGTACGAGGCGACGCCCACGGGCCGGAGCGGATTCCCCATGTCCCGGTCGTACTCCGAGGTGAGGTACGAGACCCCGGGCGCAGGCTCGCGGTCGAGCCACCAAGGCTTTCGAATCTCTTCGACGTCGTAGGCGGTTCCCTCGCGTGCCGCGCGAAGCTGTAGCTCTAAATACTTGTCATAATGTGCAGTAAATTGGCCTGTATCCGAGGCGTTCTTCGCGGCGAGCAGGTCGTGTCGCAGGCTGCGCTCCGACGCCAGGAGCTGCGGCCCCCCCTCGTCGAGGAGGATCGCCGTGCCCGCGGGGATGCGCTCCTCGATCCAGCGCTTGGCGGCGCTCCGCGTGTCCTCCCGGGAAACCGTCTCCGCGCGCTGGGCCACCGAGGCGAGCGGCCAGAGGAGCGTCGCCGCGGCCACGGCGACCGCCCATGCGGTTCGGATCCGCAGCCGGGCCGCCAACTCGAGCACCGCGAACCCTCCCGCCGCCGCGAGCACCGGATAGATCGGCGTCTGGTGTCGCGGCTCCGCGTAGCCCGGGTGGACGATCACGGAAGCCGCGATGAACACGGCGACGTAGCCGAGGAGGAGGAGGTCGGTGAATCGCCTCCGAAGGAGGAGCGCGATGGCGCCCAGGGCGGCGTACGCGACGATCACGAGCCCCATCCCGTCACGCGAGACCAGGACCTGGCCGTACGACGCGATGCCGTAGCCGATCCCCCCATGGCGGCTGAGATTCTCGTCGGGGGCCGGCGCCACGTGCAGGAGGCCCGTCATGCGCCCGAGCACGGTGAACAAGGACGTGACCCGGCTCCAGGTGTCCGCGCGGCCCAGCGGATCGAGGAAGCTGAACGGCGCGAGCGCGAACTGGGCGAGGACGAAGAGGGCGAGGGCGGCGACACACCGGGCGGCGATCGCGCCCGCCCCGGGTGCCTCCGCGCGGGACGGAGCCGGGCGCCAGATCACCGCGGCGAGGATCACCGGGACGAGCGCCAATCCGTAGGCCTTCGTCGCGGCCGACGCCCCGCCCGCCAGCGCGCCCACGACGAGATCCCGGAGGCGGCCGCTCGCGGCGTAGTTGAGGATCCAATAGAGCGACAGGACCGCGAAGAACATCGAGGGGACGTCCTCCTTGACGTTCTGGCTCGAGTCGATGAGGCCGACCGTCAGCGCCAGCATCAGGGCCCCGAGGAGTCCGGCACCCGCCCGCAGATGACGCTCTCCGAGGCGGATCACGACGGCGATCGTCGCCAAGGCGAAGGCCAACGCGGTGAGGCGCCCGACCGCGTAGAAGACGCCGGGGTCCCGGACGAACTGGACTCCGAAGTCCGCCACCCCGGCCCAGACGCCCGCGAGCTTCCCCACCAGGAAGACGACCCCGTATTCGGCGAAGAGGATGTAGTAGAAGAAGGCAGGCTTGTGGAACCAGTGGGGATTCAAGTCCCCGCTTCCGAACGCGAGGGCGGACTTCACGACGTGCGCCTCGTCGGGATAGTACGAGAACGGAAGGCCGTGCCCGATGCCCCAGAGCCCCAAGCCCGCCGCGAGGAGGATCACCCCGGCCGCGGCGAGGCCGGTCCTACGGGGTCGTTCCGGCTTCATAGACGACGTCGACCTGGTACTCGCGCAGGTCCCGCCCGTACGTGAAGATGATCAACTCGCCGAGGAGGCCGATGGAGAAGAGCTGCGCGCCCAACACGAAGAGGAGCACGCCGAGGACGAGCAGAGGGCGGTCGGCAAGAGCGATCCCGAGGAACCGCTGGACGACCAGGTAGAGCAGGACGATCGCTCCGAGCCCGAACACCCCGGTGCCCAGCAGACCGAAGAACCGGAGCGGCTTCCGCGTGAACTTGATGAGGAAGAAGAGCGACAGGAGGTCGAGGAAGCGCCTCACGAAGATCCCCGGCCGGTAGTCCCCGCGCCGGACGCGCTCGGAGACGTGCCGGACGGACAGCTCGCCGACCCGGAAGCCCTGCATCACCGCGAGGGCCGGAAGGAAGCGGTAGAGGTCCCCGTGGACCGGAACCTCGTCCACCACCTTCCGCTTCATCGCGCGGAGTCCCGACGTGACGTCGTGCAATTCGATGCCGGTCACGCGTGAGGTCATGCCGTTGAACCACCGGGAGAGCTTCCGCCCGGACCAGGAGTCGACTCTGGGGTTCCGCCAGGAGGCGATGTAGTCGAGGGACCCTTCCAGGATCGCGTCGGTGAATCGCGCGATCTCCGGCTCGTCCACCTGGCGGTACGACGGGAGGATCACGATCGCCTCCCCCGCCGCCTGGCGCAGGCCGGTCTGGAGCGCGGCCGCCTCCCCTCCCCCGCGGTGCAGGTAGTAGAGGGACGTCGGGAACGACGCCGCCCGCATCCGGGCCACGAGGGCGTCCTGCATCGGCGGCCCGACCCCGTCGTCCACGACGATCAGCTCCTTCGTGACCGGGATCGGCGCGATCGCGGCGAGATAGCGCGTGAGCGTCTCCTCGAGGTCGTCGTCGCCGTGGGAGAACGTCCAGACGTACGACACGCCCTGGGGCGGCGCGACCGCGCGGATCGGGGGGCGCGCGCTCATGGGCCGAGGCGCGTGACCGACCGGAAGGGTTGCGAACGGCCCGTCCGGACGATCAGCTCTCCGAGGAATCCGAGCATGATCATGTGGATCGAAAGGTAGGCGAAGAGGGCCGCCACGGACGGGAGCACCGCCTCGGCGGCGACGCGCGGATCGACGATCATCAGCACATGGACCGCGATCGCGAAGACGCTCAGCAGGGCCGGGGGGACGGCCAGGAGGCCGAACCAGTGGAGCGGCCGCTGCGAGAACGCCACGAGCATCTTCACCGTGATCATGTCGAGCAG
>DASVDZ010000008.1:0-28341 GCA_036380835.1 Candidatus Eiseniibacteriota bacterium | reverse complement strand
ACCGCCCTCCGGACGCCGCCCAAGGGACTCTCTGACCGTCTGCCAGAATCCCGGTGGCTCGCGCAATAGAGTGCCCATGCGCTGCAGCAATGCCTGAGCTGTCAAGGGCGACTCTATGGAACAACGATAGAAGGGCATCTGATTGGGAGCCTACCTCGCCCAGCCCCCGACCCCGAGGGAGGCGAGGATCTCGTACGTGCCGAGGCGCGTTCCGGGCTGGAGGGTCATGGACTCGCTAAATTACCCGAGATGGTGCTCGGGGTCTGCATGGAAGACGCCGGCGCTCCGCCGTCGGCGACCACGGATCGCCCCACGCGGCGCTAGCCACGCGGGGTCGTGGTGGGCCATGGGTTCAATCCGCGCGGCGCGGCCGAGCACGACCATCCGATCCGTCGGGCCCAGGCGCGTCTCTGCTGCCGCCAGGCACTTCTGGATCAGCGCGCGCCCCTCCACGCCACGCCCCATCGCCACGAGGCCGTTCCCCAACGCCAACTCCACCTCCGCCACCCGGGGATCGTCCTCCGCCAGCTCCTCGCGACGCACCACGATGGCGTGGCGCAGGAGCGGCTCGGCCTCGGCGGATCGGGAGATCATCACGAGGAGGCGTCCGAGGTGGTACTGCGTGCTCGCCAGGTCCATGTGATCGGCGGGCAACGTGCGCTGTCGCTCCGCCAACACCTCTCGAAGCAACCGCTCGCTGTCTGCATAGCGTCCCGTCTCGCGGTAGACGACACCGAGGTTGTTCCGGCACGTGAGGACGTCCCTGTGGTCGGGCGGTAGCGAGTGAGCCCACACGCGAAGCGCCTGGTCGAAGTGCACCCCCGCAGAATCCAGCATCCGCTCACGGTAGAAGACCACGGCGAGGTCGTTGTGCGTATGTGCGATGAGCGGGTCCATGGGATCGAGCGCGCGAAGCCGGATCGCGAGCGATTCCCGCAGGTTCTTCTCTGCCTCGTCGAGGCGGCCTAGGTCCTGGAGCGTGAGCGCGGTGTTCATGAGCGAGTGCGCGATGTCGGGATGATCCGGCGCCAGCCATTGGTGCCGAATCGACAGCGCCTCGTTCCCCAGCGTGAGCGCGGAATCGAGCTCGCCGGTCTGGGTGAGGCACATGGCGACCTGGTCGATCCCCTCCGCGGTCTGGATGTGCCGCCGCCCCTTGAGGCGTTCCCGGATCGCGAGGGCCTGCCTGAGGTACGGAAGCGCCCTGTTGTAACGGCCGTCGTAGTAGAGCAGCATGCCGAGGCTCGAGATGTCTTGCGCGGTCTCGACGCTGTTCATGCCCACGGTCAGCGAGTCCACGCGGATCACGAAATGGCAAAGCGATTCGGCTTCGGCGGTCTTCGCCATGCGATCGAGCAGCACCGCGAGCTCTCCGGCGGCGAGGGCGACCCTGCGGCTCGTGTCCCCGAACCGAACCCGATCCATCGCGAGCGCCTCGCGCATGAGGCGCTCGCCCTCCGCGTAATCGCCGTTCTCGTTCAGGCTGCTCCCCAGCTCGAGGATGCTGTGCGACAGGAGCGAGTCCGGCTGGTCGCGCAGGCCGCGCCGCGCCCCGACCGACTTTCGATACATGCCGATGGCCTGCGGGAAGAGGTCCAGGCTCCGATATACCGAGCCCAAGAGGTCCCACATCTCGGCCTGTATCGCGGGGTTCCCTTTCAGCTCGCGCTCCACGCGCTGGGCGCCGCGGTCCAGGAGCTCCCGTGCGGTCACGTTGGCGCCGCGCCCGACCTCGGGAGCCGAGACGCGAAACAGGTTGAGAGCGAACTCTTTGAGTTCCGTGGCCTTCGAGGCTTCGTATTTGGCGCGGTCCCGCTCGCGGGCCGTTGTATAGAGGCCGAGGGACAGCGCGAGCAGAACGAGGACCACCGCGGCAACGGGCACGCGGTTTCGGCGAACGAACTTGGACGCGAGATACCCGAACGTTCGTCCCGACGCGCGCACCGCCCGCCCCTCGAGGTGGCGCTGCACGTCGTCCGACATCGCCTCGACCGACGGATAGCGACGCTCTGGCTCCTTCTGCAACGCGGTGAGCACGATGTTGCCGAGGTCGCGCCCCGCCCCTGCCCGCGGCGCCCGAACGGCCGGGTTCCCTTCCGGCGCGCGCTTCAACCGTGCGCTCGGCGCCTCCGGCTCCTCGTCGAGCACCGCGCGTCGAATCTCATCCAGCGCGCCCGTCTTCAGCCGATAGGGCCGCGTCCCCGTGAGGATCTCATAGAGCACGACGCCGAGAGCGTAGACGTCGGTCGTGGTCGTGGGCGCCTCGCCGCGAATCTGCTCGGGCGAGGCGTAGTTGGGCGTCATCGCGACGGCGGTGACGACGCCCGGGCTCGTCCCGTCCCTGGACTCGGTCGCCCCCCCGCCCTCCGGCTCGAGGATCTTCGCGATGCCAAAGTCGAGGAGCTTCACCTCCCCCGCCGCGGAGACCAGAATGTTGCCCGGCTTGAGATCTCGATGGATCACGAGGTTCCGATGTGCGTACTGGACGGCGCGGCACACCTGCTGGAACAGCTCCAGGGCCGCGCGCGACGACAGCCGATGCCCTTCGCACCACGCCGTGATCGGCTGGCCCTCGACGTACTCCATCGCGAACCACCAGAGCCCGTCCTCGGTCACGCCGCCGTCCACGAGCCGCGCGATGTTCGGGTGCTCGAGGCGGGCCAGGATCTGGCGCTCCTGCCGGAATCGCGCGACCAACTCGGGCGAGGCGACGCCGCGGCCGAGGAACTTGATCGCCACGCGCTGCTCGAAGGCGCCGTCGGCGCGTTCCCCGACGTAGACCGAGCCCATGCCGCCGCGCCCGATCTGGTTCACGAGCCGCCACGGACCGAGCATGCGTCCCGAGAGCGGCGGCAGCCCGAAGTCCAAGCCCTCCGCGGCCTCCTCCATCATCCCCTGCCGTGCGGTGCTAGAGAGATACCCTTCGACCTCCCGGTCGGCGGCGAGGATTGCCGCGATCTGCTCGCGGAGCGCGGGATCGATACCGTGGAGGCGATCCAGGGCTTCGGCGGATTTCTCGGGGGGGAGGTCGATCAGCTCGTCCAGCGCGTCGCTGATGCGGCGCCACGTGTCTGAGTCGAGGCTGTGGAGATTGCCGGGGCGATCCGCCGGGGTCACGGCGCGGCTCGCCCTTCGAGCGTGAGGTAGAGCATGGCGCGCGCCTTCCTCCAATCGCGCTTCACGGTGCGCGGATCCACGTCCAGAACCTCGGCGGTCTCTTCCACGGTCAGGCCGCCGAAGAAGCGAAGCTCGACCACGTGCGCCAGCCGACCGTCCAGCGCCGCTAGCTTGCGGAGCGCGTCCTCGAGCGCGAGGAGCGAGGCGCCGGAATCGTCGGCGGCGATCGTCGCGGCATCCAGGTCCACGCGATGGAAGGTGCCGCCGCGCTTTTGCGCCGCGCGACTCCGGGCGTGGTCCACGATGATCTGGCGCATGGCACGGGCCGCGACCGCGAAGAAGTGCCGCCTGTCTTGGGGTGCGAACGATGAGGACACGTGGAGCTTGAGGTAGGCCTCGTGGAGCAGCGCCGTGGTGTTGAGCGTGTTTCCGGGCCGGCCGCCCAGGAGGGCGCGATGAGCCACCCCGTGGAGATCCTGGTAAACCAGCGGGTAGAGTTCGTCGAGCGCGCGCTCATCACCCGCGCGCGCCGCGGCCAGGAGGCGCGTGACGTCGTCGGATGCCATTCATGGGAAGGTACACCCGCCGCGAACCGCACCGCTACCGGAGCCACACGAGCCTCCGGGACACCGACGCGCCCTGACCGGTCGTCAGCTTCGCGAAGTAGACCCCGGAGGCGGCCCGCCCACCTCCCTCGGCCTGGCCCGTCCATGTCACTTCCAGGTTGCCTTCCGCGCGGCCCTGAAACAGCCGCGTAACTCGGCGGCCGTGCACGTCGAAGAGGTCGACGGTCGCCGGACCCGCCTCGGGAAGCCGGAACGACAGGACCGCGCGATTGGCGGCCGGGTTCGGTCGGATGGCGAGGCGCGGCGCGAGCGGAGCCTCACCGGCAGACGGATCCTCCGCGACCGCCGAGATGGTGGACGGCGCGCTCAGCAGAACCGAGATGTCCGCCCCGCCGGCGAGCGCGCCGATCACGTCCGGCCGCCCGTCGCGATTCAGGTCCGCGACGGCAAGGTCGACCGGAAGACCGCCCATCGTGTAGTCCACCTTGGCATTGAACGTTCCTCCGGCCCCCAGCGCGTGAAGGAAGGAAAGCGTGGCGACGGCCCCGGAGCCGTTCGGGACGAGTAGATCGCTGGGGCCGTCGCCATCGACGTTCGCCCAGACGATGTCGAGCGCGTTCTGGCTGATCGGGTAGAGGCTCGGCGAGGCAAATCCTCCTCCCGTTGATCCGATGAGCACCGCGATGTACCGATTCCCCGGCGTGCCCGTCAGGGTCACCGCCGCGTCCAGGAAGCCGTCGCGGTTCAGGTCACCGAGCGCGAGCGCGTATGGAGTCTGACCCACGGTGTAGGGGCGGATCGTGTCGAACATGCCGTCGCCACGCCCGTGCATGGTCCCGATCGAGTTGGGGTTGATGCCGACCCCGAGCGCGGCGACGAGGTCCGGAATTCCGTCGCGATCCACGTCGCCGACGGCGATCGATGTGGGGCCGAAGGAGCCGGTGCTGGCGGAGAGCGGCGCCGCGAAGGTGCCATCCCCGTTTCCGAGGAAGACGAGCACCGCTGAAGATGCGGCGGACGCAGCGGCAATGTCCTGTCTTCCGTCGCGGTTGAAGTCCGCCACGGCCACGTCGGAGAACTCGTACCCCAGATTGAAGGCGACCATGGACGGCATCGTCAACGTGTCGGCGACGGTGCCCATTTCGATCAACACCGCGTCGCCGGCGCCGCACGCGATCACGAAGTCCGGGATTCCGTCGCGATTGAAGTCTCCCGTGTCCATCGCGGCGGGCTCTTCTGGAATGACGTTCGAGATGCCCGCGGTGAAGGTCCCGTTTCCGTTCCCGATCATCTGGGTCGCATACCAGTACCCGTCCGACTTCGAGTTGGCGACCACAGCGTCCGGGGTTCCGTCGAGCGTGAAGTCCGCCGTCGCGATCGCTGTTTGCGTCACAGCACCGACCGTGCTGTTCACGATGGATGTCGGGAACGGGAACGTCGCGGGCCCGTTTCCGCGGAGCGTGTAGTGCCGGACCGCCTTCTCGGAGCCGAGCAGCGGGCCGATGCTCGCGGACAGGACGTCCATGCGGCCGTCTCGGGTCGCGTCGACCAGAGTGAGGCCGAGCGGGTGCTCGGGGGCGCCGTAGTCGCTTCGCGACCCGAACCCGCCCTTCCCGTCACCGAGCCACGCGCGAAGGTGCGAGTCGATGTACGGGTAGCCGCTGGACGAAGGCTCATAGACGTCCGCGATCACGTCCATGTGCCCGTCGCGATTCAAGTCGAGCGCCGCCGAGCTGAACGAGCCGTTGCTGTTCGCGTATTCCGGTAGCGCCGTCGGGGTCGAAAAGGAGCCCTGGCCGTCTCCCAACGCGGCGAGCGTTTGCGCGCTCGTGGAGAGGAGGACGTCGAGAACGCCGTCCTCGTTGAAGTCGCTGAGAGTGATCGAGGTCGCGGCGGGGCCGACCAGGGTGCCCACCCCCGCAAGCAGGATGGTCCCGTTCCCCAGGCTCACGTAGGTTCCGATGCCGCTCACGGAGGCGACGATGTCCAGCGCGCCGTCCCGGTTCAGATCTCCGATCGCCGCGGCTTGGACCGTGTTCGACGTGACCACGCCCGAGCCGAATGTGAAGGTGCCGTCCCCGACGCCCTTCAAGAGCACGAGGCCGGGCGGAGCGTTCGTCACCAGGTCGAGGATGCCGTCGCGATCGAAGTCTCCCGCGGCCAGCGCCTCGCGGCCGGGTGTGATTGAGGCCGGTAGCGGAGTGATCGCGCCGGTCCCGTCGCCCAGATAGGTCTCGTACGTGAGCCCGGTCGACGTCGACGACTGGGTCACCGCGAGGTCTGGCTTTCCGTCCCGGTTGAAGTCGCCCGGGATGGCGCGCGGCCGGAGGTCGCCGGGGATGTTGGTCAGGGTGCCTGGGTCCCACAGCTCCGCGGAGGTCCCGAGGCGGACCGCGATCGCCGCTTGGCCGCTGGCGAGCCCCAGGCCGGCGATGATCATGTCGGGCATCCCGTCGCGATTCATGTCCGCGATCGTCGTGACGCACGTTCCCATCGTGCTCTCGACGTGGTTGTAGAAGCCGAGGTCGTTGAAGACCCCCGTGCTCTTCTGGCGAACGACGTGCACCGCGCGGCGCAGCTTGACGTCGACCGGCACGCCCGCCCCCGCGAAGGCCAGGTCCAGCATTCCGTCCCCATCGAAGTCGCCCGCGGCAACCGCTTCCAAGTACGCGCCCGCATCGATGCCTTGCTGAGTGCCGAACCCGGCGAGCCCGTCCCCGGGGAGGAAGAACCCGGTCGCGATCGGGGAGTTGAGAGGCTGCTGGGCCGCGACCGCCACGTCCATGTTCCCATCCCCGTTGAAATCGCGCGCCACGAGGTCGGTGACTGGCGCCAGGTTCTTGTCGGTGAGCGGGTTCAGGACCGGCAGAATCTCGTACACGGTGACCTTGAAGTCGCTGGTTGAACCCACGATGGCCTCCAGGCGGCCGTCGCCGTTCATGTTGGCCAGTGCGACCGCGCTGGGCGGGTGGAGCAGTGGCGAATTGTACGAGAGCGTGAGGAGGCCACCACCAACGCTCTGGAATATCGCGAGGTGGTTGGTCGCATCAATGACCGTAACGTCGGGGGCGGCATCGCCCAGCACGTCCCCAACCGCCAGGCCCCGCACGGTCCCGGGCGCCGCGTAGAAGACTGCGGGCGCGAAGGAGCCTGGGTTCCCCGACGCGAGGAGGACCGCGATCCCCGAGCCCACGGCGAACACGATGTCGCGGCGCCCGTCGAGGTTGAGATCCGCCACCGCGAGCGCCCCGGGACTGCCTCCGGCGGGATACGAGATCCGCGGGCCCAGCGTCCCGCCCCCCAGATTCAGGAAGACCGAGATCGTTTGGTCCCCTTGATCGGCGGTGACCACGTCGAGCCGGCCGTCGTTGTTCAGCTCGGCGATCGCGACCGCCTGGGGTCCGAATCCCGTCGGATAGGTGACCGGAGGGTCCAGCAGAGGCAGCGCCGGGTTCGAATTCGAGAGGAGGATCGAGAGGGTCCGTCCGCCTTCGAGCGACGCGAACCCGCCGCCGACCGGCACGCCGTCCCGCGACACGACCGCGAGGTCAGCGCGCCCGTCCCCGTTCAGGTCGCCCGCGGCTAGGTCGGGCGCGCCCCACGATGGCGTCGGGGATTGGAGCAGCACATCTCCCACCGGGAAGGAGAGATACGGCGAGACCAGATGTTCGGCGGAGTCCGCCGCGGTGGGCAGTCCCAGGAGGGACAGGGCGAGTAAGGCGGTGGCGATCCGGGCCATGGGCTCGATTCCTCGTCGTTTGGTGTGCGGACCGGCTCTTCCGTCGCGGTGTGCTCCGGAAGCCGGTAACGCGCTCAAGAACGTGATTCGGGCCGGCGGGGGGACAAGCTGCTTCCTGCCAGAATGTCAGGCGATGTGCGAAAGTGCCGTCAGGCGGCGACGAACCGTCGCGACATAGGAAGGCCTAATCTCGCTGGATTCACGAGTTACGGTGTTCCTGAAACCGGCATCGGCTATGCACTAAGCCGCGTCGGGAAATCTCCCGCGCGCCCGAAGGGACCGGATCGATCGGCCGCTCGCCGGGAGCTTCCCTCCACAAGGGGGGCAGCCATGAACGTCCGCAGTCGGCTCGTCGCCGGAGCCTGCATTCTCCCGATCCTTGCCTACGGCCTCGTCGCCCCAGGCGCCGCGATCGCGAGCGGGCCCGCCGTCGAGGATGACCTGTTGTCGCAGCTTGCCGGCGTCGAGAACGCATGCCATCCGTATCCTTGGCTCGTGACCGGCGGGCAGCCGAGCCCAGCCGCGCTCGGAGCGCTCGCCAACGCGGGCATTGACGATGTCTTCGACCTGCGCGGCGCCGACGAGCTGCGAGGCTTCGACGAGGCCGCGGTCGCCCGCTCCGTGAACCTGCACTACCTGCCGATTCCGGTCACCCCGGCAGATTTCAGTGACGCGACGTTCACGGCGTTCCGCCACCACCTGATCGCCCACGGGCCCGAGAATCCGATGTTCATCCATTGCGCGAGCGGGAACCGCGTGGGCGCCGCACTGCTGCCGTGGCTCGTGCTCGACAAGGGGCTTTCGGACGAGGTCGCTCTCGAAATGGCACGCGCCGTGGGACTGCGTCATCCCGACCTGACGAAACGAGCGCTGGAATACATCCGGACGCACGAGCGCGCGAGGCAATAGGAAGGCGGGGCGCTACCGTCGTTCCGGCGCACCCTCGATTCGACGGCGGTTGTAGACGGCGATGATGTCGCGGCGGGACAGGAGGCCCACGACCCGGCGTTCCCCCTCGGACTTGACGATGGGGAGTTCCTCCACGTCGAGCGCGACCATGCGATCGAGGGCCGTGTCGAGGTCGTCCCCGAGCAACAAGATCTCGTCCGGATCCGACGCGAGATCGTGTGCGATCACCGGGGACCTCTCTCCATACTCGTCGAGATGCTGGCGGAGTTGATGGAGCATGATGGACCCTCGCATCTGCCCATCTCCATCCACCACCGGAAAGCAATGCTGCGAGGATGTCATGAATGCGCGAATCACTTCCTCCAGAGAGGCGCTCTGCTGGAGCACATGAACAGGCCGATCCCCGGCGACGTCCTTGACCTGCATGCCGCGCAATACGCCGGCGAATATGGCGCCACGATGGGCCGGAGAATCGCCCCGCGTCGAGACCTGGCTCTTGTAGATCGTCCACCGGCGACCCACAAGGTACGAGACCGCGCAAACCCAGAGAGCGGGCAGGAGCAGCTGATAGTTTCCCGTCATCTCCGAGACCATGATCAGCGTGGAAATCGGCGTATTCGCCGCGGCGGCGAAGAACCCGGCCATGCCGACGGGCACGAAGGCGGCGGGCTGGGTGACGACGCCCGGCATGACTCGTTGGGCCAGGAGCCCGATCGCGCCGCCGAGCGTCCCTCCGATCACCATGGACGGCCCGAAAACGCCTCCGGAGCCACCCGACCCGATCGAGAACGAGGTCGTCAGGAGTTTGCCGCCGGCGATCAAGAGAAGGATCGTCCATGGAATCCTTCCAAGCAGGGCGTCCTGGATCGATCCGTACCCGAATGACAGCACGTCGAGCGCATGGAGGCTTCCGCTCCCCCAGTAGAGCGCGAGCGCGATGACCCCGGTGACCAGGCCGCCGAGCATCGGCTTGGCCACGGCTGGAAGGGCCAGGCGCTGGAATCGCGCGTGGACGGCGTAGAACACCTTCACGAAGAGGCCGGACGCGAGCGCGACGATGACCGCGAGGGCCGTGTAGGGGATCAACTCCCAGGCGGAATGGAACTCGAAGCGCGGTGTCGCGAAGAGCGAGCCGAATCCGAATTTCAGCGAGAACACACAGTAGGCGACGATCGTGGCGATCGCCGCGGGAATGATCACCTCGGATTCGAACTCGGGATCGGAATAGAGCACTTCCGCCGCGAACAGCGCGCCCGCGAGGGGCGCGCGGAATATGCTTCCGACCCCGGCACCCACACCCGCCGCGAGGAGGATGCGGCGCTCACGCGCGGGTAGGGCAAGGCGACGGGCTAGAAATGAACCGAAGCCGGCACCGATCTGCGCAATCGGCCCCTCCCGGCCCCCCGAGCCACCCGAGCCGAGGGTCAGGGCGGAAGCGATCGTCTTGATGATCGGCACACGGCCCCGAATCAACCCGTTTCTTCGGTGAAACGCGTCGACGGCCTCGTCCGTGCCGTGCCCCGCTGCCTCCCGTGCGAACCTCTGAACCAGAAGGCCGGCAAGGAGGCCGCCAATCGCGGGAACGAGTGGGATCAACCAAGCACGGAACGGGCCTTCGACCGTCGTGAAGAGCGGCTGCTCGCCCGCCGGGCCCGGGGGCGTATAGCCGATCAGGCCGACAAGAAAGAGCTGCGACGCCGCCTGGCATAGGATCTGAAAGAGGATCGCTCCGCACCCCGCGACGACGCCGACCAGCGAGCTGAGGAGCAGCGTGCGCCCGACGGCCTGGAGCTCGAGCTTCTCGACCTCGGTCGCGAAGCGACGGAGGGGGGTCATCGCTCGAGACCTGCCGGGTCTCTACGCACGGTCCCTATCACCTGTCATCGCGCACGGTCTCAGTGCTCCTCGGCCGAAGCGTCGTGGGCTGTCCCCGCGCGGCCCATCGGGGACGTCGCCTCCATTCTAGGTTGACAGCGGTACGAACACACCACAAAAATGACTGACGAGTCATATTGCTTTGGAACCACCTTGCGCGCGTTGGGGAGGGATACGCCCTTGGCACGGACAGGAAAGGGAGCGACGTCGCCGTCTGGGCGGCGCGAGACCAAGAAGACGACGACCCGCCGCCGACTGATTCTCGCCGGGCGCAGGCTCTTCAGCGATGTGGGGTTGTACGAAGCGCGGATCGAAGACCTAACGGAGATCGCGGGCGTCGCGAAGGGGACCATGTACCTGTACTTCCGCAACAAGGACGACTTGGTTCGGGCCGTCATCGCGGCTGGGTATGAGGAGCTGAGCGCGAGCATCCGGGAATGTGCGTCCGGCGAGAACTCGTTCCGGGTATTGCTTGGGCGGATCGTCCGTACGTACGCGCGGTTCTTCTCCGAGAACCCAGACATGATGCGCATCTTTCACCAGGCGCGGGGGATGCTCAAGTTCGACCGGCCGGAATGGAGGAGCTTCCGAGCACCGCTTCGAGAACACGTCTCCGTCCTCTCGGAGACTCTTCGCCAGGCACCCTCCGATCTGAAGCGGCGTGACGCCGCACGTTGGAACGCGGCGCTGGCGATCTTCGGCTGCGTATCCGGCATCGCCTCGGTCCAAACCGCCCTGGAGCCGCGCCAGGCGAGACGGGCGTTCCAGCGCGCCCTGGTATCGCGTCTATCGTCCCTGACCGCTTCTTCGTATCTCTCGCCTCGTATGCGCGGACGCGCGGTGTGAACCGTCTCCCGCCGGGCCAGAAAGGCGGCGTCGTGGCCGCGTACGGTCTGTTCCGCGCTCTGAGCCTGGACGTTGTCCTCGGGGGCCTGGCCGGTGGCGCGCTCGCCCTCTACGTAACGGGGGCGCGGATCCCGGCGGCGTGGTGGCCCGTTCTCGCGGCCGCGATCTGGGTGGTGTATACGACCGACCACCTTCTCGACGCGCGCCGGGTCGGCGCTCAGGGTGCGGGGGGCCGTCTTCGGCTTCATGCCAGGCACCCTCGTCGGCTCCTCGTTGGCGATCTATCGGTCGCGGGCCTGTGTGTCCTCGGAGCCCGCCTCTACCTTCCTCACACGGTCTTCCTCGGAGGCGTCGTCCTCTCCGTTGTCGGCGCTCTCCACCTCGCGGCGTCTCAGCTCGGGGCGCGGCGCTGGCTCCCGAAGGAGATCACCGTGGCATGCATCTACACCGCGGGGATTTGGCTTGCGCCCGACCTTCTCGCGCCCTCACGCACGACCTGGATCTGGCTCGTGGCCGCGCTTCACTTCCTGGCGGTTCTTCTGAACATGGCGATGTACGCGATCTTCGAAGAGCGCCTCGACGCGGCGGAGGACGGCGCCTCGATCTCCCGAACGCTGAGCGACTCCGCCCTGCGACGAGGCGTGGCAGCCCTCACCGCGCTCGGCCTTGCGGCCGGGGGAATCGGGCTATGGCGCGGGCCTTCGACGTTCGCGGGTGCGTGGTGCGTTCTCATGGTCCTGATCGCGGCTCCCTGCGTCTTCCTCACGGTGCCATCCTTGGTCGTTCCGCACCAGCGCTACCGGACCTGCGGGGAGATCCTCTTCCTGCTTCTTGCGCTTCCCTTCGTGCTGCGCTGACCCGCGCCGGTTCTACCGGAACCGCACCACCCGGCGCGTCTCGACGTGGTCCTCCGCGGCGAAGCGCACGAAGTAGACTCCCGAAGCCGTGAGGGCTCCACGGGAGTCGCGACCGCTCCACGCCACCTCGTGACTCCCAGCGCTCCAGACGCCGCGCGCCAGATCCGCCACCTGCCTCCCGTCCACGCCGAACACCCGCAAGTCCACCGCCTCGGGCCGTGCCAGCGAGAACGCGATCCGCACCGGGCCCGACGACGGATTGGGCCACGGCGTCCGCAGCTTCACGTCGGCACCCGCGGTCGGACCGCTGACACCGGTCACGCCCATCTCGACCTCGCTCCTGATCCACGCGGCGTTCTCGGGAGTGATGGCGACGTGCTCTTGGTTCGTGTCCTGTGAGTAGATGGCGTCGAACGGTGTGTTCGACACCGGATCCGGATCGGCCTCGATGTCGTGAAAGAGGTCGGCCGTGTTGTAGGCGAGGGCGCTCACGGTGGGAATGAAGCAGTGGCTGGGGTAGAGCGCGATGATGTCGCCGTAGGGGGCGGCCACGGTATCGAGCTCCGTCATGGAGGCTCGGGATCCTCCGGGGGCGTTGTCGTAGGGCTGGGTTCCGTTCACGGTCACGGCCTGCGACGTGGTCGAGAAGAGGATCCGGAGCTTCCCGTCGAAGATTTTCGCGCTGGTCACGCTGGGAACCGCCCAGATGTTGCCGGTGATGGCCACGAGGAGGTCGCTGTAGCTCCACTGGATGATCTGGGCGCCGGGGATGAACGGTTCGCCGGTCCCGTTGTCGCTTCCGTTGGCGATCGCCACCAGGCGCGGCTGGCTCGGCCAGTTGCCGACCGCGGCGAGGTCCGTGGCGAACGTTCCACGCAGGGGATCCGGCTGACCCGTGCTCCCGGCCGGATCGGTATAGTGGTAGACGAGCATCTGGCGCGCCGCGGGCCGGTCGAGCTCCGAGAGGAAGGCGGCCGCGTCGCTCGATTGAGTGGAGAAAAACTTCACCCAATACTGGATGCCGAGTGGGACGTCGGCGCCCAGGTGAGGCGCGTCGAACGAAATAAACGTGCGCACCGAGCTTGGCAAGCCGTTCGTCTCCATATAGGCGAGCGCGTAGCGGCTCACCAGTCCGCCCATGCTGGCGCCGGCCAGCGCCACGGTGATCTGCGGGCTCACCATGCCGCGAATCTGCTGGAGCAGGTCCACCAGGACGAACGCGTTGCGCTGCAGGTAGTCGGTGGCGTCGGTGAAGTTGAGCACGACGGCGTCGTAGCCGTCCGCGCGCAGGGTCTCGATGAGGTTCTCCTCGTTGAGCAGCGCGTACAGCTCGTCCCAGTTCATGCTGTTGTCGAGGTCGAAGCCTTCCACCACCACCGCGGGATTCACGAGGTGGGTCCGTCCCGGCGCCAGGTAGACGTACGCATCGCCCGAGGCGACGCCGCCGAGGTAAGGGATCGTCCCAGTGACGTGGAGGGTGTCGTCCGGGGCCGGCGTCGCGAGCGCGCGCACCGAGAACGCGAGCGCGGCCTCGACCGTCGCGCCGTCGGCGGTGGTGGCGCGCAGGCGCAGGGTCTTGGTGCCGGTCTCCGCGTAGTGCGCGGTGAGCGGCAGATCGAAGCTCATCGCCCGGAACCCGAGCCCGTCGTCGAGATCGGCCTCGAGTCGGGGAACCGTGCCCCCGCGGTTGGAGAACCAGTCGCCGCGGCCGAGCACGAACCTGACCTCGGTCCCGCGATAGGTCCACTCGCGCAGCGCTGTGGCCGCGAACGCGGTGTGGGCTTCGAACGCCTCGCCGCTCCCCCGCACGAGATGCCCGTCACGAATCTCGACCGCCCCCCGCTCCAGCGCGTCGGGGCGGATGCGCTCGTACCCGTCGAAGACCACCGCGAGCGGCACCGCGTCCTGACGACGGCGCGCGCGCTCGATCAGCGCCTCGACGGGCGGGCGCTGGGTGGGATCGGCCGACGCCCGGCGCAGCTCCTCGTAGAGCTGCCGCCACAAGCCCCGCGAGGCCACGGCGCGCCCGTCGCCGGCGAAGCGCTCGATCCCCGAGAGCGGGAGCACGCGGTCGTAGAGGACCCCGGTCCGAAGATCGCGGGTGTCGAGGCGTCCCAGCGCCTCCTGCAGCCGGTCCTCGATGGGGCCCGCGAAGGCTCCCCGCGGGATCAGGAGGGTGAGCGAAACGGTCAGGACCGCTAGCACGACCACCGCGGCGGGCCGGAAACGGAGATGCGGAGTCAAGATGCGGGGCACGAGGTCTCCTCGCGAGCAGGGAAGCGAATGGGTGATCGCCGGCGTGACCGGCAGGAAGTGTAGCACGCGGCTCCCCCGCCTCCGGAACGTCACGCCTCGAGCGTCAGCTGCGGGCCGTCGGTGCCTCGGGGCTCCGCAAGGGATTCCAGGTTGTGCACGCCGGCACCGAGCAGCCGTACGGGCCGCCTCCCCGCCTCGGTCCTCTCGAGCAGGGCGACCGCGCGCTCCACGACGGCATCGGCATCGTTCGTCGCCCGGTCGGAGTGGCTCCGGGTGACCGTGCTGAAATCGTTGTATCGGACCTTGATGGTCACGGTGCGCGCGGCGAGCCCCTTCCGGCCGAGCCACAGCGCGTTGTCGCGCGCCATCGTCGCGATCTCCTCACGGATCCGCCCCAGATCCGTGAGGTCCTCCGCGTAGGTGCATTCAGAGGACGAGGACTTGGACGCCCGGTTCGGCTCCACGGGACGATCGTCTTCGCCGACCGAAAGCCGCCGGAGCCACTCCGCCGCGCTTCCGACGGCGTTCCTCAGGGTCTCGGGGTCGGCCGTCCGGAGGTCCACGACCCGCTCGATGCCGCACGCGCGCAGGCGCCTCGCGGTCACGGGGCCCACGCCCCAGAGCGCGTCGACGGACAGCTGCTGCAAGAACCACTCGACCCGTTCCGGAGCCACGACCGTCAGGCCATCCGGCTTTCGCCAGCCGGAGGCGATCTTCGCGAGGAACTTGTTGGGCGCGACGCCCGCCGATGCCGTGAGCCCGGTCGTCTCACGAATCGCGGCCTTCACCCGCTTCGCCACATGGACCCCGAGCGGCTCACCCCAGGCGTTCTGGGTCACGTCGAGATACGCCTCGTCGAGCGAGAGCGGCTCGACCAAGGGCGTGACCTCGCGAAGAATCGTCAGGACCTCCCGGGAGACCGCCCGATACTTCTTGAAGTCCGGCGGCACGACGACCAAGTCGGGGCAAAGGCGGATGGCTTGGCTCGTCGGCATGGCGGATCGGACGCCGTGCCGTCGCGCCTCGTAGCTGGCGGCGGCGACCACGCCCCGCTCCGTGGGAGAGCCGCCGACGGCCACGGGCCGCCCGCGAAGCTCGGGCCGATCGCGTTGCTCGACGGACGCGTAGAACGCGTCCATGTCGATGTGCACGATGCGTCGAATCATCTTTCCTCGCCGAGGAGCTGGAACCGGTGCCGCACACCCCCGCGTGATGCGGTAAGATAACCCCTATGAAGAACCGTGGGCCAGCTGCCGGCCAGCCCGCTTCCCGGCTCATCGACGAGCGGATCCGCGACCTGGGGGGATGGCGCGGGGAGACCCTGGCGCGCATGCGGGCGCTGATCCTGGAAGCCGACCCTGAGATGACCGAGGAGTGGAAGTGGAACGTTCCGGTCTGGTCGCACGACGGCATCGTCTGCACCGGAGAGGCGTACGCGAAGGTCGTGAAGCTCACGTTCGCCCGGGGGGCGAAGGTCCCGGACCCCTCGCGTCTCTTCAATTCCAGCTTGGAAGGCAACACGCGACGGGCGATCGACATCCCCGAAGGGGCCAAGGTCGACGCGCGCGCGTTCAAGACTCTGGTGAAGGCCGCGGTGGCCCAGAACGGGCCGACGACGAAGAAACGGTAGACCCCGAGGCGCCGCGCTCTCGACGGACGCTGGCTTGACCCGGACCTCGCCCGCATGACCGTACTCGACTGGCTGCTCGATTCGGATCCCGCCATCCGCTGGCAGGTGCTGCGCGATCTCGTCCATGCGCCGGATGAGGTCGTCGCGGCGGAGCGCGCGCGGGTGGTCACCGAGGGCTGGGGCGCCAGACTGCTCGCGCTGCAGGGCGAAGACGGCCCGTGGGCGGGAGGCGCGTGCTTCCCGGCGGAAGGCTGGCGCCGCGCCGAGGGCGAGGGCCAGCCCTGGACCTCCACGCTCCCGACCCTCCAGCTCCTCCGCGACTTCGGGATCGACCCGCGGCCGGAGCGCGTGCGCCGGGCGGTGGGGCTGGTCCGGGACCACTGCCGTTGGGAGCACGCGGGACAGCCGTTCTTCAGCGGCGAAGTGGAGCCGTGCATCAACGGCAGGACGGTCGCCTTGGGCGCCTACTTCGGCCAGGATGTGGATGCCGTGGTCGCCCGCCTGATCGGTGAGCAGCTCGAGGACGGCGGGTGGAACTGCGAGGCGGAGAACGGCTCCGTCCGCTCGTCGTTCGCGACGACGATCAACGTGCTGGAAGGATTGTTGGAGCACGAGCGCGCGACCGGCGGCACGGCGGCATCGATCGCGGCTCGGCGCCGGGGCGAGGAGTACCTCCTCGAACGAAATCTGATCCGGCGCAAGAGCACCGGCGAAGTGATCCACCCGGCCTGGCTCCAATTCTCGTTTCCGGTCCGCTGGCACTACGACGTGCTGCGGGCCCTCGAGTACTTCCGCTCGGCCGGCGATGCGCCGGATTCGCGGATGGACGAAGCGGCCGAGGTGCTCCGCTCCAAGCGGCAGCCGGATGGCACCTGGCCGCTGGAGAACACGCATCGCGGCAAGGTCCACTTCGCGCTCGAGGACGGCGACGGTCGGCCCAGCCGGTGGAACACCTTGCGCGCGCTCCGCGTCCTCGCCTGGTACGAGCGGCCCCCGAGCTGAACGGCGCGCGGCGTGACACGCGGCGATTCATCCGTTGCCCCCTCGCCCGTCACTTCTCCGCGGGACCCGCGGGCGTGCGGCGCGACAGATGGGTCGCCAGAATAGGCCCGTTGACAGTCCGCCGCCAGCGTGGGATACTTTGCATTGAAAAGTACTTCGCGCGAGGACCCGAACCGCCACAGGGCGGCTAGGTCGCCAGCGCCGGAATGCGGAGGGACGGTGACATGCGGGCGAACGTGGCGTTGAAGGCGCTCCTCGTGGGGGCCGTGGCGGTAGCGTTCATCGTGCCGCTCACCATGATTTGGAAGGTCGTCCAGGACCGATCGCGCTATCGCGACACGGTGACGGCCGAAGTCGCCCGGAGCACGGCCCAGAGCCAGACTCTCGTGGGTCCTCTCGTCGTCGTGCGCTACCGCGAGCTCTTGCCGGCGACGGTGAAGGGCGACGGGGACCAGATTCGGGAGGGCGCCGAGATCCTGCTGCCGGACTCGCTCGAGATCCGCTCCCAGGCGCGCATCGAAACGAGGCAGCGCGGGATCTACCGGGTGCCCGTGTTTCGGTCGACCACCAGGCTCGTCGCCGTGTTCACGTTGCCGGCACGGCTAGGCTTGGATCAGCGCCGATTGGTGGAGGAGCCGAGAGCCGAGGCCGTCCTCGGCGTCTCCGACCCGCGCGGGATCCGGTCGATTCCCGACGTGAAGCTGGATGGCGCCGCCCTGGAGCCGCACATCGGCACCGGCCTGGGCTCGCTCCAGCACGGCTTCGGCGTGCCCCTTCCCCCGGATATGGCGGGGCGCCGGGTCGTGGTCGATATGGGGCTCGAGCTGATGGGCACCGATCGCCTCATGTTCCTGCCGGTTGGAGCCGTCACCGACGTCGCGCTGTCGTCCGATTGGCCGCATCCCAGCTTCGTGGGAGGGTTCCTCCCCGACGAGCGCCGGGTCACCGCGCGGGGCTTCCAGGCGCACTGGAAGCTGTCGCGTTTCGCCACCGGGGTCGACGACGCGATCGCGCGCATTCGGGACGGCATGAGCCGTGGCGTCCCATTCACGGGGGCCGACGGCACGCCGGTCTTCCCCAATACCGACCTGGGCGTTCGTTTCGTTCAACCGGTCGACGTCTACGTCCAATCGGAGCGCGCGGTGAAGTACGGGTTCCTGTTCGTCTTCCTGACCTTCGTCGCGTTCTTCCTCTTCGAAGCCCTTCGGCGGATGGAGGTGCACCCGATCCAGTACGCGCTATGCGGAGCCGCGCTTGCGCTCTTCTTCCTGCTCCTCGTCTCGCTTTCAGAACACCTGCCGTTCGTAGGGTCCTACCTGATCGCGAGCGGCGCCTGCATCGGCCTGGCCTCCTTCTACGTAGGGAACGTTCTACGGAGCGTGGCGCGCGGGGCGGGGTTCGGCGTGCTGCTCGCGACGCTCTACGCCTTCCTCTACGTCATCCTGCAATCGGAGGACTACGCCCTCCTCCTGGGCGCCCTTCTCCTCTTCGCGGCGCTCGCGATCGTGATGATCATCACGCGGCACGTCGACTGGTATCGCCTGTCGGAGCGCTCGAGCGCGGAAGGAGGGACGGCCTGAGGCGGCGGCTCGCCCCTGGGTCAGGCGAGGCTTCTCGCGCGCCGCTCCTGTGGCAGCAGGCTCGCGTAGACGAAGCTCGTGGCGGGGGTCGCGATTCCCGTCTCGCGGCCGAGGCGAACGACGACTCCGATGATCGCCTCGAGCTCCGACGGCCGGCCGTCGCTGATGTCGCGCTGCATCGAGGCCGTGCTCGCGGGCGCCATGGCGTCCACGAACGCCATCACGCGCCCGACCGAATCGCCCGCGAGCGGAACGCCGGAGGCGCGCCCCACGCTCGCCACTTCCTCCAAGACCCGCTGGAGGAGGTCGCGCGTCGGAGGGCACGCGCGAACCTCCCCGACGTTCGCGCGGGCGACGGCGCCCGTGCCGCTCACGCCGGCGATGAAGATGAGCTTCTCCCAGAGCGCCGTTCGCATGTCACCGGGAGTGTCGACGCGGACGCCCGATGCCTCGAGCGCGGCCGCGAGGGCCGCGGCGTTCCCCGAGAGCCCGGCGCCTCCCCGCTCCCCCATCGCGACCGTCGGCTCGGCCGCCACGTGTCGTACGTGGCCGGGTCCCGTCAGGGCGCAGACCACCCGGCAGAGGCCCATCAGGGGCGGCTCGTCGCCGAGCGCCTTGGCGAGCTCGTCCCATGTCTCGATCCCATTCTGGAGCGGGAGCACCCTGGTGTCGGGTGTCACCAGGGGGCGCAGCTGATCCGCGACCTCGGGGACCTGCCAGGCCTTGACCGCGAGGAGCACGGCATCGACGGGCCCCACGTCGGCGGGCCGGTCGGTGACGCGCGCGGGAGCGACTCGATAGGTTTCCGCGAGGTCCTCGAGGAGGATTCCCTCGCGCTGGATGGCGTCCAGATGGCGGCCCCTGGCGATCAGCGCCACCTGGTGGCCGGCCCTCGTCATGAGCGCCGTGAAGTAGCACCCGAGGGCGCCGGCGCCGACGATCGCGAAGCGCTTGTCCACAAGCGGTGGAGTATAGGGTGGTCGGAGGTGGGTTCAATCGCGAAGATCGAGCTCCTCCGTCTTGCCGTGACTGCTGACAGGCCACCCCCTGGATGGCTAGACTGCTGCTCGCCGATGTCGCAGGCGCAGGCGCCGGCTTCCGTAAACGCCCCCAGGGAGGGTACCCTCCGCGATGCCAGAGCCCGCTTTCGAAGCCAACGTTCGCACCAGGCGTTTCAACTACACCGAGGTCCAACCGCACTTCATCAACCCCTGCTGCTTCGGGGAAGACTTTGCGGCGTGGCTGGCCGCGGAGCTTGCGCCTCTGGCGGCACGGGGATTCGAAATCTCGGAGCCGATTCAGGAGGACTACGGCTGGGGCCTCTGGGTCGCTCGTGCCAAGACCAGGATCTGGATCGCGCTATCCTCCCTCCAGGACGGGACGGAGGATGAGGAGGCGCCGACCTCTCCTCCGACCGAGGGCGAGTGGGTCGTGACCGTGGCGCAGGACTACGGGCTCAACCCGCTCCGGCGGTTGTTCGGCGGACGCGACGCTGCCGCGGCGAAGCTGGTGGCGACGGCCGTGCGCACCGCGCTGGAGGGCGCTTCCGACATCACGGTGTCTCCCGCCGGGGGCGAGCGCTAAACGGCGCGTCTAGGCGCCGCCGCCACGATGCCGGTGGAGCCGGGCGCGGAGCCAGCGGATCTGACCCCGGTGGCTGATCTCGTCCTCGGCCACGTGGAACCACGCCCAGCCGCCGGCCTTCCGCTCCCAGATCGAGTGCCGCCGCCCACGCCGCCTTCTCGCTCGCGGACGGCTTGCGCTCCACCGCCGCCGCATGCGCGAGCAGGGCGCCGATCGTGTTGCTCGTCGCGTCGTCCTGGGCCGTCCCATCGAGCCCGTAGAATCGTACACGTGACAGATCCGTTCCCCTCTTCGGCACCAGGGCCCGGGCGTACGAGGACCGGGGCTCATGCCGGCACCGAACCGTGAGGATCACGCCCATGGCCGACTACCGCGATACCTACCTCCGCGACATCGTCCGCACCTACAAGAACTACAAGACCCTGGGCGAGAAGGCCATCGCCCAGGTCCCGGACGCCCACCTCCATACCGAGCTCGACGCCAACTCGAACAGCGTCGCGGTCATCGTCAAGCACGTCGCAGGCAATCTGCGCTCCCGCTTCTCGGACTTCCTCACGACGGACGGCGAGAAGCCGGACCGGGATCGCGACGGCGAGTTCGAGATGCCGGTGCGCGTCTCCCGGCAGGAGATGCTCCGCTGGTGGGAGCGGGGCTGGACGACGGCGCTCGCGTCGATCGAGGCGCTCCGCCCGGAGGATCTCGATCGCACGGTCTTGATCCGGAAGGAGCCCTTCGCCGTCGCCGAGGCGCTGAACCGGTCGATCACCCACACCGCCTATCACGTCGGTCAGATCGTCTACCTCGCGCGGCACTTCGCGGGCGCGAACTGGAAGACGCTCTCGATCCCCAAGGGGATGTCGGGCCACACGGTGCAGGGCGACGTCAAGAGTCGGGGGATCGCGCGGTGATCCAATCGGCGATCGCCTCGCGGAACTCGGCGGGGCGCTCGGGCCGGTGCCGGGTCTCGCTCACGACTTCCGATTCCGGTCGCCGGCGAGCGACCTCCGGGCCGCGGCGAGCCGTCGGCGAAGCCTCGGAACCGCGCCCGCGGTGGCCGGGTTCGCCGCCAGTCTGGCCAACGCCATGTCCACCGCGTCCAGGCCCAGGTTCGCCCCGAAACGCGTCGAAGCCTGGCGGAGCGCGCTCTGGAACCCCGGATCGGCGTTCAGCTCCGTCGCGCCCAGCGCCTGCGCCTTCCCGATGACGTCGGAGAGCGCGGAGACCGCGCGCATCGCGTTCCCCGGTGACGCGAGGCTCTTCGAGTCGGCGACCCGCGCGACCTCCGGCAGACTGGTCGCGAAGCGTTGCAGCGCCGCCGCCTGCGCCGCATTGCGCGGGTGGCCCTGGTGCATCACCGCCTGCGCGGCGCCCATGATCTCGAAGGGCGCGATGGCCGCGTGGGTCAGGACCGGCGCTCCGGGGATGACGCCGGTGAGCGGCAGCGCGAGGAGCGCCAGGCCGCCTACCGCGTGCACCAGGTGGAGTACCCTGCCCTCGACGCGGAACACGACACGGACGAGGTCGCGCACCGGGAGGAAGCCGAAGACCGCCGCCGCCACCAGACAGGCGACCGAAGCGGACGACGCGCCTTCGATCTTGAAATGCTCGTAGAGCGCAAGGCACCCGATCGCGATCACCAGGAACGCTGCGTGCAGCAGGACCTTCAAAACGACCGCTCTCAGCGAAGGGCGAGGCACGGCGGGCCTCGGTGAGGCGGGCTGTTCCGGGGTGTTCGCCCGTGCGGGTCCCATGGGCGTCAAATCTAACGGGCGCACTCCCGGTCGGCAAGCAGCCTTCTCCACGGTCACCTCGGCCCGCCTTTCGCCGCGGCGCGCCGGTAGAAGCGGCGCGCCTTGTTCCGATTCCCGCACGCCTCCATGCTGCACCAGCGTCGGCTCCGATTGCGCGAGGTGTCGAGGAAGAACCACCCGCACTCCGCGTCGGCGCACTGGCGGACACGCCGGCACTCCGGGGAGGTCAGTAATCGGGCCGCGTCGAGGGCGGCGGCCGCCGCCGGCCGGCTCGGCTCGGGCGGCCCCTCGCGCCACGTCCATGCCGCGACCCCGTTCACCGCGCGCAGCGCGCGGGCCCCCCACGCGGAGCGGCACGCCGACTCGAGCCGCGCGAGCGCCTTGGGCGGCGGTTCCCCGTCCCCCAAGGTCGCCTGGAAGATCGCGGCGATCGCCTCGCGCACCTCGATCGCGTCGGCCAGCGCGCGGGCCGCGGGGCGACGATGCGCTTCGGCCCAGGCGCGGAGCTTCTTCGCCTCGGAGCGTTCGAGCACGCCCGCCGACCACGCCCAGCGGAGCAGGTCCGGGAATCCGCGAAGGAGCTCGACCGGGTGTTCGCGCCGTCGCCAGTCGAGCGTGTTGGCGAAATCGAGCGCCAGGCTCCCCGCGGTCCCCACGCCGTGCCATGGGATTCCAAATCGATCCTTCAGGAAGACCTCCTTCCCCGTGGTGCCGTTGCCGGCGGATGCCGGACGATGGACTAACCCCTAAAAGCCACTTGACAGGTTAGTCCGCCTCCCCGATCATAACCCATGCGCCGGTGTTCGCAGGTTAGGAAATGGCTCCGGGGCCGGGGCCGAACCACGGGAGGAAGCGATGAACGAGAGCAAGCGGCTGGCGGATCAGTTGGCGCGGGCTTTGAACGGAGACGCCTGGCACGGCCCATCCTGGCGCGAGGCGCTCGAGGGTGTCTCGCGCGAGGCGGCGGTCCATCGGCCGATCCCCGACGGCCACACGATCGGCGAGATCCTGCTCCACGCGACCACCTGGCAGGACGTGGTCCGGCGCCGCCTCGAGGGCGAGTCGCCGCAGGTGACTGGCTCCGAGGACTGGCCGCCCGCCGCGTTCCAGGACGAAGCGGCATGGCGGTCGGCGGTGGCGCGCCTGTTCGAGACCGGGAACGCCCTGGCCGAGACGATCGGGCGGTTCCCCGACGAGAAGTTGCAGGAGAAGCGGCCGTCGGTCGAGGGCACCTGGTTCGACCTGATCATCGGCGAGCTGCAGCACGTGCTCTATCACGCGGGACAGGTGGGGCTGCTGAAGAAGGCCCGCGTTCACGTGGCGGCCTAGCCGCGCCGTCGGGAGCGCGCCCGCAGGCCCGCGAGCATGCAGCCGATCGCGAGGCCGTAGAAGAGCCCCGTCACGCCGTCGGCGAGATCGGGGTCCATCCCGAGGCGCGCGTGCAGGAAGCGGAGCGAGAGCGCGCCCGCGATCAGGAAGAAGAGGCCCACGCGGATCATCCTGGTTTCGTCCTGCCCGTTGTGGCCGAACATCGCAAACCTCCCTCGAGTATCAGTTGGTGAAGCGGTACCAGGCCATGAGGCCCTGTTTGACCGCCGCCATGACGAGACCGATCGAGAAGAGCTCCCAGTTCCAGACGTGATCCGCATAGTAGTGGTAGGCGAACAACCCCATCGCGACGGTGATGCCGGCCATGCTGGCGATGCTCGTGGACCGGAGGCGGTGCACCAGGAACCGTTCGTCGACCTTCCCCCACAGGACGCTCATCGTCTTCCCTCCAGTTCGAAGATCGAGTCGGTCGAGCGAGCGAAGACCCGCGCGAAGGCCAGCGCCAGCTCCAGGCTGGGGACGTAGCGGCCGCACTCGATCGAGTTGATGCTCTGGCGGGAGACCTCCACCGCATCCGCCAGCTCCTGCTGCGTCCAGCCCCGAGCGAGGCGAAGCTCCCGAACCCTGTTCCGCACGTTTCCCATGGACAAGCTGACTTTACATCCTATGGCGAGCGATGTCAAGCACGCTTGTCCAGGGTCAGGGGCGCTTCGGCTTCCGCCCGAGGGCGATCAGGCGCGAGGCGTTCGAGCCGTATTCGTCACCGTCGAGCGTGCCGAACAGCCTCACCCGCTCGAACCCGACGCGTTCCATCCGGTCCCGCAGCTCCTGGCCGGAGTAGACCGTGTGGTGGAACGTGAACGTCTTGGCCCGTCCCCGTCGGATGAGGGTCCACTCGTTCCGGATCCGCGTCCAGTCGTCGAAGATGGTGTGCCGCTGCACCAGGGTCGAGCCGTCGGGCATGGCGTGCGACGTGGTCGGCGAGAAGATCCTCGCCAGCCATTCCTTCCCCCCGACCTCGATCAGGCAGACGCCTCCGGGCGTGAGGCTCGCGAGGACGTTCTCCAACACGCGGATGTCCTCGCGCTTGTCGTCGAAGTAGCCGAACGACGTGAACATGCTCAGCGCGAGATCGAAGGAGGCCGGACGAACGAAGTCGCGCATGTCCCGCTGGACCCACTCGACCTTGACCTTCGCGGCCCTCGCTCCCGCCCGAGCCTTGTCCAGGAGGAACTTCGTTCGGTCCACGCCGGTGACCGCGAAACGCCGCTTCGCCAGCGCGATCGAGAACCGGCCCGGTCCGCAGCAGAGGTCGAGGACCGCCTTGCCCTTCGGCCGGCACAGGCGCAGCACCTTGTCCGCGTCGACATGCGCGGCGGCGAACCGCGACGCGGGAAACAGGAACGGATAGAGATCACGCCAGAAGGAATCGTCGTCGAACCACTCGCGCCGCCGTCGCGCGCTCCGGGCCCGCGGCCGAGGCGGCGAGGGGGTTCGGCGCCCGCTGCCGGAATCGATCGCCATGGGTGGGACTCTACCCACCGCCGAGCGCCGAAGCAAGAAACCCGGAGGGACGCCCACGTTGCGTGGTTGACGTCTGGCGGCGCGTCGGGAACACTCGATCGAACGTCCGAATCGCATCGCGTCCTTGCCGAACGTCCGCCGCTTGCCGACCGTCCAGGAGAACGATGAGCGGAGACACGCTTTCCGATCTGCTGCGCGCCGTCCGCCTCCATGGCGCGGTCTTCTATTACATCGACGGGGCTCCGCCCTGGGTGGCGGAGGCCCCGCACGCGCGCGAGATCATCCCGGCCATCATGCCCGGCGCGGAGCACATGATCGAGTTCCACGGGATCGTGAAGGGCTCCTGCTGGGCAGCCATCACCGGCGAGCCACCCGTCCGCCTGGAGGCCGGCGACGTCGTTCTCTTCCCGCAGGGTGATCCGCACGTCATGTCGAGCGCGCCCGGAATGCGCGCGCCGAGCGTCGACACGAGCGTCTACTTCTCACCGCGCCCGCCCCAACTCCCCTACGCGCTGAGCATGCGGGATGGGACGACGGCGTGCCTCGACGGCGGCGGCGGCGATCACGCGACCGTGGTCTGCGGCTTCCTGGGGCTCGACGCGCGGCCGTTCAATCCGCTTCTCGCCGCGCTCCCCCGCGTGCTTCGCGTCCCGGGGAGCACCCTGGGGCCCGACTCCTGGGTCACGACCTTCCTGCGCGCGGTCGTGGCGGAGTCGAACTCGAGGCGACCCGGCGGCGAGGCGGTGCTCGAGCGGATGAGCGAGATGCTCTTCGTGGAGGTCCTGCGCCGGCACGTCGACTCGCTGCCGCCGGAACAGACAGGATGGCTCGCGGGGATGCGGGATCCCACCGTCGGCCGGGCGCTCTCCCTCATTCACGAGAAGCCCGCCGAGGCGTGGACGCTGGAACGCCTGGGCGAGGGGGCGGGGCTTTCGCGCTCGTCGCTCCATGAACGTTTCGTCCACTTCATCGGACAGCCGCCGATGCAATATCTGACCCAGTGGAGGATGCAGGTCGCGGCGGGCCTCCTGCGGGACACGAACGCGAAGGTGATGGAGGTGGCGCTGGACGTCGGCTACGAGAGCGAAGCCGCCTTCTCCCGGGCGTTCAAGCGGGTCGCCGGCGTATCGCCCGGCGCGTGGCGCAAGGGGAAGCGGACCGATCCGCGTCGGACCGCCTGACCGCGAGATCAGGGCCCCGCCTTTGTGGGTTGACGGCGGCTTGGTTCCCGTCGTACATTTCGTCATGTGGCGAAATGACGAACGGGAGGCCGATGCGTGACTTCGAGCTGGCGCTCAAGGCGGCGGGTGATCCGACGCGGACGCGGATCCTCAAGCTGTTGGAAGGCGGAGGCCTCTGCGTTTGTCAGGTGCAGGCGGTTCTCGGCCTGGCGCCGTCCACCGTATCCAAGCACCTGACGATTCTCCGAAACGCCGGCCTCGTGGCGGATCGGCGCGACGGGAAGTGGATCGAGTACGCGCTCGCCACGGATGGGCAGCGCCCGTACGCGAGAGCGGTCCTTGCGATGCTCCGCGGCCCCCTGGACCGCGACCCGGCGGTCGTCGCGGACCGTAAGCGACTGCGCGCGATCCGGGCGATCCCGCTGACCGAGATCTGCCACATCCCCACGCCCCCGAGCCGCCGCTTCCCTAGCGCGAAGGAGCGACCGCGTGTCTGAAGGAAGCCCCTCGCTCCTCTTCGTCTGCGTCGAGAACTCCTGCCGCTCGCAGATGGCGGAAGGGTTCGCGCGGACGCTGGGGCGCGGTCGCGTCACCGTCTACAGCGCGGGCTCGCGCCCGTCGGGGCAGGTGAATCCCCGCGCCATCCAGTTCATGGCGGAAAAGGGCATCGACATCGGCGTTCAGCTCTCCAAGGGACTCGACGACTTGCCCGACGTGCGCTGGGACTACCTCGTCACCATGGGCTGCGGCGACGCGTGTCCCCACCTCCCCGCCCGGAACCGCCTCGACTGGGATCTGCAAGATCCGAAGAGCCTCGACGACCAGGGCTTCCGGGCCGTCCGCGACCGGATCGAGGCGCTGGTGCGCGATCTCATCGGCGCGACGGGCCGCGCGACGGCGCCGAGCGGCTAGCGCCATGAGCGACGCCGCCATGCCGTCCAAACGCCTCAACTTCTTCGAGCAGTACCTGACGCTCTGGGTCGCGCTCTGCATGGTGATCGGGGTCCTTCTCGGCAAGCTCCTCCCCGGCGCGGTCGGCGCGCTCCGCGGCATGGAGTTCGGGCGCGGCAGCCAGATCAACGTGCCGATCGCCGTGCTCATCTGGCTGATGATCTATCCCATGATGCTCAAGATCGACTTCGCGAGCATCCTCGGCGTGCGGAAGCGCCCGGGCGGCATAATGGTCACGCTCTTCGTCAACTGGCTGGTGAAGCCCTTCTCGATGGCCCTCCTCGGGTGGCTCTTCTTCAAGCACCTGTTCCTGCCGCTGATCGGCGCCCCGCTCGCGGATCAATACGTCGCCGGCGTGATCATCCTCGCGGCGGCCCCGTGCACGGCGATGGTCTTCGTCTGGTCCTACCTGACGGACGGGGACCCGGCCTACACGCTCGTCCAGGTCTCGCTGAACGATCTCATCATGTTGGTGCTATTCGCCCCGATCGTGGGGCTCCTGGTCGCCGGAGCGAGCAGCCTGCACGTGCCGTTCCAGGTCCTCCTCTACAGCGTGGTCGCGTTCATCGTGATCCCGCTCCTGCTCGGGAGCGTGAGCCGTGTCGCCCTGCTTCGTTCCAAGGGGCGCGAGTGGTTCGAGCGCGTCTTCCTGCCCTTCTTCCACCCGATCACGACCATCGCCCTCCTCGCGACGCTCGTACTGATCTTCGCGTTCCAGGCGGACAACCTCACGAAGCGCTGGTTCCACGTGCTCCTGATCGCGGTACCGATCACGATCCAGGTCTATTTCAACGCGGGCCTCGTCTACGGACTCATGAAGTGGTTCCGGATCCCTCACGACGTCGCCGCCCCGGGCGCCCTGATCGGGGCGAGCAATTTCTTCGAGCTGGCCGTCGCGGTGGCGATCACGCTCTTCGGCCCGGACTCGGGGGCCGCCCTGGCGACCGTCGTCGGCGTGCTGGTCGAAGTGCCGGTGATGCTCTCCGTGTGCGCCGCCTGCAACCGGACGCGGCACTGGTTCCCGGCGCCTGGAGGCGCGGCGGAGGCGGCGTCACCATGACGCCCGGCCTCCCGGGGCCTCGCCGAGAACGGTTCCACTAGCGCAGAACGACGAACTTCTCCCACTTCTCCTGATCCGCGACGCGGATCTGCATGAAGTAGACGCCGGCCGCGACCGGTTCCCCGCCGCGACCGCGCCCGTCCCACTCCACGCGATGAGGGCCCGGCGGCATCATGCCGTCGCGCACGATCGCCACGAGTCGGCCACGGACGTCGTAGACCGCGGCGCTCACCCGGCCCACCGCCGCCAGGGACAGATCGATCCCCACGCGCCCGCGCGTCGGTGAAGGCCCAATCCGCCCGATGCCGGCCCGCCCCGGTTCCCTCGCGAACGATGCCGCCAGCGCTCCCCCGCCGGTTCCGTCGAAGATCGCGAAGTCGTCGAGGTGGGGGGGCGGCCTCGGGGAATATTCTGGTTGATTCAATACCGACCAGTCGGTATTTTGCGCGCATGGACTCTGAAGCCACGAAGCCACCGCGCCAAAGAGACGCGCGAACCAGGATCCTGGACGCGGCCCTCCGGGTTATCCGAGCGAAGGGCTACACGGCCGCGACGGTGGACGACATCTGCCGGGCCGCGGGGCT
>DASVDZ010000007.1:0-98435 GCA_036380835.1 Candidatus Eiseniibacteriota bacterium | reverse complement strand
GGGCGCGTCCCGGCCGCGGAGGCGTACGAGGTCTGGAACATGGGGCTCGGCCTCCTGCTCGCGGTCAAGGCGGCGGACGCCGGGGCGATCGAGGGGGCGCTCGCGCGCGCGGGGCACCGGGCGTACCGGGCGGGCTCGATCGTCGAGGGCCCGCGCGAGGTGCGGCTGATCGGCGCCTAGACCGCGCCTTGGAGTCCGGGGAGGGGTGGTGGCGGAAGATCTCCTGTCGAACGACCGGACGCCGTGCGTCTCCGGTCCCGCGGCGCCCGACGACGCGATCGCCCTGGCGGCGCTCGCCCCCCGCGGATTCGGCCCGCACGCGTCGCTCGGCCTCGTCGGCAGGAGCCCGGCGCTCGCGAGCCTCGGCGAACGGATCGCCGCCCACGCGCGGAGCAACGCCACGGTGCTCATCCGCGGCGAGACCGGAACGGGGAAGGAGCTCGTCGCGCGCGCCGTGCACGCGCTGAGCCTTCGGCGCGGCGGCTCGTTCCTTCCGCACAACTTCGCCGCCATTTCCGACACGCTGATCGAGAGCGAGCTCTTCGGCCACGCCCGCGGCGCGTTCACCGGCGCCCACGCCGACCGGCCGGGCCTGTTCGAGCTGGCGGACGGCGGCACGCTCTTCCTGGACGAGATCGGCGACGCGAGCGCCTCGGTGCAGAGCCGCCTCCTCCGCGTGATCCAGGAGGGAGAGGTGCGCCGCGTCGGGGACGGCCGCGCGCGACGCGTCGACGTCCGGATCGTCGCCGCCACGCATCGCGACCTCGCCGAGGAGGCGCGCGCCGGCCGGTTCCGCGCCGACCTCTACTACCGGCTCCACGTCCTCGTGCTGGAGGTGCCGCCGCTTCGAGAGCGCCTCGAGGACGTGCCGCTCCTGGCCGCCCACCTCCTCGGCGCGATCGCCCGGCGGGACGGGATCGAAGTGAGAGGAATCGCTCGCGCGGCGCTCGCGCGGCTCCTCGCCCACGACTGGCCGGGGAACGTCCGGGAGCTGGAAGCGGTGCTCACGCGCGCCGCGCACCTGGCGGCCGCCGACCTCGTGATCCGCGCGGAAGCGTTCGGATCCGGCATCGGCGGCCGGCGCGACGCGCTCGTGCGCGACCGCGCGGCGACGCTCCGCGGGCGGACCATGGCGTACGAGGCGGAGCTGATCCAGAGCGCGCTCGAGCGGCACGGCGGAAACCGGACGCTCGCCGCGCGCTCGCTCGGGCTGACGCGCCAGGGACTCTGGAAGAAGATGCGGCGTCTTCGCGCCGCGGAGGACGGCGATCGCGCGGCCGGCGACGGCGCGCCGCCGGCCGATTGGCCTTGATTTCGCGGCGCCGCTTTCTATACTCGCCCGTCTGAACCTTCCACGCGCGCGCCCGTCCGGCCCGCGCCTCACCGGGAGAGCCGAGCCGTGGCCAAGCGTCCCCTCCGCCTCGGGGTGATCGGGGCGGGACTCGTCACCCAGATCAACCACCTGTCGGCGCTCAAGAAACGGAAGGACGTCGAGGTGGTCGCGATCTGCGACGACGACGGCGAGAAGGCGCGCATGGTCGCGCAGCACTTCGGCGTCCCGCGCACGACGACCGATTACGAATCGCTGCTGCGCGGCGACCAGATCGAGGCCGTGATCGTGGCCACGCCGAACCATCTCCACGCGCCGATGACGCTGGCGGCGCTCGGCTACGGGAAGCACGTCCTCTGCGAGAAGCCGCCCGCGCGCACCGCCTCGGAGGCGGAACAGATGGCGGAGGCGGCGAAGCGCGCCGGAACGGTGCTCCTCTACGCGATGAACAACCGCTTCCGCGCCGACGTTCAGACCCTGCGCGGCTACCTCGAGCGCCGCGAGCTCGGCACCGTCTTCTACGCCAAGACCGGCTGGCTCCGGCGCCGCTCCGACCCGCGCGGCCCGGCCTGGTACCGGAACAAGCGGAGCGCCGGCGGCGGCGTCCTGATGGATCTCGGCGTCCAGATGCTCGACCTCTCGCTCTGGCTCCTCGGGAATCCGAAGGTGGCGTCGGTCACGGCGACCAAGTACGTCCTCGATCCGCGCGAGGACGTCGAGGACACGGTCGCGGCGTTCCTGATCCTCGGGAACGGCGCGTCGCTCACGCTCGAGGTCTCGTGGGCGCTCCTCCTCAAGAACAACTTCGAATACCTGAACCTGTACGGCACCCACGGGGCGGCGCTCCTGAAGCCGTTCCGCGTCATGAAGGAGCTGGGCGGGAACCTGCTCGACGTGACGCCCGCGCAGGATTCCACCAAGAACGTCTACAAGCAGTCGTACGAAGCCGAGCTCGACCACTTCATCCGCTGCGTCACCCAGGGCGAGCGCCCGCTCGCCACGCCCGAGGAAGGGCTGGAGCTGATGCGCGTCATCGACGCGATCTATCAGTCCGCCGAGACGCGTCGCGAGGTCCGTCTCCATTAGGGCCTTCCGCGGGCCGCTCGCCGCGGCCGCGTCCGGGGTCCTCTTGAGCCTCGCCTTCCCGAACGCCGGGCTCTGGCCGCTCGCCTTCGTCGCCCTCGTGCCCCTGTTCGTCGCCCTCCACCACGGCTCGCCCGGGCCGGACGATCCCGCTCGCGCTCCGCGGGGCGCGCGGTGGGCGCCGTGGATCATGGGGATCGTCTACTACGTCCTCACGTTCTGGTGGATCGTCCGCCTCCCGGCGAGCGCGATGACGCACCCCGTGCTGATCTACCCGGCCCTCCTCACGCTCGGTCTCTACCTCGGGCTCTACGTCGCGTTCTTCGGGTGGATCGTCCGGTTCGTGCGGCGGCGGCTCGGATGGCCGGTGCTCGTCACGGCGCCGTGCGCGTGGATGGTGGCCGAGTGGCTCAAGTCCTCGGGGGAGCTCGGCTGTCCGTGGGGCAACGCGGGCTACGCGCTCGCGCAGCACCCCGCGTGGATCCAGGGCGCCTCGATCGCCGGCGCGTCCGGGCTCACCCTCTGGGTCGTGACGGTGAACGCGCTCGTCGCGGGGCTGATCGTCGCGCGCGGTGTCGCGCCCCGCATCTTCCTCTCGATCGTGGTCGCGGCGACGGTGGCGCTCCCGCCGCTCTGGGGCTCGAACCGGATCCGCCACGCCGCGCCGGCGCCGCTCACGCGCGTGGCCCTGGTGCAGCCGAACGTCCCCAGCGGGGAGAAGTGGGCGCCGGCGCTCCAGGATTCGGTGGTGGCGCGGATCGAGCGGCTGACGCGCGACGCCGCGGCGTTCTCGCCGCGGCCCGATCTCGTGATCTGGCCGGAGACCGCGCTCCCCTTCTACGTGCGCCTCGAGCCGGCGAAGATGAAGCGGCTCCAGTCGCTCGCCCAGGAGATCGGCGTGCCGATCCTCCTCGGCTATCCGGACGCGCAGCTCGACGCCCACGGGAACGTGCTCACGTACAACGCCGCCGGGCTCGTCCTCGCCTCGGGACGCCTCTGGGGCCAGTACGAGAAGATCCATCTCGTTCCGTTTGGCGAGCGGATCCCGTTCCAGACCTTCTTCCCGTTCCTCGGCCACGTGGACTTGGGCCAGGCCGAGTGGACGCCCGGCACGCGCCCGGTCGTCTTCCTCGGCGCGGGCCCGGCGTTCGGCGTGCTCATCTGCTTCGAGTCGATCTTTCCCGACCACGCGCGCCGCTACGCCGTCGAGGGGGCCCAGTACCTCGTCAACATCACCAACGACGAGTGGTTCGGGAAGACCGCGGGCCCGGTGCAGCACGCCGACCTCGCGATCCTTCGCGCCGTGGAGCTGGGCATGGGCCTCGCGCGCTGCGCCAACACGGGCGTCTCGATGTTCATCGACCCCTACGGCCGCGTCGAAGCGCGGACCCCGCTCTTCGCGCGGGCCGTCCTCTCCGGCGTGGTGCGGGAAGGCGTCGGCACGACGACGTTCGCGCGCTGGGGGGACTGGACGACGTCGATCTCGCTGGCGCTGATCGCGGTCCTGATCGCCGTGGCGTGGTTCCGTCCGATCGGCGCGGGCCCGGGCGTGGGCGGCGCGCCGCGCGGTTGACAGGCTCCGCGGGACCGGCTATCGTGATGCTTTAGGTGGGGCGCTCGAAGGGCGAACCACCTCCGACGGCACACAAGGGAGCCCCTCTGACCGTGCCCGGCTCGCCCCGGTCCGAAGAAGCATCGCACGATCCACCGGAATCGAAGCGCCCGGTTCATCCGGCGGCGCTCCTCGTCTGCTGCGCGCTCCTCGGCGCCGGCGTCTCGTTCGCCCGCGCGCCCCTCTGGATCGGCCTCTTCGCCGCCTTGGCGATGGCGATGGCGCTCCGCGTGGAGGGACGGCCGCTCCGCGGGGAGGCGACGCTCCTCGGCCTCGCGGCGATCGTCTTCGCGGCGCATCTCCTCCTCGGCGGGAGGCCCCCGCGAGAAGCGGCGGCCCCATCCTCGGCCATCGCGCTCCGGCTCCTCGGACTCCTCTACCTGACCCGCTGGGCGGCGCGGTCGTTCCTGCCGCGCGCCGCGCGGTGGCTCTTCGCGCGCCCCGGGCCGCGCGGTCCGCGGCCCTTGGCCGTCCTGTTCGAGAGCGGGCGGATGACGCTGGCGCTCCTGCCCGTCGCGCTTCGCGAGGCCGAGCAACAGCACCTCGCGATTCGCGCCCGCGGGCTCGGCGCCGGCCGCGGCGCGGGCGGGCGGGCGCGGTACCTCGCCGCGTGGCTCCTTCCGTTCCTCGCCACGATGCTCCGCGTCGGCGACGCGTACGGCGACGCGCTCCTCGCGCGAGGCTACGCGCCCGGCGCGCCCCGCCGGAGCGGCCTCGCGCTCTGCTTCGGCGCGGTCGAGGCGGCGGCGCTCCTCGGCGCGGCCGTGGCCGCCACCTGGATGATCCATGCACGGTGACGCGCGGGAGTCCGCGTTCCGGATCGTGATCGAGTACGACGGCACGGCGTTCGCGGGCTGGCAGAAGCAGGCGCGCGAGCGGACGGTCCAGGGCGAGCTGGAGTCCGCGCTGATGCGGCTCACCGGCGCCACGGTCCGGACCGCGGGAGCGGGGCGGACCGACGCGGGTTGCCACGCGGCGGGACAGGTCGCGAGCTTCACCCTGACGACGCGCCTCACGGCCGATCGCCTCCGCCCCGCCTTGAACGCGCACCTGCCCGAGGACGTCCGCGTCGTCGAGGCCGCCGACGCGCCGCCCGGGTTCCACGCGCGATTCCGCGCGATGCGCCGCTCCTATCGCTACCTGATCGTGCCGCCGCCGTCCGCGCTCCATCGAAAGCGCGCGTGGGTGCGACCGACCCGCGTTCCGGCCGACCGGCTCAACGCCGCGTCCGGGCCGCTCCTCGGGGAGCACGACTTCACGACCTTCTCGAAGCAGGGAGGGGACGCCGTCTCGCCCGTCTGCCGGGTCACGCGGGCGCGATGGCGCGGCCGCGGCGGCGCCTACCGATTCGACATCGAGGCCGATCGCTTCCTGTACACTATGGTGCGTCGCGTCGTCTCGACGGTGCTCCGCGCCGCGGAGGCGGGCGGCGGAGCGCACGCCGTTCGCGCCGCGCTCGACGCACGGGACCGCCGCGCCGCGGCGCCGCCGGCTCCCGCCCATGGACTCTACCTGATGCGGATCCGCTACCCGCGCGTGGGGTGGATCCCCAAGGAGCGCACGAATGTCGTCGGTTGACGCCACCTCGCCGCCCGAACGGGGACGCCCGGGTTGGTCGATCTCGACCCTGGCCGCGGGCATCCTGTTCGGGTTCCTCCTCCTCGCCGCGCTGCTCCTCGCGACACAGCGGCCGAAGCCGACCGGCGAGCCGATCCGCGCCGGAGCCGACGGAGGCGGAAGCGGCGCCGGGACGGCGTCCGCCGCCGATTCGACCGCGGCCCCCGCGGACTCCGCTCTTCCCGCCGCGCTCGACACGTCGCGCCGCACGGCGATCGTCGCGGCGGCCCAGCGGGTCGGCCCGGCCGTGGTGACGCTGAGCGTGGTGCAGACGCGACTCGTCCAGACGGCGCCGGTCCCGTTCGGCGACGACTTCTTCGAGCCCTTCTTCCGGGACATGCTCCCGCAATACCGCTACCGCGAGCAGATCCCCAGCATGGGCTCCGGCTTCATCATCTCGAAGAACGGATACGTGCTCACGAACGAGCACGTGGTCCACGGCGCCGAGAAGATCACCGTGATTCTCTCCGACGGGCGCCGTTTCGACGGGAAGGTGCTCGGAAGCCATCCGCAGTACGACCTCGCGATCGTGAAGATCGACGGACAGAACCTCCCGGTCGCGGCGCTCGGCACCTCGAGCGACCTGATGGTCGGGGAGTGGGCGATCGCGATCGGGAATCCCTTCGGCTTCCTGCTCAACGACACGCAGCCGACGGTGACCGCCGGCGTGATCAGCGCCACGCACCGCGACATCAAGTCCCAGAGCTCGAGCGGCGGCATCTACAAGAACATGATCCAGACCGACGCGGCCATCAATCCCGGGAACTCGGGCGGGCCGCTCGTGAACGCGCGCGGCGACGTGATCGGCGTGAACACCTTCATCTTCACGAAGAGCGGCGGCTCCGAGGGGATCGGCTTCGCGATCCCGATCGACGCGGCGAAGAAGGTCGTGGACGAGCTGATCAAGTACGGCAAGGTGCGGAACGTCTGGATCGGCGTCCGCACGTGGGAGCTGACGCCGTACGTCGCGGAGCGCCTCGGCACGAACGACCGGAACGGGCTCTACGTCTCGGTCGTGGACCGGGGGAGCCCGGCCGACAAGGCGGGCGTCAAGGTGGGGGACATCATCCGCAAGGTGAACGGCACGCCGATCCGCGACGTCGAGGAGGCGTATCGCGCGCTCTTCGGCGCGAACGTGGGAGACACGATCTCCCTCTCCGTCGAGCGGGACGGGAAGCTCCAGACGGTCAGCATGAAGCTGGAGGAGGCCCCCGAGTGATCCCGCGCTACAGCCGCCCCGAAATGGCCGCGCTCTTCTCGGACGACGCCCGCTACCGCACGTGGCTCGAGGTGGAGCTGGCGGCGGCGGAGGCGATGGAGCGGCACGGGGACGTGCCGGCGGGCGTCACGGCGCGGATCCGCAAGGCGGCCGTCGTCGACCCGGGCCGGATCGACGAGCTGGAGGCGACCCTCCGCCACGACGTGATCGCCTTCCTGACGCAGGTCGGCGAGACGGTGGGCCCGGACGCCCGGTTCCTCCATCTCGGCATGACCTCCTCCGACCTGGTCGACACGGCCCTCGCGCTGACGCTCGTGCGCGCGACCGACCGGCTCGGCGCCGAGGTCGAGGCGCTGCGTGGCGTCACGCGGGACCTGGCGCTCCGC
This sequence comes from Candidatus Eiseniibacteriota bacterium, assembly GCA_036380835.1. Classification (GTDB taxonomy): domain Bacteria; phylum Eisenbacteria; class RBG-16-71-46; order SZUA-252; family SZUA-252; genus DASQJL01. The sequence continues at coordinate 91,188 of DASVDZ010000007.1, read as the reverse complement.
CACCGGGAGACGATCATGGTCGGCCGCACCCACGGCATCCACGCCGAGCCGATCACGTTCGGGCTCAAGGTGCTCGTCTGGTACGAGGAGCTGGGGCGCGCGCTCGCGCGGCTCCGGACCGCGCGCGAGGCGGTGGCGGTGGGGAAGCTCTCCGGCGCCGTCGGCACGCACGCCCACCTGAGCCCCGATCTCGAGGAGGAGGTGATGGCGTCGCTTGGGCTCTCGCCCGAGCCGGCGGCCACGCAGGTGGTCCAGCGCGACCGCTTGGCCGAGCTCCTTTCCGCGCTCGCGATCCTGGGGGCGTCGCTCGAGAAGTTCGCGGTCGAGATCCGCCATCTTCAGCGGACCGAGGTCCTCGAGGCGGAGGAGCCGTTCCGCGAAGGGCAGAAGGGCTCCTCGGCGATGCCGCACAAGCGAAACCCGGTGGCCTGCGAGCGGGTCTCCGGGCTCGCGCGGATCCTGCGCGCCAACGCGCACGCCGCGCTCGAGAACGTCGCGCTCTGGCACGAGCGGGACATCAGCCACTCGAGCGTGGAACGGGTGATCCTCCCCGACTCCTTCCTGGTCGCCGACTTCATGGCGAGCCAGATGCGGGAGATCCTGGCGGGCCTCCGCGTCGATCCCGAGCGGATGCGGGCGAACCTAGGCCTGACGCGCGGGCTCATCTACTCCCAGCGCGCGCTCCTCGCCTTGACCAAGGCCGGCCTCTCCCGAGAGGAGGCCTACGCGATCGTGCAGCGCCACGCGATGGCGGCCTGGCGGGAGGCCCCCGATCTCGAGACGCGGCTCCTCGCGGACCCCGTCGTCGCGCGCACCCTGAGCGCCGAGGATCTGAAGCGCTGCTTCGACCCGTCTTACTTCGTGCGTCACGTGAATCGAATCTTCGATCGTGTTCTGGGGGTGTTCGTTGCAGCGAACCGTTGAGGTCCCGACCATCCCCTTCTCCTCCGCCGATCCGGCGGCGGTGAAGGCGTTTCTCGCGGAGGCGGGGCTCCGTCTCGCGCCGGGCGAGGTGACGCGCATGCTCGAGCTCCTCGGGCGCGACCCGACCCGCGTCGAGGCGACGATCTTCGACACGATGTGGAGCGAGCACTGCTCCTACAAGTCGAGCCGGTGGGTCCTGAAGGCGTTCCTGCCGACCGAGAGCCCCGACGTGATTCTCGGTCCGGGCGAGGACGCCGGCGTGGTGCGGTTCGGATCGCATCGCGGCGTCGAGTACGCGCTCGTGATCGCGCACGAGAGCCACAACCACCCGTCCCAGGTGGTCCCCGTGGAGGGCGCCGCGACCGGGATCGGCGGGATCGTCCGCGACGTGAACTGCATGGGCGCCGAGGTGATCGGCGTCATGGACGCCCTCCGCTTCGGCGATCCCGAGGGGGCGCGTGCCGGGTCCGTGCGCGAGATCGTCCGGGGCGTCATCGACGGGATCTGGCAGTACGGCGACGCGCTCGGGGTCCCGAACGTCGGCGGCGACGTCTTCTTCTCGCCCCGCTTCGACGAGAATTGCCTCGTGAACGTGGTCGCTCTCGGCCTCGTGCGGGCCGACCGCGTGGTGCGGAGCCGCGTGCCCGAGGAGGCGCGGCGGGAGCCGTACGTCCTCGTTCTGATCGGCAAGCCGACGGACGAGACCGGCTTCGGCGGCGCGAGCTTCGCCTCGGCCATCCTGGACGAGGGGGCCGAGGGCCAGCGGGGGCACGTGCAGGTGCCCGATCCCTTCCTGAAGCGCGTGCTCTTCGAGGCGAATCGCGCGGCGCTCGCGTGGCTCCACGGCCAGGGCGTCGCCTTCGGGTTCAAGGACCTCGGCGCCGGCGGTATCGCCTGCGCGTCGAGCGAGCTCGCCGCCGCGGGCGGCTTCGGGATGGACGTCGACCTCGACCGGGTGCCGACGGCGCCGGGCGAATACCCGGCCGAGGTGATCGCCTGCTCCGAGACGCAGGAGCGGTTCGCGCTCGTCGTGCCGGAGCGCGTCGCGCCGGCGCTCCTCGCGATCTACAACGAGGACTACGCGCTCCCGCTCGTCTATCACGGCGCCGCGGCCGCCGTCGTCGGGCGCGTGCGGAGCGACGACCGCTACCGCATCCTCCGCGGGGGGCAGCCGGTCTGCGACGCCGCGGTCGAGGTGATCACCGCGGGAATCGAGCACCGGCGGGCGGAGAAGCCGCGCGGGGCCGCCGCGCCCGAGCCGCCGCTCCCGCCGGTGCGCGACCACGAGGCGTTCTTCCGGCGCATGGCCGTTTCCCCCAACGTCGCGTCGCGCGAGCCGATCCTTCGCTACTACGACACCGAGGTGCAGGCGCGGATGGTGATCCGCGCCGGGGAGGCGGACGCCGCGGTGCTCGCGCCGATCCCCGGCTCGCCCCTCGGCTGCGCGATCACCGTCGACGGGAACCCGTGGTATGTCGCGGCCGACCCCTACTGGGGCGCCGCGCACGTCGTGGCGGAGGCGGTCCGGAACCTGACGGCGGTCGGCGCGCGCCCGGTGGCGCTCACGGACTGTCTCAATTTCGGGAACCCCGAGGATCCCGAGGTATTCGACGAGTTCGTGCGGAGCGTGAAGGGGCTCGGCGACGCGGCGCGCGCGCTGGCGCCGATGGGCGTCGCGGGTCCTCCGATCGCAGTCGTCTCCGGGAACGTCTCGTTCTACAACGAATCGTCGAGCGGCCGGGCCATCGAGCCGTCGCCGATCGTCGCGGCGCTCGGCGTCCTCGAGGACTATTCGGTCGCCGTCTCGACGGCGCTTCGAGGAGGCGAGAGCGTTCTCGTCCTGACCGGCGCGCGGGAGGATCGGACCGGGGCGTCGCAGCTCCGCCATCTCCTGACCGGGGGAACCGGCGGGGCGCTGCCGACGCTGGACTTCGATCTCGAACGGCGGCGGATGAACGCGGTGCGCGAGGCGATCGGGGCCGGCCTCGTGCTCGCGTGCCACGACATCTCCGAGGGGGGCCTCGCGATCGCGGCGCTCGAGATGGCGCTCGGCGGGTTCGGGGCGCGCGGCATCGGGCTCCAGATCCCGATCTCGGGCCTGGGGGGCGCCGCTCCCGAGGTGCGGCTCTATTCCGAGGCGCCGGGGTTCCTCCTGGAGGCGGCGAAGAGCCGGCTCCCCGTGCTCCTCGCGCTCTTCGCGCGGCACGGCGTGGACGCGACGATGATCGGACGGACCATCCCCGAACCCCGCCTCAGGCTCCTCGACGCCGGCACGGCGCTCGTCGACTTGGACTTGGCGGAGATGGCGCGGATCCGCGGCGACGCGCTCCGCCCGTACGTGGAGTGACGATGGCGCGCGTGGCGGTGCTCCAGATTCCCGGCGTGAACTGCGAGTACGAGAGCGTTCGCGCGCTCGAGGCGGTGGGCATCGAGGCCGCGATCGTCCGCTTCAACGAGCCCGCGTCGGTGCTCTCGGAGTTCGACGCCTACCTGCTTCCGGGAGGATTCGCGTTCCAGGACCGGATCCGCGCCGGAGCCGTGGCCGCCAAACTGCCCGCCGTGGAGCGGATCGCGCGCGAGTCGGAGAGCGGAAAGCCGGTGGTCGGCATCTGCAACGGGGCGCAGGTGCTCGTGGAGGCGGGCCTCGTGCCGGGTCTTCGTCCCGGTCGCGTCGAGGCGGCGCTCGCCCCGAACCGCGCGCCGCGACGCCCTGGATACCTCTGCCGTTGGATCCGCGTCAGGGCCGGCGAGGGTCCGGGACGGGGAACGTTCACGTCGGCGCTCGCGGCCGGCGAGGTGGTTCCGCTCCCGATCGCCCATGGCGAGGGCCGCTTCGAGACGGCCGATCCGGACGTCCGCGCCGCGATCGAGGGCGAGGGGCTCGCGCTCCTGAGATACGTCGCGGCCGACGGCGCTCCGGCGCGCGCCTATCCCGACGATCCGAACGGCTCCATGCTCCAGGCGGCAGGGCTGACCAACCGGGCCGGAAACGTGCTCGCCCTCATGCCCCATCCCGAGCGCGCGGCTCAGCTCAAGCACGTGCCGCTCGACTGGCCCGGTCCGTGGGGGGACCGCCGGCGCGCGGCGGCGGGGCGGTTCGACGCCCTGGAGGGGCCCGGTCCGGGGCGCTTCCTCTTCGAGTCGCTCGCGCGGCGGCTGGGGGCGGCCGTCCCGTCCGGGGCGATCCGATGAGCGCCGTCCTCCTGACACGGCTCAAGATCAGCGATCTCACCGCGTTGACCGCGCTCGACGCGGCGCGGGGGCTCCTCCCCGAGGGAATCGCGATCGCGCGGATCGTGCGCGAGGAGCTCTACCTCTTCGAGCCCGAACCGGGAGCCGCGGCCGCCGCGTTCGAGGCGCCGCTCGCCAATGCGATCGAGTCGAGCAACTTCTTCGTGAATCCAAACAAGGAGCGGTACCGGTTCCTCCGCGCCGCGGAACGGGGCGATTCGCTCGAGCCACCGGACGGCGCCTGGGGCATCCTGGCCCGTCCGCGCGGGGAGACGCGCGACGAGGGGCTCCTCGTCCGCCTCGGCCGCGAGCATCCCCTGGCGGGGCTCGGCGCCATCCGGCGCGCCCGTCTCTGGTGGCTCTGGACGAAGGGGCCGGGCGGGGATCCCGCGGCGCGCTCCTCGTACGAGGCGCTCGGCCCCGTGTCGGGAACCCGGCGCGGACTCTTGGTGAACCCGCACGCGGAGGCGTCGCTCACGATCGAGCGGGCCGTGCCGTGGCGGGAACTCGAGGCGTTTCTGGCCGATCCGGCCCCCGCGTATCGCGCGGCGTGAGTCGGGACGGCGAAGGGAGTCATCGGTGAACGATCAGGGCGCGGCGATCGGAGCGGGGGACTTGGACCGGCTCCACGAGGAATGCGGCGTCTTCGGGATCTGGGGCGCGGAGAACGCGGCCCGGCTCACGTACGCGGGGCTCTACTCGCTCCAGCACCGCGGGCAGGAGAGCGCCGGAATCGTCGCGACCGACGGCGGCGAGTTCCGCGAACACCGGGGCCTGGGCCTCGTCTCGGACGTCTTCTCGGGCGGCGCGCTCGACCGCCTGAAGGGGACCGTGGCGATCGGCCACAACCGGTACTCGACGACCGGGCGGAACCAGATCCACAACGCCCAGCCGCTCGTCGTCAACTTCCGCGAGGGCCAGCTCGCGATCGGCCACAACGGGAACCTCGTGAACGCGCTCGCGCTCCGTCGCGAGATGGAAGAGCAGGGATCGATCTTCCAGACCACGAGCGACACGGAGGTGATCCTCCACCTGATCGCCCGGTCGAAGGCGACGGAGATCGAGCGCATGATCACCGACGCCCTGATCCGCTGCCAGGGCGCCTATTCGCTCGTCCTGCTCGCGGGCGACACGCTCTTCGGGATCCGCGACCCGCGCGGGTTCCGACCGCTCTGTCTCGGGAGGCGCGGGGACGCGCACGTCCTGGCCAGCGAGACGTGCGCCCTCGACATCGTCGGCGCCGACTTCGTTCGCGAGATCGAGCCGGGCGAGATGGTGCGGATCGACCGCCAGGGGGTCCGATCGTTCCGGGTCCTGGCGCCGGAGCCGGCGCGCGCGTGCGTCTTCGAGCTGATCTACTTCTCCCGCCCCGACAGCACCGTCTTCGGCGTGAGCGTCGACTCGATCCGTCGCCGTCTCGGCCGTCGCCTGGCCGAGGAGCATCCGGCGGCCGCCGACATCGTGATCGCCGTGCCCGACTCCAGCAACTCGGCCGCCCTCGGGTTCGCGGAGCGCTCCGGGCTCTCGTTCGAGCTGGGACTGATCCGGAACCACTACGTCGGCCGCACGTTCATCGCGCCGGAGCAGATCACGCGATCGTTCGGCGTCAATCTCAAGTTCAACGCGGTCCGGAGCATCCTGGAGGGGAAGCGCGTCGTGGTGGTCGACGACTCGATCGTGCGCGGCACCACGAGCCGGAGCCTCGTCATGATGCTCCGGGGCGCGGGCGCGAAGGAAGTCCACTTCCGCGTGTCGAGTCCGCCGATCGGCTGGTCCTGCTACTACGGGATCGACACGCCGAACCGCCGCGAGCTGATCGCCTCCTCGCACACGATCGAGGAGATCCGGAAGTACCTCCACGTCGATTCGCTGGGCTACCTCTCGATGGAAGGGCTCCGCTCCTGCGTCGAGCGCCCCGACGGACACTGCTACGCCTGCTTCGACGGCGACTACTCGGTGCGGTTCGGCGAGGAGATGGACAAGCTGGCCCTGGAGCGGATCCCCGCCCGAGACGCCCGCTCCTGACGGCCACGAATCGTCCGCCGGCCGTGCGTCTTGCACGATTTTGGCCGGCGCCGCCCCCGCGCTCCGCCGCCCGAACCCCCGTCCGCCACGCATCTCATTGGAAGGCGGTCGCTTGCCCGCCGCGTCCCCGCGCCGGCCCGGTGGCATGACGCTTGCGCTATACGACGTGCGGGTCGGAATCCCAGGATGGTCGTCCCACGATGCGGGGAGCGCTGGCGGTGACGGACAACGGACGTCGAAAGAAGCTCGGCGAGTACCTCCTCGAGGCGGGCCTCCTGAACGAGGACCAGCTCAAGGAGGCGCTGAGGCGCCAGCGGCAGACGCGGGAGCCGCTCGGGCAGATCCTCGCGCGCGGCGGCATGGTGACCGAGGGCGACGTCTGCCGCGTCCTCCACCAGCAGCTCGGCCTCCCGATCGTCGACCTGGCCTCCCTCGCCATCGACGAAGGCGCCATCGCCCTCGTCAAGGAAGAGCTCGCCAAGAAGTACACCGCGATGCCCGTCGAGGTGGAGAACCGGAACACCATCCGCGTCGCGATGGCCGACCCGCTGAACGCCTCCGCCCTCGAGGACATCCGGTTCCAGAGCGGCTACTTCGTCCGCCCCGTCCTCGCCCCGCCGTCGGAGATCCTCGAGGCGATCTCGCGCTACTACCACATGGACGACTCGGTGGTGCAGGTCCTCGAGACGATCATCAAGAACGATCCGGCGCGCGAGGTCCGCGAGCTGGTGGAGGAGGTCACCGACGAATCGCCGGAGGAGCTGGAGCGGCTGGGATCGGGCTCGCCGATCGTCCGCCTCACCAACTGGCTCATCTCGCGCGCGGTCGAGCTTCGGGCGAGCGACATCCACATCGAGCCTCAAGAGAAGGCGGTCTCCGTCCGGATCCGCGTCGACGGCCTCTTACAGGACTTGGAGCGGCTCCCCAAGTGGACCCAGGGCGCTCTGGTCTCGCGCATCAAGATCCTCGCGAGCCTCGACATCGCGGAGAAGCGGATGCCGCAGGACGGGCGCATCCGCGTGGAATCGGAGGGGCGCCGGATCGACCTCCGCGTCTCGACCCTTCCCACGCTGCAAGGGGAGAAGGTCGTGATCCGGATCGCCGATCAGGAGCGGTCGGCCCTCCGCCTCGACACGCTCGGGCTCTCGCCGGAGGGCCTGGAGCGCCTGCGCGCGTACGGGGCCCGGCCGCAGGGAATTCTCATCGTCACCGGGCCGACGGGAAGCGGCAAGACGACGCTCCTCTATTCGCTCCTCCAGCAGATCCACACGGTGGCGAAGAACATCGTCACCGCCGAGGACCCGATCGAGCACCAGATCCCCGGCGTCAATCAGGTCCAGGTGGACGAGCGCGGGAAGAAGTCCTTCGCGTCGGTCCTCCGCGCCATGCTGCGGCAGGACCCCGACATCATGATGGTGGGCGAGATTCGCGACGCGGACACGGCGCAGATCGCCTTCCGAGCGTCGATCACCGGCCACCTCGTGCTCACCACCGTGCACACCAACGACGCGGCGTCGGCCGTCACGCGACTCGTCGACCTGGGCCTGGCGCCCTACATGGTGGCGTCGAGCCTGATCGGCGTCGTCTCGATGCGCCTCGTGCGCACGCTCTGCCCGAAGTGCAAGGACGCGTACGTGCCCACGGGGGACGTGCTCCGGCGCCTGGGGCTGAGCGGCCGGGACGCGCGCGACTTCGTGCTCTACCGTCCCGTCGGCTGCGATCTCTGCGCCCAGACGGGGTTCCGGGGAAGGACCGGCGTCTTCGAGGTGCTCGAGATGGACGAGGCGCTCCGTCGCCTCGTCTCCTCCGGCGCCACCGAGGCGATGGTCCGCTCCGCGGCGGTCGAGGCCGGCATGGTGACGATCGGCCAGGACGGCCTCTCCAAGGTGCTGGCGGGCGAGACGACGTTCGAGGAGCTGACGCGCGTCGTCTCCACCGAGGACGAGGGCGGCCGCATCTGCACCGGCTGTCATCAGACCGTCTCCTTCGAGTACTCCTTCTGCCCGCACTGCGGCACGCGCGCCGCGCTCACGTGTCTCGGGTGCGGGCGGCGAGCGGCGCCCGACTGGAGCTTCTGTCCCGCCTGCGGCCGGGCGCGCGAGGACGCGCCGGCGTTCGAATCCGAACCGGAATCGGAGTCCGCGGCGGCCGCGAGGCTTGACCCGTCCCGCTTCACTCCCTAGAATCCTCCGACTTGCCGCGTGATCCGGCGTTCCGCCGCGATTCGTCGCGGCCGGAACTCTCGCCCCCGGAGCGCCGTGTCCGTCCACGATATCCGCCGCGAAAAGCTCGACCAACTGATCGGGCGTGGAGCCGATCCGTACGCCTACCGCTACGACGTCACGCACCGGTCGGGCCGCGTGCGGGCGGACCACGAGGCGCTCGAGGCCTCGGGCGAGGTCGTGCGCGTGGCGGGGCGCCTGATGACCAAGCGGGGGCACGGCAAGGCGTCGTTCGCCCACGTGAAGGATCGGGACGGCCTCCTCCAGGTCTACCTTCGCGAGGACGCGCTGGGCGCCGAGGGATACGCCGAGGCGACCGAATTCGACCTGGGCGACTGGATCGGCGTCGAGGGCACCGTCTTCACGACGAAGACGGGCGAGATCACCGTCAAGGCGGCGCGCGTGACGCTCCTGGCGAAGTCGCTCCGCCAGCTTCCCGAGAAATGGCACGGCCTGACCGACGTCGAGATCCGCTACCGCCAGCGCTACACCGATCTGGTCGTGAACGACGACGTGCGCGCCGTGTTCCGGGCGCGGAGCGCGATCGTGCGCGCGATCCGGGAGTTCCTCGACGCGCGCGACTTCCTCGAGGTCGAGACGCCGGTGCTCCAGGCGCTCTACGGCGGCGCCACGGCGCGGCCCTTTGTGACGCACCACAACGCGCTCGACATGGCGCTCTATCTTCGGATCGCCGACGAGCTCTACCTGAAGCGGCTGATCGTGGGGGGCCTCGACCGGGTCTACGAGATCGGCAAGGACTTCCGGAACGAGGGGATCGACCGGAGTCACAACCCCGAGTTCACGATGCTCGAGTTCTACCAGGCGTACGCCGACTACGAGGTCATGATGGACGTCACCCAGGACCTGATCGTCCACGTGGTGCGGGCCCTCCACGGCGGCACCATCGTGCCCCGTGGCGAGGGAACCATCGACTTCGCGCCGCCCTGGCGCCGCCTTCGCTACAAGGAGGCCGCCGCGGCGGCCCTGGACGTCCCGGCGGTGCCCGAGAGCGAATCCGACCTGCGCGCGCTCGCCCTCCGGCACGGCGTCGCCTGCGACCCGTCGTTCGGCTGGGGGCGCATCCTCGACGAGGTGGTCTCGGAGCGGGTCCAGCCGGGGATCCAGGCGCCGACCTTCCTGCTCGACCACCCGCGCGACGTCTCGCCCCTGGCCAAGGCGAAGCGCGGCGACCCGACGGTCGTGGAGCGCTTCGAGGTCGTGGTGGCCGGCATGGAGCTCGCGAACGCGTTCTCCGAGCAGAACGACCCCGCCGAGCAGCGCCGGGCGTTCGAGTCCCAGATGGAGCAGCGCGCCCGGGGTGACGAGGAGGCGCAGATGCTCGACGAGGACTATCTGCGCGCGCTCGAGATCGGGATGCCGCCGACGGGAGGCGTCGGGGTCGGGGTCGATCGCCTCGTGATGCTCCTGACCGACCAGCGCTCGATCCGCGACGTGATCCTCTTCCCGCACATGCGTCCCGAGGAAGGCGAGGGGGGCTAGCGGCGCGCGCCCGCGCCGCCCACGGATGGGTTACGTCTGGATCATCGCGTCGCGCTACCTCCGGTCGAAGCGGCGGCTCAACTTCATCACCCTGGTCAGCCTCCTGGCCGTCGGCGGGGTCTTCGTGGGCGTCGCCGCCCTCACGATCGTCCTCTCCGTCATGAACGGCTTCGAGGACCAGGTGCAGCGCCGGATCGCCGGCACGAACGCCCACATCGCCGTCTTCTCGGCGGACGACCGTCCGATCGCGCCCGATCCGGCCGCCGTCCTGACGATGCGGACGTCCCTGCCGGACGCCGAGATCGCTCCGTTCGTCTACGGTAAGGTGATGGTGGCGTCGCGCCACGGCGTCGACGGCATGGTGCTGAAGGGAGTCGATCCGCGGGAGGAGGTGCGCGTCACCGACATCCTGTCGCACGTCGCTCCCTCCCGCGACGCGTTCGACGGGGGTGACATGCCGGGGATCGCGCTGGGCCAGGAGCTGGCGCTCAGGCTCAGGGTCACGCGCGGCGACGTCATCCTGATCAGCCTGCCGACGGAGGAGCCGGGCGGCGTGCTGGGCGGGGTCCCGCGCTCGATGCGGCTCCGGGTCAGCTCGATCTTCCAGTCGGGCCTCTACGAGTACGATTCCTCGTTCGGGGTGGTCCTGATGCGGACGGCCCAGGATTTCTTCGGGATCGGGGGGGAGATCACCGGCTACCAGCTCCGGATCCCCGACATGTTCCGCGCGCGGGACGACTCCCGGCTCCTCGAGCGGGCGCTCGGCACCGGCTTTCGGGTCACCAACTGGATCGACCTGAATCGGAATCTCTTCGCCTGGATGCGGATCGAAAAGGCGGTGATGTTCACCATCCTGATCCTCATCGTGATCGTGGCGGCGGTGAACATCGTGTCGAGCCTGGTCATGCTGGTGCTGGAGAAGCGCCGGGACATCGGGGTACTGCGCACCATGGGGGTGACGCCGCGGGGAATCCTCCAGATCTTCCTCCTGCAGGGGACGCTCGTCGGGTTCTGCGGGACGAGCCTGGGGCTCCTGGCCGGATACGGCGTCTCCTACGCGCTCGGCCGGTACAAGCTCCTCCACCTCCCGGGCGAGATCTACTTCATCGACACGCTGCCCGTGAAAATGGACTGGACCGACTTCGCGCTCGTCGCGGTCGCGGCGACCGCGACCTGTTTCGTGGCGAGCCTCTATCCGGCGTGGCAGGCGGCGCGGCTCGCCCCAGTCCAGACGATCCGTTATGAGTGACGCGGGGGACGGCGGCCCGCCGGCCCTCGAAGCCGTCGGACTCGCGAAGACGTACGATGAGGGGATGGCGCCCCTCACCGTCCTCCGGGACGCCTCCCTTCGCGTCGCCCCCGGGGAGATGGTGGCGGTGGTCGGAGCGTCGGGATCGGGGAAGTCGACGCTGCTCCACCTCCTCGGCGGGCTCGACCGCCCGTCGGCCGGACGCGTGGTGGTCGGCGGGACGTCGATGACCGACCTCGACGAGGAGGGGCGTTCCCGGCTCCGCTGCCGCGCCGTCGGGTTCGTCTTCCAGTTCCACCAGCTCCTGCCGGAATTCACAGCGCTCGAGAACGTGATGATGCCTGGGTGGATCGCCGGCCGGCCGGCCGCCCAGACCCGGGACCGGGCGGAGGGCCTCCTCCGGGACCTCGGCCTCGAGGCGCGCGCCGAGCACAAGCCGGCCGAGCTCTCGGGCGGGGAACAGCAGCGCGTCGCGGTGGCGCGGGCCTTGCATCTCAAGCCGGCGGTGCTCCTCGCCGACGAGCCGACCGGCAATCTCGACCGAGCCGCGACGGGGGCGCTTCTCGAAATCTTCGAACGGTATCGGCGCGATGAGCGTCAAGCCATTGTCATTGCGACACATAACATGGATGTTGCGCGATCGGCCGGGAGCGTCCTCTCCCTTGAGGATGGCCGTTTGGCGCCGATGATTCTGTAAGCAGCAGGCATCTAAAGAGTAGGATTCCCCGGGGGGAGAGGAAAGCGACCCATGCAGTGTCAGCTCTGCGGAAAGCGGCCGGCCATCGTCCACTTCACGGAGATCGTGAACAACAAGAAGTCGGAGTATCACGTCTGCGAGAAGTGCGCCGAAGAGCGCGGGTACCACGTTCCGCTCCTGAAGTCCAAGTTCTCCGTCGGGGATCTCCTGGCGGGCATGGTCGACCAGGCGGGGGTCGGGGAAGAGGCCAAGATCGGGCGCGTCCAGTGCCCGAAGTGCGGGCTCGTCTACTCCAACTTCCGCGAGACCGGCCGTCTCGGCTGCTCCGAGTGCTACGCCACGTTCCGCACCCAGCTCCGGCCGCTCCTAAGACGGATCCACGGCAGCACCAAGCACGTCGGGAAGACGCCCGAGCGGGACTCGGAGCGCGTCGCGCTCCGCCGCGAGATCCAGCGGCTCCACGAGGAGATGCAGCGCGCGATCGAGCGCGAGGAATTCGAGGCCGCGGCGGCGCTGCGCGACCAGATCCGGGCGATCGAGACGCGCGAGGGCCCGCCCACGGAGGCGGAGGGCGGCCCGGCCGCGAGCCGCGGGAAGGAGTCCGCGTGAAGCTCGTGCCGCTCGCCCAGACGCTGGGCCGCTGGCTCGACGGGAGCGGTCCGTCCTCGGACGTCGTGCTCTCCACCCGGGTACGCCTGGCTCGGAATCTGAAGGACGTGCCGTTTACGCATCGCGCGCGCGAGGAGCAGCTGGCGATGGTCTACTCGAGCACGGTGACCGCGGTGCGGAAGACTCCCGCGCTCCAGGCCTCGACGGCCCTCCAGATGCGGGAGCTGACGCCGCTCGACCGCCAGTTCCTGGTCGAGCGACACCTGATCTCGACCGACCTGGCGGACAACGGCAAGCTGCGCGGGCTCCTCCTCATTCCGGACGAGAGCGTCTCCCTGATGGTGAACGAGGAGGATCATCTGAGGCTCCAGGCGCTCGCGTCGGGGTTCCAGCTCCGCTCCGCGTGGGAGTCGGTCAACGCCATCGATGATGATTTGGCGCAGGACCTCGACTATGCTTTCAACGACGATCTGGGCTACCTGACCGCCTGCCCGACGAACGCCGGCACCGGAATGCGCGCGTCGGTCCTGATCCACCTGCCGTCCCTGGTGCTCACGCGCCAGATCGGAAAGGTGCTCCAGGGGATCACGCAGGTCGGCCTCGCGGTGCGGGGCTTCTACGGCGAGGGCTCGCAGATCATGGGGAACTTCTTCCAGATCTCGAACCAGACCACCCTGGGCCAGAGCGAGCGCGAGACGGTCGACAGCCTGGAGCGCGTGACCCGTCAGATCATCGACTACGAGCAGCGCGCCCGGGAAGAGCTGGTGAAGGACGCCCGCGTCCAGGTCGAGGACAAGATCTGGAGGGCGTACGGGACGCTGCGGCACAGCCGCGTGATCACGTCCCAGGAAGTGGTGAACCTCTCCTCGGCCGTCCGCTTCGGCGTGGCGCTGCAGATGGACGGGCTCACCGACGTGCAGACCTTGAACGAGATGCTGATCCGCACCCAGCCGGCGCACCTGCAGCTCTTCGCTGGGCGTGAAATGGAACAGAGGGAGCGCAACGTCGTGCGGGCCGAGTACGTCCGCGGCCTGCTCGACGGCGCCGGCGACGGCGCGAGCTCCAACTAGCGAGAGGCGGAGGTCTTCATCCATGCATGACAAGTTCACGGAACGTGTGCGAAAGGTGATGTATCTCGCCCGCGAGGAGGCCGCCCGGTTGCAGCACGACTACATCGGGACGGAGCACCTCCTCCTGGGCGTGATCCGGGAGGGCGAGGGGATCGCCGCGACCGTTCTGAACAATCTCGGCCTCGACCTCGACGCGATTCGCCAGGCGGTCGAGAGCATGGTCGCGTCGACGGGCGGCACGCTGACCATCGGGGAGATTCCGTTCACCCCGCGGGCCAAGCGCGTGCTGGAGCTCTCGGTCGACGAGGCGCGCCAGCTCGGGCACAACTACGTCGGAACCGAGCACCTGCTGCTCGGGTTGATCCGGGAAGGCGAAGGCGTGGCCGCGCGGGTCCTCCTCGAGCTGGGGGTCGATCGCAAGAAGGTGCGGGAGGAGACGCTGAAGCTCCTGGGAGGGACCCCGTCCGTGGCGCAGCCCGAGCGAGAAGGCAAGGTCGAAACCCCGGCCTTGAACCAGTTCGGCCGGGACCTCACGGCGCTGGCCCGCGAGAACAAGCTCGATCCGATCATCGGGCGCGAGTCCGAGATCGAACGCGTGATCCAGGTCCTCTCCCGCCGGAAGAAGAACAACCCGATCCTGATCGGCGAGCCGGGGGTGGGGAAGACCGCCATCGCCGAAGGGCTGGCCGAGCGGATCGTGGAGAATCGCGTGCCGGAGACCTTGAAGGACAAGCGGATCGTGACGCTCGACCTGGCCGCCGTCGTCGCGGGAACCAAGTACCGCGGGCAGTTCGAGGAGCGGCTCAAGGCGGTCATGAACGAGATCCGCGAGTCGAAGGACACGATCATCTTCATCGACGAGCTCCACACGATCGTCGGCGCCGGCGGAGCCGAGGGGGCGATCGACGCCTCCAACATGCTGAAGCCGGCCCTGGCCCGCGGGGAACTCCAGTGCATCGGCGCGACCACCCTGGACGAATTCCGGAAGTACATCGAAAAGGACGGCGCCCTGGAGCGCCGCTTCCAGCCGATCATGGTGGACCCTCCGTCGGTCGAGGAGACGATCCAGATCATTCTCGGGTTGCGCGACAAGTACGAGGCGCACCACGGCTCGAAGTACACCGACGAGGCGATCGTCTCCGCCGTCAAGCTGGCCGACCGCTACATCAACGACCGGTTCCTGCCCGACAAGGCGATCGACGTGATCGACGAGGCGGGCGCGTGCGCGCGTCTCTCGATCTCGGCCATCCCGACCGAGGTGCGCGAGCTGGAGAAGCAGGTCGAGGAGGTCGCGAAGGAGAAGGAGGCCGCGATCCAGCAGCAGGAGTTCGAGAAGGCGGCCCGATTCCGCGACAAGGAGAAGGACCTCCGCGCCAAGCTCCGGGAGCACAAGAAGAACTGGAACGAGACGAAGCACGAGACGGAGGTCGCCGTCGACGCCGAGCTGATCTCTCAGGTCATCTCGAGGATGACCGGGATCCCGATCTCGCGCATCGAGGAAAAGGAGTCGGAGAAACTCCTCCGCATGGAGGACGAGCTCCGGAAGTCGATCGTGGGACAGGACGAGGCGGTGGCGGCGGTCAGCCGCGCCATCCGTCGGAACCGGGCCGGTCTCCGCGATCCGCGGCGGCCGATCGGATCGTTCATCTTCCTCGGGCCGACCGGGGTTGGAAAGACGGAGCTCGCGCGCGTGCTCGCGCGGTTCCTCTTCGACGATCCCGACGCGCTGATCCGCATCGACATGTCCGAGTACATGGAGAAGTTCTCGGTGTCGCGCCTGATCGGCGCCCCCCCGGGCTACGTCGGACACGAGGAGGGCGGCCAGCTGACCGAGAAGGTGCGCCGGAAACCCTATTCGGTCGTGCTGCTCGACGAGATCGAGAAGGCCCACCCCGACGTCTTCAACATCCTTTTGCAGGTGTTGGACGATGGGATGCTGACCGACAGCTTGAGGCGGCGGGTCGACTTCAAGAACACCGTGCTGATCATGACGTCGAACCTCGGGGCGCGCCAGATCAAGGGCTCGCGCGGCCTGGGCTTCCAGGAACACACCGAGGATTCAACGTACGACAACATGAAGCGGACCATCCTCGAGGAGCTGAAGCGGAGCTTCAATCCGGAGTTCCTGAACCGGATCGACGAGGCGATCGTCTTCCACGCGCTGTCGCGTCCTCAGATGGAGCAGATCACGCAGATCCTGCTGGAGCAGGTCGCGGAACGCCTGCGCCTGAACGGGGTGAAGATCGGATTCGAGCCGTCGGTGGTCGACCTCCTCGTCGAGAAGGGGTTCGACGCCGCGCTCGGTGCCCGGCCGCTCAAGCGCGCGATCCAGAAGCTCATCGAGGACCCCCTCTCGGAGCACGTTCTGCGCGGAAAGCTCAAGGAAGGCAGCGACGTGGTGATCTCCCGTGCCGGCGACGAGCTGACGTTCGCCTCTTGATTCGTCCGCCGCTCGACTCGACGGCCGGCCGCGTCCCGAGAGGCGGAGCGCGCCGCGCCGTCCTCCCCGGATGCGGGCGCGCGCTCGTGGCGCTCGCCGCCGGGATCGTGCTCTTGGGCGGCTCCCGCCCCGGACCGGCGCGCGCCCAGCCCGCTTCCGGACCCCCGCCCGGCGAGACCCCGATCGACAGCGCGGCGGCGGGCCTCCATCTGCCCCCCGCGGCGGCGCCGCGGACGGCCGAGGCGATCCACGCCATCCGGGCGAGTGGCTTCCTCAACGTCGACTCGCTCGTCATCCTCCGCACCTTCGGCCTGAAGGCCGGCGACCCCTACGATCCGAGCGCGGTCTCGGACGGCGTTCGGCGTCTCTTCGGCACCGGGCTCTTCACCGACGTGAAGGTCCTCGACGACGACACGCCCTCGGGCGTCGACCTGAACGTGGCGGTCTCGGAGCGATCGCGCGTCCAGGCGGTGGAGTTCCACGGGGCGAAGAAGATCGAGGCGTCGAAGCTCAAGGAGAAGATCACCGTCTCGAGCGGCCAGCTCGTGGACCAGGGGATCCTCGATCTCGACGCCCGGAAGATCAAGGACGCCTACGCCGACGAGGGATACACGCGCGCCGTCGTGACCCCGACCACGAGGCCCTTCGCGCCGGGCGCCGTGACGGTCGTCTTCCAGGTCGACGAAGGGGCGAAGCAGAAGGTGCGCGACATCGTGATCCACGGCGCCCACCACCTCTCCAACGACGGGCTCCGGAAGTCGATGAAGAGCCGGACGCCCGGATTCCTGAAGAGCGGCACGTACAAGCCGTCGCAGATCGAGCAGGACGAGACCGGGCTCCGCCTCTACATGCGGAGCCGCGGCTACCGGGACGGCGAGGTCGACTCGATCACGACGGTCGAAACGCCCGACGGCAAAGGGGTCGCGTTGCACGTCTACGTCCGGGAGGGCCCCCGCTACCGGTTCGGCCAGATCAGCTGGACCGGCAACGTGGCGGTCCCGACGACCGCGCTCGAGACGGTCACGCTCCCGCGGCCCGACACGCCGTACAACGAGACGCAGATCCAGAAGACGCTCGAGTCGGCCTATTCGCTCTACCAGGAGCAGGGGTACCTCTTCCTCTCGATCGACCCCAAGTTCTCGGACCGCGATTCCATCGTGAACGTGCAGTTCGCCGTGCAGGAGGGGGCGCGCTCCCGGGTCGCCGACGTGAAGATCGTGGGGAACACGCGCACCAAGGAGAACGTCATCCGGCGCGAGGCGACCGTGCGCCCGGGCGACACCTTCCGCCGCTCCACGCTCATGCGCACCCAGCGCGACATCTTCGGGCTCGGCTTCTTCCAGGACGTGAACGTGGACTACGAGCCGACGGGCGACAGCGCCGACATCAACCTCACGCTCAAGGTCCAGGAGAAGCAGACCGGCACGGCGAGCGCCGGAGCCGGGTTCTCCAGCCAATCCGGGCTGACCGGCTTCCTTGAGCTGGGGCACAACAACCTGTTCGGGAACGGCCAGAGCATCTCGATCCGCCTCGAGCGGGGGAGCCAGCGGAACGACGCGGAGATCTCGTACACCGAGCCGTGGTTCCACGATACGCCCCTCTCGGTCGGTTTCGACCTCTTCAACACGCAACAGGATCTCGACTTCTACGACCGGAAGGACCGCGGCGGCGGCATCCAGCTGGGGCGGCCCTTGCCCTGGCCCGATTACACCCGCGGGGCTGTCTCCTACGATCTGCGCGACGTGACCCTCCAGAACATCCGGGCGTTCGCTCCGGGGGAGCCGTCCAATCTCCAGTCCCTGCGCGACACGAAGTGGCCCCGCCGCGTGAGCAGCGTCACGCTCTCCTTCACGCGGAACAGCACCGACAACCCGTTCTACGCGTCGCGCGGGTCGAAGCTCCAGTGGACCAACGAGGTGGCGGGCTCGTTCCTCGGCGGCGTGGAGCACTTCACCAAGGAGATCCTGGAGCTGAAGAACTACACGCGCCTCCGGACCCCCTTCACCCTGATGCTGCGCGGAAAGGCGGGCTACCTGGCCGGATCGACCGTTCCCGACTACGAGCGCTTCCGCCTGGGGGGAACCACGTACGACTACCTGCGGGGCTACCCGGACTACTACGTGGTGCCACGCGACAACATCACCAAGGACCCCGTGACCGGGCGCGTGCTCGACCGCTATCCGGGGGGCCGGAGCATGCTCATTCTCACCTCCGAGCTCCAGTTTCCGATCGCCGACCCTCTCCACGGCCTCCTCTTCTTCGAGGGGGGGAATACCTGGAACTCGACCCGGGACCTGGACCTGGGGGATCTCCGGAAGTCGGCGGGGTTCGGCATCCGCATGGAGATACCGGCCCTGGGCCGCGTCGGGTTCGACGTCGGCTACGGCTTCGACCGCGAAGAAGGGGGTCGCTGGGAGACCCACTTCCAGCTTGGTAACACATTCTAGATAAAGAGGTTAGGATATGTATCGACACCGTCTCGGGGGTAGGCTAGTCTGGGTCCTCTTGCTAAGCTTGGGGGTTGTCGCGACCGTCCCTGGTCGGGCGGCGGCCGAGCTCAAGATCGGCTTCATTGACTCGGATCGGATCTTTGCCGACTATCGCAAAACTCAGGAGGCCCAGGAGTCGTTCAACCGGGAAGTCCAGGACCTGAGCAAGACGGCCCGGGAGAAGAAGAACGAGATCGACGACCTCCAGAGGAAGCTGGACCAGCAGGGTCCCATGCTGAGCGAGGCGAAGAAGGACGAGCAGAACCAATTGCTCCAGAAGAAGATCAGCGAATACGAGGCGTTCGTTCAGACCAACTGGGGACCCAACGGACGCATCACCAAGCTGAACGAAGAGTATCTGAAGCCGATCATCGATCGAGTCCACGCCATCGTGGCGGACATCGGGACGGATGAGGCCTTCTCCCTCATCCTCGACGCGGCCGACGGGAACGTCGTCTACGGCGACAAGTCGCTCGACCTGACGGACCGGGTCTTGAGCGAGCTTAGGACGGAGGATGAGACCGGAATCAAGAGCGTCGGCGGGAAGGGTGGAACGACCGGAGGGCAGTAGCGGGGATCGAAGGAGCGGTCTCCTGACGGCCGATTCGCCCGATCGCCCCGGGCCCTGCGTCCGGATCACCTTGGACGAGCTGGCGCGGGCGATCGGCGGCGTGGTGATCGGCGACGGCTCCGTCGAGATCACCGGGGTTTCGGGCATCCGGGAGGCGCGGGAAGGGGATCTGACGTTCCTCGCGAATCCGCGCTACGAACCCTACCTCGAGCAGACCGAAGCCTCCGCCGTGATCGTCGCGGAGAACCACCGCGCGATCGGAAAACCGCTGCTCCAGAACCCGAACCCCTACCTCGCGTTCCTGAAGGCGGTCCACCTCTTCCAGGGGGAGGAGGCGCGACCGGCTCCGGGAATCCATCCGAGCGCGGTGGTCACGGGCGACGCCTGCGTCGACGCCTCCGCCATCGTGGGGGCCACCGCGGTGGTCGAGTCGGGGGCGATGATCGGCCCCGGCGCCTGGATCGGCCCCGGCTGCTACGTCGGGCCGCGCGCCTCCATCGGGGCCCAGACGCGGCTCCATCCGAACGTCACGCTGCGCGAGGACTGCGTGCTGGGAGCGCGCGTGATCGTCCACTCGGGTACGGTGATCGGGAGCGACGGATTCGGGTTCGTCCGCGACGGGGAGATCTACCGGAAGCTGCCGCAGGTCGGGAACGTGGTCGTCGAGGACGACGTCGAGGTGGGCGCGTGCGTCACGATCGATCGTGCCACCACCGGCACCACGCGAATCGGCCGCGGGAGCAAGATCGACAACCTCGTCCAGATCGCGCACAACGTGCAGATCGGACCGAACTGCATCATCGTGGCGCAGGTCGGCATTTCCGGGAGCACGAGCATCGGCGAGGGGGTCGTCCTCGCCGGCCAGGTCGGCATCGTCGGCCACATCGAGATCGGCGCCGGCGCGCAGGTGGGCGCCAAATCCGGCGTCTCGAAGTCGGTGAAGCCGGGCGAGAAGCTGTTCGGCTATCCGGCTCTTCCGGTCGGACAGGCGAAGCGGATCGAGGCCAGCCTCCGGAACCTTCCGGATCTGACCCGCACCGTCCGCGAGCTCAGGCGCCGGATCGAGGAGCTGGAGGGGAAGCAACCGTCGCCGTGAGCGTCCCGAACCAGCGCACGCTCGCGCGCGCCGTCTCCTACGACGGCGTCGGGCTCCATACCGGCGTCGCCTGCCACGTCGAGTTCCGCCCCGCGCCCCCCGGGTCGGGCCTCCGCTTCGTGCGGACCGACCTCCCGGGAGCGCCGGCCATTCCGGTCTCGCCGCGCAACGCGCGCGCCGACACCGATCAGATGCGCCGGACCATCCTCAAGAACGGCGACGCCGAAGTGCACACCGTCGAGCACATCCTCGCGGCGGCGGCCGGTCTGGAGATCGACAATCTCGAGATCGCGCTCAACGCCAAGGAACCCCCGGAGCCGCCCGACGGGAGCGCGCGTCCTTACGTCGCGCTCTTCGAGCAGGCGGGCATCGTCGAGCAGCCGGCGCCCCGCCGCTACTTCCGGGTCCGCGAGCCGGTGCGCTACGAAGAGGGGGGCGTGATCCTGGTCGCGTTGCCTCACGAGGGCCTTCGCGTCACGTTCACGATCGAGTACGAGAACGCCTTTCGCGGCACGCAGTACGCGACGTACGACATCACGCCCGACACGTTCGTCCGGGAGATCGCGCCCGCGCGCACGTTCGTCCTCGAGCGAGACGTGGAGGCCCTGCGCGCGAGGGGGATGATCCAGGGGGGCACACTCCAGAACGCGGTCGTCGTGCGCCCGGACGGGATCCTGAACCAGGAGCCGCTCCGGTTCGACGACGAGTTCGTCCGCCACAAGATCCTCGACTTCCTCGGGGACCTCTACCTCCTGGGACGGCCGGCCCGGGGGCACTTCCTCTCGGTGAAGTCGGGCCACGCGTCGAACGTCCGGTTCGTCCAGCGACTGAACGCGGGGGAAGAGCCGGGCAGCCTGCTCCTCAAGCGGAACGGCGACCAGAGCCCGATCCAGCTCGACATCATGGCGATCATGGAGATCATGCCGCACCGCTACCCGCTCCTCCTGATCGACCGGATCCTCAGTCTGACGGCCGACCGCGTCGTCGGCATCAAGAACGTCACGATCAACGAGCCCTTCTTCGTCGGGCACTTCCCGGGGCACCCGATCATGCCCGCGGTCCTGATCATCGAGGCGATGGCCCAGTGCGGCGGCGTGCTGCTCCTCAATACCGTCGAGCGCCCCAAGGACAAGCTCGTCTACTTCATGGGGATCGACAACGCCAAGTTCCGCAAGCCCGTGCGGCCGGGAGACCAGCTCCGGTTCGAGCTGAACCTGCTCCGCCTGAAGCAGCGAATCTGCAAGATGGAGGGAAAGGCATACGTCCATGGAGACCTCGTCGCGGAAGCAGAGCTCCTATCCAGCATTGTCGACCGCAATCCCTGAGGCCGATGGCCTGACCGGGACCTGGGCGCGCGGCCCGGGCGCGGTCGTGCCGCTCCCCGACTCGGGTGACCGCGCCCGGCCGTCGATCCATCCCACGGCGATCGTCGCCAAGGGAGCCGAGCTGGGCCCCGGGGTCGTGGTCGGGCCGTACGCGTACATCGGCCCGCGGGTCGTGCTGGGCGACGGAACGCGCGTCGGCCTGCACGCGATCATCGAGGGGTGCACGGTGATCGGCCCCCGCTGCCAGATCCACCACGGCGCCGCGATCGGGAACATCCCCCAGGACCTCAAGTTCCGGGGCGTGCCGACGCACGTCCGGATCGGCCGCGACACGACGGTGCGCGAGTACGCCACGATCCACGCGGCCACGAGCGAGGGGGAGACCACGATCGTCGGGGAGGAGGTGCTCCTGATGGCCTACACGCATGTCGCGCACAATTGTAGAATCGGGAACCAGGTGATCCTGGCCAACGCCGTGACGCTGGCGGGGCACGTCCGCGTGGACGACTACGCCATCATCGGCGGCCTCACCCCCATCCACCAGTTCGTCGCGGTCGGATGCCACGCGTTCATCGGCGGCGGCTCCCGCGTGCCCCAGGACGTGCCGCCGTACGTGAAGGCGGCCGGGAACCCGCTCCGCGCCTGCGGCCTGAACGCCGTCGGCATGGAGCGCCGCGGAATCCCGGCCGAGGTCCGCCTCGAGCTCAAGCGGGCGTACCGAATCCTCTACCGCTCGCAGCTCAACGTCGCGCAGGCGCTCGACCGGATCACGGGCGAGCTGAAGCCCTATCCGGAGATCCACGAGTTCGTGGAGTTCGTCCGGAGCTCGGAGCGGGGCATCGTGCGGTGAGCCGAGTCCGGGTCGGGGTGGCGGGGCTCGGCCACCTCGGGAGCCATCACGTGCGCGCGTGGGCCCGCATCGGCGGTGCCGACGTGGTGGGGGGATTCGATCCCGATCCCGCGGCGCGCGCGCGGGCCGCGGCGGAGCTCGATCTCCCGACGTTCGAGTCGCTCGCCGAGCTCCTCGACCGGACGGAGGCGATCTCGATCGCCTCTCCCACGCCGAGCCACCACGACGTGGCCATCCTGGCGCTCGACCGGGGCGTGCCCACCCTGGTCGAGAAGCCGATCGCCGCGACGTCCGAGGAGGGCGAGGCCATGCTCGCCCGGGCCCGGGCGAAGGGCGTGGCGTTCGCGGTCGGCCAGATCGAGCGATTCAATCCCGCCGTCCAGGCGGCGCTCCCGCATCTCAAGGCGCCCCGTTTCATCGAGGCGCACCGCCTGGCGCCGCCGGTCCCCCGCGGCATCGACGTCGACGTCATCCTCGACCTTATGATCCACGACCTCGATCTCGCGCTCCTCGCCACGCGCTCGCGCATCGCGGAGATCCACGCCGTGGGCGTGCCGGTGGTCACGCCGCACGTCGACATCGCGAACGCCCGCCTCACGTTCGAGTCGGGCTGCGTCGCGAACCTGACCGCGAGCCGGATCTCGCGCGAGAAGATCCGCAAGATCCGCTTCTTCGAGGAGAGCGAGTACCTGTCGATCGACTGCCTGAACCGGAGCGTCGAGGCGTTCGCGCTCACCCCGACGTCCAAGGCCAACCCCGACGAGCACTGGCTCGCGCGGATCCGGCCGCTCGCCGTGCCGGTGGCCGCGTCCGACGCGCTCGAGTCGGAGCTCGGCCACTTCCTGTCCCTCCGCTCCGACCCGGAGCGGTCCTGGACGGAGTCGGAGACCGCGCTCGCCGCGCTGCGCGCCGCCGAGCTCGTGCGGCGGCAGACCGAGCGGCGGCCGCTGACGGGCGCGGCGGTCTGAGGCTCCCCAAACTCATCGTATCGGCCGGCGACCCATCGGGCGACCGGCTCGGCGCGGCGCTCCTCGCCGCTCTCCGCGCCCGCGGCGCCGTGGTCGACGCCGTCGGCCTCGGAGGGCCGGCGCTGCGCGCCGCCGGACTCGACGCCGTGGTGCCGATGGAGTCGGTGGCGGTCATGGGCTTCGCGGAGGTGATCCGCCACCTGCCCGCCATCCGGCGCGCGCGCCGCGCCTTGGAGGCGCTCCTCCGCGGCAATCCGGGGGCGGTCTTCCTGCCGATCGACTCGCCCGGGCTGAACCTCGCGCTCGCGCGCGTGGCGCACCGCACGGGGCGGCGCGTCGTCTACTACGTGCTGCCGCAGGTCTGGGCGTGGGGGCACGGGCGCGTGCGCCGGATCCGCGAGGACGTGGATCTCGTGCTCCTCCTCTTCCGCTTCGAGGAGGAGGTCGCGCGGCGCGCGGGAATCCCGGCGCGCTGGGTCGGCCATCCCGCCGGGGAACTCCTGCCCGACGCCGCCGCGCGCGACGCGGCGCGGACGGCGCTCGGCTTGGCCCCGGGCGAGTCGTTGATCGCGATCCTCCCGGGGAGCCGTCGCGGCGAGGTGCGCCGCCACCTGGCGCCGATGCTCGACGCGGCCGCGCGCCTGGCGGCCGGGGCGCCGGGACCGACGCGGGTCGCCGTGAGCGACGCGGGGCCCGTCGCGTCGGAGGCGTCGCGCGGGGAGGCGGCGACCCTCTGGCGAACGCTGGCGCCGCTCGATCACCGCGGGGACGCGCGGGCACTCCTTCGCGCGGCCGACCTGGCCCTCGTGGCCTCTGGGACCGCGACCCTCGAGACGGCGGCCCTCGAGGTCCCGATGGTGATCGTCTACCGGACGGGCCGGCTCAACTTCGAGATCGCGCGCCGCCTCGTCCGCGTGAGGCGGATCGGGCTCGCGAACATCGTCGCGGACGCGGACGCCGCGCCGGAGTGCGTGCAGGAAGACGCGGTCGGCGCGCGGATCGCGGCGGCGGCGGCGCCCCTCCTCACCGATCCGGTGCGCCGCGCGGCGCAGCGCGCGGCCTTCGCGCGCCTGCCTCGGATCCTCGGCGGAGCCGGGTCGGCGGAGCGCGCCGCCGACGCGCTGCTCGCGTTCCTGGCCGAGCGCCCCGCGGAGCGCGCCGGGTAATGGCGCTCGGCCTCTCGATCTACCGCGGCCTGACGGCGGCGCTCGCTCCCGTCGCCGCGCTCGGCGCGCTCGCTCCCGCGGGGAGCGCGTGGCGGGCGGCCCTGGCCGGAGCGAGCGACGAGACGGCGCGCTCGGCGGGCGCCGTCTGGATCCACGCCGCGTCGATGGGCGAGGTGGGCGCCGCGGGGATCTGGGCGCGCGCCTTGGCCGCTTCGGGGGCGCGCCCCCCCTTCCTCCTGACCACGCGCACGCGCGCCGGGCTCGCCCGTGCGGAACGGGAGCTCGGCGGGCTCGTGGCGGCCCGGATCGCGCCGCTCGACCTGCCGCGGATTCTCCGCGGCCTCCTCGACGCGGCGCGCCCTTCGCGGCTCGACATCGTCGAGACCGAGATCTGGCCGAACCTGATCCTCGAGGCGCGGCGGAGCGGCGTCGCGGTCGTCTTCGTGAGCGCGTCGGTCTCGGCCCGGACCGCGGGGCGGCTCCGCGCGCTCGGCGCCGCGGGCCCCCGGCTCTTCGGCGACGGCGTCTTCGTGCTCGCGCAAACCGAGGGCGACGCGTCGCGCTTCCGGTCGCTCGGCGTTCCCGCCGAGCGGACGCGCCTCGCGGGCGACCTCAAGTCGGACGAGGCGGCCGCCCCCTCGGCTGCGGCGGCGGGGCCGGCCGGCCGGCCGCTCGTCGTCTTCGGAAGTCTCCGTCCGGGGGAGGAGGAGACGGCGCGCCGTGTGGCCGAAGCGCTGGACGAGGTCGCCGGGCGGCCCCTCCTCCTCGTGGCGCCGAGGCACGAGGAAGGCGTCAAGCGCGCGCTCGCGGCGTTCTCCGCGGCCGGCATCGAGGTGCTCGCGCGCGACGAGCCCTCGCGCGCGGCCGAGACGCTCGATCGATGGATCGATCGCTCCGTCGCGCGCCGCGGCCGGCGCGTCGCGCTCCTCGCGACCCACGGTGAGCTCGCGGAGGCGTACGGGCGCGCGCGCGCGGCCCTGGTCGGCGGCACCTTCGCCCCGTTCGGGGGGCACAACCCGCTCGAGGCCGCGTCGCGCGGCTGCCCGGTGGTGGTCGGCCCGCACCACCAGGCGATCGCGAGCGCGGTGGCGCGGATCGTCGCCGAAGGGGGAGCGATCGTGGCGCCCGACGGGGCCGCGGCGGCCGCGGCGGCGATTCGCTTCTGGGACGAGGCGGCCTTCGCCGAAGCCGGCGCGGCGGCGCGTCGCGCCGCGCGGGCCGGGGCGGGCGCGGCGGAACGCGCCCTCGCCGCGCTCGACGAGTGGGGAATCGCCCCATGAGCGCCGGGCGGGCCGCGCCGACGCTGGCTCGCGGCCGTGGCCTCGCCGGCGCCGTCGAGCGCGCGTGGTCGGGCGAGCCCGGGTCCGTTCCTTGGACGGTCGCGCTCGCGCCCGTCGCGATGCTCTACGCGGCCGGCTCCGCCGCGGCCCGTCGCGGGGCCATCCGCGCGCGGCGCCCGGCGAGCGGGGTCCACGTGGTCGCCGTGGGGAACCTCACCGTGGGCGGCACCGGGAAGACGAGCCTCGCGCGCTGGCTCGCCCTCGAGGCCGCCGCGACGGGCGGGCGCGGCGCGGTGATCCTCCGCGGGCACGGCGGCGACGCGCCATCCGATCGAACGGGGGTCGTGCCGGACGCCGCGGGGTATCCCCTGCGCGCCGCGGCGGACCGCTACGGCGACGAGGCGGCGTCCCACCGCGCGGCGCTCCCGCGTTCGATCGCGGTTCTCGTCGACCGCGACCGCCTGCGGGCGGCGCGCGTGGCCCGCGACGGCTACGCCGCGAGCGTCGCCGTGCTCGACGACGGATGGGAACAGCGCCGGCTCGCGTGGGATTCGCTCTGGGTCGCGCTCGATCCGCGGCTCCCCAAGGGAAACGGATGGGCGCTCCCGGCGGGGCCGCTCCGCCGGCCGGTCCGCGCCCTCGCCGAGGCCGACGCCATCGCGTTCGTGCTCGAGACGGCGGAGGAGGAGGTGCCCGAGGCGGCGCTCGCGCTCGCGCGCCGCCACGCCCCCCGCGCCGCGATCGTGCGGTTCCGGCGCGTTCTCACCGGCCTCGCGCCGCCCGGGGAGCGCGGCGACGCGCCGGCGGCCCGCGGCACCGCCGGCGGGGCGCTGGTGGGGGCCGGGACTCGGGCGGCCCTGCTCACGGCGGTCGGCGCGCCCGAACGCGCGGAGCGGTTCGCGCGCGCGGCCGGCTTCGACCTGGTCGCGCACGAGGCGTTCCCCGACCACGCGCGCGTCGGCTCGACGAAGCTTCGCGCCGTCCTCGACCGGGCCGCGGCGCGCGGCGCCGCCGTGGCGCTCCTGACCGAAAAGGACGAGCATCGATGGGCCCTGCCCGCGGACGCGGCGCTCCCCTTCCGGGTGCTCCGGACGAGGCTTCAGCCGCTCGACGCGGTCGACGCCCTGCTCACGCGATTCCGCGCGGCGGCCGCGACTGGGGTATCCTAGGCGTCCCCGGGAGGACGACGACGACCGTGCCGAGAGCGAAGAACGAGATCGAGACCGAAGTCCTGGTGATCGGGAGCGGCATCGCCGGGCTCTCGGTCGCCCTCCATGCCGCCCAGTCGGCGCGCGTCCTCATCGTGACCAAGGTGGACGCGCAGGAATCGAACACCAACTACGCGCAGGGAGGGGTCGCGGCGGTCCTGAGCGACGACGACCGCCTCTCGCTCCACGAGCGCGACACCATGGTCGCGGGTGCCGGGATCTGCGACCCGGAGGCCGTCCGTGTGCTGGTCGAGGAGGGGCCGGGAGAGGTGCTGCGGCTCGTCTCGCTCGGCGTCCGCTTCTCCCGCGAGCGGGGCCACCCCGACCGATTCGCCCTCGGCCGCGAGGGAGGGCATTCGCGCCGGCGCATCGTCCACGCCAAGGACCGCACCGGCTGGGAGATCGAGCGGGTCCTCCTCCGGCTCGCCCAGGCGAATCCGCGGATCTCGGTCCTCGAGGACCAGGTCGCGGTCGATCTGATCCTCGAGTCGAAGCTCCGGGGAGGACGGCGGCGCGCCCCCGGGCGCGACCGGGTCTGGGGCGCGTACGTGCTCGATCGGCGGACCGGGGCGATCCGCGCCGTGGCCGCGCGCGCCACGGTGCTCGCGACGGGCGGCGCGGGGAAGGTCTACCTCTACACGTCGAATCCCGACATCGCGACAGGGGACGGCCTGGCCGCCGCGTTCCGCGCCGGCGCCACCGTCGCGAATCTCGAGTTCATGCAGTTCCATCCGACCTGCCTCTTCCACCCCGAGGCGAAGTCGTTCCTCATCTCGGAGGCGGTGCGCGGCGAAGGGGCGAAGCTCATCACGTCGGACGGCAAGCGCTTCATGCCCCGCTACCACCGCCTCGGCGACCTCGCGCCGCGCGACGTCGTGGCGCGGGCGATCGACTTCGAGATGAAGAAGCGGGGCGACAAGTCGGCCTTCCTCGACATGACCCACCTCGGGAGGCGGCGCCTTCGCTCACGGTTTCCCCACATCACGCGGCGCCTCCGCGAGTTCGGCTTCGATCCCGCGGTCGAGCCGATTCCGGTGGTCCCGGCCGCGCACTACATGTGCGGCGGCGTGGTCACCGACCTGGAGGGGCGCACGGACATCCCCGGGCTCTACGCCGCGGGCGAGGTGACGTGCACCGGCGTGCACGGCGCGAACCGCCTGGCGTCGAACTCGCTCCTCGAGGCGCTCGTCTTCTCGCGGCGGGCGGGGATGGCGCTCCTCCGCCTGGTGACCGAGGAGCGGTCGCGGCCGGTGCCGAAGCTCCCCCCATGGCGCCTCCACGGCGCCGTGCGGCCGAAGGAGCAGGTCATCATCGACCACAATTGGGATGCGGTGAGGCGGGCCATGTGGGACTATATGGGCATCGTGCGGAGCGACGAGCGCCTCGAACGCGCCGCCTCGATGGTGGCGGCGCTCCGGGAGCAGATCGAGGGGGATTACCGCCGTTACCGTCTCGACGCCAATCTGGTCGAGCTCCGGAACATCGGGCTGGTCGCCGCCCTCATGGTCGCCTCCGCCCGGAAGCGACTGGAGAGCCGCGGGCTCCACTACAACGTCGACCACCCGCGGCGCGACGATCGCCGCTTCCGTCGGGACACGGTCCTCGGCCGGCAGGACGTGCGCTGACATGATGCCCGACCTCGACACCCGGATGCTCGACCTGGCCCAGAAGCACGGACGCTACCGAGCCCAAGCCTATCGGTTCACCTACGACGCCGTCCGGTACACCGCCGACCGCAATTTTCTCGCCACGCAGGAGCTGCGCCACGTGACCGGGCGCGAAGTCCTCGACGGCATCCGCGCCCTGGCCCTCAAACAGTTCGGCTTCATGGCGAAGACCGTCTTCGAGCAGTGGGGCGTGAACCGGACCGAGGACTTCGGCGAGATCGTGTTCCATCTGGTGAAGGAAGGAATCCTGAGCAAGACCGACTCGGACCGCCTGAGCGATTTCGCGCGCGGGTACGACTTCGACGAGGCCTTCGTGCGGAACTTCGACTGGCTCGGCCAGTTCGCGCAGCGCCGGGGGCACCGTCCCTAGGCCGCCCGTGGCCCGCCGCCCGCTCGCGGATCGGAGCACGTCGCTCCGGCTGCTCTCCTACCTGAGGCCCTACCGCGGGCGCCTCGTGCTCACGGCGTGGCTCATGGTTCTCTTCGCCCTCCTGAGCGGCGTCACGATCGGCATGATCTCGCCGTTCGTGAAGGTGCTCTTCACGCCGCGCGCCGGGACCGTCGCCGCGCCGGCGGACCCGAGCGGCCTCGCGGCCGCGCTCACGGGCGGCGCCGGAGCCCCGGGTGTCGCGCCGCCCTCCCAGCCCGCGGCGGGTGACACGTCGCTCACCGCGCGGGTGAACGCCGGGAAGCAGCGCCTCCGCTCCGTCTTCGAGCATCTCTTCCTGGTCGGCGACCCGATCGGCTCGCTCACCCGGATCTGCTTCGCGCTCCTCCTCATCTTCCTCCTCAAGAACGCGGTCGACTACCTCCAGAGCGTGCTCACGGTCTGGGTGGAGCAGGCGGTGATCCGGGACATGCGGAACGAGGTCTACGCGCACCTCCACACCCTTTCCCTCTCCTTCTTCCACACGAGGCGGACGGGAGCGCTCCTCTCGCGCCTCACGAACGACCTGTCGCTCGTCCGGGGCGCGCTCGCGGCCGGATTCAGCAACCTGATCAAGTCCTCGCTCCTCCTCGTCGTCTGCCTCTTCTGGATCTTCTGGACCTCCTGGCGTCTCGCCCTGGTCTCGCTGCTCGTGATCCCGCCGTCCCTCGTGCTGATCGTCTGGCTGGGGAAGAAGCTCCGGCGCCGGAGCACCATCACCCAGGACCGGATGGCGGATCTGAACGCGGTGCTCCAGGAGACGCTCTCGGGCGTGCGCGTGGTGAAGGCCTTCGCGATGGAGCGGTTCGAGATCCGGAAGTTCAACCACGTCTCCGAGGACTACTTCCGTGCCTTCGTGAAGCAGCGCCGCCTCGGGGCCCTCGCCGGCCCCATGTCGGAGTACTTCGGGGCCCTCGCCGCCGTCGCGGTCCTCTGGTACGGCGGCCGGGAGATCCTCCTCGCGCGGGCGATCGAGCCGCAGCAGTTCTTCATCTTCCTCTTCGCGATGCTCCAGCTGATGAGCCCGCTCAAGTCGCTCAGCAACGTGAACGCCACGCTGCAGGAGGGCCTCGGAGCGGCGGTCCGCATCTTCCGGATCCTCGACACGGAGCCGACGGTCGTCTCGCGGGAGAACGGGCGCCTGACGTCCGACATCCGGGACGGGATCGAATTCGAAGGCGTCTCCTTCCGCTACGCGAGCGGCCCCGACGTGCTGCGCGAGGTCTCGTTCCGCGTGGAGGCCGGGGAGGTCGTGGCGCTGGTCGGGCCGAGCGGGGCGGGGAAGTCGACGATCGTCGACCTCGTGGCGCGATTCTACGATCCGACCTCGGGACGGGTCCTCCTCGACGGACACGACCTCCGCGAGTACGACGTGGGGTCGCTCCGCGGGCTGATGGGCGTCGTCACGCAGGAGCCGATCCTCTTCAACGACACCGTCTGGCACAACATCGCCTACGGCGTGGACGACGCCTCCGAGGAGCGCGTGCGCGCGGCGGCCCGCGCGGCCCACGCCGAGCGGTTCGTCCTCGACATGCCGGAGGGCTACCAGACGAAGATCGGCGAGCGAGGCGTGCGCGTCTCGGGCGGCGAGCGGCAGCGCCTCGCGATCGCTCGGGCGATCTTCAAGGACCCGCGCCTCCTCCTGCTCGACGAGGCGACGTCGAGCCTCGACTCGCAGTCCGAGCTCCTCGTCCAGGAGGCGCTCGAGGCCCTCTTCACCGGCCGGACCGTCTTCGTGATCGCGCATCGGCTCTCCACCATCCAACGCGCCGACCGGATCCTGGTGCTCGACCAGGGCCGCATCGTGCAGATGGGGACCCACGCGGAGCTGGTGCGAACCCCGGGGCTCTACCAAAAGCTCCACCGGCTCCAGTTCCGTTTGGCGGAGGCCGAGCTTTCCACGCGCGACCGGGTCGGCTGAGCGATGCCGCGCGGACCGGCCGTCGTCGTGCGCTTCTCCTCGCTCGGCGACGTCCTCCTCGCCGCCCACGTGCCCCGCTTCCTGCGCGAGGTCGAGCCGGGACGTCGCGTCCTCTTCGCCACGAAGGAGCGGTACGCGTCGGTGCTTCGCGGCCATCCGGACATCGACCGGTTCTACGCGCTGGAGGACCGGTCGAGCGATCCCGCGGCCCCGGCTCCGATCGGCGTCCGCGCCTCGCTGGGCGACCTCGCGGCCTTCCTGAAGCGGGAGGGGGTCGAAGAGATCTTCGACCTCCACCAGAACTTCCGTTCCTCCCGGCTCACCGCCGGGCTTGAACGCGCGCGCCGCGTCCTTCCCCCGAAACATGCCCTGCGCCGGCGGATGATGGTCTATGCCAAGTGGCTTCATGTGAATCCGTTACCGCCGTTGCTTCGCGTTTATCGCGAGATCTCCGGCCTCGACCCCGCCGGGGAGCCGGCGGCGTGGCTGAGGGACGCCTTCACCCCGTCGGAGCTGGAGCGCGCGGCGGCGCGCTTGGGCGGGGACGCCGGCCGGTTCGCGCTCCTCGGCGTCGGCGCGCGGTGGGCCACGAAGCGCTGGCCGCCCTCCCATTACGTCGCGCTGGCCGACCGGCTCGAGCGAACGGCCGGGCTCGCCCCCCGGTTCGCGGTCGCGCCCGGGGAATCGGCGCTGGCCGCGGAGTACCGGGCGCTCCTCCCGCGCGAACGGCACGACGCGATCGCCGCGCTCGAGTTCCGCGAGATGGCGGCGCTCGCCTCCTTCGCGCGGCTCATCGTGTCGAACGACTCGGCGGTGCTCCACCTCGGTCCGGCGCTCGGCGTGCCGGCGGTTGGCCTCTTCGGAAGCACGGTCCCCGCGTTCGGGTTCGCGCCGCAAGGGCCTCGCGACCGGGTCGCCGAGATCGCGCTCGCGTGCCGTCCCTGCGACGTGCACGGAAAGCGGCGCTGCCCGCTCCGCCACCACCGCTGCATGAACGACCTGACGCCCGACCTGGCGCTCCATGCCGCGCTCGAGGCGCTCGGGCGGGAGGGCGCATGAACGACCTCGTGCTGATCGAGGACCGGGACCCGCCGGCGCTCGCCTCGGCCGCGGAGCGGGCGGCCGGAACGCCCCTCCCCTGGGTCGCCCCGGAGGACCCGCGCGCCGCGGAGGCGACGGTCTGGTTCTGCGCGACGCGTCCTCCCGCGGCGCCGCGCGCCCTGACCCGCCTCCGCTGGATCCACTCCGGCTGGGCCGGCGTCGACGCGTGGTTCGCGAGGCCCGAGTGGCGCGACGGCGTCCGCCTCACCCGGACGATCGGCGACTTCCCGGACCGGGTCGCCGAGTACGTCGCCGGGTACCTGCTCGCGGACGCGCTCGGCGTGCGCGAGGCGATCGCGGGAATCACGGCGCGCTCGTGGGATCGTTGGACGCCGGCGACGCTCGCCGGGCGCTCGATGCTCGTGGTGGGCCACGGCGCGATCGGGCGCCGCGTCGCCGAGGTGGCGCGCGCGCTCCGCATGGCGACGCGCGGCGTCCGCCGCGGGCCGCTCACCGCCGAGGACCACGCGGCGGGCGTCGAGGAGGCGTCGGCGCTCGAGGCGCTCCTGCCCGCCGCCGACGTCGTCGTGAACCTGCTGCCGCTCACGCGCGACACGGAATCGTTCTGGGACGCGCCGCGCTTCGATCGCATGAAGGAGGGGGCGGTGTTCGTGAACGCCTCGCGGGGGCGCACGGTGGACGAGGCGGCGCTCCTCGCGGGGCTCGCCCGACGCCGGCCGGCGCGCGCGATCCTCGACGTCTTCCGCGAGGAGCCGCTTCCCGCGGGGCATCCGATCCGGGACGTGCCGGGCGTCTGGATCACGCCGCACGTCGCCGGGACCGGAACGACGGAGCCCCTCGCCCGGGATTTCGCCGCGAACTGGCGGCGCTATCGCGCGGGGGAGCCGCTCGGGGGAACGGTCGACCGGGCGCGCGGATACTGAGCGGGGAAAGTCCTTGATTCCGCCGCCCCCCCTCCCATAATCGGCTCGGTGGTGCCTCCACATCCATGATCTCGAAAGGAGCGGCGCTGTGTCCGTTACGACTACGAAGGAGCCGAGAGTGACGTCGGGGACGATGTGGGCGATCCAGAAGGCGGCGCCGGAGCCGGGCCTGAGACCGACCGTCGTGCCGATTCCGTCGGTCGGCCCGAACGACGTGCGAATCCGCGTCACCGCGTTCGCCATCTGCGGCACCGATCTGCACATCGTCGAGTGGGATCGCTGGGCCCAATCGCGGATCAAACCCCCGCTGGTGCCCGGCCATGAGTTCACCGGCGTCGTCGAGTCGATCGGCGGCGAGGTGACCCTCGTCAAGCCGGGCGACCGGGTGACCGGCGAAACCCACGTCTACTGCAACATCTGCTACGCCTGCCGGCGGGGGCTCCAACACCTCTGCCAGAACGTCTCGATCCTCGGCGTCGACCGCGCCGGCGCCTTCGCCGACTACGTCGTCGTCCCGGAGCAGAACGTCTGGCGTCTCCACCCCGACATCCCCGAGGAGATCGCCGCGATCCACGACCCGCTGGGGAACGCCGTGCACACGGCCCTCGCGGGGCCGG
Organism: Candidatus Eiseniibacteriota bacterium; assembly: GCA_036380835.1. GTDB lineage: Bacteria > Eisenbacteria > RBG-16-71-46 > SZUA-252 > SZUA-252 > DASQJL01. Next base: position 57,651 of record DASVDZ010000007.1, on the reverse strand, counting down.
TCGCCGGCCTGCGGTTCGCCGTCTTCGGGTGCGGGCCGATCGGATGCTTCTCGATCGGGGTGCTCAAGGCGGCGGGCGCCGCGTGGGTGGGCGCGATCGACAAGAACCCGATGCGGCTCGAGCTGGCCGGGAAGATGGGCGCCGATCTCCTGCTCAACGTCGAGCAGGGCTCGGTCGTCGACCCGATCCGGAAGGCGACCGACGGCCGCGGGGTCGACGGGATGCTCGAGATGTCGGGGCACCCCCAGGCGTTCCGCGACGGGTTCGAGCTCCTGGCGAACGGGGGGCGCGTGTCGCTCCTCGGCATCCCCTCCGCGCCGCTCGAGATCGACGTCGCGAAGGAGATCATCTTCCGCGGCGCGATCGTGCAGGGGATCAACGGCCGCCTGATCTTCGACACCTGGTATCGCATGGAGGCGCTCCTCCTCTCGGGGAAGCTCGACGTGCGCCCCGTCATCACGCACGTGCTCGGCTGGTCGGAGTTCGACAAGGCGGTCGAGCTCCAGCGGTCGGGGAAGGCCGGCAAGATCGTGCTGAAGAGGGATCACCCATGAGCCGCGCCTCCGATACGGCCCATCCGCTCCAGTTCCTCGACGAGATCCTGGAAGAGCTCAAGCGGGAGGGGCTCCACCGGAGCCTCCGCGTGCTCTCGGGAGAGCAGAAGGCGCGGGCCCGCTTCGACGGACGCGACGTCATCAACCTCTCGTCGAACAACTATCTGGGGCTCACCACGCATCCCAAGCTGCGCGAGGCGGCGCGCCGGGCGATCGACGAGCTGGGCGCGGGCTCCGGCTCGGTCCGGACGATCGCCGGAACGATGGAGCTCCACATGGAGCTCGAGCGCCGGATCGCCGCGTTCAAGAAGACCGAGGCGGCGGTCGTCTTCCAGAGCGGCTTCGCCGCCAACGCCGGCACCGTGTCGGCGGTCCTCGGCAAGGAGGACCTGATCCTCTCGGACGAGCTGAACCACGCCAGCATCATCGACGGCGCGCGCCTCTCGCGGGCGGCGATCAAGGTCTTCCCGCACCGCGACGTCGCCACGCTCCGGAAGCTGCTCGAGGAGACGTCCGACGTGAAGCGGCGCCTCGTGATCACCGACGGCGTCTTCTCGATGGACGGGGACATCGCGCCGCTCCCGGAGATCGCCGCGCTCGCGCGCGAGCACGGCGCGATCATGATGGTGGACGACGCGCACGCGAGCGGCGTGCTCGGCCGCGCCGGGCGGGGCACGATCGACCACTTCGGGGTCCATGGCCAGGTGGACATCCAGGTCGGGACGCTCTCGAAGGCGATCGGCGTGCTCGGCGGATACGTGTGCGGCTCGCGGAGCCTGATCGACTACCTCTACCACCGCGCCCGGCCGTTCCTCTTCTCGACGTCGCATCCGCCGGCCGTCGCGGCGGCCTGCCTGGCGGCGTTCGACGTTCTCGAGCAGGAGCCCGAACGGATCGAACGGCTCTGGTCGAACACCAAGCGGTTCAAGGCGGGTCTGGCTCGGCTCGGATTCGACACCGGGATCAGCGAGACGCCGATCACGCCGATCATCGTCGGCGAGGCGGACGTCGCGATGAAGCTCTCCGACCTCGCCTTCTCGCGCGGCGTCTTCGCCCAGGGCATCGGCTATCCGACGGTGGCGAAGGGGAGGGCGCGGCTCCGGACCATCGTGACCGCGACCCATACGGAAGAGGAGCTGGATCGCGCGCTCGAGGTGCTCGGCGACGCCGCGCGGAGCCTCCGGATCCTCTCCTGATCGGCGGGGCCCGGTAAGGCCGTGACGGCGCGCGGGCCGGGCCCCCTTCTCGTCCGGCTGCCGAACTGGCTTGGCGACCTGATCCTCGCTTTGCCCGTGATCGGGGCCGCCGCGGAATCCGACGCCGTCTTCCTCGGGCCGGCCCCGTTCGAGGCGCTCGTCGCTCCCCGGTTCCCGCGATCGCGATACGTGCCCTGGTCGCGGGCGCGGCGCTACGGGCCGCTCGGCGCGCTCCGCTCGCTTCGCCCGCGACGCGCGCTCCTCCTCACCGAGTCGTTCTCCTCCGCGCTGCTCGCGGCGCTCGCCGGAATTCCCGAACGGATCGGCTACGCCGCCGAGGGACGCGGGTTCCTCCTCACGCGGCGGGTGCGGCGCGCGGGCGCCGCGCGGTCCCGGTCGCGCGCCGACGAGTACCGCGAGGTGGCCCTCGCGGCCGGACTTCGCGTCGATCCGGTCGCGCCGTCGATCGCGGCGACGGCCGCGGAGACGGCGGCGGCGGCGGAGCGGCTCCGCACCGCGGGGATCGGCGGGGCGCCTTACGCCGTGCTCGCGCCCGGGGCCGCCTACGGCCCCGCCAAGCAGTGGGGCGCCGAACGATTCGCGGCGGCGGGAGCCCACCTCGCGCGCCACCGCGGCCTCGCCCTGGCCGTCGTTGGCTCGGCGGCGGACCGCCCGGTCGCGGACCAGGTCGCGGCGCGCGCGATCTCGGAAGGCGCGCGCGCGGTCTCCCTCGCGGGAGCGACCGACCTGCCGGAGCTCTTCGGGCTCCTCGACGGCGCGCGCGCGGTTCTCTCGAACGACTCCGGCGTGATGCACGCCGCGGCGGCGCTCGGCCGGCCCACGGTCGCGCTCTTCGGCTCCACGAGCCCCGTCTGGACCTCGGCCGACTCGCCCTGGGTCGCGAACCTCTACGCCGCCTACCCCTGCTCCCCTTGCTACCGCCGCACGTGTCCGATCGGATACGGCTGCCTGCGCGCGCTCGACGTTCGAAGCGCGACCGGCGCGCTCGACCGGCTCCTCGCGCCGAGGTGACGGTGCGCCGCGCGCTCGATCTCCTCTTCGCCCTGAGGCCGCTCCTCTGGATCCCCGCCGTGGCGCTCTACGGGGCGGGGAGCGCCTGGGGCTCGGCCGCGCGGGCGGCCGCGCGGGCGGGCGGCGGGTCCAGGGGCGCCGCCAGGTTCCCGGGCGCCGACGGGCCGGCGTCCGGGACGGGCCCGTGGGAGACGGCGCTCCCGCTCGCGTCGCTCCTCCTGATCCTCGCGGCGGTGCACGCCGCGAACGCGTGGCGGGACCGCGAAGGGGACCGGCGAAACGAGAAGGGCCGCGCCCTGGCGCGAGGGCTCGTTTCCCGGGGGGATCTCGCGCGCGCCGGAGCCCTGGCCGTGGCCCTCGCCGCGGCGATCGCGATCGCGCCGCCGCTGACTCCGGCGGTGCGCGCCCTCCTCGTCGCGGCCGCCGCGCTCGGGGCCGCGTACGCGGCGCCCGGGATCTCCCTCAAGGAGCGCGCGGGCCTCGATCTCGCGAGCCACGCGGCCGGCTACGGCGTGGTCGCCTTCCTCCTCGGAGCGGCGGTCTCCGGAGCGCTGCCGGACGGATCGCCCGCGGCGTGGCGGGACGCCCTCTTCGCTTCCCTTCCGTACGCGATCGGGGTGGGGTCCGTGTCCCTCCTCACGATGATCGCCGACGCCCCGGGCGACGCCGCCGCGGGGCAGCGGACGCTCGCGGTGCGGCTCGGGGCGGACCGGTCGTGGGCGCTCGCGGGGCTTCTCGCGTGGGGCGCCGCGCTGACCGGCCTGATCGCGGTCGAGGCCGCGCCCGCGATCTGGGGCGTCGCGGCGGGGGCGACCCTAGGGCTGGGGCCCGATCGGTCGCGTCGGACGGCGGCGGGAGCGCCTGGCGCGCGGCGCGTCAACCGCCTCGCGATCGGCCTCCAACTCCTCTTCCTGGCGCTCCTCCTTCCGCTCGCGCCCTGGACCGGGGTCGTCGCGGCCGTCCTCGGCGTGGCGGCGTCGGCGTACGATCGCGTCCGTTTCGGGGAGGGTTACCCGCTCGCGCGGATCCTGGCTTCCGGCCGGGCGCGAGGCGGCGAGTCGCGGGCGTAGGGGAACCGGGGCCGGCCGCGCCGTCCGGTTCGGTCGTCAGCGGGGCACGCGCGAGTAGCTCGCGCCGTCGCTCCGATAGACGCCGTGCCGCGCGGCGTCCCGCGCGATCTCGAAGGGAAGGAATCCTTCGACGGCGAGGACCTGGAGGTCGGCCGGGTAGCGGTCGCGCACGGCGCGGTAGGTCTCGAGGGCGAGCGTCACGCGCTGGATCTCGTCGACCTCGGCGATAGGTCCCTCCGCCCACGCGGTCGCCGGCGCCGCGCGGCGCGCCTGGGAGAAGAGGGCCGGCGTGGCGAAGAGGCCGATTCCGAGCGAGGCGACGATCGCGGCCGCCCCGACGACCACGGCGATGGCCCCGGTCGCGCGCGGCGCCGTTTCCTTCGGCGGCGTCGCGGTGATGGGAGAGATCTTCGGCGGCGCCGCGCTCAACGAGATCTCGATCACGCCGAGCTCGTAGAGATGGTGGAGCGCTTCGTAGCCTTCGAACTCGACGAGCTTCGACTGGACCAGGATGTCGCGGAGCGGGCGGAGGCCGTCCACCAGCGGCAGCACGCGCGCTTCGGCCTCCGTCATCTGCTGGGGCGGCGTGGCGAGCGCCTTCGGGCGGAGGACCATCGCCGTCGACGCGAACGCCTCCTTGTACCGCGCCAGCTCGTCGATGCGGCGCATCGACTCCATCAGGAGCCCTTCGGTGTTGAGCCGGACGTTCGCCGCGAACTTCGGGACCGTGCGCGCGTCGCCGGAGAAGTTGTACGCCCCCGTCTTCCACGTGAGCAGCTGGTGGAGCGTGTCCTGGATCTGCTCCTCGAGGGCCTTCGAGAGCTGGTCCCCGTTCATGTAGTTGCCCGAGAGGAGGATGTCGGTCAACTCGCGGCGGCTCTCGGCCTCGATCGTCTCCACCTGCTTGAGCTGGGCCTCGGTCAGGCGACCCGTCCGGACCAGGAATGGCTTCAAGGGATCCTTCGCGTTCCGCCGCCGGTCGCGCGTCGAGACGACGCGCCCCCCGTCGAAGAAGATCACCGCGACGTCCTCACCGGCCGTCAGCTTGAGCACGCCCGACTTCTGCTGGACGGCGATCAGCTGGAGGATCTCGGGAAGGCTGAAGTCGTCGAGGTTGCCGTGGAGCGCCATGCGTCAGCTCCTCCCGGTCTGGGCGCGGGACGCCGATTCCCGGCGCGCCGCGCCGCGCGAGCCGCCCGGCGCCAGACGCTCGACCTTGCTCGTCGTGGTGGCGAAGAACCGGGCGACGGTGATCGCGTACGTGACGAAGAAGAGGACGAGGAGCGGCGCCCGCTTCGCCCAGTCGCCGCCCGGGATCGGCAGCACGTCGAGAGACGGGAGGAGCGCGCCGTTCTGCACCACGAGGAGCCCCGCGGTGGTCATGACGAGGAGGGCGAAGAACCCGCTGAGCGCGGCCCCGCGGAGCATCTGGCCCGCGCCGGGCAGGAGGAACGTCACGATCGCCTGACCGATGGTGCGGCGCCGGGCGGCGCTCTGATCGCGGCGCGTCAGGAGGAGGCGGGTGAACTCCATCGACTTGAGGTCCTTCACGGTGCGGTAGCACTCGTCGCAGAACGCGCGCTGCTGCATCCGGTGCACGCAGCGCCGGCAGACGATCTTCTGGCAGTTGCTGCAGTGGAGCGTGGCGAGGCTCCGCCCGAGGAACTGTCCGACGCCCGCGAAGAGGAGGAAGAGGGCGGGGAGGAAGACGAGCGCGAACGGCGACGGCGGCACGAGCCGCCCGGCGAACGCGAGGAACCGGTTCCCCTCGAGGGCCGAGGCGCCGCGCAGGTTGGCGGTGCGTCGCGCGAGGCCCCAGAGCTCGTCCACCGGCGGGGCGGCGTCCATCACGGTGCGATTGAGCTGCGGCGCGCTCACGCGGCTCATGTCGCGCACGCGGTCGAACGCCACCGCCGAGGCGCGCGACTGCTCTCGGCTGGCCTCGGCGAACATGAGCTGCTTGGTGTAGACCTGGGCCAGGTTGTAGTGCGGCTCGACGGCGTTCGGGTCGGCCGCCGCCGCCGACTCGTAGATCTGCCGGGCCCTCGCGTAGTCCTCGCGCGCGAACGCGACGTTCCCGAGGTTGGTCAGCACCCACGCCGTGTTGGGCCTCAGCACCGCGGCGAGCGTGAGCTCCCGCTCGGCGCGGTCGAGATCGCCGCCGCGGCGCGCCATCGTTCCGAGCGCGAGCGGATAGAGCGCCTCGTTGGAGTCGCGCTTCTCCCAGGCTTCGAGGGCGCGGGCGAGCTCGGCGTCGTGGCCGGACGAGAGGGCGCGGTCGACCAGGAGGCTCGGCTCGAGGAGGCGGGGCGCCCCGGCCCACGGGCCGATCACGCCCATGCCGGCCGCCAGCGCGAGCGCCGAGGCGACGAACAGGAGCACGAGGAGCGCCTCGCGCTTGCCGAGCCGGAACGTGAGGAGCCCGGCGTAGACCGTCCCCGTCGCCACCGCGCCGAGACCCCAGAGGACCGGGGCGAGCGCCACCGCCGCCGCTCCCGCGCGCCCCACCGCGCTTCGCCTGGCGCCGAGGGTCTCGGCGACCACGTGGACCAGGTGGGGAAGGTGGCGAACGACGATCCCGATGACCGCGAGAAGGAGGCTCAGCATCCAGATCACGACCGCCGCCGTGGCCATGTTGGCCAGCAGGTAGCGCTGCCAGGGGTAGCTCCGCGTCAGAGTCCGGAAGGCCTCGGTCAGCTCGCTCACGGCGCGGCCCGGATCGGAGAAGAGGGAGATCCGCGCGAGCGTGAAGTGGGCGTCCGGGAAATCGGGATCGAACGCGGAGGCGGACTCCAGCAGCCGTACGGCGGATGTCGCGTCGCCCGCGGCACTCCGGGCGAGGGCGAGGCGGTAGCAGGCCTGAGCCGACGCGAGGTCGCGCTGGACGCCGGCGTCGTACTTGCGCTCGAGCGCCGCGGCCACGCCGTCGGCGTCGAACGGGGCGCTCCGGGCGGTGGAGGAGGTGAGCAGGAAGGCGAACGCGAACAGGGCGAGCGCCGACGCGGCGGCGGCGGGGGCCCGCGCGGGGCGGCGCCGTCGCCTCGAGGCGGCCGTTCGACTTGGGCCAAGCGGGGATCGCGCCACGCGGGCACGTTAGGTGGCGCCGAAACGGAGGTCAAGGGAAATGTCCCCCCGCGTGGTATCCTCGCCGGCTTGAGACGACGTCGGACGTTCGAATCGGAGATGGGAGGTGATTCGATGAGCCGCGAAGCGACGCGCGTCGACGCGCTGCCCCGGAAGATCGGCCAGTCGGTGCTCCTCGAGGGCTGGCTCTACAACCGGCGCTCGAGCGGGAAGATCGAATTCGTGCAGCTTCGCGACGGGAGCGGCGTCGTCCAGTGCGTCGCCGTGAAGTCGGAGCTTCCGGAGGACGTCTTCGCGCGATGCGCGTCGGTGACGCAGGAGAGCGCGATCCGCGTCCGGGGCCTCGTGCGGGAGGACAAGCGCGCGCCGGGCGGCGTCGAGCTCACGCTCGTGGACCTCGAGATCGTGGCCCCCTCCGCCGAGTACCCGATCACGCCGAAGGAGCACGGCACCCCGTTCCTGCTCGACCACCGCCACCTCTGGATCCGGTCGCAGCGCCAGCACGCCATCCTCCGCGTCCGCCACACCCTGGTCGACGCGTGCCGCGACTTCCTGAACGGCGACGGGTTCGTGCTCGCGGACGCGCCGATCTTCACCCCGAACGCCTGCGAGGGGACGACGACGCTCTTCGAGACCGACTACTTCGGCGAGAAGGCCTACCTGACCCAGAGCGGCCAACTCTACAACGAGGCGACCGCCATGGCGTTCGGCAGGAGCTACTGCTTCGGCCCCACGTTCCGCGCCGAGAAATCGAAGACGCGCCGCCATCTGATCGAGTTCTGGATGGTGGAGCCGGAGGTCGCCTACGCGACGCTCGAGGACGTGATGGACCTGATCGAGCGGTTCGTCGAGGCGATCGTCGCGCGCGTGCTCGAGGAGCGCCGACCCGAGCTCGCGATCCTGGGGCGGGACACGGCGCCCCTCGAACGCGTGAGGCGCCCGTTCCCTCGCCTGGCCTACGACGACGCGGCGCGCCTGCTCGTCGACAAGGGGCTTCCGTTCGAACCCGGGAACGACTTCGGCGGCACCGACGAAACCGTGCTCACCGAGGGCTACGACCGGCCGTTCTTCGTCCATCGCTTCCCGGCCGCGGTGAAGGCCTCTACATGAAGCGCGATCCGAACGACGCGCGGCTCTCGCTCTCCTGCGACCTGCTCGCGCCCGAAGGGTACGGGGAGATCGTCGGCGGCGGCGAGCGCGAGGGCGATCTGGAGCAGCTCGTCGCCCGGATCCGGGAGCACGAGCTCCCGCTGGAGGCGTTCGAGTGGTATCTCGACCTCAGGCGCTACGGATCGGTGCCGCACGGCGGATTCGGGATGGGCATCGAGCGCGCGCTGACCTGGATCTGCGGCATCGAGCACGTGCGCGAGACGATTCCGTTCCCGCGGATGCTCCATCGCCTGCGTCCGTAGCGGCCAGTTTCTGATTGACACCTCGGGGCACCGCCAGTACGTTCCCGATCTCTTGCAATCGCTATGGGTTGCGAAGCCACCCCGATGGGGTGGCGTTTTTGCGCCGGGAGGAGCCGCGTCGATGCGCGCGCCGGGCCACGAAAGCGGCGCCGGGGCACTCGCAACGGGAATTAGCGGCCTCCGTTCGGGGTACTTCTTCGATAGGAAAGCGCCCCGGCAGGCGCCGTGGCGGAATCGTAGGAAGTCTAGGCGTTGACAGGGGTTCCCAGGACCTTTAGTCTGGCAGCGTGAGTGGTGCTGACCGGGCGCGAATCGCCCGGATTCATGCGACGGCCCTGCTGCTCGTCGCCTTGGTCGGCGGCAGCTGCGCGAAGTCGTCCCCCCCGCGCGTAACCCCCTCCGTTCCGGTCGTTCTAGCCGGCGCCGAATACGTCGCCCCGCTCCTTCGGGCGGAAGTCCTCGCGTTTCGGGATCGCTATCCGGACGCGGACTCGATCCGCATCGAAGCCGACGGGTCGGCGGAAGGAATGGAGCAGTTGGTCAATGGAGACGTGGCGATGTCCGTGCTGATGCGTGATCTCACCGATCCCGAGGTGCAGGCGGCGGTGCGCCGCGACGGCCTCGCGGCGTACACCGTCGCGTGGGACGCCGTGGCGGTCATCGTGAACCCGGCCTCCCCGATCGAACAGGTCTCCCGCACGGAGCTCGCGCAGATCTACGGCGGCGAGCTGACCGGGTGGGGCGCCCTCGGCTGGCGGGGCGGCGGCGCGATCGTCGCTTTGACCAGCGACCCGCGCCTCGGCATGTACGGCTACCTCGAGCAGACGCTCCTGGCCGGCGGCAAGTACGCCGCGACGATCTACGCGCCCCCGAGCGAGCGGGAGGTCGTGGACGCGGTCGCCTCCCATCCGGGCGCCATCGGTTGCGTCTCGCGGCCGTTCGCGGACACCCGCGTGCGCGTCCTCCGCGTCTCGCAGGCCAAAGGCCTTCCCTACGTCTCCCTGACCCGGGAGTCGATCCTCGACAAGAGCTATCCCCTGCTGCGGCCGGTGTCGCTCGCGACGCCCGCGAAGCCGCGGCGCACGGCGTCGGATCTCGTCAATTTCATCTCGGGCATGGACGGGCAGGGCATCGTCGCGCGCCTCGGCTACGCCCCCGCGACCGTTCCCGTTCGCATCGTTCGGACCGCAGAGGAGGCAGAGTGAACCGCGCCCGCCGCCGTCTTCTTTCCTGGATCGTGCTGCTCTCGGTGACGCTCTCGGCGTCGGCGGCCTGGGCGCTGTCGTCCGCCGACCTCATCAAGAAGGGGGTCACCGCGCTCAAGGACGGAAAGAACCAGGACGCGCTCGCCGCCTTCACCGAGGCCGAGCGGCTCGATCCGCAGAGCCCGCGGCCGCACTACTACATCGCGTCGGCCCTCGAGCGGATGGGATCGGCCGACAGCGCGCGCGCCGAGTACGAGACGGCGATCCGGGTGAATCCCAAGTACGCGGAGGCGCTGACCGGCCTGGGGAACCTCCTCCGCAAGCAGGGCAAGCTCGCCGAGGGGACCGAGCGCCTCGAGCTGGCCGTCAAGTACGATCCCAAGGATCCGGCCGCGCTCTACTCGCTCGGCCAGGCCTATCTGAAGGACAAGAAGTTCGACGACGCGGAGAAGATCTTCCGGAAGGGAACGCTGCTCAAGCAGGCCCGCGCCCTCTTCCTCGCCGGCACGGCGCTCGCGCTGGAGGGGAAGGGGGACCTGAAGCAGGCCGAGGAGCTCTTCATCCGCGCCCGCGAGACCGACCCCAACAATCTGCGCGTCCGCCTCGACCTGGGCGGCTTCTACACGCGGAAGAAGATCCCCGTGCTCGCCGCTCCGGAGTACGGCAAGGCGACCGAGCTCGATCCGCACAATCCCGAGGTCCACTACCTGTACGGCAAGGCGCTGGTCGGCATGAACGAGTTCAACGCGGGCCTTCGCGAGTTCCAGAGCGCGACCACCGAGGACTCGACGTACACGCCCGCGCTCCTCGAGGCGGGCCGCCTCTTCGCCCGCGCGAGCCGCCCGGAGGACGCGGTCGAGAAGTTCCGGAGGTACACCGACCTGAAGCCCGACGACTACGAGGGTTTCCTCGAGCTGGGGGGCGCGCTCGCGAAGAGCCGCATCCCGGGCGACCGCCAGAGCGCGATCGGCATCCTCGAGAAGGCGAACGACCTGAAGCCCAACGTGGCGGAGGTGCTCGGGACGCTGTGCCGCCTCTACGCGGAGCAGAGCGCCACGTACCACGACGAGGCGCTCGCGACGTGCGACAAGTACGCCTCGATGGCCGACTCGCTGACGCCCGAGGAGAAGCTCAAGATCGGGACCCTCTACGTGGCGAACCAGGATTCGGCCAAGGCGGTCCCCCTCCTCGAGAAGGCGGTGGAGGAGGACTCCACGAAGGCCCGCGACGCCAACTTCCAGCTCGGCTTCCTCTTCTTCGCGCGGCGCGATTACGACGGCGCCACGCCGTTCTTCGAGCGGGTGCTCCGCGCCGACTCCACCTTCGTTCCGGCGATCCTGAACCTGGGCCTCTGCAAGCTCCAGTCGGGGAAGAAGTCGGAGGCGATCGAGATCTTGAGGCGCGCCGTCGCCTTGAATCCGAAGCAGGTGCAGGCGCAGATCTGGATCGGGCAGACGCTCCTCAGCATGGAGCCCGATTCGCTCCCCGTGGCGCTCGAATCGTTCCAGCGAGCCGCGCAGGCCGACAGCGCGAGCGGCGACGCGATGCGGGGAGCGGGACTCTCGCTCCTCCTGATGGACAATTGCGCCGACGCGCTCGACTGGCTCTCTCGCGCGACCGTCACCGAGCCCGACCACGTCCAAGGCCACATCTGGCTCGCGCAGGCGTACTCCAAGTGCAAGGACCAGACCCGGGCGAAGGCCGAATTCAACAAGGCGCTGGAGCTCGATCCGACCAACCAGGAGGCCTCTCGGGGCTTGGACATCATTCGGAAGTGGGAAGAACAGGTGCAGCAACGGCGCTCGAGCGCCGCCTCGGGGCAGTAGTGATCACGACCGTGCGGCCACGCGCCGCGGATAGGGAGGCACGATGAGTTTGGAAGTCCGGACGTCCGGGGACGTCACGATCCTGGCGCCCAAGGGGATGCTCCTCGGGGGCAAGGAGACGGACGAGCTGCAAGCGAAGATCAAGGAGCTTTCCGAGGCCGGAAACCGGAAGCTCCTGATCAACCTGGGCCAAACGACGTTCATGAACAGCGTGTCGCTGGGGGTATTGATCGCGGGCCACAGCAACTACGCCAAGCGCGGGGCCCAGCTCAAGCTCGCGGCCGTGGACAAGAAGATCCAGAACATTTTCGTCGTGACGAAGCTCTCGCTGGTCTTCGAGACCTACGAGACCGAGGAAGAGGCGATCAAGAGCTTCAAGTAGACGGAGGAACGGGGGGTTGCCCGGCGGAAGGCCGCTGGGGCATACTTTCAGGCCGGCCCAACGGACCACGCGGACGCCGCGGCGAGCCGGGTAGGGCGCGACGCATCGGCACGATGCGCGGGACGTTACGTCATCCAAGGGAGGACATGCAGTGAGACAGGGTCTGTTCGTCACAATTGTCGCGGTGATCGCCCTCACGATCGCGATCGTCATCTACCAGTTCCTGCCCGATTACATCAAGCAGGGAGGGCCCCTCGTCGCCGGGTTGATCATGCTCTCGATCATGTCGGTGACGTTCACGCTCGAGCGTCTCTTCACGCTGACGCGCGCCCGCGGCAAGGAGCCGTCGCCGACCTTCATGCGGAAGCTTCGCCAGAAGATCGACCAGATGGACGTCGAGGGCGCCGCCGATCTCTGCTCCAAGCAGCGCGGATCGCTCGCGAACGTGCTGCGCGCCGGGCTCGACCGGTACGCCGTGATCCGGACCGGATCGCTCGACCGCCAGGCGAAGCTCCAGGAAGTGCAGAAGGCGATGGAAGAGGCGAACATGCTCGAGGTGCCGCTCCTCGAGCGGAACCTGATCGCCCTCGCGACGATCGCCTCGATCGCGACGATGGTGGGACTCCTCGGCACGGTCATCGGGATGATCCGCTCGTTCGCGGCGCTCGGCCATACCGGCTCGGTGGACGCGGTCAAGCTGGCGGTCGGTATCTCCGAGGCGCTCATCAACACCGCCGGCGGACTGTTCGTCGCCATCTTCTCGATCGTCCTCTACAACGTGTTCGTGACGATGATCGACAACTTCAACTACGGGATGGACGAGGCCACGCTCGAGGTGATCGAGGTGCTCGCCCTGAAGGAAGCGTCGAAGTAACATGGCCGCCAAGAAGCTCAAGCGGATCGGCATCCGGATCGACATGACGCCGATGGTCGACGTCGCCTTCCTCCTGCTCATCTTCTTCATGTCGACGTCCCAGTTCGATCCTCCCCAGAAGGTTCCGATCAACCTGCCGGACAGCCACTCGAACCTCAAGGTGCCGGAGTCGGACGTGTTCGTGCTCGCCATATCCAAGGACAACCAGCTCCTGTGGCAGATCGGGAAGAACCCGCAGGAGTTCACCGATCTCACGAGCCTGGAGAACCTCGTCCTCGACCAAAGGCGACGGAACCCCCGTCTGAGGGTGGCGATCAAGGCGGATCAGGAATCGAACTACGGCACGATGGAAGACGTCATGGCCATCATGCAGAAGACCAACACGATCACCTTCAGCCTCGTGACGGAGCTGGTCGCGAGCAAGAAGAGCGCGCTTCACGAGAAGTAGCCGAACGGGGCCATAGAGAAGGAGCAGCCCGACCATGGGTGCGGTAGATACCCCCGAAGCATCAGGCAAAAAGAAGAAAGGAGGGATGCGGCGGCGCCAGCCGAAGCGCATCGGGATCAAGATCGACATGACCCCGATGGTCGACGTCGCGTTCCTGCTCCTCATCTTCTTCATGTGCACGACCGTCTTCCGGAAGCCGCAGGCATTGGAGATCAACCTGCCGCCCGATCCCAAGGCGAAGGTCGAGATCGCCCAATCGAACGTCATGACCCTGCGGGTCGTCGCCCCCGCGGGCCAGCAGGGCGAGAACGTGCGCGCCTTCTGGAAGATCGGCGACATGCCGAAGTTCGAGGAAGAGAAGTTCAGCGACCTCGAGACGCTCTTCGCCAAGGAGGGCAAGGCGAATCCCAAGCTCGTCGTCCTCGTCAAGATCGACCGGGACGCGAAGTACAAGTACATGGTGAACCTGATCGACCAGCTCCAGTTCGCGGAGCTGAACCGGTTCTCGCTCGCTCCGCTCGAGCCGAAGGAGAAGCAGGAGGTCGAGACCCAGTGACGACCGCCACCGCCACGGCTTCGGCCGTCACGAGCACGATCGACCGCGTCCCGATCGGCGCCGCCGACCTGAAGGCCCAGGCGCAGCGGCTCCTGCGCCGGGCGCTCATCCTCTCCTGTCTGATCCACCTCGCGATCATCGGCGCGTACCTCGCGAGCAAGCTCTACAAGCCTCCCGACGAGGTGGCCTATACGGGACGCGTCATTCGCATGGAGACGCTCCCGCCGCCGCCGCCTCTCTCCTCGGCGCCGCCGCCGCCGGTCATCCCGGTGAACCAGCCGATCGTGAAGCCGACGATCGGAACGCCGGTTCCGGTCCCGGACGCGAAGGCACCCGAGCAGACGATCATGACGCAGCAGGAGCTCTCGGCGATGATGGCGCCGGTCGGGCTCGGGTCGGGCTCCGGCAAGGATTCGCTCGTCATCGCGTCGAGCGACAACCTCCCGTCCGAGGGGGAGTTCGTCTACTTCGAGGACGCCCCCGCGCCGGTGACAACGGTCCAACCGACCTATCCGGAGTTCGCGCGCGAGGCGCAGATCCAGGGACGGGTCACGCTGCACGTCCTGGTGGGCAAGGACGGGCGCGTCAAGAACGTGAAGGTGATCAAGGGCGTGACCGGACTCAACGACGCGGCCGTCGACGCCGTGAAGAAGTGGGTCTTCAAGCCCGCCCTGAGCAACAACAAGCCGGTCGCGGTCTGGGTGGAAGTGCCGGTCGACTTCCACTTCTAAGCCGTTTCCGGATCGAAAGGAAGTGCCGGCGGGCCGATCGCGCCGCCGGATCGGAGCCCCCCGGGCTTCCCCCCCGCGACGCCGCGTCCGCGCGGCGAGCCGGAACAGGAAAGGGTCGCGTCATGACCGCCCTCGCCTCGGGGAACCTCTTCGGGAGTCCGTTCGGAGCGTCGGAGCTCAAGGCCCGCGCGCGCAGCCATCTGCGCCGCGGGCTCTTCCTTTCGGGCCTTTTCCATCTGGCGCTGCTCGCGGCCCTGATGCCGCTCTGGCGCAACGGGGGGAGCGACGCGGTGCTCCGAGCGATCCCGGGGGACGTTCGGATCCTGCCGCCGCCGCCGCTGATCCCCCTGCCGCCGATCGATGCCCCGCCGACGCCGACGGGCGGGCGCGACGACGGACGGATCGTGCCCGTCGACCAGGAGATCACTCCCGACCGCCCGGTCCTGCCGAGGACGCCGTTCGACGCCGGACCGACGCGCGAGCCCGGCTCCGGCTCGGGGCCGGCACCCGCGGAGGGGCTGACTCGGGTCGTACCCTCGGGCGACGCTCCCGAGAGCGTCTACCGCTACGCCGAAGAGCCTCCCGTGCCGGTCTTCGCCCCCGAGCCCCGGTACCCGGATTGGGCGAAGGAGGCGGGCGTCAGCGGCCGCGTCGAGCTCGACGTCCTCGTCGGATCGGACGGAAACGTCCGGCAGATCGTGACGCGAAGCGGCGTGCACGGCCTCGACGAGGCGGCCCGGAACGCCGTGGCCCGGTGGCGATTCCGCCCCGCGAAGGCCAACGGGAAGCCGGTCGCCACGTGGGTGACGATTCCGATTCTCTTCCGCTTCTGACGCGGCGTCCGGGGAGGCTCGGGCGGCCTTGACACCCCGGCGCCGCCGGGCCTACCCTGTTGGGTCATGCCCCAGATACGCAACCCACGCGTTCGCAACCGCTTCCGTGCCTGGATCGCCGCGGCGTCGAGCCTGACCGGCGCCGCGACGGCCTGGGCCGCCGACGCCGCGAACGGGCGCGTCCCGCACCAGAGC
Organism: Candidatus Eiseniibacteriota bacterium; assembly: GCA_036380835.1. GTDB lineage: Bacteria > Eisenbacteria > RBG-16-71-46 > SZUA-252 > SZUA-252 > DASQJL01. The sequence continues at coordinate 42,253 of DASVDZ010000007.1, read as the reverse complement.
GGGCTCCTCGAGCTCTACTGGACGGGCGGGGTCTTCATGCACCCGATCCTCCTCTGCTCGATCGTGGGGCTCGCGATCATCATCGAGCGCGCCACCTTCTTCACGAAAGCGCGCACCGATACGCGACGGCTGATGGCCGAGCTCCTGCGCGTGCTCCAGGACGAGGGATACGAGGCGGCGCAGCGGATGCTCCACGGAACGCGGGGTCCGATCGCGGCCGTCCTCCACTCGGGGCTCGCGCGCGCGAAGCGGGGCCCCGAAGCCGTCGAGAAGGCGGTCGAGACGGCGGCGTCGATCGAGATCGCGCAGCTCGAACGGGGGCTCATCTGGCTCCAGACGGTCGCCAACATCGCGCCGCTCCTCGGATTCCTCGGCACCGTTTCGGGAATGATCCACGCCTTCGAGGCGATCGCCGCGGCCGAGGAGGTCTCGGCGCGGCTCGTCGCGACCGGAATCTACGAAGCGCTGATCACCACGGCGGCCGGTTTGATGGTGGCCATCCCCGTGCAGGCGGCGCACAACTACTTCGTCTCGCGGATCGACAAGTTCGTGATCGACGTCGAGGAGTCGGGGGCCGAGCTGACCGACGCCCTGACGACGCACACGAAACAGTGGGAGCACTTCCTCACGACGATCCAGGTGACGAGCGCGCCGGCGCCGCGATGAGGCTCCTTAGGCGCCGTCCGCCCCACCCCGAGATCTCGCTCGTCTCGACCGCGGACGTCGCGTTCCTCCTCCTGATCTTCTTCCTCTCGACCGCGATCTTCGCCGTGGAGCGGGGCATCGTCCTCGAGCTGCCCGCCCCGTCGGACCTCCCGGTCTCGGTCCCGGCCGGGCGGCTCGCCGACCTGCGCGTGCGCGCCGACGGCTCGTGGACGCTCGACGGCGGCGCGGTCCTTCGTCCCGAGGACCTCGGCCGCGCGATCGCGGCGCGCCTCGCGTCGGTTCCCGACCTCGTCGTCCGCATCGCGGTCGCCGACGCGGCGCCCTACGCGGCGCTCGTCGGGGCGCTCGACCAGGTGAAGCTGGCCGGGGCCCGCGCGGTGACCATCCAGACGGAGGATCGGTCGTGAGGCTCAGGCGTCGCGCCCGGCACGCGAGCAGCATTCCGACGGCCTCGATGGCCGACATCGCGATGCTCCTGCTCATCTTCTTCCTGAGCACGACGGTGATCGCCGCCCAGTCGGCGCTCGACGTGCGATTGCCCGGCGTCACCGCGGGGGAGCGCGTCCGGCGCGAGAACGCGGTGCGGGTCTGGCTCGGTCCCGACGGGGAGGTCGCCGTGAACGACGCGCGGGTCCCCCTCGCGGGGATCGGCCCTTTGGTCGCGGCCAAGCTCCGGGAGAATCCGCGTCTCCTGGTCGCGCTCCACGCCGACGCCCGCGCGCCGTACGCCACCGTCGCGAGGGTGCTGGAGCAGCTCGAGGAGGCGCGGGCGCCGCGCGTCGTGCTCGCCGCCACCAAGCGGGGCCGCCCGTGATCCCGGTCCATCCGTCGTATCGCTATCGGAGGCGATACTACCGCCGGGTGTTCGCCGCCTTGGCACTCGCGACCGCGATCCATCTCACGGTCTTCGTCGTGGCGCCGCCTATGACGCCGCGGGCCGCGACGATGCGACCGAGCCCGCTTCGGCTGATCCGGCTCGCGGCGTCGTTTCGGGCCGGGGCTCCCGCGGAGGCCCGCGAGGCCGCGCTGGCGCCCGCGACCCCGGCGGGGCCGGGGGGCGCGCCCGAAACGTTCGCGGCGACGCGCGTGGTGACGGAGCCGGCGCCGGCCGCGACCCGCCGCGTCCTCGTCGCGGGCGGCGACGCGGCGGCGGGGGCGGGCGGTTCCACCCTTTCGGGCGAAGGAACCATCGAATCCGAGGATGCCGTGCCTCCGGTCTTCTATCGGTACGACACCGCGCCCCGCGTGATCCGCCGGGTCGAGCCCGACTATCCCGCCGCGGCCAGGGCCCGGGGGGAGGAGGGGACGGTGGTGGTGAACGTCAACATCGACGAGAAGGGCCGCATCCTTCGAGCCTGGGTGGCGGCCACGAGCGCGTCCGAGGCTCTCGTGAACGCGGCGATCGACGCCATCTACCTGTTCGAGTTCACGCCGGGCGAGGAACGGGGGATCCCCGTCCGGTGCACCGTGGCGATCCCGTTCTCCTTCACCCTGATGAGAACCCCCTAAACCATTGGAGCACAATCTAATGGACGATCAGAACGTTTCCATGGACGCTCCTGAAGCGAGCGGGACGGCCGCGCCCTCCGACCCAGGGCCGCTGGGACGGATCATGGGGGTCTTCTTCAAGCCGAAGCAGACGTTCGAGTCGATGCGGGAACGGCCGCGCTTCCTCCTCGCGTTGATCCTGGCGGCGGTCGTGCAGCTCGGCATCGCGAGCCTCGTCGTTTCCTCGGGCATCGCCCGTGACGAGGCCATCGCCAAGCTCGAGGCGCAGGGCGCCGATCAGACGAAGATCGACGCGGTGGAAAAGTTCATGGACAGTCCCGTCGCGCCCGTCTTCACGGTCGTCACGGCCGTGGTCGCGGTCGGATTCGGGATCGTGGCCGGCGCCGCGCTCCTCTTCTTCATGGGGAACCTGATGCTCGGGGGGAGGCTCCAGTTCCGCCACTACGTCTGCGCGGTCGCCTTCGGATGGGTCGTCATGCTGGTGGACAACGTCGTTCGGGCGTCCTTGATCCTGGCCAAGCACGGCTACGACGTCCGCCTCGGCCTGGGCAATCTCTTCGGCGAGGACGTCGGGTTCGGGGTCCGCGCGCTCGACGCGGTCACCGATCCGCTCCTCCTCTGGTCGACGGCGATCACGGCGCTCGCCGTGAGCGTCTTCGCGAAGAAGGGGTTCGGGTTCGGCGTGATCGCGGTGCTGCCGGGGTTCGTGATCGGCGCCGTCCTCCAGGGAATGGGCCGGTGATCGCGGCGGGCGAATCGGCTGAAACGGAACGGCCGGTGGCGGCGTATGCCGAGGGTATGGGTCCGCCGCGCTCTGTCATCGTCCCAAGGGGGAGTGGAATGCCGTTGCGATCGATTCGACTCGTCTTCGTGTCCCTCGCGGCCCTGCTCGGCTGGGCCGCCCCGGCGCCCGCCCAGAACGAGGCGCCTCCCGCCACTCCCGACAGCGCCGTGACCGCGGCCGACTCCACGGTGCGCGTCACGGCGGGAGTCTCGACGACCGAGCGCTGGAGCCTCGAGAAGTGCGTCGCCACCGCCCTCCAGAAGAACGGGGACGTGCGAGGCGCCGCGGCGCGCACCGTGCAGGCGCGGGGAGCCGCGCTCCGGGCCTGGAGCGGCCTCCTCCCGAGCCTTTCCACCGACGTCTCCTACACGCAGATCCGTCCCGACAAGCGGTCGGCGGTGCGCGGCCTGGCCGACACCGATCCGAACGCGCCGCCGGACACGCTCCTTCTCGCGCCGCAGAGCCGGTACTATTCGATCGGCGGCACGGCCGACGTGAGCCTCTTCAGCGTTCCGGCGTTGGCCGAGAAGCGGCGCCAGGATCTCCTCCTGGGCGGCGCCCGCCAGGGCGAGGCGGAGACCAGGAACACGGTCGTCTTCACGGTCAAGCAGCGCTACTTCGAGCTCTTGAAGGCCGCGCGCCTCGCCGAAGTGTCGCGCCAGTCGGAGCAGCTGGCCCGGGACGAGGAGACCCGCTCCGAGGCGCTCCTGCGCGTCGGCACCGTCGCGCGCGGCGACCTCCTCAAGGCGCGTGCCCGCCGGGCCCAGACGCAGCTCGACCGGATCAGCGCGGAGAACCAGGTGAAGGTGGCGCGGTCCCGCCTCGCGCAGGTCATGGGCCTGCCGCCCGGGACGCCGCTCGACGTGGACGAGCTGCTCGACGAGAACGTACCGATGCCCGACTCCGCGTCCGTGATCGCGGCGGCCATCAAGAACCGGCCGCTCCTCAGCCAGTCGGCCGCCGCGGAGCGGGCGGCGAAGGCGGGGCTGTTCGGCGCGCGCGCCGCGCGGCTGCCGCGCCTGACCGGGAACCTGAGCGTCGACCGGACCAAGATCACGGACCGGCTCGAGCTGGATCCGACGCCGATCGAGTTCGACGACACGCGGTACGCCACCCGGTGGCAGGGCTCGCTCGCGCTCTCCCTACCGCTGTTCGACGGTCTGGCGATCGAGGGGAACACGCGATCGGCCAAGGGCGCGCTCCTCGAGGCGGAAGCGTCGCGCCGGCAGCAGGAGCTCGACGTCGCCGTGGAGGTGGAGCAGGCGTGGCTGGCGCTCCACGAAGCCGTCCAGCGCATCGACGTCTCGAAGGACGGGCTCGCCTCGGCCGAGGAGGACTACAAGTTCTCCAAGGGACGCTACGACCTGGGCGCGGGAACGTTCCTCGATCTCCTGAACGCCGAGGTCAGCCTCGAGCAGGCGCGCCGCAGCTACGTCGAGGCGCTCGCCGACGCGCGCGTGGCCGAGGCGGACCTGGAGCGCGCCATCGGCGAGCGGCGCTACTAGGCTCCCGATCCAACGAAAGGAATCCATGAAGGGGCGGACTCGGAATCTGATCCTGATCGGCGGCGGCGCCCTCCTGCTCGCCGTCCTCGTGATCGGCAACTTGAATCGCGCGGCCGGCGGGAAGCTGGCGGTCCAGGCCGCGGACGTGAAGCGCGCCTCGATCGCCGCCACGGTGCGCGCCCCCGGCCGGGTCCAGCCGGAGACCCAGGTGAAGATGTCGGCGACGGTTCCGGGCGAGGTGGTGCGGCTCTTGGTGAAGGAGGGGGACCGCGTCCGGAAGGGGCAGTTCCTGCTCCAGCTCGACGACACGCAATACCGCGCCCGGGTCGGCGAGGCGCGCGCGGCGCTCGAGTCCGCGCACTCGAACCTGAGGCTCGCCGAGGCGGCCTTCGCTCAGTCCGACGCGTCGCTCAAGCGGAAGGAGTCGCTCTTCGACGAGAAGCTCGTCTCGCCCGAAGAGCTCGAGGCGGCGCGCACGCAGCGCAATTCGGACAAGGCGCGCGTCGACGCCGCGAAGGAGGAGGAGAACCGCTCGGAGTCGACCCTCAAGGGGGCCGAGGACAATCTCTCGAAGACCCGGTTCGTCTCGCCGATCGACGGCACGGTAACGCAGCTCAGCATCGAGCGCGGAGAGATCGTCGTGACCGGAACGATGAACAATCCGGGAACGGTGATCATGACGATCGCCGACATGAGCGAGATGAAGGTCGAGGCGGACGTGGACGAGACCGACGTGACCGCGGTCTCCCTCGGCCAGACGGCGACCGTCAAGGTGGACGCCGTCCCCGACACCTCCTTCAGCGGCCGCGTCGCCGAGATCGCGAACTCGCCGAAGATCGAGGAGACGGGAACCCAGGAGCAGCAGACCAACTTCGAGGTCGACGTGATGCTGGACCATCCACCCGCCTCGCTCCGCCCCGGCATGACCGCGGACGTGGAGATCCGAACGGCGAAGAAGGACAGCGTCCTCACGGTCCCGATCCAGTCGGTCGTCGTCCGCACGCCCGACGAGCTCAAGCCGCAGCAGAAGGGCCCGAAGCGCCGGGAAAAGGGATCGGACAGGGCCGCGGCCGCGACGACGGGGGCCGGAGGCGCCACGGCCGTCAAGGGGAAGGACGAGGAGACCAAGGGGATCTTCGTGATCGTGAACGGCAAGGCCCAGTTCCGGAAGGTGAAGCCCGGCATCGCGAGCGACACCGACTTCGAGGTCTCGGGGGACGTCAAGGCCGGCGAGAAGGTGATCACCGGCCCCTTCCGCGTGCTCCGCACCCTCAAGCCGGGCGCGAGCGTCAAGATCGAGGAGCCCAAGCAGCCGAAGGCGGAGAAGAAGTGAGCGACTCGGACGGCCGGCTGATCGAGATCCACGACGTTCGGAAGATCTACGTCATGGGCACGAACGAAGTGCGCGCCCTGGACGGCATCTCCCTCGACATCCGGCGCGGCGAGTACGTGGCGGTCATGGGCCCGTCGGGCTCGGGCAAGTCGACGCTGATGAACGTCATCGGCTGCCTCGACACCCCGACGAGCGGATCCTACAAGCTGCGCGGCCAGGAGATCCGGGAGCGGGACGACGACGAGCTGGCGCGAATCCGGAACCAGGAGATCGGGTTCATCTTCCAGACCTTCAACCTGCTTCCGCGCGCCGACGCCCTCCACAACGTCGAGCTGCCGCTCATCTACGCCGGCCGCGCGACCCGGGAGCGGCGCGAGCGCGCCCGTGAGATGCTCGATCTCGTGGGCCTCGGAGACCGGATGCACCACCGTCCCAACGAGCTCTCGGGCGGCCAGCGCCAGCGCGTCGCCATCGCGCGGGCGCTCGTCAACCGGCCGTCCCTGGTCCTGGCCGACGAGCCGACCGGGAACCTCGACAGCAAGACCGGCACCGAGATCATGGCGCTCCTGGACGAGATCCACCAGCAGGGGAACACCGTCGTCGTGGTCACCCACGAGGAGGACATCGCCTCCCACGCGTGGCGCGCCATCCGGCTGCGCGACGGGCTGATCGAGAGCGACCGCCCGACCGGCCGGGCGGCCGCCGCGTCGCCGGCGGATTCCCGTCCCGGCGGCCCATGAGCCCGCGGGGCGCCTCGCGCCGCGAGTTCTGGATCGCGCAGGGCGAGAACCTCAAGATCGCCCTGGACGCCCTCCGCGCCAACAAGCTCCGCTCCGTCCTCACCGTCCTCGGGAACGTCGTCGCGGTCATGTCGGTGATCATGGTCGTGGCCGTGATCGACGGCGTGAACACCTACGTGAGCGACAAGATCCTCGAGCAGGGGCTCCAGGTCATCACGATCGACAAGTTCGGCCTGATCACGAGCGACGAGGCGTACCAGGAGGCGGAGAAGCGCCGCGACATCACGCTCGAGGACGCGGGCGCCCTCGAGGAGCGGATGCGCCTGGCCACGCGCGTGGTGGCGCAGGCGGAGGCGCTGAAGCACGTCCGGTCGGGGAAGACCGATCTCGCCAACGTCCGCGTGCTCGGCACGACCGAGGGGTACGAGGACGTCGGCAAGTTCGAGCTCGACCAGGGGCGCCACCTCGACGTGTCGGACATCGACCGTCGGCGCGCCGTCTGCGTCATCGGATCCGAGCTGGCGAGCACCTTCTTCCCGCGCGTCGATCCGATCGGGCAGACCGTGAAATCGGCGGGGAACGCCCTTCTCGTGGTCGGCGTCCTCAAGGCCCGGGGAAACGTCCTGGGCCAGAGCCAGGACAACATCGTCGTCACGCCGCTCGGCCAGTTCCAGAAGATGTTCGGCTCGCGGCGATCGCTCTCGATCCTGGTCAAGGGGCCCGAGGGGACCTCCCTCGAGCGCCTCGAGGACGAGGCGCGGGTCGTCCTCCGGGCCCAGCGCCACGTCCCGCTCGGCCGGCCGGACGACTTCGCCATCTCGACCGCGGAGACGTACCAGTCGATCTACCAGTCGCTGACCGGAGGCATCTTCGCCGGGACGATCGCGCTCGTGGCGATCTCGCTCGTCGTCGGCGGGATCGTGATCATGAACATCATGCTCGTGGCCGTGACGGAACGGACCCGGGAGATCGGCATCCGGAAGTCGCTCGGCGCCCGCCGCTCGGACCTCGTGAGCCAGTTCCTGAGCGAGGCGATCGTCCTCTCCACGTTCGGGGGCGTGCTCGGGGTGGCGCTCGGCGTCGCGTTCGCCCTCGCCGTCCGGGCCATGACGCCGCTCCCGGCCGCCATCCAGCCCTGGTCGGTGCTGATCAGCCTCGGGGTCGCCTCCTCGGTCGGGCTGTTCTTCGGCGTCTACCCGGCGACGCGGGCCGCGGCCCTCGACCCGATCGTGGCCCTGAGGCAGGAGTAGCCCGTGGCGATCGAGGTCCGCGAGGGGGTGTCCATCGCGTTCGGCGCGATCCGCGCGAACAAGCTCCGCTCGTTCCTGACCGTGCTCGGCGTGATCATCGGCATCACGACGATCATGGCGATGATCTCGATCATCGAGGGGCTGAACCGGAGCATGAAGGCGCAGCTCGCCTCGATCGGGACGGACGTCCTCTACATCCGTCCGTTCGCGCCGGGCGTCTTCGTCGGCAACTTCCCGGACTCCCTGCGGCACCGCCCGTGGTTCAAGTCGGAGGACGCCGACGCGATCCGCCGGAACTGCCCGGCGGTCCTCGCCGTGGCGCCGCTCAACTTCACGTCGGTCTCGATCCGTCACGAGGACACCGAGACGCGGAGCACGACCGTGATCGGTTCGAGCGTCGACTTCCTCACGACCAACAACTACGCCGTCACCACCGGGCGCTCGTTCACCGAGGCGGAGGTGGAGCACCGCGCGCCGGTCTGCATCCTGGGCCTGGACCAGGTGGAGACGCTCTTTCCGCACGGCACCTCGGTGGGGAAGACCGTCTACATCGGCGGCCGCCCCTTCACGGTGGTCGGCGAGCTGGAGCGGCGCGGCAAGTTCATCGGCATGAGCCTCGACGACATCGTGATCGCCCCGTACACGACGCTCGAGAAGAACTTCGGCCCGCGCCTTCCGATGGTGTTGAACGCGAAACCGGTCACCCCGGAGCTCCTCGACGCCGCGCGCGATCAGATCGTCGACGTGCTCCGGCGCCAGCGGCGGCTCTCGTACAAGCAGGGGGACAACTTCGCGGTCTTCACCGACCAGGCGCTGGCGGACCTCTACCAGCAGATCACCGGCGCGTTCTACCTGGTGATGGTGGTGATCTCGTCGATCGGACTCCTCGTGGGAGGGATCGGTGTCATGAACATCATGCTCGTCTCGGTCACCGAACGGACGCGCGAGATCGGGCTCCGGAAGGCGATCGGCGCCCGCCCGCGGGACGTGCTCTGGCAGTTCCTCGTCGAGGCGATGACCCTGACCGGGACGGGGGGCGTCATCGGCGTGCTGGTCGGGCTCTTCCTGGGATGGCTCATCCACGCGTTGACCCCGCTCTCCTTCGCCGTCCCTGCGTGGGGGATCGTCCTCGCCTTCGGCTCTTCGACGTCCATCGGGCTCTTCTTCGGCATCTACCCGGCGGCCAAGGCGGCGCGCCTCGACCCGGTGGACGCGCTCCGCTACGAATAGCCCGGCCCGCTCCCGGCGCGCCTTGACACCCGCGCGGGGCGCGCCTACGCTCCCCGGTCTCATGCGCCCCCTGGCGTTTCCCGCGATCGCGCTGCTCCTCGCCGCCGCCGGATGCGGCGGTACCCCGCCCGCCCGGCGCGCCTCGACCCTCGACCGGGTGATCGACACGCGCGTGCTCCGGATCGGCCTGAACCCGGGCTATGCGCCGTTCGAGATGGTCGACTCCTCCGGGGGGATGATCGGCTTCGACATCGACCTCGCCCGGCGCGTGGCGCGTCTCGTTGGCGACGACGTCCGAGTCGAGATCGTGAAGAGCGATTGGGACCCGATCATCGCGAACCTGAACGCGGGCAAGTTCGACGTGATCGTGAGCGGCATGACCCGGACGCCGCAGCGGGCGCTCCGCTGCGCGTTCACGACGCCGTACTTCACCACCGGCCAGGCGCTCCTCGTGAACCGCGCGAAGCACCCCGAGGGAACCGTCGCGGACGTCGCGACGCTCGATCGGCCGGGGATCGTGGTCGCCACCAAGCTCGGAACCACGGGAGAGATCGCCGCGCGCAAGTTCTTCCGCCGGGCGTCCATCCGCACCATGGAGACCGAGGCGGACGCCGCGCTCGAAGTGGAGGCCGGGCGGGCGGACGTGATGGTCTACGACCAGCCCTACATCGCGATCCGCTCCCGGCAATCGAGGGGGAGCACCTGGGCGCGGCTCGCGCCGTTCACGCACGAGGACCTCGCGATGGCGGTCCGCCGCGACGACGTCGAGTTCCGCGACTGGCTCGACCTGGCGATCGAGGACGTGAGGCGGAGCGGCGCCTGGGACAGCCTCTACACGACCTGGTTCGTGACCATGCCCTGGCTCCCGGCCGGGGCGGACACCGCCGCGCCGTCCGCCGCGAAACCGTAGCGCGACGTGTACGCCTGGCACTGGGAGGCGCTGCCCACCTATCTGCCGCTTCTCTGGGCGGCGACCGCCCGCACCCTCGCGATCTCCGCCGTGTCGATCGTCGGCGGGACCCTGCTCGGCGCCGTCGCGGGCCTCTGCCGCGTGCAGCCGTGGCGGCCGCTCCGGATCCTGGGCGGGCTCTACGTGGAGTCGCTGCGCAACGTCCCCCTGATGCTCGTCCTCTACCTCCTCTACTTCGGCGTCGGGGCCTTCCTCCCGATCTCCTCCTTCGCCGCCGCGGTCGTCGGCCTCTCGGTGTTCGAGGGAGCGTACATCGCGGAGATCGTGCGGGCGGGCATCGAGTCGATCGACCGTGGGCAGATGGAGGCCGCGCGGTCGCTCGGCATGACGTGGGGACAGAGCATGCGGCACGTCATCCTGCCCCAGGCGACCCGCCGGTCGCTGCCGCCCCTGACCGGCCAGTTCACGGCGCTCGTCAAGGACTCCTCGCTCGCGTCGCTCGTCTCCTACGAGGAGCTGATGCTCGTCGGCCGCCAGATCAACTCGCGCATCTTCTCCCCGTTCGAGGTCTTCCTCACGATCGGCGCCATCTACTTCGTGATCTGCCTCCTCCTGTCGATGCTCGCGCGCTGGCAGGAGGCGCGCCTGCCCCCGCCGTGAGCGAGGCGATCGTCTCCCTGCGCGGCGTGACGCGCCGGTTCCCGAGCGGGACGGTCGCGTTGCGCGGCGTTTCGGCCGAGGTGGCGCCCGGCGAGACGCTGGTCGTGCTCGGTCCGAGCGGCTCGGGGAAGAGCACGCTCCTCCGCTGCATCAACGGGCTCGACCCCATCGCCGAAGGCGAGATCGTGGTGGACGGGATCCACGTGAGCCACGACACGACCGACTGGAACAAGGTGCGCGCCGAGGTGGGGATGGTCTTCCAGGGTTTCCACCTCTTCCCGCACAAGACCGCGCTCGAGAACGTCGCGCTGCCCCAGGTCGTGGTGCGGCGCCGCACCGCCGAGGAGGGGCGCGGCCGTGCCGCGTCGCTCCTCGCGCGGGTCGGCCTCGCGGGAAAGGAGGGGCGGCTCCCCGCGGCCCTCTCGGGCGGCGAGAAACAGCGCGTCGCGATCGCCCGCGCGCTCGCGATGGATCCCAAGGTGATGCTCTTCGACGAGCCGACCTCCGCGCTCGATCCGGAGATGATCCTCGAGGTGCTCGAGGTGATGCGCGATCTCGCGCGCGGCGGGATGACGATGCTGGTCGTGACGCACGAGCTCGCCTTCGCGCGGGAGGTGGCGCAGCGGGCCCTCTTCCTGGACGGCGGCGTCCTGATCGAGGCGGGGCCCGCGGCGCGGCTGATCGACGCCCCCGAGACGGAGCGCTGCCGGGCCTTCATGAGCCGGATCCGGCGGTAGTCAGCGGGGGTGGCGATGGCGTACAATCGTCGCCTTCCCCCGGCCCACGGAGCGGCGATTTGGATCAGATCCGCGTGCGCGGAGCGCGCGAGCACAACCTCAAGAACCTCGACCTCGACATCCCGCGGAACCGTCTCGTCGTCCTGACCGGCGTCTCCGGCTCGGGAAAGTCGTCGCTCGCCTTCGACACGCTGTACGCCGAGGGGCAGCGGCGCTACGTCGAGTCGCTCTCCGCCTACGCCCGCCAGTTCCTCGGCCAGATGGAGAAGCCCGACGTCGATCAGATCGAGGGTCTCTCGCCCGCGATTTCGATCGAGCAGCGGACGGCGGGGAGCAACCCGCGCTCCACGGTCGCCACCGTGACGGAGCTCTACGACTACCTCCGCCTCCTCTACTCCCGCGTCGGCGTGCAGCACTGCGTGAAGTGCGGGCGGCCGATCCGACGCCAGACGGTTCAGGAGATGGTGGACCACCTGCTCACGGCGCGGAAGGGCGCGAAGCTCCAGATCCTGGCGCCGGTCGTACGCGGACGGAAGGGGGAGTACCGGAAGGAATTCGCGCAGTGGCAGCGCCTCGGCTTCATCCGGGCGCGCGTCGACGGGAAATGGATCGAGATGGAGTCGGAGCCGGCGCTCGACAAGAAGCGGAAGCACACGATCGAGATCGTGATCGACCGGCTTGCCGCCGATCCCGAGCGCCGGAGCCGCATCCAGGAGTCGCTCGAGACCGCGACGCGCCTCGCCGAGGGGCTCGCGGTCGTGCTGGTCGACGGGAGCGACGAGGAGACGCTCTCGGCGAGCGCCGCGTGCAGCAGCTGCGGCATCTCCTACGAGCCGCTCCAGCCGCGCTCGTTCTCGTTCAACAGCCCCTACGGCGCGTGCAAGGCGTGCGGCGGCCTCGGGACGACGATGGAGATCGATCCCGACCTGGTGGTGCCCGACCGGAAGAAGTCCCTGCGGGAGGGGGCCGTCGCGACGTGGGGGGACGCCGAGGGGACCTGGACGAAGGGAATCCTCCAGGCGTTCGCGAAGCGGACGAAGATCTCGCTCGACACGCCCTTCGGAAAGCTGCCCGCGGCGATCCAGAAGACGATCCTCTACGGGCTGGGCGACGAGAAGATCGACTACAAGTTCAAGATGAAGAGCGGGAACGTCTGGTCGCACAAGGGGCGCTTCCGGGGCGTCATCCCGGAGATGATCCGGCGGCACCGGGACACGTCGTCCGACCAGGTTCGCGAGCAGATCGAGGCGATGATGGTGAAGAGGCCGTGCGCCGACTGCGGCGGGGCGCGGCTCCGCCCGGAGGCGCTCGCGGTGCGCGTCGCGGGGCTCTCGATCGCGGAGTGGACGGGGCAGGCGGTGAGCCGCGCCAAGGAGACGCTCGGCGCGATGACGCTCTCGCCGCGCGACGCCGGAATCGCGGCCCCCGTGCTGAAGGAGCTCCGGCAGCGGCTCGAATTCCTGGACGACGTCGGGGTCGGGTACCTGACGCTCGACCGCGCGACGGGCACGCTCTCCGGCGGCGAGGCGCAGCGGATCCGGCTCGCGACCCAGATCGGCTCGCGGCTGACGGGGGTGCTCTACATCCTGGACGAGCCGAGCATCGGGCTCCACCCGCGCGACAACCGGAAGCTCCTCGACACCCTCGTGGCGCTCCGCGACCTCGGGAACTCGGTGCTGGTCGTCGAGCACGACCGCGAGACGATGGAGGCGGCCGACCACATCGTCGACCTCGGCCCGGGCGCCGGCCGGCGGGGCGGCTACCTCGTGGCGCACGGCACCGTGAACGACCTCCGCGCCACGCCGACCTCGCTCACGGGGCAGTACCTGTCGGGCGAGCGGTCGGTGGCGATTCCCGAGCGCCGCCGGTCGGGGAGCGGCGACTGGCTCGAGGTCGTCGGGGCGAGGCAGAACAACCTCAAGGCGATCCGCGCCCGCTTTCCTCTGGGACGGTTCGTCTGCGTCACCGGCGTCTCCGGCTCCGGGAAGAGCACGCTCGTGAACGACATCCTCTACCGCGCCCTCGCGAAGCGCTTCTACCAGGCGAAGGAGGCGCCCGGCGCGCACGAGCGGATCGTGGGGCTCGGCAGCGTCGACAAGGTCGTCGACATCGACCAGTCGCCGATCGGGAGAACGCCCCGCAGCAACCCGGCGACGTACACGGGCGTCTTCACGTTCATCCGCGACCTCTTCGCGCAGACGCCGGAGGCGAGGACGCGCGGGTACGGCCCCGGGCGGTTCTCGTTCAACGTGAAGGGCGGCCGGTGCGAGGCGTGCGGCGGGGACGGGCTCATGAGGATCGAGATGCACTTCCTGCCCGACGTCTACGTCACGTGCGAGGTCTGCCGCGGCAAGCGCTACAACCGGGAGACCCTGGAGGTCACGTTCAAGGGGAAGACGATCGCCGACGTCCTCGAGATGACCGTCGACGACGCGCTCGAGGTCCTGGGCGCGATCCCCCCGATCCGCCGGAAGCTCGAGACGCTCTCCGGCGTCGGCCTCGGGTACATCCATCTCGGCCAGCCGGCGACGACCCTCTCGGGCGGGGAGGCGCAGCGGGTCAAGCTCGCGACCGAGCTCTCGCGCGTGGAGACCGGACGGACGCTCTACATCCTGGACGAGCCGACGACCGGCCTCCACTTCGAGGACGTTCGGCTCCTCCTCGAGGTCCTCGACCGGCTCACCGACCGGGGGAACACGGTCATCGTCATCGAGCACAACACCGACGTCATGGCGCGGGCCGACTGGATCCTCGATCTGGGCCCCGAAGGAGGGGACGCGGGGGGGCGAATCGTCGCCGAGGGCACGCCCGAGCAGGTGGCCGCCGCGACGACGTCGCACACGGGGAAGGCCCTCGCCGCCCATTTCGCCGAGGCGCGGGTCCTCCGGAAGGACCATCGCAAGGCGGCCGAAGCGGTCATTTGAATTCGCGCCTCGATGTGCTAAGGTATCGACGCTCGATTCGGCGCAACTAACGCATTCAAACGAGGATGCTCGACACCGCCACGGCGCTCAAGCGCACGCCCTTCCACCCCCGGCTCGTCGCCCTCGGGGCGAAGATGGTCCCCTTCGCGGGCCATGAGATGCCGATCCAGTTCGACGGCATCCTGGCCGAGCACCGGACCGTCCGCTCCGCGGTCGGGGTCTTCGACGTCTCCCACATGGGCGAGATCCGGCTCACCGGGCCGGGAGCGGTCGCCTACGCCAACCGCCTGGTCACGAACGAGGCCGCGGCGCTTCCCGAAGGCAAGGTGGTCTACACGCCGATGTGCCTTCCCGACGGCGGCATCATCGACGATCTCCTCGTGTACGCCTTCGGCCCGGATCGGTTCCTGGTCGTGAACGCCGCCAACTTCGCCAAGGACCTCGCGTGGATCCGCGAGCACGCGCCCTCCGACGTGACCGTGGTCGACGAGAACGAGATCACCGCGCAGCTCGCGGTGCAGGGGCCGCGGGCGGAGGCGGTCATCGGCCGCATCTACGGCGAGCGCGCCACGGCGCTCGGCTTCTACGAGGCGTACCAGGCCGGCGCGGGAGACGACTGGGTGGTCGTATCGCGCACCGGCTACACCGGCGAGGACGGCTTCGAGATCTACGTGCGGGCGCCGCGCGCCCTCGATCTCTGGGACCGCGTCTTCGCGGCGGGCGAGGACGAGGGCATCCGGGCCATCGGCCTAGGCGCGCGCGACACGCTGCGGCTCGAGATGGGCTACTGCCTCTACGGTAACGACATCGATGAAACGACCCACCCGCTCGAGGCGGGCATCGGATGGACGGTTCGCTTCGACAAGGACGACTTCATCGGCAAGGATGCGATCGTGCGCGCCAAGCGGGCGGGCGTCGGGCGGAAGCTCCTTGGGCTCGTCCTCCAGGCGAATCGCATCCCGCGCCACGGGCACGAGGTGGAGTGCGCCGGCAAGCCGTGCGGGACGGTGACGAGCGGCTCGATGGGGGTGAGCCTGGGACATCCGGTCGCCATGGCCTACCTCACGGACGACGCCGCCGTGGTCGGCACCCGCGTGGACGTGGTCGCGCGCGGGCAGAGCACCCCCGCGGTCGTCGCGAGCCGGCCCATGTATCGCCAGGGAACCGTCCGATCGCCGAAACCCAGGAGGACGCCATGAACGTCCCGAAGGATCTCCGATACACGAAGGAACACGAGTGGCTCCGCGTCCAGGGGGGCGAGGCCGAGGTCGGGATCACCGATTTCGCGCAGGGAGAGCTGGGCGACGTGATCTTCGTCGAGCTTCCCGAGCCCGGAACGAAGGTCGGCGCGATGAAGGCCTTCGGCACGATCGACGCCGTGAAGACGGTGAGCGATCTCTTCGCGCCCGTCTCCGGAGAGGTCATCGCGGTGAACGACGCGCTCAAGGAGAACCCGGCGCTCGTGAACCAGTCCCCCTACGAGAAGGGCTGGATGGTCCGCCTGCGCCTCGACGACCCGAAGCAGGCGGAGCAGCTCCTGGGCGCCGGCGAGTACGAGAAGCTCCTGGGGGCGCACGCGTGAGCTTCGTCGGTCGAAGTGACGAGGAACGCCGGGCCATGCTGGAGCGGATCGGCGCGGCGCGGATCGAGGACCTCTGGAGCGCGATCCCCGAGGAATTCCGGCTCGAGGGGCCGCTCCCGCTTCCCGGCCCGCTCGCGGAGTACGAGGTGGCGCGCCGGTTCGAGGCTTGGGCGGGCGAGAACGCCGACGCGGCCCGGTACGCGTGCTTCCTCGGGGCGGGCATCTACGACCACTTCGTCCCCGCCGCGCTCCGCGCGATCACGGGACGGAGCGAGTACGCGACGGCCTACACGCCCTACCAGCCCGAGGTGGCGCAGGGAACCCTCCAGGTCATCTTCGAGTACCAGTCGATGATCCGCGAGCTGACCGGCATGGAGGTGGCGAACGCCTCGATGTACGACGGGGCCACGGCGGCGGCCGAAGCGGCCCACCTCGCGGCCGGCGCCACGGCGCGGCGCCGCGTGCTCGTCAGCGCGGGGCTTCATCCGCACCATCGCGCCGTGCTCGCCACGTACGCGTCGGCGGGCAACTTCACGATCGAGGAGATCCCGCTCGAGGGGGGGCGCGCGGCCGCGGCCGCCTTCGCCCGGAGGGGAGGCGGCGACGTCGCGGCCGTCCTCTGGGCGCAGCCCAATTTCGAGGGGATCGTCGAGGACGGCCGGGCGGTCACCGACGCGGCGCACGCGATGGGCGCCTATTCGGTGGCCCTGGCCGATCCGGTCGCGCTGTCGGTGCTCTCACCTCCCGGCTCGGATGGCGCGGACATCGTCGTGGGCGAGGGGCAGTCGCTCGGGGTCTCCATGTCGTACGGCGGCCCCCTCGTTGGCTTCTTCGCCATCCGGAAGCGGGACGTGCGGCGCCTTCCCGGACGGCTCGCCGGGGCGACCGTCGATCTCGACGGCCGTCGCGGCTTCGTCCTCACGCTCCAGACGCGGGAGCAGCACATCCGGCGCGAGCGGGCGACGTCGAACATCTGCACGAACCAGGGGCTGATGGCCCTGGCCAACACGATCCATCTGGCGCTCCTCGGCGCCGCGGGGATGCGCGACGTGGCGATCCAGTGCCTGGAGCGGACGCACTATCTGGCGGAGCGGATCCGGTCGATCCCCGGTGTCTCGCTCCCGCACGGCGAGGCCCCCTTCTTCCGCGAGTTCGTCGTCCGGCTCCCCGGGCCCGCCGATTCGTTCGTCCGGGCCGCGCTCGAGTGGCACCTCCTCGCGGGAGTCCCGCTCGGGCGGTTCGATCGGGGCCGGCCGAACGATCTCCTCGTCGCGGTCACCGAGAAGCGCAACCAGGAGGAGCTGGACCGGTACGCCGACGCCCTGGCCCGCTGGGTGCGCGCGCGGAGCCAATCGCCCGCCGAGGAGGCGACGTGCCCGAGCTGACCCTTCGCGAGATCTCGGTCCCGGGCCACCGCGGCCCGCGGCTCGCCCCGCTCGACGTTCCGGAGCAGGGGGCGGCGCGGCTCCTTCCCGGCGTCCGTCTCCGCGACGGCGCTCCGGCGCTTCCGGAGGTCTCCGAACCCGCCGCGGTCCGCCACTTCGTGAACCTCTCGGTCCAGAACCACCACATCGACAAGGCGATCTATCCCCTCGGATCGTGCACCATGAAGTACAACCCGAAGCTGAACGACGAGATCGCGCGGATCGCGGGGCTCGCGGGGATCCATCCGCTCCAGCCCGAGGAGACGGCGCAGGGGGCGATGGCGCTCGTGGCCGAGCTGCACGACTGGCTCCGGGCCATCATGGGGATGCCGGGGATCACGACACAGCCCGCCGCGGGCGCGCAGTGCGAGCTGACCGCCATCCTCATGACGCGCGCGTACCATACCGATCGCGGCGACGCGCGCGAGGAGGTGATCGTCCCCGACTCGGCGCACGGCACCAATCCCTCGAGCGTGCAGCAGGTGGGCTACCGGGTCGTCACGGTGCCGTCGGGGCCGGACGGCTGCGTCGACTTGAAGGCGCTTCAGGCGGCCCTATCCGGGAAGACCGCGGCGATGATGCTGACCAACCCGAACACGCTCGGCATCTTCGAGCGCCACGTGGGGGAGATCGCGCGCCTGATCCACGACGCGGGCGGGCTCCTCTATCTGGACGGCGCCAATCTGAACGCGATGGTCGGCCTCGCGAGCCCGGGCAAGATGGGCTTCGACTTCGCGCACATCAATCTACACAAGACGTTCTCGACGCCGCACGGCGGCGGCGTGCTCTGCGTCCGCGCCGGGCTCGAGGACTACCTGCCGGTTCCCGTGCTCACGCGGGACGGCGAGCGCCACCGGTGGGACTTCGACCGGCCGCGCTCGATCGGGCGGGTCCACTCCCACTTCGGCAACTTCGGCATCCTGGTGCGCGCGCTCGCGTACATGCGGACGCTGGGCGGCACGGGCATCGCGGAGGTGAGCCGCGAGGCGATCCTGAACGCGAACTATCTGAAGGCGCGCCTCCGGGACGCGTACACGCCGTCGCACGAAGGCTACTGCATGCACGAGTTCGTGCTCGCGGCGACGCGGCAGAAGGCGCGCGGCATCAAGGCGCTCGACGTCGCGAAGCGGCTCCTCGATTTCGGAATGCACGCGCCGACGGCCTATTTCCCGCTGATCGTCGAGGAAGCGCTCATGATCGAGCCGACGGAGACCGAGACCAAGGCGTCGCTCGACGCGTTCGCGGAGGCGATGCTGCAGATCGACCGCGAGTCGATCGAGGACCCGGAGCGTCTCAAGGCGGCCCCGACGCGCACGCCGGTGCGGCGTCTCGACGAGGGACGCGCGGCCCGTCAGCTCATGCTCTCCTGGCAGGACCTCGAGGCGGCGGGGAACGGTGGCGCGTGACCGGGCCGCGAAGGACACGGCCGACGAGATCGCGTGGACCGTCTGGCCCGCGCGCGAGCGGCCGATCGCCGCGGCGGTCCTCCTCGCCTCGGCGCTCGTCCTGGGCGCGTTGATCGGACAGGGGACCCGCGACCGGGTGCTGGCGGTCGCGGCGCCGCTCGCGGTGCTCCTCTCCCTCTCGTCGTTCCTCCTCCCGACGGCCTACCGGCTGACGAAGGAGTCGGTCGAGGTGCGCTCGCTCGGCGTGTTGCGGGTCCGCCCCTGGACCGAGATGCGCCGGTTCGAGGCGGACAAGAACGGGGTGTTCCTGAGCCCGTTCGAGAAGCGGAACTGGCTGGACGCCTACCGCGGCGTCCGGCTGATTCCCGGAGGGAATCGAGATCAAGTGGTGGCGTTCGTGGAAGCGCGGCTCTCCGGAGCCGCCGGGGCATGACCGCCCCCGCGACCAAGCGCGGGATCGGCCCGTGACCGGGGCCGCCCCGCGGGTCGAGCCGGCCGCGCCGCCGACCGGGGCGCTCACGCCCGAGGACGAGCGGCTCTTCGAGCGGCTGGCCGAGCTGGTGATCCGGTATCGCATGACCGTGCCGGCGATCCTCTTCCTCGAGAGCGTGAAGCCGCTCTCGTTCGTGGGGAGCCAGGCGATGTACTTCTTCGAGCCGATGGTGAGGGCGCTCTTCCCGGTGCCCGAGTACGAACGCTTCGCGGCGCTGATGGAGCGCCGCGAGAACATGGAAGCCCTTCTTGTCACGATCGAGCGGCGCGACGAGGCGGAACGCCGGGCCGAGAGGGCGCGGCGCGACGAGAAGCGCGCCGCCCGCAAGAACCGAAAGGAAGCGCCGTGACCCCGTCCGATCCCGAGAAGCCGTTGAACTCGATCCTCGCCACCGACTGCGGCAGCACGACCACGAAGGCCATCCTGATCGAGCGCCGCGACGGGGCGTACCGTCTGATCGTGCGCGGCGAGGCGCCGACCACCGTCGAGGCCCCGTTCGAGGACGTGACGCGCGGCGTGCTGAACGCGATCATGGAGGTCGAGGAGCTGGCCGGCCGGAAGATCCTGGACGGGGAGCGCATCGTGACGCCCCAGAAGGGGAACGAGGGCGTCGACCTCTACATCTCCACCTCGAGCGCGGGCGGCGGCCTCCAGATGATGGTCTCCGGAGTCGTGAAGAGCATGACGGGGGAGAGCGCGCAGCGGGCGGCGCTGGGCGCCGGCGCGATCGTGATGGACGTGATCGCGAGCAACGACGGCCGCCTGCCGCACGAGAAGATCCGGCGGATCCGCCAGCTTCGCCCGGACATGATCCTCCTCTCGGGCGGCATCGACGGCGGCACCACGTCGCACGTGGCCGAGATGGCCGAGCTGCTCGCGGCGGCGGAGCCGAAGGCGCGGCTCGGCGCCGGCTACGAGCTGCCGGTCATCTACGCGGGGAACAAGGACGCGGCCGGCATCGTGCGGGAACGGCTCGAGCACAAGACCGCGCTCGTGGTGACCGACAACCTCCGCCCCGTCCTCGAGCGCGAGAACCTGACCCCGGCGCGCGACAAGATCCACGACCTCTTCATGGAGCACGTGATGGCGCACGCGCCCGGGTACAAGAAGCTCATGACCTGGAGCCCCGTGCCGATCATGCCGACGCCGGGCGCCGTGGGGCTCATCATCGAGACCATCGCGCGCGAGGAGAAGATCAACGTGATCGGCGTGGACATCGGCGGCGCCACGACCGACGTCTTCTCGGTCTTCCAGGGCGTCTTCAACCGGACGGTGAGCGCGAATCTCGGAATGAGCTACAGCGTCTCGAACGTGCTCGCCGAGGCGGGCCTCCCGAACATCCTCCGCTGGGTGCCGTTCGAGATCGGCGAGCCCGACCTCAGGAATCGAATCAAGAACAAGATGATCCGCCCGACCACGATCCCCCAGTCGCTGCAGGAGCTGATCATCGAGCAGGCGATCTCGAGGGAAGCGCTCCGGCTCGCCTTCGAGCAGCACAAGCAGCTCGCCGTCGGGCTCAAGGGGGTCCAGCAGGAGCGGACGATCTCCGACACGTTCGAGCAGACCGCGAGCGGCGAGTCCTTGGTGCGTCTCGACCACCTCGACCTCCTCGTCGGGAGCGGCGGCGTCCTCTCGCACGCGCCCCGGCGCGCGCAGGCGGCGCTCATGATGCTCGACGCGTTCCTGCCGGAGCACGTGACGGAGCTGGCCGTGGACTCGATCTTCATGATGCCCCAGCTGGGCGTGCTCTCGACCGTGCATCCGCAGGCGGCGAAGGAGGTCTTCGAGAAGGACTGCCTGATCCGCCTCGGCTCGAGCGTCGCCCCCGTCGGCGCCGGCAAGGAGGGCCAGACGATGCTCACCGTGGAGCTCGAGCGCCCCGGCGGGGAGAAGGAGTCGTTCTCGCTCCCGTTCGGCTACCTGAAGCTGGTTCCCCTCGCGGACGGCCAGTTCGTGAAGGCCGTGCTGAGGCCCGAGAAGGCGTTCGACGTCGGCGAGGGGAAGGGACGCGAGCGCGCGGTCACGCTCCGGGGCGGCGTCGTGGGACTGATCTTCGACTGCCGCGGCCGGCGGCCCTTCGGCCTGCCGGAGGATCGCGCGAAGCGGATCGCGAAGCTGAACGAATGGAACGAGGCCCTGAAGATCTATCCCGCCGGCCCGAAGGCGACGCCGCCGAGGGAGCCGGCGGCCCTGGTGAGGAGCTGACGCGTGGCCCACTCGTATACGCCCGGTCTCAAGGTCACCGCCTTCGCGACGCTCCACCGCGAGCGGAAGCTCCCGCTCGCCGGCACCGTCGTGGTCAAGGTCGGCGACAAGGTCTCGGCCGAGACCGTCGTCGCCCGCACCGACCTGCCGGGGAACGTGCAGACGGTCAACGCCGCGAACATCCTGGGGGTCCTCCCCGAGGACGTGAACGAGTGCCTGACGAAGCCGGTCGGGTCTCCCGTCAAGAAGGGAGAGTCGTTCGCGGAATCCAAGTCCTTCTTCGGGCTCTTCCGCTCCAAGTGCCTGTCGCCCATCGACGGGACGATCGAGAACGTGTCGGCCGTGACGGGCCAGGCGCTGCTCCGCGAGCCGCCGATCCCGGTCGAGGTGGACGCCTACGTGGACGGGACGATCATCGACGTCCACCCGAACCAGGGCGTCACGGTGGAGACCTGCGGGACCTTCATCCAGGGGATCTTCGGCATCGGCGGCGAGACGGCGGGGATCCTGCACGTCGCGGTCCCGTCGCCCTCGTCGGTGCTGACCGAGGCGGCGATCACCGAGGCGGCGCGCGGGAAGGTGGTCGTCGGCGGATCGCACGTCACGACCAAGACGCTCCGGCACGCCGTGCAGCTCGGGGTCAAGGGGATCGTGATCGGGGGCTTCGACGATCACGACCTGCGCGAGTTCCTCGGCTACGACCTCGGCGTCGCCATCACCGGCTCCGAGGAGAAGGGGCTCACGCTCGTGGTCACCGAGGGCTTCGGCGAGATCCCGATGGCCCAGCGCACGTTCGACCTGCTGAAGGAGTGCGAGGGACGGAAGGTCTCGGTGAGCGGCGCCACCCAGATCCGCGCCGGAGTGCTCCGGCCCGAGATCATCGCGCCGCGGCTCGAGGAGACGGGGCGGGCCGACGCGAAGCGCGACGGGACCCAGGAAGGGGGCCTCGTGCCGGGGAGCCTGATCCGGGTCATTCGCCAGCCCTACTTCGGCCGGCTCGGAAAGGTGACGGCGCTCCCTCCGGAGCTGGTCGCGCTCGAGACCGAAGCGAAGGTCCGCGTCCTCGAGGTCGACTTCGGAGGGGGCGAGCGGGTCATGCTTCCCCGCGCCAACGTGGAGATGATCGAGTCGTAACCGATCCGCGACGGTGGATCGGTTCTTGACAGTCCGGAGCGCACCCCGTACCGTCTCCCCGTCGGCCGGACCGCATTCCGCACGGAGGATCGCCACTCGCGTGGTTGACATCCGATTCGCCCGCCCATCGGAAGCGCTCGACAATCGGGGAGCGCGCGCCTGACCGCTTCCTCCACGATCCGTCGCCGAACCGCCGGACTCCTCGCGGCGTTCCTCGCGGCCGCCCTCGCGCCGGCCGGCGCGTTCGCGTTCCCGCTCCACGCCGAAGATACCCCCAACGACGGCGGGAGCAGCGTCACGGTCACCTGGAAGACCCCCGATCCCCGCCCGGCGCAGTGGCTCCTCGTCCGCCGCGAGCGGGGCGGCATGTTCGCGCCGGTCGCGACGGTCGAGGGGGGCGTCCAGCGCTACGTGGACGAGGGCGGGAGGCTCCAGAACGGGACCGTCTACGAGTACCAGCTGGTGGCGCAGCCGGCCGAGCCGGCGCTCGACTCGGACGTGTCCGGCCCCGTCATTCCGTCGCCCGATTGGATCGACGCCACCAAGATCAACGTCTTCGTGGTCACCGCGGTCTTCTTCGTCGTCCTCTTCTTCCACATCAACGAGGCGCATCGGGGCAAGCGCTGGACGTTCCGGAAGATCCCCGGCCTCGCCGCGATCGAGGAGGCGATCGGCCGCGCCACCGAGATGGGGAAGGGAATCCTCTACATCCCCGGCGTCCAGGACATCGATGACATTCAGACGATCGCCAGCATGATCCTGCTCGCGAACGTCGCGCGGACCGCGGCCAAGTACGAGACGCGACTCAGCGTGCCGACCAACTCGCCCGCCGTCTTCACGGTCGCGGAGGAGGTCGTGAAGTCGGCCTACCAGGACGTCGGGCGCGCGGACGCCTACCAGTCGGACCAGGTCCGCTACGTCACGTCCGAGCAGTTCGCCTACGTCGCGGCGGTGAACGGCATGATGCTGCGCGAGCGCCCCGCGGCGAACCTGCTCCTGGGCGCGTTCTTCGCGGAGTCGCTGCTCCTGGCCGAGACGGGGCACTCGATCGGCGCCATCCAGATCGCCGGCACGGCGAACGTCCATCAGATGCCGTTCTTCGTGGTCGCGTGCGACTACACGCTGATCGGCGAGGAGTACTACGCCGCCAGCGCGCTCCTCTCGAACGACCCGCTCCTCCTCGGGAGCCTCAAGGCGGCCGACACGGTGAAGATCCTGCTCATCACGGTGCTCGTGGTCGGCTGCATCCTCATCACCGCCGGCCATCCGGTCCTCTACGAATGGTTCTCGACCCAGTGAGGCGCCCCCGGTGAAGCGCGAGGTCCCGATCATCATCACGCTCGTGACGGGCGTCTTCTGCCTCATCGGCTTCTTCGTCCCGCATCCCGCGGTCCGCACCTTCTACGATTCGATCCAGCAATGGGTGATCGTGATCGTCGGCGCCACGTACGTCCTCGGCGTCGCCAACGTGCTCCGGGTGAACGTGCAGCAGGTCTCCCAGCGGACGCACGACTGGCCGTTCAAGGTGGTGCTGCTCGTGGGGCTGTTCGCCACGATGATCGTCGGATTCGCCGAGGGGACCCACTATCTCGACGATTCCTCGAAGTTCTCGTGGATCTACCGGACCGTCTACACGTCGATGGCGGCGACGATGTTCGCGCTCCTCGCGTTCTTCATCGCGTCGGCGGCGTTCCGGGCGTTCCGCATCCGATCGTTCGAGGCCCTCCTGCTCGCGATCGCCGCGTTCGTCCTGATGATCGGCCGCGTCCCGATCGGCAACGCGATTCACCCGGCGATCCCCGCGGCGGCCGACTGGCTGATGGAGATCCCGCAGAACGCCGCGAAGCGCGGGATCCTGATCGGCGCCGCGCTCGGCGTCATGGCGACCGGAATCCGGATCATCCTCGGCATCGAGAAGACGTACGGGGGTGGGGAGGGCGGCGGGTGAGCTTCGACCTCTCGGCGCTTCGCGCCCTCGACCGGCGGTGGATCTTCCTGGCCGTCGCGCTCCTGACGACGATCCCGCTCGCGTTCGGGTTCCACATCGCGCCGGTATCGCCGAGCCCGCGGGCGCGCGGCTTCTACGAGGCCATCGAGAAGCTTCCCGAGGGGTCGACGGTCCTCCTCGCGGGCGACTACGACCCGGGGACCATCGCCGAGAACTACCCCATGCACCTCGCGGCGGTGCGCCACCTGATGAGCCGCAACATGAAGATCATCGGCGTGGAGCTCTATCCCGGCGGACCGCCGCTCGCCGACCAGGTGCTCCACATCGCGGGGGCGGAGTACGGGAAGCGCGAGGGCGTCGACTATGTGAACCTCGGCTACAAGTCGGGGAACGAGATCGTGATGTCGCAGATGGGGAGCAGCATCCCCCGCACCTTCCCGGTCGACCGGCGCGGCGTTCCCGTCGGCCAGATCCCGGTGATGAAGGGGATCGAGAACTACGAGCAGTTCGCGCTCCTGGTGAGCGTCAGCGCCGGCTATCCCGGCACCAAGGAGTGGGTGCAGCAGGTGCAGTCGCGGTACCACCTTCCCATGGTGGCGGGGGTCACCGCCGTGAGCGCGCCCGAGTACTACCCCTACCTCCAGGCCGGGCAGTTGATCGGGCTCCTCGGCGGCATGGCGGGGGCCGCGGAGTACGAGGTCCTGATCGGACACAAGGCGCTCGCGACGCGAGGCATGGACGCGCAATCCCTGGCCCACCTCTTCATCGCGTTCATGATCATTCTCGGCAACGTCGCCTTCATCGGGGTGGCGAAGGGACGGAAGGGCTAGGCATGCACCCAAGCACCGACCTGAGCGTCTGGATCGGCGCCCTCTTGACGCTGGGCATCTTCTCGTTCCTCTACCGGGACAACCCCGTCTACAAGTTCTGCGAGCACCTCTTCGTCGGCGTCTCCGCCGGCTACTGGGTGGTGCTGACGTACTTCTCCTCGATCAAGCCGAACCTGCTCGATCCGCTCTTCGGGTCGTTCGGGAGCCACTACATCCTGATCGTGCCCCTGATCCTCTGCCTCTTCCTCTTCTCGCGGTTCTTTCCCCGGGGGGAGTGGCTGTCGCGGTGGTCGATCGCCATGATCCTCGGCGTCTATCCCGCCATCCGCATCACCGGCTTCGGCCAGAGCGATCTCGTCCAGCAGGTGAGCGGCAGCATCCTGCCGCTCTGGGTGGCCGGGCACCCGGGGCAGAGCATCGACAACATCCTGCTCGTCGGCGGCCTTCTCGCGACGCTCGTCTTCTTCTTCTTCTCGAAGGAGCACAAGGGAGCGATGGGGGGCGTGGCCAAGATCGGTGTCTACTTCCTGATGGTGAGCTTCGGCGCGTCGTACGGCTACACCGTCATGGCGCGCGTGTCGCTCCTCATCGGCCGGGTCATGTTCCTGCTCGACAACTGGCTCGGCCTGGTCCGCTTCTAGGCGGCCCCGCCTTGCCGGCGCGCCTCGCCGCGCACCTCCTCCCGCGCGTCGTCCTTCCCGGACGCGATCAGATGGAGCTCGACCGGGCCCTCCTCGACTGGGCGGCCGCCTCGCCCGAGCGCCTCGTCGTCCGCGTCTACGGCTGGGCGCGCCCCACGCTGAGCCTCGGCCGCGCCGAGCCGTACCCGGAGGGCTGGGACGAGGCCGCGCTCGCGGTCGAGGGAATCGACGTGGTCCGGCGGCCGACCGGAGGCGACGCCGTGCTGCACGACGACGAGGCGACCTTCGCCGTGGCGGGGAGCGTTCCCGGCCCCTGGTCGCGCGGGCCCCGCGCCTTCGCCCTGGCGGTCGCGGACGCCGTCGCGGCGGCGCTCCGGTCCCTCGACGTCCCGGCCTCGGTGGTTTCCCGGGGGACGGAGGCCCTCCCGCCCGGGCGGCCCGGCGACCGCCCCTGCTTCGCGCGGACCGCCGCGGGAGAGGTGCGCGTCCTGGGCCGGAAGGCGGCGGGGATCGCGTCGCGCTTCGCCGCGGGCGGAGCGCTGAGCCACGGGTCGGTGCCGCTCTCCGCGCGCCACCGCGACGTCGCCCGCTTCCGCGTCGGACGCGTGGAGGAGGAGGCGCTCCTCCGCGGCCACACGCTCTCCGTCGGCGAAGCGCTGGGGCGGGCGGTCCCGCGGGGCGAGGTGGAGGCGCGCCTCGTCGGCGCGATCGAGGACCGCTTCGGGGTCATCCTCTCCCGGCGCGAGTTCGCCGATCTTGGCCTCGCGGCCGTGACGCGCGCTCCGCTGTGCTAGTCTAGCCGGATGGCACGCGGCAACGGACGCTTGACCGGCCTCGTCATTCTAGACGGTTGGGGGCTTCGCCCCGAGACCGAGGGGAACGCGGTTCGCCTCGCCCGCACGCCGGTCATGGACGGGCTCCTGGCGAAGCACGCGAGCGCGACGCTCACGACCCATGGTCGCGCCGTCGGCCTCCCCGACGGCCAGATGGGGAATTCCGAAGTGGGGCACCTGAATCTCGGCGCCGGTCGCGTGGTCTACCAGGACCTCACGCGGATCGACGCGGCGGTCGAGGACGGGTCGCTCGCCGGAAACGCGGTCCTCCAGGACGCCTTCGCCCACGCCGCGAAGGGGGAGCGGACGCTCCACTTCATCGGCCTCCTCTCCCCCGGGGGCGTCCACAGCCACGAGCGCCATCTCCACGCGATGATCCGCGCCGCGGCGGCGGCCGAGGTGCCACGGATCGTCGTCCACGCCTTCCTCGACGGTCGCGACACGGGGCCGCGCTCGGCGCGCCCGTCGCTCGAGGCGACCGAGGCGCTCCTTCGCTCGCTCGGCCCGCACGGGATCTCGAGCGTGATCGGGCGCTATTTCGCGATGGACCGGGACAAGCGCTGGCCCCGCGTCGAACGGGCGTACCGCGCGATGGTGGCCGGGGAGGGGGAGCGGGCGGCGACCCCCGAGGAGGCGCTGGCCCGCGCCTACGATCGCGGCGAAGGGGACGAGTTCGTGCAGCCGACGGTGATCGGTGATCCCCGGGCGCGCCGGATCGCGCGGGGCGACGCCGTGGTCGCGTTCAATTTCCGACCCGACCGGATGCGGCAGATGTCGCGTGCGCTCGGCGATCCCGCCTTCGACGGGTTCCCGAGGCCGGAATGGCCGCTCGAGCTCCACTACGCCTGCATGACCCGGTACGACGAGACCTTTCCGTACCCGGTCCTCTTCGCGGACGAGCCGCTCCGCCGCGTCATGGGCGAGGTCGTGAGCCAGGCCGGGATCCGGCAGCTTCGGATCGCCGAGACGGAGAAGTACGCGCACGTCACGTACTTCTTCAACGGCGGGGAGGAGGTCCCCTTTCCCGGCGAGGAGCGGGTGCTCATCCCGTCTCCCCAGGTGGCGACC
Organism: Candidatus Eiseniibacteriota bacterium; assembly: GCA_036380835.1. Classification (GTDB taxonomy): domain Bacteria; phylum Eisenbacteria; class RBG-16-71-46; order SZUA-252; family SZUA-252; genus DASQJL01. The sequence continues at coordinate 14,441 of DASVDZ010000007.1, read as the reverse complement.
TACGACCAGAGGCCCGAGATGAGCGCCCGGGAGGTGACCGACGAGCTGACCCGCCGGCTCGCCGACGACACGTTCGGGTTCTTCGTGCTCAACTTCGCCAATCCCGACATGGTGGGGCACACGGGCGTCATCCCGGCGGCGGTCCGGGCCGTCGAGACCGTGGACGAATGTCTCGGACGGGTGCTGGAGAGCGTGCGCGCCCGCGGGGGCGCCGCCCTGGTGACGGCGGACCACGGGAACTGCGAAGAGATGATCGACGCCAAGACGGGCGGGCCCCACACGGCGCACACCCTGAATCCCGTGCCGATCCTCATCGCGGGGGACGGCGGCCACGGGGTTCGGGACGGCATCCTGGCGGACGTCTCGCCGACGCTCCTCGAGTTGATGGATCTCGACGCGCCCCCCGAAATGACCGGACGCTCCCTGATCCTCCGCTGACCCTCTGAGCGAATTCCCCCGGAGCGGTGCGGGGGAGTCCTCAGGCCGGCCGCCCTGGCCGGCCGGACCGGACCACGGACCCCCCTTGGCCGGGACCCCCACGGCAACGAGCTTCAGGACCACATTAGTACAGCACTGTATATAGCTGTAAATAAACAAGATGCACGCCAGCAATTTGGGCGTGAAATATCGTCCCTTCGGGACCTCCCGGGACGCCCCGCGGCACGGCGGCTGCAATGAGATGGAGACATGACGACGTGGCGCGGGAAGGCCCAACGGAGGAAGACCTAGAGAGCGACCCAAGATGTTCCCTGCCGTGCTCGCGAGAATCGCCCGGTCCTGAGCTGATCCCCTCGACGAGACGACGCAGTTTCACCGGCATCGGGTGCACGACACAGGCGGGGAGCAGTAACGAGCCCTCAGGGGCCGAGGAGGCGCGCGGAGGAAACTCCGGGCGCCTTCCTTCTTTGATTCGCCGGGGCCGCTCTGCTAGGGTCACTCCGGTTTTCGCTCTTCATTCGACCGGAGGAGATTCCCCGCGTGGCCCGTAATCGATGGGTGTTCGGCTGTGTCCTGCTCGTCATCGGAACCGTCGCCGTGATCGGCCTGGCGTTTCTCGTGGTCAACATGGCGCTCACCGGGGACCGGCTCACCCTGTCGTCCTTGGGGGGACGCGTGGGCCTGGTGGAGATCGACGGCGCCATCGACGAATCGGGGCCGGTCGTGGATCAGATCGATCGGATGCAGCGCGACTCGAGCGTCCGCGCCGTGGTCCTCCGCCTCGACAGCCCCGGTGGCGGGGTGGCCGCCTCCCAGGAGATCTACGAGGCCGTGCGCAAGCTGCACGAGGAGGGGAAGCCCGTGGTGGCGTCGATGGGGGGCGTCGCGGCCTCCGGGGCCTACTACGTGGCCTGCGCCGCCGACTCGATCGTCGCGAACCCGGGCACCCTCACCGGCAGCATCGGCGTCATCATGAGCTTCCCGAACACGGAGGAGCTCTTTCGCAAGGTCGGCCTCAAGTTCGAGGTGATCAAGACCGGGAAGTTCAAGGACGTCGGCTCGATGTGGCGGCCGATGACCGACGACGAGCGGAAGCTCCTTCAGGACGTGCTCGGGAACGTCTACGACCAGTTCATCGACGCGGTCTCCGAGGGACGGAGCCTGAACCGGGAGGACATCCTGCCCTATGCCGACGGGCGCATCTTCACCGGCGACCAGGCGCTCGACTACGGGTTCGTCGACCGGCTGGGCGACTTGGACGACGCGGTTCGCATGGCGGGCAAGATGGCCGGCATCGAAGGGCGTCCGACCGTCGTGCGGAAGGAGCGGCGCCGCGTCTCTCTCTTCTCCTTTCTGGACGAGAAGCTGAATCAAGTGACCGGCATCTCCGCGCGCGGTCCGACGCTCGAGTACCGCCTGCGGTAATTGACGACCCGGTCGAGAGATGCTAGTTTTCTCGGGCCGGAGCCGGGCACCCGGCTGCCGATCGACGGGAGGACGTTCATGACCAAGGCCGACCTGGTCGACGAGATCTCGACCCGCACCAAGATTTCCAAGAGCGAGACCGCCACCATCGTGGATCAGCTCTTGAACGCGATCTCGCGCGCGCTGAGCGAGGGGAAGCACATCGAGATTCGCGGCTTCGGCACCTTCAAGGTCCGCGAGCGCAAGGCGCGGAAGGCGCGCAATCCTCGAAGCGGCGCGGAAGTGATGGTGCCCGCGAAGCTGGTTCCGGTATTCAAGGCGTCGAACGAGCTGAAAGGGATGGTTCGCGGAGGCCCCTAGGCCCCGCGGCTCCAAAGGAGAGCGATGGGAAGCGGCAAGAAGCGGAAGCGGAAGAAGATCGCGACCCACAAGCGGAAGAAGCGCCTCCGCCGCGATCGCCACAAGAAGAAGCTTCGCTAATCGGGTGAACGCGGTGCTTCCGTCGCGCCGCTCCTTCACGATCGCACGGCCCGGCGCGTCCGACTCCCGGACGCCCGGGCCGGCGTCGTCCCCGCCATGACGTCCCGCACGCTCGTCGGCCGCCTCCATCGCACCCGCTTCGGATACGGCTTCGTCCGCGTGGAGGGGGAGCCGGAGGACGTCTTCGTCCCGGCGTTCGCGATGGGGAGCGCGCTCCACGGCGACCGGGTCCGCGTCGGCTACCTCGAGACGCGCGAGCAGGGCGACGCGCACGAGATCCTCGAGGTCCTCGCGCGAACGTCCTACGGAATCGCCGGCCGCCTCGAGCCGCGGGGGCGGCTCACGACGCTCCGCCCCGAGCGCCCCGAGTATCCCCCCGAGATAACCCTGACCCTCCACGGTCGAAAGAGCGTCCCGCGCGGCGCGCGCGTCGTCGTCCGTCTCGATCCGACCCCGCCCGATCCGATCGTGGGGCGCGTCGCCGCGACCTTCGGCGAGGACGATCCGCGCGAGGACAGCCTCCTCGTCGCCATGGAGGAGGGGCTTCGCGTCGAGTTCGACCCCCGGGCCGAAGAGGAAGCCGACTCCTTCGGGGAGGAATCGGTGGCCCGCGCCGCGCGCGGGCGCGAGGACTTCCGGAACGACCTCGTGCTCACGATCGATCCGGCCGACGCGAAGGACCACGACGACGCGCTCTCGATCCGGGGCGATCCGGAGCGCGGGGCGTGCGACGTCGCGATCCACATCGCCGACGTGACCCACTACGTCCGCCCCGGGACCGCGCTCGACCGCGAGGCCTCCGAGCGCGGCTCGAGCGTCTACCTCGCCGACCAGGTCCTCCCGATGCTGCCGCACGCGCTCTCCTCGGGGCTCTGCAGCCTGAGCGAGGGGCAGGACCGGCTCACGGTCACGGTGGTGGCCACCCTCTCTCCCGACGGCGCGCTGCTCGGGACGCGCGTGGTGGAAGGGGTGATCCGGAGCGCCGCGTCGCTCTCGTACGAGGAAGCCGCGAAGCTCCTCAAACCCGACCCCGGAGGCGCGATCGCGGCGTCGCTCCGGGCTCTTGACCGACTGGCGCGCGCGCTCCGCGCGCGGCGCTTCGAGCAGGGCGGCCTCGACCTCGACGTCCCCGAGGTGCGGCCGGTCCTCGACCTGGCCGGCGAGCCGGTCGCCTTCGCCGAGCGGCCGCGCCTTCCGACCCACGGCCTGATCGAGGAGTTCATGCTGCTCGCGAACCAGATCGTGGGGCGCCGCGCCATGGCCCGCGAGCTTCCCTTTCTTTATCGGGTTCACGAACGGCCCCGCTATGATAGGCTGCGAGCGTTCTTCGAGGCCGCGCGCTACCTCGGGCGTGCGGGCCCGTCGGCGATCGTGACGGATGCTCGGCAGCTTCGCCGCTGGGTGTCGCACGGAAAGGGACCGCGCGACCGGATCGTCAGCCTCTACCTCCTCCGCGCGATGGAGAAGGCGCGGTACGATCTCGTCGACGTGGGACACTTCGGCCTCGGCATGCGCGGCTACGCCCATTTCACGTCGCCCATCAGGCGCTATCCCGACCTCGCGAACCATCGCGTCGTGAAGCGCTATCTCACGGAAGAGGCGGGCCCGGCGCGGGGCGATCCATGGGCCTTCGTGGCGGGGTGGCTGAACGCCGAGACGGCGAGTCGGTCGTCGGAGGCCGAGGTGGCCGCCGACGACGCGGAACGGGGAGTCTCGAAGCGCAAGGCGGTCCGGTTCGCGCTCATGCGGATCGGGGAGGAGGCGCGCGGGTTCGTCTCGGGTCTCACGCCGAACGGGCTCTTCGTCTCCATCGACGATTGGAACATCGAAGGGTTCCTGCCCAAGCGGGCGCTGGGCGACGCCACGCTGACGCTCGCGGAGCACGGCTTCTCGTTCCGCTCCCGGCGGTCGCGCCGGCGGTTCGGGCTCGGGGACCCGATGCAGGTGGTCGTGTCCCGCGCGGATCTCGCGCGGCGCGAGGTGGAACTCGCCCTCGCGTCGCCGGCGCCGGGTCGGGGGAAGCGGACGCGCCGTCCGGAAGCGTCGGGGCGGCGGCACCAGAAGCGGCGGTAAGGGCGCGCGGGAAGGTCCCGCGCAAGGAGACCACGATGGCTAAGCTGACGCGCGAGCGGCGCAAGGCGCCGCGAATCTCGGCCAAACTCGCGATGCAGGTCTCGGGCGGGGACGAGTCCTCGGTTCTCACCACCGAGAGCATCAACCTGTCCTGCTCCGGGATCCAGTTCCTGAGCCGTGCGTTCCTCTCGCCGCTCACGAAGGTGTCGCTCACGATCCTCCTCCCGCCCTTCGGCCGCAGGCTTCGTCGCGAACGGATGCTGAAGTGCGAGGGGATCATCGTGCGCTGCGAAGAGGCCGAGCGGGCGCGCCAGCGCCCCCGCTTCGAGCTCGCCTGCTACTTCACCGACATGGCCGACGAGGAACGGGATCTCCTCGACCAGTACGTGGCCTGGAGGGCGCTCCGGCGCGTCTCCGCCTCGGACGGGGAGGATTCCGTGCGCTCGAGACGCCGCACGGCGGCCTCCTGACCGGGGGCCGGCGCGGGAACCCGATCCCGCCGGGAGGGGTAGCACTGCTTGCCACCCGAAACGTCCGCCCCTGATCTGCGAGCGTCCATGAGCCGAGCGACCGGCCGACGTCCCGTGAACCCGTTCCGCGGCGCCCTCGCGGCGATCGCCGCGCTGGCGTGCCTCCTGCCGTCGCCCGCCGGAGCCACCCGGTACGCCGGGGAGTTCCTCCGGATCGGCGTGGGAGCGCGGGCGCTCGGAATGGGCAGCGCGTTCATGGGGCTCTCCGACGACGGGACCGCGGCGTACTGGAACCCCGCGGGGCTGGCGACGCTGGGCACGCGCCAGATCACCGCGATGCACGCCGAGCAATTCGGCTCCATCGTCAAGTACGACTTCCTCTCCTACGTGTTCCCGATCGGGGATCCCGGCAAGCCGCGCCAGGCCCTCGGCGTCTCGCTCGTCCGTCTCGGCGTGGACGACATTCCCGACACGCGGGGCCTCGAGATCATCGACCAGAACGGGAACGGCAAGTTCGACTACCCCGAGGACCGGCTCGTCGTCGACGAGAGCCGGTTCATCTTCGACAGCGACAACGACGTCGCGCTCCTGGTCTCCTACGCGCGCGAGGTGCGGCCCGGCCTCTCTTTGGGCGGCAACTTCAAGTACATCCGCCAGTGGCTCGGCGACAGCCTTCGTTCGAACGGCTTCGGCCTCGACGCGGGGGTGCTCTGGGTCGGCCCGCGCGGGTGGTCGGCGGGCGCCCGGCTGAGCGACGCCACGACGACCCGGATCCTCTGGAACACGGGGACGAACGAATTCATCGCGCCCGCGCTCCGCGTGGGCGGCGCCAAGACGCGGAGCTTCGCGAACCGGCGCCACGTCGTCACGGCCGCGCTCGACGTCCAGATCGGGTTCTCGGACGAGCGGCTGTCGAGCCAGGCGCACCTGGGCGGCGTCACGTTCGAGTTCCATCCGGGGCTGGAGTACTGGATCGAGCGCCGGGTGGCGCTGCGCGCCGGCATGGAGGCGCGGAACTTCTCCGCCGGCGCGGGGATCCGCATCCGCCGATTCGGGCTCGACTACGCCTACCTCGACCACCGGGACCTCGACTCGAGCCACCGCATCTCCGGTTCGTATTCGTTCTAGCCGCCGCGAGGCGCGCGAGGAGGGCCGCGGGACACCGTGAACCCACCCGTTTTCGTCCTGATCCTGGCGGGGGGCCGGAGCGACCGCCTCCACGCCCTGGGGCGCATGCGCACGGCGTCGGCGCTCCCGTACGGCGGCAAGTACCGCGTCATCGACTTCACCCTCTCGAACTGCGTCCACTCCGGCCTCACGCGGATCGGCGTGCTCACGCAGTACGCGCCGCTCTCGCTGCACGGTCACATCGGCATCGGGCGCGCGTGGGACCTGGACCGCCGGGACGGCGGGATCCGCCTCCTGCAGCCGTACGTGCGCCAGCGCGAGACCAACTGGTACCGGGGCACGGCCGACGCGCTCTCGCAGAACCGGAACGTGATCGCGGACGCGCAGGCGCGCCACATCCTCGTCCTCTCCGGCGACCTCGTCTACAAGATGGACTACGCGCGGCTCGTCGAGCGCCACGAGTCGAGCGGGGCCGCGCTGACCCTCGTCACGACGGAAGCCCCGAGCCGCGAGCCCGAACGCTACGGCTACGTCTCGGTGGATGGAGACGGCCGCGTCGTGTCGCTGACGGAGAAGCCGGAGCGGCCGAACGGCGGGGCCATCTCGGCGGGGATCTACCTCTTCCGCGCGCGCGATCTCTACGCGTGCCTCGACGCGCCCGACGTCGGCCCCGATCTGGTCACCGACGTGGTCGAGCGCCTGGTCGCGTCGGGGGCGAAGGTGGACGGCTATCCGCTCGACGGTTTTTGGCGGGACATCGGCACGATCGACGCCTACTACGAGGCGAGCATGGAGCTCCTCCGGCCGTACCCCGCCCTGAACCTGCACGACCCCGACTGGCTCGTCTACACGCCGAGCGAGGATCGCGCCCCCGCGATCGTGCACGGCGAGGGTGACATCTCGGGGAGCCTGGTGGCGCACGGAGCCCGGGTCGCGGGGACCGTCCGGCGCTCGATCCTCTTCCCGGGCGTGCACGTGAGCGCCGGGGCGGTCGTCGAGGAGTCGATCGTCATGCACGACGCGCGGATCCTCTCGGGGGCGCGCGTCACCCGCGCGATCGTCGACAAGGGGGTGCGCCTCGGGGAGGGAACCGTACTCGGAACCGGGGAATCGGTCCCGAACCTCGAGGTCCCGAACGACCTGGCGTCGCGGCTCGTCGTGATCGGGAAGGGCGCGGAGACGCCGGCCTGGTGCCACGTCGGGTGGAACACCATCGTCGACATCGGCGTCCGCGAGGGCGACGTGCCATCGCGCGAGGTGCCGCCGGGCTCCTACATCCGCGCGAGGGCGGGAGGGCGGCGATGAGCTTCGTCTCCTACGCGATGATCCTGGCGGGCGGTCTCGGGAGCCGGCTCTGCCTCCTGTCCGACAAGCGGGCGAAGCCCGCGGTCCCGTTCGGCGGGAAGTACCGGATCATCGACTTCACGCTCTCGAACGCGGTGAACTCCGGGATCTTCGACGTCGGGATCCTGACGCAGTACCGGCCCCTCTCGCTCCGCGATCACATCGGAATCGGGCGGCCGTGGGACCTCGACCGCCGTCGGGGCGGCGTGGAGCTCCTGCAGCCGTTCCAGGCCTACGAGGAGAGCGACTGGTATCGCGGCACGGCCGACGCCGTCTGGCAGAACTGGGCCCGCGTCGAGGAGCGGGGCGCGGAGCACCTGCTCGTCCTCTCGGGAGACCACGTCTACCGCATGGACTATCGCCCCATGGTCGAGGCGCATCTCGAGCGCGGGGCGGACGCCACCGTCGCCGTCTGCGAGGTGCCCCTCGAGCAGGCGAGCCAGTTCGGCGTCGTACGCACCGACGGGGCAGGGTGGATCACCGGCTTCCTGGAGAAGCCGAAGAACCCGCCGTCGGGACGGATCTCGATGGGGGTCTACGTCTTCCGGTCCGCGGCGCTCGGGGCGGAGCTCGCGCGCGACGCGGAGCGCGACACGCCGCACGACTTCGGGAAGAGCATCCTCCCGGCCCTCGTCGAGCGGGGCCGCGTGCTCGCGCACGCGGTGCCGGGATATTGGCAGGACATCGGGACGCTCGACTCGTTCTATCGCGCGAACCTCGACCTGCTCTCCTCCGACCCGCCGTTCCCGCTCGAGGATCCGCGCTGGCCGATCTTCACGCCGAGCACCGAGAACCCGCCCGCCCGCCTCGGGCCGCGCGCCGCGGTCCGCTCCTCGATCGTGACGCACGGAACGATCGTGAACGGCTCGGTCGAGCGATCGGTCCTCTTTCCGGGCGTCGTGGTGGAGGAAGGGGCCTCGGTGCGCGACTCGATCGTCATGAACGACTCCTGGATCGGGCCGCAGGCGACGCTCGACCGCGTGGTCCTCGACAAGCGGGTCCACGTGGGCCGCGGCGCGATCGTCGGGCACGGCGAAGCCACCCGGGCCAACCGGTCCTGTCCGGAGCACCTCTCGTCGGGACTCACGATCGTGGGGAAGGCGTCCCGCCTGCCCGAGGGAGTCGTCGTCGGCCGGAACGCGCGGCTGGCGCCCGACCTGACGGAGGAGGACTTCCACTCGAAGGAAGTGGCGTGCGGCGACGTGGTGGAGCGGAGCGAGCCGGAGGCAAGGCCCGCGGAGGGCCGCGCGCCGGGCGACTAGGGGAGCCGGATCCTCTGGCCCGTGCGGACCTGGCTCGTGCTGGCGAGGCCGTTCAGCCGGGCGAGGCGCCTCGTGCTCGTGCCGTGGCGCGCCGCGATCTGGGAGAGCGTTTCCCCGTGGCGCACGATGTGCGACCGGCGGACCCGGTGGTGGCGGGACGCCGAGCGCCGGATCTCGAGGCGGTGCGCCCGGGTGGCGGCGCGGAGCTCCGCCTTCGTGAGCGGCTTCGGATTGTACTGCGTGTCGAGCACCGCCTGCACCTCGTCCCCCGAGCCGTGCGGCACGCGAAGCTCGGTGCCGTCGTGGTCGGCGGGCATCCGGTGGCGGACCAAGGACGGGTTCAGCCGCTCCAGCTCGTCGATCGGAACCTCCGTCACCTTCGCGATCAGCTTGAGATCGACCGGTCCGCTGACCGTGACGCGGTCGACGCGCCAGGGCGAGTTGTCGGGGACCTCGAATCCATAGCGCTCCGGATCGGACGCGATCTCCATGGCCGCCATGAACTGCGGCACGTAGTCGCGCGTCTCGCGCGGGAGCTTGAGCGACCAGAAGTCCGAGGTTCCCTGGCGCTTGATCGCTCGCTGGATCGTCCCCTCGCCGCTGTTGTACGCGGCGAGCGCGAGCGCCCAATCCCCGTCGAACATCTCGTAGAGCCGGCGCAGGTATCGCGCGGCCGCGCGCGTCGCCAGCTCGGGATCGCGCCGCTCGTCGACGTAGGGCGTCATTTCGAGCCCGAAGAGCTTGGCCGTGCCGCGGATGAACTGCCACGGCCCGACGGCGCGCGCCACCGATTTCGCCTGCATGTTGAACCCGCTCTCGACGAAGACGAGGTTCGCGAGCTCCTCGGGGACGCCCTCGGCCCTGAGGCTCCGCGTGAGCAGATCCATGTACGACCCCGAGCGCGAGAGCCAGCGCTGGAAGTTCTCGCGGCCGCGGCCGGTGAAGTAGTCCATCCACTTGTCGACGCGCTCGTTCCGCTCGGGGATCACCGGCTTGAGCCGCGCCGAATCGTCGGACGAGCCGCCGTTCGATCCGCTCGCGAGGCTGGAATCGGCGGCCGGGCTCGACTCGGCGTCGGTGCGCGTCAAGCGGTCGCGCACGTCCTCGAGCTGGTCGCGCAACGTGGCCACGCCGGGGCGCGAAGGGGAGAGGCCGTTGAGATCGTGGAGCCCCTGCTGCACGGCCGCGAGGGCCTCGGGGGCGTGGCCCGATTGAGCCAGGTCCTGGGCGCGAGCCAGATCGGTCCGAACCGGGGTCAGCGGATCGGCCGCGGGCGCGTGACCATCGTCCGGCTTCGAGGCGGGCGACGAGGGCCCGATGTTGGCGGTCGCCCACCCCGGAAGGTCCGGACCCATGGTGTGGGCCTGGGCCGGAATGGTGGCGACGCCCGTCGAGAGCAGAGCCGCCACGATCAGTTTCGTCGAAAGCCGCATCAACGGGGCCTCCAGCAAAGGTCACCCTAGATTCTGCGATCGGACTCGAGGCCTCGTTGGTGGAGCCGTCCGATCGGTGGACAACGGGAACCCGGGGGACCAAATGATGACCGGCAGGAACCCCGGCACGTTACCGGCGATTCGTGCAAATTGCAAGACGCAACCGCCTGCTCTGACAGGTCGGGCGCCCTAAGCGCCGGTGCCCCGTCCCCCGGGGCTACCCACCGCATCATGGCTGCAAGCGACGTGCCACCAACGGGCCCAAGCGTTCGTTGACAGTGGTCGGGCCCGAATCTATTCTGCGACGCGATGAGCGTGGAATTGGGTGGTCAGCTTCACATCGCAGGTCTGCTCCGAAGCCCCGACCGCGAGGGAGCGTTGTCCTTCCTCGATCCGGATCGGGGCTTCGCGTTGGCGGCCCGCGCCTCCGTCTCGGTCACCGACGTCATCGACCCGACGATCTGGGTCAAGGAGAAGATCTCGGTCGCTCTCGGGGTGGCCGCGGAGGGCTCCGAGCCTCCGCTTCGCCTCCTGATCGACTCGTTTCGATCGATCCACGCGGAGCTCATGCGACGTCCCGAGCGCGACCGTCCCTGGGTCGCGGTTCTCGCGCTGGCCTTCCACGGGGGCGACGGCGTGCTCGTCTCGGCCGGCGACTGCCCCTGCTTCCGCTATCGCGCCGGCCTCCTCTCGCGGCTCAAGCGCTTGGGCGACGAGGATCACCCCGAGCGGACGCCGCGCGGCGCGCTCGGCTCGGAATCCCAGGTTCGGATCGAGGTCGTGCCGCTCCGCCCCGAGGCCGGCGACGTCTACCTCATGAGCACCCGCCCGCTCCGCGAGGGAGAGCTGATGGCGCTCGCCGCGGTGCTGGCCGCGGCGCGGGACGGGGCGCAGCTCCTGCGCGCCGGGGTCGAGGGCTCCGCCGACCGCGGCCGGATCGCCGTCCGCATCCTCGCGCCCGGGGAAGACGCGTCCCTTCCGGCGCGCGCGGAGGCTCTGGCCGACGCGCCGCGAACCGGGGGACCGGCCGACGCGGGCGCCCCCACGCCGCTCGAGATCGCGCCGCTCCATCCGGCCGCGGGGATGCTCGACTCGGCCACAGGCGGGGCGGAAGCGCCGGATGCCGACTCGATCGAGAGCCTCGATGTCGCGACGCCTCCCGACGCGTCGGTGCTCACGCTCGGCGACTTGCCGGAAGCGACGCCGCTCCGGTCCGGCGATTCGCCGCAGACGCCGCCGATCTCCTTCGACGACCTGCCGGACGCGCCGCCGCCCGAAGAGGACGCCCCCATGCCGGCCTTCGCCGGGACGCCGGCCTTCGCCACGGCATCGCGCGCCGGCGAGGAACGGACCGTCGAGCGCGCCGCCGAAGAACGGGCCGTCGAGGAGACGCCGGCCCACGCGGCTCCCGTCGCTCCCACGCCCCCCGTCGCTCCCGTCGTCGCCGCCGTCGCTCCCTCCGAGCCGCTCGAGGAGAGCTCCGACCGGGCGCCGCGCGGGCGTGACGCGGACGGGGGCGCCCCGGCGACGCCGGCGCGGCCCCGCGAGCTCCAGGCGGTGGAGGAGGAGCGCCCCTGGTACGAGCCGCTCGCGCTCTGGGGCGGCGGCGCGCTCGCGATCATCGCGCTCGCGCTCCTCCTCCGCGCCATTCTCCCGGGCATTCTCGGCACGCGCGACACGAAGGGACGTCCCGCGGCGACGGCTCCGGCCACCGGGACGGTCGACTTCCTCTCCGACCCGCCGGGCGCGATCGTGCGGGTCGACGGCGAAGCGCTCGCGGGGCGGACGCCGCTCGCGTCGGTCACGCTCGATCCAGGGCTCCACAAGGTCGAGCTCGACTGGGGCGTCTCGGGCGTCTGGCGCGACACGCTCGAGCTGGCCGCCGGGTCTCGCCTCGTGATCCATCCGGCGATCTACGGGACCGCCACGTTCCGCTCCTCCGACGAGACACGCGTGCTCGACGTCTACGTGGACGGTGAATACGCGGGAACGACGCCGCTCACGATCGCGCGGCTGGTCGCCGGGCGCCACCTCGTCCGCTTCGGCGGGCCGGGATTGACCACGACCGCGGGGGAGGTGGACGTGCTCCGCGACACGCCGGTCGAGCTCGTGGGGAACGCGGGCGCGATACCCGAGAAGGGGCGCCTGACCGTCCGGTCCGCGATCCTCTCCGACACCGGGTTCCAGGCGGGGAAGAACGATCCGGTCTGGATCGACGGCGTCGCCCGCGGCGCCACGCCGCTCACGGCCGAGCTGGCGCCCGGGATCCACAGCGTGCGCGTGGTGCGACGCGACTTCCCGGCGCAGGTCACGGTCCTCGACGTGCAGTCCGGCGGCGAGCACTTCGTCAACGCCGAGTTCGGCGCGAACTCCGCGCCGCCGATCGCGGTCGACCCGCCCGCGTTCGCCTCCATCTCGAACCCGCTCCCGATCACGATCTCGCTCCCGGCCGAGGAGTGGGACGAGTCGACGGTCCTCTGGCTCTGCGCCGCGCCGCCGGGAGGCTCGTTCCAGGCGAAGCGGATGACCCTGCTGGAGGACGGCGAGCGCACGTACGCCGGGCTCCTCCCGCCCGAGGTGCTGCGGAACGCCGCGCGGAAGGTCCGCTTCTTCGTGAAGGCGACCGGGGCGACCGGGCGCGAGTACTACTCCGAGATCGTCACCATTCCCGTCCGCGACTGAGTCGCGCCGCGGCCCTCCTCCCCGCCGCGGATCCGCCCGTGAACCGCCCCGCGATGGAGACACGCCATGCGCGGCTCGCCGCCGCTCCTGCGCTGGCCCGCGCCGGTGACGCTCTGGGCGCTCGTCGTCGCGGGCCACGCCGCGTCCGCGCTCGCGCCGCTCCCGGCGCGGATCGAGGGCCCGGCGCTCGCGGCCGCCTTCCTCCTGGGCGCCGCCTCGCTCCTGGCCGCGGCCGCGTCCTCCCGGCGCGCGCCCGGGATCCGTCGCGAGCTGCCTGGGCTTCTCGAGGCGCTGTTCGGCGTCGCGGCGCTCCTCGCCGCGGGCGCCGCGCTGGGAGCCGAAGCGGACGGCGCGCTCTGGCCGCTCCCGGTCCACCCCCGCCCCGTCCACGTCCGAGTCGAAGGGCGTCTGCTCGACACCGTCGCTTCCGACGCCCGCGTTCCGTCGATCGCGTTCGAGGCGCGTCGCGTCGCGGTGGGGGAGACGTCGGCGCCCTGTCGCGCGCGGGTCCTCCTCCGCTTCCGCGACCAGGCGCTCGCGCCGCGATGGACGCTCCCGGGCCTCTGGATCTCCCTCGAGGGATCGTTCCGACCCCCCGAGGACGCGAGGAATCAGGGCGTCGACGCCCCGGGGCGCTCGATGGAGCGGCTCGGCCTCTCGGGAACGGTGGACGTCGATCCCTTCTCGGTCGCCGCGCCGTCCGACGCGCCGGAGCGCGGCGCCGGGCCGGCCGAGCTCCTTCGCGACCGGATCGCGCGCGCGTTCGCGGCCTCGCTCGCGCCTCCGGTAGCCGCGCTCGCCCGCGGGATGATCCTCGGCGACCGCTCCGGCATCGAGCCGGGCACGCGCGACGCGTTCCGGGACGGCGGCACGATTCACGTGCTCTCGATCTCGGGGCTCCACGTCTGCGTGCTCGGCGGGTTCGCCATGCTCCTCGCGCGGGCCCTTCGGATCGCGGGCGGCCCCGGCCTCCTGCTCGAGCTCCTCGCCGTCTGGTTCTACACGCTCCTCGTCGGGGCCCCCGCGTCGGCGCTTCGCGCCGCGATCCTCTGGAGCGCCGTCCGGAGCGGGCGCCTCCTCGGTCGCGCGGTCCGTCCCTTCGCCGCTTGGGGGCTGGCGGGGCTCCTGCTCCATCTCTTCGATCCGCTCGCGCCGCTCGACCCCGGGTTCCAACTCTCGTTCGGCGCCGTTCTCGGCCTCCTGGCCGTGGGCGGCGTCGGCCTCTCGGCCGGCGAGGGTCCCTCCGGCGCGGCGCGGCGGCTCCGCGCCGTCGCGGCGGGCGTCGTCTCGCTCGCGGCCCAGAGCGCGGCGGCCACGGCGGGAACGTTCGCCATCGCGACGCGCCTCTTCGGCTCCCTGCCCGTCGCCGGGTTCCTCTTGAACCTCGCGGTCGTGCCGCTCTGCGGCCTCTTCATGGGCCACGCGATCCTCCTCCTCGCGCTCCAGGCCGCGGGGCCCGGCCTCCTCCGCGACGCGGCGGCGGGCGCGGTCGACGCGTCGGGGCTCCTCCTCCTCTTCCTGAACTCGTGGGGCTCCCGGCTCCTCCGCCCCTGGCCGATCCATGCGCCGCCAGCGCCCGGCGCGGTCGCGGCCTCGCTCGCGGCGCTCCTCCTCGCGGCCGGGCTTCGGGAGGGGGCGCGCACCTCGGCGCGCGGCGACGCGAGGCGCGCGAGGCGGACGGCCGCGGCGCTCGTCCTCGCCTCGCC
>DASVDZ010000006.1:0-23627 GCA_036380835.1 Candidatus Eiseniibacteriota bacterium | reverse complement strand
CGCGCCCGCCGCTGGACCGCCCCGGCCGTGACCGGATTCGCGACGACCTTGTTACTCCCCGGCCCCCTGCCGATCGACTATGATGGACGCATGAAACGATCGAATGCCGACATCGTTCGCGAGTACGGGCCCTTCCCAGGCACGAACCAGGTGGGCGGGGTCACGTACGACGGACAGCACGTCTGGTTCGCCGCCGGGGACAAGATGGTCGCCCTCGACCCGGAGAGCGGGCAGCCGGTGCGCGAGATCGGCGTGCCCGCGCACGCGGGGACCGCGTGGGACGGCCGGCACCTCTTCCAGATCGCCGAGGATCGCATCCAGAAGATCGATCCGAAGACCGGCCGCGTGCTCGCCACGATCCCGGCGCCCGGCGGAGGCGGCGACTCGGGGCTCACGTGGGCCGAGGGGACGCTCAGGGTGGGGCGCTACCGCGACCGGAAGATTTATCAGATCGACCCCGAGACAGGGGCGATCCTACGGACGATCGAGTCGAATCGCTTCGTCACCGGCGTGACGTGGGTGGACGGGGCGCTCTGGCACGGCACCTGGGAAGGCGACGAGAGCGAGCTCCGGCGAATCGATCCCCGCACCGGAGAAGTGCTGGAGAGTATCGAGATGCCGCCCGGCGCCGGCGTCTCGGGGCTCGAGTCCGACGGCAGCGGCCTCTTCTTCTGCGGAGGCGGAAAGAGCGGGAAGGTACGGGTCGTGAAGCGGCCGACCCAAGAATCCCTGTAATTCCCCAGCCCCCATCCACGACCAATGTCCCGAGACGCGGATCCACCGCGTACAGAGGACGATGGCGCCCGGCGGGCGCCTGCAAAGCGAGGTCATGGAACATGAGGAACGGAATCCGGAGTCGGGTCGGTCTGGCGGTCGTGGCGGCGTTCGCGCTCCTGGCGGGGATCGCTCCCCAGGCGGGCGCGGTCAAGACGACCGGCCACGAGTACAACACGCTCTATGCCGGGCTTGGCGCCAAGGGCTACGACGTGGTTTCCTACTTCACCGACGGCAAGCCGGCGATGGGCTCGGCGAATTTCACGTTCGACTACCGCGGCGTCTCGTGGCACTTCGCCTCGCAGGAGCACCGCGATCTCTTCGCCAAGTCTCCGGCCAAGTACGCGCCCCAGTACGGCGGCTTCTGCGCGTGGGGCGTGTCGGAAGGGCGCCTCTTCGACGTGGATCCGGTCACGGGATGGGCGATCCACGACGGCAAGCTCTACCTGAACTTCAACGCCGACGTGCTCGCCAAGTTCACGGGCGACCCGACGGGGATCATCGCCAAGGCCGAGAAGAACTGGCCGAAGCTCGACCGCTAGGGAAGCTCGCAGTGGAGGTCCGGCTGGACCCAAACGAATTGCGGACGGAGATCGCCAGGCATCGAGGCGATCTCCTCCGCATTGCTTCGCTCCAGTTGCGCGACCGGCACCTGGCCGAGGACGTCGTGCAGGAGACGCTCTTGGCGGCGCTCGCCTCGGCTGATTCCTACGAGGGGCGGGCCCAGGTCAGGACGTGGCTCGTCGGGATCCTCAAGTTCAAGGTGATCGACGCGCTCCGCTCGAGGTCGCGGGCGCCCAAGACGCTCACCGACCTCGGCGCCGAGGTCACGACCGACGACATCGACGCGCTGTTCGACGAGGCGGGCGCGTGGCGCGCGAAGCCGCGCGACTGGGAGGATCCGGGCCTCGGGGTGAGGCAGCGCGATTTCGACCGCGTGCTCGAGGCGTGCTTGAAGGGGCTCCCGGATCGGAGCGCCCAGGTGTTCGTCCTGCGCGAGATCTTCGAGCTGGAGGCCGAGGAGGTCTGCCGCCTCGCCGCCATCACGCGGAATCACCTCAACGTGCTGCTCTACCGGGCCCGCATGTCACTCCGAGGCTGTCTCGATGTGAACTGGGTCGCCGAAGGAGGAGCCGCGTCATGAACTGCCGACAGACATCGCAGCTTCTCTCCGAAGCGCTGGATCGCGCCCTCACCCACGAGGAGCAGGACGAGATCGAGCGCCACCTGGCCATCTGTCCCCCCTGCGCGAACTGCCGGAAGCAGTTCCAGGAGCTGCGCCGGGCGCTCCGCCGCTTCGCCTATCCGGGCTGATCCGGACGCTCGATCAAGTTTTCCCGACGCGCGGCCAGACGCCGAATCGCCCTCTCCGGCATCCTATTCGTGTGAAGCGCGGCCCCACCCGGCAGGCCGCGAACCGTCCCGTCACGCGAACGAGGAGAACCTCCATGAACCCGAAGACCCTGGAAGCGCCCGTCGTCTATCCCCACTCCAAGCTCTCGGATCGGCCGAAGCCCGATCTCGAGGCGATCAAGACGCGCCAGCAGGCCACCTGGGCCTCGGGCGACTTCGGCCAGGTCGGCGTGCGCCTCCAGATCGTGGGCGAGTCGCTCTGCGAGGCCGTGGATCTGCTTTCCACCGATACCGTGCTCGACGTCGCCGCCGGGAACGGCAACGCGTCGCTCGCGGCCGCGCGCCGCTTCGCCGACGTCACGTCCACCGACTACGTGCCGGCGCTCCTCGAGGAGGGGCGGCGCCGCGCCGAGGCGGACCAGCTCCCGGTGAAGTTCCAGGTGGCCGACGCGGAGAACCTGCCCTTCCCGAACGGGTCGTTCGACGTCGTGCTCTCGACGTACGGCGTGATGTTCGCGCCGAACCAGGATCGCGCCGCGAGCGAGATGCTCCGCGTGACGAAGCCGGGCGGACGGATCGGGCTCGCCAACTGGACCCCCGACGGATTCATCGGACGGCTTTTCGACGTGGTCACCGAGTTCGTGCCGCCGCCGCCGGGGCTTCGCTCGCCCATGGCGTGGGGTACCGAGACGCGGCTGGTCGAGCTGTTCGGCCCGCAGGCCTCCGACATCCGCACGGAGCGGAAGAGCTACATGTTCCGCTACCGGTCGGCGGAGCACTGGATCGAGTTCTTCCGGGCGTACTACGGCCCGACGCTCAAGGCGTTCGCCGCGCTGGACGCGGAGGGACAGAAGGGGCTCCACGCGGCGCTGCTCAAGCTGCTGGACAGCTGGGCCCGGCCGAACGGCGGCGCGCTGGTCGTGCCCGGGACGTACTTGGAGGTGGTCGTGACGAAGTAGCGGGTCGGCGCGCCGGGGCGGCGGCTAGCGCCGCCTCGCCGCCAGCTCCGCCACCACGCTCTCGACGTAGCGATTGGCGATCCCGGGCTCCGGGAGCCGGCTGTGGGCGACCGGCTCCGTCACGTAGGAGGCCTCGGTGAAACGGTCGCCGAGCACGTTCTGCTCGAGGTGCCGGGTGAGCACCGCTTCGGCCGGCCCGGCCTCCGCGTCGGAGAAGACGAACCGGACGCTCGGGATCCGCTCCTTGGCGGCGCGGTACCAGCCCGGCAGGGGATCGCCGCCCGCCTCGAACGGCGCGACCACGTCGGCGGAGTAGCGACGCAACGGCTCCAGGTCGGAGCCGAGCTTCATGAAGGTCTGCGTGATGTAGGCCTGCAACACCAGCCATCCGGAGAGGGACCGCGTCTCCTCGCCGAGGGACTTGAGCGACGCCAGGATTCCTTCGTGATCCTCGGCGTTCATCTTCGCGTAGAGCCTCGAGACGAAGCAGGTCTCGAGGCTCACGTTGGTCCCGAGCGCCACGAGCCCCGCGACGTCGACCCCCAGCCCTTCCTTCGCGCAGAGCATGCGGAGGAACTGGTCCGCCCCGGCCGAGAAGCCGACGAGGATCGTCTGCGCCGGGCGGCACGCGCGCACCAGCTCGGCGAGGTGGGTCCGGACCAGCCGGGAATGATCGTCGAACGCGAGCGCCGGGCGATACGTGTCGCCCGGCGCGAACCCGGCGAGCGTGATGGCGATCCCGCGATAGGGAAGGGTCCGCACCGCCGCCTCGAATCTCCGGTGATCGCCCCCCACGCCGTGGAGCATGACCACGAGCGTCTCCGACTCGACCTGGTTGTCCAGATAGGACAACGGGTACCCGATGAGGCGGGGGTTTCGGACCGAGAGCTGCCGCACGTGTGCCGCGGTCAGGAGGAGCTTCCGCTCCTCGGGCTCCGACGTCCTGCGGTCGCCGGGCGCTTCGGCCGCGGTCCCGTGCTCGATCTCGCGCAGGATCTCCTCGACCTCGTTTCGCACGTCGAGGGCGGTCTGAACGCGCCGGTCGGGGTCCTTCGCCAGGCAGCGCCGCAGGAACCACGTGAGCGGCGCGGGCGCGTCGGGGCGCAGCGTGCTCAGAGGCGCCGCGTCCTGCTGGAGAATGGCGCTCATGGCGTCGGCTTGGGTCGCGCCCTCGAACGGTCGCCTCGCGGTCAGCATCTCGTAGAGGACGACGCCGAGCGCGAAGACGTCGGCGCGCGCGTCCGCGGCCGCCCCGCGAATCTGCTCGGGGGCCATGTAGGCGAGCGTCCCGAGGACCACTCCGGGGCTTGTGATCGTGCCCGGGACGGAGGCGCCTCCGGCGGGCGCCGCGGACCCCGCTGGCGGCGAGCCCGCCACCGCCGCGCCCGCGCCCGTCAGCTTGGCGAGGCCGAAGTCGAGCACCTTCACGCGCCCTTCCTTCGTGACGAAGAGGTTCTCGGGTTTGAGGTCGCGGTGGACGATCCCCTTCGCGTGCGCCGCGGCGAGCCCCTCGGCCGCCTGCGCCGCGTACTCGAGCGCCTTCCGGAGCGGGACGGGGCCGGCGTGCAGGATCTCGCGGAGGCTCTCCCCTTCGAGCAGCTCCATCACCACGAACGGCGAGCCCTCGTGGCTCCCCAGGTCGTAGATCGCGCAAACGTTGGGGTGGCTCAACGTGCCGGCCGCGCGCGCCTCCTGCTCGAACCGGCGGATGCGCTCGGAGTCCTGCGAGCTCTCGCGCGGGATGACCTTGAGGGCGACGTCGCGCCCGAGCCGGCTATCGCGGCTCCGGTAGACCTCTCCCATGCCGCCGGAGCCGAGCGGCGCCAGTACCTCGTAGGGACCGAGTCGGGAGCCGGGTGCGAGTGCCATGGCCGGAGATTGTACCCCAAGCGCGGCCTGCGCTAGGCTCGTGACAAGGGACACCCGCACCGAACCGAGGGAACCATGGAATACCAACGACTGGGCAACACGGGCCTCACCGTTTCGCGAATTTGTCTCGGCTGCATGAGCTACGGCGACCCCGGCGCGACGTTGCCGGGCGCGACGCTCGGCTGGACGTGGGCCATGAAGGAGGACGAGTCGCGGCCCTTCTTCAAGCGGGCCCTCGAGCTGGGGATCAACTTCTTCGACACGGCCAACGTCTACTCGTTCGGCGCGAGCGAGGAGATCACCGGCCGCGCGCTCCGCGATTTCGCGCGGCGCGAAGAGGTCGTGATCGCCACGAAGGTCTACAACGTGATGCGCCCCGGCCCGAACGGCCGCGGGCTCTCGCGCAAGGCGATCCTCCACGAGATCGACGCGAGCCTGAAGCGGCTCGGCACGGACTACGTGGACCTCTACCAGATCCATCGCTGGGACGACGAGACGCCGATCGAGGAGACGATGGAGGCGCTCCACGACGTCGTCCGCATGGGCAAGGCGCGCTACCTCGGCGCGTCGTCCATGTTCGCGTGGCAGTTCGCCAAGGCGCAGCACGTGGCGGAGCGGAACGGCTGGACGCGCTTCGTCTCGATGCAGAACCACTACAACCTGCTCTACCGCGAGGAGGAGCGCGAGATGGCGCCGCTCTGCGCCGACCAGGGCGTCGGGATGATCCCGTGGAGCCCTTTGGCGCGCGGACGCTTGGCGCGCGGGCCCGAGGGGCCGACGACCAAGCGGTCGGAGTCGGACCGCTACGGCCAGATCCTATATGGCGCGACGGCCGAGGCGGACCGGCGCGTGATCGCCGAGGTGGATCGCGTGGCGAAGGCGCGCCGGGTGCCGAACGCGCAGATCGCGCTGGCGTGGCTGCTGGCGCGGCGGAGTTTGACGGCGCCGATCGTGGGCGCGACGAAGATGGAGCACCTGGAGGTGGCCGCGGGGGCGGTGGACGTGGCGCTGTCGACGGAGGAGATGGCGGCGCTCGAGGCGCCGTACGTGGCGCACGCGGTCGCGGGACATCAGTAGAGAAGATCGGCTCCACATCGCCGCCGTTTTTGCCGATGGATTAGGCCATGGAATCCACTCCCTCAGCGATCTCGGCCCTCGACCGCCTTCGGGCGTGGGTGGTCACGGCCGACATGGGATTCGGGCACCAGCGCGCCGCCCACACTCTCGGCCATCTCGCGGAAGGCGAGGTGCTCACGGCCGGGAGCCCCGAGACGACCGACCCCGACGAGGCGCGCTTCTGGCACCAGATGCTCTGGTCGTACGCCGCCCTCTCGCGCGTGAAGGGCGTCCCGCTCGTCGGCGGCGCCGCGTTCAGCATCCTCGACGCGATGCTCCAGATCCCCCCCTTCTACCCGCTCCGCGACCTCTCCCATCCCGGGCCCAACAACCACATCATGGATCACTTCATCAAGCGGGGGCTGGGGCGCGGGCTGGTGGCGCGCCTGCGCTCGCGCAGCCTGCCCCTGATCTCGACGTTCTACGCGCCGGCTCTGATCGCCGACCACGCGGGGATCGAGCAGAACTACACCGTCATCTGCGACGCCGATCTCAATCGGGTGTGGGTCGCGTCGAGGGCGAGGGACAGCCGGATCCGCTACTTCGCGCCGTGCGGGCGCGCCATGCGGCGGCTGAAGCAGTATGGCGTGCCCGACGATCGCATCTTCATCACGGGGTTCACGCTGCCGCGCGAGAACACCGGCGGGCCCGGGATGGGGACGCTCAAGGCGGACATCCTGGCCAGGCTGGGGCGGCTCGATCCCGAAGGGCGCTTCTCGAGCGTCTACGGATCGACCGTGAGCGAGCTTCTCGGTGCCAAGCCGGAGCCGTCCCACGGCAAGGCGCGCGTCACGGTGACGTTCGCGATCGGCGGCGCCGGCGCGCAGGCGGACATCGGCATGGTGCTCGCCCAGGCGCTGAAGCCGGCGCTCTTGGACGGCCGCTTCCGCCTGATCCTCGTCGCCGGCGTGAACCGCGTGATCGAGGGGATGCTCCACGAATTCGCCGTCCGCACGGGGCTCGCCGCGGCGCTCGGCGACGGCCTCGTGGTCGTGCGCGAGGAGAACAAGCGCGCCTACTTCGACCGCTTCAACGCGCTCATGCGCGAGACCGACATCCTCTGGACCAAGCCGAGCGAGCTGTCGTTCTACTCCGCGCTCGGGATCCCCATCGTGATGGCGCCCCCCATCGGCTCCCACGAGATCAAGAACATGCGCTGGCTGAGCGACAAAGGGTGCGCCATGCCGCAGTACACGCCGCGGCTCGCGCTCGAGTGGCTCTCCGACATGTTGAAGGACGGCGTGCTCGCGGAGAAGGCGATGAGCGGGTTCATCAAGAACCGAAAGCTCGGTGTCCACAAGATCGAGGAGGTTCTCGCGACGGGGACGATGGAGCGGGAGACGCACCCGCTGAGGCGGTAGGGCGACCGAACTGCGACTTCAGGCGCCGGGGACGGCGGGGCGCCGGAGAGCGCCGCTCCTCTGCCCCAGGAAGGGCGGCGGTGCTATAATCCGCACAGTGCGTCTGGCCTGACAACCCCTCCGCCAGGTCTCGACCGGAGGGAAAACCATGGGCATGCGTCGTAGTATCCTCCTAGCGTTTCTCCTCGTCGCTCCCCCGCTCATCGGCCTAACCATAACCATAGACTCCCGCGTCGCGGCCGCCGCGAACACCCGCCTCGACTTCACCGCCAGCTTCCGCGCGATCCCGGTCGGCCGGGGTCCCCGTGTCGCCGCGATCGTGGACGTGAACGAAGATGACGTGCCCGATCTCGTGTGCGCCGGTGACAGCGCCACGATCCTCATCGGGACCGGAGGCGGAGACTTCGTCCAACTACAGAGAATTCCCAACTCCAGCATGCCCGCGGTCGGCGACGTGAACGGCGACGGGCACATCGATCTCGCGTTCACGAACTACGCCTCGGCGAGCGTCACGATCTACCTGGGCGACGGCTCGGGACGGATGGGCATGGGAACCGAATACTCCACCGGGGCCGGACCCAGTTCCATCGTCCTCGACGACTTCAATCGGGACGGGCGACTCGACGTCGCCACGGCGAACACGACCGGGAACAGCCTCTCGATCCTCCTGGGAACGGGGACGGGGTCCTTCGGCGTGAAGTCCGACGTCGCCACCGGCGGCGGTCCCACCTTCCTGACGAGCGGCGATCTGAACGGCGACGGGACTCCCGACTTGATCGTCGTAAACCGCACGGGACCGGGGCCGGCGATCTGGATCGGGAACGGTGACGGGACCTTCCGAAGCGGAGGGATCGCGCCCGCCGCGGGTGGATTCCTGGCGTTGGGCGATTTGAACAAGGACGGCCATCTCGATCTGGTGGTCAGCGACAGCCTCTTGGTCTGTCTCGGGAAAGGAGACGGGACGTTCCAGGGTCCCGTGGCGGTTCCGCGAATGGGCTACGGGGGGTACGTGTCCGTTGTCATTGGCGACCTGAATCGAGACGGCATCCCGGACCTCGCCGCCGCGTATCCCGGTGTGGACTACTACGCATTCCCCTCACCCGAGTGGTCGATCCCAGTGCACCTCGGGCACGGCGACGGAACGTTCGGCCCGACGATCCCCGTCAACACGCCGGGCGGGCCAGCCGCGGTAGCGATCGGGGACTTGAACGGGGATGGCTCCGCCGATCTCGCGGTGGGCTGCGTCGCGGCAGGTCTCGTCTCCCTGCACCTGGGTGACGGACGGGGGGCGTTTGGGAGCGTGCGCGACTTCGCGTGCGGACCGTTTCCGTGGTCGATCGACGCCGCAGACTTCAATCGGGACGGCTACCTCGACGTGGCGACGGCGAACCATGGCGACGGCACCGTTTCGGTTCTCCTGGGCCGTGGCGAAGACGGACTCGCCCCAAAGCACGACATCGCGTTCGGACCGGATATCGTCTATCTCAGGGCGCGCGACATGAACCGGGATGGCTGCGTCGATATCGCGGCGGTTCGCGGGTCGTGGTTCGATGCACACATCGGGACGCTCCTTGGCGGGTGCGACGGCTCGTTCCAGACCCGGCCCCAGGCCGCGACGGGGACCACTCCCGCGGAAATCGACGTGGGCGACTTCAACCGGGACGGCATCCCGGACGTCGTCCTCGCGAACGACACATCGATCATGCTCTCCTTGGGCAACGGGGACGGCTCGCTCGCCCCAGCCGTCGTCGTCGACGATCATGCCAGTGGCGGCAACCTCGAAACCCTCTGGGCCGGTGACTTCAACAACGACGGCCTCGCCGACGTGGCCTACACGGACGCGGTCTACTCCACCAACACATACATGGTCTGCGCGCGCCTGGGCCACGGAGACGGAACGTTCGGCGATCGCATGGAGACCCCAGTCCCCCAGCAGCCCTACTTCATCGCCGGCGGTCAGGTCGACGGCGACGGCAAGCTCGATCTGGTGGCCGTGGGCTTCCGTATCGCGACCGCTCTCCTCGGCCACGGCGACGGCACCTTCGGGGCAGGACCCGCCTTCGACTTGCCGCCCAATCCGATCCTCGCCGCGCTCGGCGACCTGGACGGAGACGGCGCCATGGACCTGGTCACCGTGAGCCCCTTCTCCAACGTCGTTTCCGTGTCGCACGGGCGAGGGGACGGCAGCTTCGATGCCGCGGTGAGTTTCGGCGCCGGAACCAACGCCGGCGCCGCGGCCTTGGGCGACTTCGACCTCGACGGACGCTTGGACATCGCGGTCCCGAACGGCGACGGGACGGTGTCGCTCCTCCTGAATCGCACGGTCGGGGCAGGCCCGCTCCAGGCGCGCGCCTCCCTGCCCGGGCGCGGAAGGATCGTCATCGGCGCCGGGAAGCCGGACGTCTGCGTGAACGTCGAGCCCATGGGCGGCGGGTGGTCGCGCGAGGACGTGGACCCGACGAGCCTCGAGCTGACCTCGCCGGGCACGGGAAGCGTGGCGTCGATCGCGGGCTCCTTCCCCGACGTGAGCGCGGGGTCGTCCGGGCCGGGCCATGACGGGCAGCAGGGGTTCCCGGTCTGCTTCCATAGAGACGACCTCGCCCAGCTCTTCAGTAGCGTCCACGCCAAGGGGACGATTCGCGCGACGTTGGATGGGGACCTGAACGACGGCCGGAAGTTCCGGGCGGTTCTCGAGGCCATGCTCGTCCCGATCGGCGGCCCGCTCCACGCCGTCGTCGCGCCCAATCCGGCGAACCCATCCGCCGTCCTCTCGTTCGCGACGTCCAAGGCGGGCGCGATCCGCGTCGACATGTTCGACGTCCACGGGCGCCTCGTGCGCACGATTGCCGAGGAGGCGCGCGTGCCCGAGGGGATCCACACCTACGCGCTCGACGGCCGGAGTCGGAGCGGGGGCGCGGTCGCTTCGGGGGTCTATTTCGTCAGGGTTCGGGCGGAACACGACGGGGAAGAGGTGTTGCGGGTGTTGGTGCTTAAGTGAGCGTGGTGCCGCCCCCCTAGCCATAGTTGCCGAGGATGATATGCTTTAGACTGGGTTTCGGCCATGATCGTCCGCACTAATCCTTGCCCGCGTCCCGGATTCGTGGAGGTCATCTATGCCCCCGCGAGCGCCCCAGCCCGAATCGAAGGCGACGCCTTCCTCTCTGTCGCGCTTCCGAGCAGCTGTCCGCGTCTGGTACACCTATGGTTGCATCGATCGCCGGGAGAGACGGAATCATCTCCTTATTGCGACGGGCTCCCTCGTGGCTCTGGCACTTTGCTATCTCTTCTTCGCCCGCGCGAGCTGGCTCACGTGGGCGGAGCCCGCTGCAGAGCGGGTCGGTCTAAGGTTTGACCCGCGATCCTTCGCCTACGTTATGGCGATGCTGACGTCTCTGATCGCGGCCGTATGCACCGCATTCTGTGCAATCCTATTCACCGCGCGCGACGAGTTAGGTGATCCGGTGCATAGCCTCAGCCATGTCACGGCGCTTGTGGTTGCGATCTTTGCGTCCATCGCGGCCACGCTGGGGTTCGGCGCCACATACGCAATCCCTCTCTCCCGGGGCAGCACACCCCCAACCACCTTCCCGTTCTTCCTCTTGATCATGTCCTTCCTGCAGCTGGCGATCAGCACCGGCATCGCCGGGATTACGCTGATTCCAATCGTAAACAACCGGAAGGATGTGTTCGTGAACCCCCTGATCAAGGCAATATCCAGCATCTTCTGGCTCCCGGCCGGTTGGGTCTTCTTGTTCTTGCTCGCAGTGCCAGGCGTATTTCGTCTTGCCGCCCCTATGTTCTGGTTCCTGCTTGCCTGCGCAATGGGCCAAGCGTTCTTTCCCCATGGCCTGTTCGTCAGCGACATGAAGACCTACAAGGCTCTCATGTGGTCCTTCGCCTCGCTTGGTTTCGCGGGGCTGACGACGGCGACGATCGTGGCGGGAGCCTGCACGATATTGTCTATCGCGATTCCTTCGCCTCCGGAGTGGTGCTATGCAGCCGCGGTTGACGCGATATTCGGGGTCATCGGGGTTGCCATTTGGTTCTACTCGGTCTACATCGAGGGCATCCGGAAAGTTGACAAGGAGACGTTCGCTCGGGCATGACTGCCCCTTCGGGAGAAGGGCATCGCCCAGTCCGCCATGCGCTCGCGAGCCGGATTCTGTTCCGGGTTCGGTTTTCAGCGGCACAAATGCATGGGCTTTGCTCGCGCTTCCCCGCCGACGCCTCCGAGGACGGCCTTGCCGCGCTCCGCCCCCTCGTCCTCGCCCGCGGCCACCTCACCCGCCCCGAATTCCTTACGCTCTGCGCCTGGAAGTCCCCGCGCAGCAAACCCCGCTGCCGCGAGAACTCCACCGCCGCCATCCACACCCTCACCCGCGCCGCCCTCGCCGCCTCCGACGAGGCGCTCAAGATCGACCTCCTCCGCCTCCTGCGCGGCGTCGAGTGGCCGACCGCCTCGGTGATCCTCCACTTCTGCGACGCGCGCCCCTATCCGATTCTCGACGTCCGCGCGCTCTGGTCGCTCGGCTATGCCAAGCCGCCGCGCTACACGATGCAATTCTGGCTGGCGTACGTGGACTACACGCGGGGGCTGGCGGAGCGGCTGGGGCTCTCGATGCGGACCTTGGACAAAGCGCTTTGGCAGTACTCGAAGGAGAGGCAGCGGTAGGCCCCAGAGACGCCGCGGAGACGCCCCGCGAGACGCCCCTCCCTTAGCATGCTCGTCGAGCGCTGGACGCGGACGAGTCCCCGGGGTGACACGAGACATCATGGAACGGCGCGTCTCGTGTGGGGACTCGCCTCGCGTCCTGATTCTGCTGCGTTACTGCGCCGCTACTTCGCCGCGGCCCTCGTGCTCGGGTCGTCTTCCGGATTCACGTACGTGAGCTTGAACGGGCCCATCCCGTGGACCTGGACGATCGCGGCGGTCTTGGCCATCGCGTAGTGGTGCATCTCGGCGGGCAGGAGCGCGTAGCCGCCTGCCGGGAGCTCCGTCATCGTCGCCTTGTCGAACTTGTCCCCCATGCCGATCTCGAACGTGCCCGAGACTACCGTCACGTGCTCGTCCGCCGGATGCCAATGCGGATTGATCTTGTAGCCGGCCGGCATCTTGAGGCGCACCACGTAGAGCCCCTCGGCCATCGGGTTCCCGGAGACCACGGTGAAGGTAGCGCCCTTCTCGAAGACGGGAGGCGGATCGCCCCACTTGAGATCGGCGGGTTTCATCATCACGTGCGCTGGCGCCGGCGCGGCCCCATCCTGGGCGACGACGACGGCGGCCATCGCCAACATCAACACGGCACTGATCAAGACAACCCTGCGCATTGGCATCCTCCTTGGTGGGATTGACTGCCTGGCGGACTCGGCGTCCGGGCCGACCCCGGAGCACCCCAGTACGGCGCCCTGGGCGGCGCCGCGCGGGGGAGTATAGCCAAAACGGCGCCCCGTTGCCGCGCCGGAGCCGCCGGTGCTAGGCTTCTCCCCATGAAGAATCCAAGCGCGCTCCTCCTGGCCCTTTTCGCCTCCGCCAGCCTTGCCACCCCCGCCGTCGCCGCCCCCGCGATCCCGCCATGGGGCCTCCATCTCGACTACATCGACCGCTCGGTGAAGCCGGGGGATGACTTCTTCGCGTACGCGAACGGCGGCTGGGTGAAGACCGCGGAGATCCCGCCCGATCGCTCCTTCGCTGGCGCGTGGCTCGAGAGCATCGAGCGCTCGGACGAGCGCCTCCGGGCGATCGTCGCCGAGCTGCACACGCGCTCCGATCTCACGCCCGAGGAGCGGAAGCTCCGCGACCTCTACGACGCCTATACGGACTCGACGCGGATCGAGGCGAACGGCCTCACGCCGCTGGAGAAACCGCTCGCCCGGATCGCGGCGGCCCGCACGCCTGAGGACGTGGCGCGATTGATGGCCGACCCCGCGCTCCGCCTCGGCGGGCCGTTCGGCATGTGGATCAAGGCCGATGACAAGCATCCGGACGCGTACGCCGTCCGGATCGATCAATCGGGCCTCGGGCTCCCGGAGCGCGACTACTACCTGCGCGACGACAAGGATCTCGCGGCGGCGCGCGAGGCGTACAAGAAGTACGTGGCCGGTGCGCTCGCGTTGACGGGCGTGCCCGAAGCCGAAGCGGCCACCCGCGCGGCCGCCGTCTTCGCGGTGGAGCACGACCTCGCCGCCGTCTTCTGGCCCGCGGCCGACCGGCGCGACGCCGACAAGGCGTACAACCCGCTCACGATCCCCGATCTCGCGAAGCTCGCGCCCGACTATCCGTGGGCCGCGGCCTTCGACGCGGGCGGCATTCCCCTGAAGGCGCGCGGCGCCGACCGCACGGTCATCGCCCGCGAGAAGAGCGCGTTCCCCGCGATCGCGAAGATCTTCGCCGCCACGCCGGTCGCCGTCTGGCGCGATTACCTGGCGGCCCGGTGCGTCCACTCCTTCGCCGACTACCTCCCCCGCCGCGTCCAGGACGCCGACTTCGCGTTCTACGGCACCGTGCTCCAAGGCCGCGGAGAGGAGCAGGATCGCGCGACGCGTGGCGTCCGGCTCCTCGACCGCCGGATGGGCGAGGCGCTCGGGAAGCTCTACGTCGCGAAGTTCTTCCCGCCCGAAGCCAAGGCCAAGGTGCGCGCGCTGGTGGACAACCTGCTCGCGGCCTTCGACGAAGACCTCAAGACGCTCGACTGGATGACCCCCGGGACCCGCGCGAAGGCGCGGGAGAAGCTGAAGCAGTTCACGGTAAAGGTCGGGTATCCGGATCACTGGCTCGACTACGCGGCGCTCGCGATCGACCGCGCCGACCTGGTCGGCTCGATCGAGAACTCGAACGCCTTCGACTGGCACCACGACGCCGACCGCATCGACCAGCCGGTCGACAGGACGGAGTGGGGGATGTCGCCGCCGACGGTCAACGCGTACTACGAGGAGACGGCCAACGAGATCGTCTTCCCGGCGGGGATGCTCCAGCCGCCCCATTTCGATCCCGAGGCCGACGACGCGGTGAACTACGGCGGGATCGGCGGGACCATCGGCCACGAGATCAGCCACGGGTTTGACGACCAGGGTTCGAAGTACGACGGGACGGGGATGCTGCGGAACTGGTGGACCGACGAGGATCGGAAGCGATTCGTCGCGAAGACCGACGCGCTCGTGAGCCAGTACGACGCGTACGAGCCGTTGCCCGGGCTCCACATCAAGGGACGGCTCACGCTCGGCGAGAACATCGGCGATCTCTCGGGGCTCGAGATCGCCCACAAGGCCTACCTCATCTCGCTCGGAGGGAAGCCCGCGCCCGTCCTCGACGGCTTGACCGGCGACCAGCGCTTCTACCTCGCCTACGCGCAGAGCTGGCGGACGAAGTCGCGCGACGCGGCGGTGCGCCAGCGCACGATCTCGAACGAGCACAGCGACTCGCGGTTCCGCGTGATCGGCGTGGTGCGAAACGACGACGGCTGGTACGCGGCCTTCCCGGACGTGAAGCCGGGCGACAAGTACTACCTGCCGCCGGAGAAGCGCGTGCGGTTGTGGTGAGGGGACGGGCGGTCGCGGGCCGCCTCTCCCGTCACCCGCCGCTTCCCTACTTCAGCAGCGTGATCTTCCTCGTCTCCGTGAAGGGCCCCGCGTTGATCCGGTAGTAGTAGACGCCGGACGCGAGGTTCGCGGCGTCGAACGTGACCTTGTGCTCGCCCGCCACTTCCTCCCCTTCCACCAGCGTCGAGACGAGCCGCCCGCGCGCGTCGTAGACGCGAAGCGTGACGGGGAGCTGCCCCGGCAGCGCGTAGGTGATCGTCGCCACGGGGTTGAACGGATTCGGCGCGGTCGTGACGAGTACGCTCGGCGCCGGAAGCGGCTTCTTGTCCTTCGACTCCGGCGGCAGCACGCTCGACTCGTCATCCGAGGGGGTCCCGTTGTCCACGATGATCGCCTCGGACGTGCTCGCGATGGTGTTGTTGTGCCCCTCGCCCTTCCCGGTCAAATACGTGTGCGTGTGGTGGTGGAGCTCCTCCTCCAACTGGTCCACCCGCTTCTCGAGCTTCGCCAGCTCCTCCGCGAAATCGGGTGCTATCGAGACGCGCAGGTCGTTCCACTTCAGGCCCCAATCGCCGGTCATGTAGTCCACGTCGATGACGGCGTTGAGCGCGCCCTTCCCTTCCGTGCGCAGCTTGAGCCCGACGCGGTAGTCGTGGCCCCGGATGACCTTCGCGGCCATCGAATTCACGGTCTCGCCGTGATCCAAGCCCACCCCGACGTCCACGGGGAGCTCGGGGAGCGTGCCGGCGGAGCTGGCGTCCAGGCTGTGCACCACCGTCTGCGCCACGACCTTTCCGCCGGCGGTCTGGTCGAACAAGATGAGGCTCATGGTGCTCTTCACGTCGTTGAAGCCCGTGAAGACTCCGGCGAGGCTCCACCCGCCGGCCCACGACACATCGTACGAGATCGTTCCGTCCAGCTGCGTGCTCGAGCCGTCGCTCGCCGCCGCGACGGTGAAGTCCGTGTAGACGGTCGCCTCGACGTACCGGCGTCCCACGGTGATGCTCGCGATCTGGAACGAGGTCTTCGCCTGATTGTCCGGCGCGTTACACGCCTGCAGGCAGACCGTCGGCGGGCACGTGAGGTCGCTGATGTTGTCGAGAGAGCCGGAGCCGAAGATGCAGTTGATCGCCGCGAGCGGCGGGCTGGTCGAATCCGGCGGGACGGTGACCGACCAGGCGGGGGCGGAGACGAGGAGCAAGGCGAACGGGACGAATGCGAAGGGCTTCAGGTGCCGAGGCATGGGTACCTCCGGGTGGACTGGCCCTTCCATGGAGGTCTCGGGGAGAACGATATTGTATCGCGAACGGGTATTCTATCACACCTCCACTTCCGCGACCAGCGCTGGTGCGCCGCCGCGCGTCTCATCCACCACCGCCAGCACTCTCCCACACGCGTCCACCGCGCCTGACACCCCCATCTTCGTCACACGCACCATCGCCACCCGGTTCTCCACCGCGCGGAACGTCGCCATGCGCCAGTGCAGCTCCTTGATCGCGGGCCAGTCGTTGGCGGGGGCGATCAGGAGATCGGCGCGGGCGCGGCCGGCCTGGCGAATCAGCGACGGGAAGTCCATGTCGTAGCAGATGGCGACGGCGATGCGGCCGAGCGGCGTGTCGGCGATGCCGAGACGGCCGTCGCCGCGCCGGGCGACGCTCGCCTCCCATCCGGGGACGGGGCGGCTCTTCACGTACGTGAAGAGGACGGCGCCGTCGGGGCCGATGAGCGACGCGCGATTGTCGAACGGACGCGCGGCGCCGGGCTCGATGACGGCCATCGCGGCGACGACGTGGATCCGCGCCTCGGCCGCCGCGCGTCGCACCCGCTCGAGGAACGCCGGCTCGTCCTCCTTGTAGACCAGGCAGTCGGCCTCGGGCCAGACGACGAGTGAGGCGCCGGCCCGCGCCTCGCGCGCCGTGCCCTCGAGGAACCAGTCCTGCGCCTCGCGCATCCTGGCGCGGACCGCGTCGCGCTCGGCGCCGGCGATCGTGCCCCCGAGGACGCCTGCGACCTGGGCGCGCTCGACGACCTGCGTCGGGTAGACGATGCCGGCGACGCGGATCGTGCGGCCCGCGCCGGGGCGTGAGCGGCCCCGCGTGAGTCGAGCCGCGCCGAGGAGCAGGATGAGGACGAGGATCCCCGCGGTCGCGAGCACTCCGGTGCCCACGACATCCCACGCGAATCCGTGATCCCACGCCCAGCATGAGACCGACGCGGCCCACGCGACCAGGAACGTGATGCCGTGGATCCCGGCCACCGACGCGACCTGAACGAGCGGGAGGTCACCGTACTGGCTGTGCGCTGGCGAGCCCCACGCGCCGCCCGGAAGGAATCGCGCGTTCACGTAGTCGGCGGCGGCCATCGCGACCGGGAAGACGAGCGTAGCCGTATAGCCGGGCCAGTGCGGTGTCACGAGGCGGTCGACGAGGAAGGGCAGCGAGAAGATCGTGGTGATCCCGGCGACGACGCCCCAGTAGATGCCGCCCGGCGCGGGGATCACGCCCCGGTTCGCGATCGCCACCCCGGCGTAGAAGACGAGCCACAGGAGGAGGAAGGCGGCCGGGTGTGCCGCGCCGCGAACGAAATGGAGGAAGAAGATCGGCGCGAGCCACGCGGCCGGCTGGAGCACCCAGCGCCCGACGTAGAGCGCGCTGAAGAGACCGCCGAGCAGGAGGCAGATCCAGGGCTCGAGGGGGGTCATCGCAGTCCTACCCTATCACGGACCCCTCCGGCACCGCCCCGGATCCCGCTCCTTTAGTGCTATCCTTCCCGCCCTATGGCGCTTGCCCCCGGATCCCGTCTCGGCGTCTACGAGATCTCAGGCCCGCTCGGCGCGGGCGGCATGGGGGAGGTCTATCGCGCCCGCGACACGCGGCTCGGACGCGAGGTCGCGATCAAGGTGCTCCGCCAGCACCTCATGGCCGCCCCGGAGGTGAGCGCCCGCTTCGAGCGCGAGGCGAGGGTCATCTCCTCCCTCAACCATCCGAACATCTGCACGCTCCACGACGTCGGGCACGAGGGCGGCATGGACTACCTCGTCCTCGAGCTGGTGGAGGGCGAGTCGCTGGCCGACCGCATCGGACGGGGGCCGCTGCCGCTCGCTGACCTCCTCCGGATCGGTACCCAGATCGCGGACGCCCTCGACAAGGCGCACCGCGCCGGAATCGTCCATCGCGATCTCAAGCCCGGGAACGTGATGCTCGCGAAGAGCGGCGCCAAGCTGCTCGACTTCGGGCTCGCGCGCGGCGGCGCCCTCGGCGAGACGCCGGAGCAGGCCGCGCAGTCGCCGACGATGAGCCGGCCCCTGACGGCGCACGGGACGATCCTCGGCACCTTCCAGTACATGGCGCCGGAGCAGCTCGAGGGGCGCGACGCGGACCCGCGCACCGACATCTGGGCGTTCGGCTGCGTCCTCTACGAGATGGCGACCGGGCGGCGTGCCTTCCAGGGGAAGAGCCAGGCTTCGCTCATCTCGGCGATCATGTCGCACGATCCGGAGCCGATCCCCCAGATCTCGCCGCTCACGCCCCCCGCGCTCGAGCGGCTCGTCAAGGCGTGCCTCGCGAAGGATCCCGACGACCGGATCCAAACGGCCCACGACGTGAAGCTCCAGCTCCAGTGGATCGCGGAGGGCGGCTCGCAGCTCGGCGTCGCGGCGCCGGTCGCGGCGCGCCGCCGGGTGCGGGAGCGCGGCGCCTGGGTGGTGGCCGCGGTCGCGACGACGGTGGCGATCGCGCTGGCCGCGACCGTCCTCTGGCCCAAGGCGCCGCGTCGCGCCGTCACGTTCGAGCTGACCCCGCCCGCGCAGGTCGTGCAGATCGACCTGCCGCGGATCTCGCCCGACGGATCGTGCCTCGCCTTCAACGCGACCGATTCCACGGGCGTGACCTCGATCTGGATTCGGCGGATGAGCACGCTCCAGGCGCAGCGCCTCCCGGGCACGGAGAACGCCACGCGCCCCTTCTGGTCTCCCGACAGCCGCTACCTCGCCTACTTCTCCGGGGGAAAGCTCTACAAGATCGACACGGTCGGCGGCCCGCCGCTCGCGCTCTGCGACGCCCTGACCGGCGCCGACGGGTCGTGGGGCCGGCGCGGCGTCATCCTCTTCGACGGTTCCACGACCGACAGCATCCGGATGGTCTCGGCCGCGGGCGGCGTCCCCTCGGGGGCCGTGCGGATCGACCGCGCCCACGGAGAGACCTTCGCGTCGTGGCCCCAGTTCCTGCCGGACGGACGGCATTTCCTCTATATCGCCTACGGCCAGACGCAGGAGACGCGCACGCTCAAGGTGGCTTCGATCGGCTCCAAGGAAACGAAGTCGCTCGGCCCGGCGGCCTCGAGGGCGGAGTACGCGTCGGGGCACCTCCTCTACGTGCGCGCCGGAACGCTGATCGCGCAGCCGTTCGACGCGGGGGCGATCCGTTTCAAGGGCGACCCGTTCCCCGTGGCCCAGGGGGTCGAATTCGACGCGCTCGGGAGCGCGCGCTTCTCGGCGTCGTTGAACGGTACGCTCGTCTATCGAAGCGGCAGTGCCGGAGAGTCGTCGCGATTGGCATGGGTGAATCGCCGCGGAGAGATCCTCGCGACGCTGGGCACGCCCGCGGACTACGATTCGCCTGCGCTCTCGCCCGATCAGACCCAGGTGGTCGTGGCCCGCCGCGAGTCCCAGACCACCAACCGCAGCCTCTGGATCTGGGACCTCGACCGCGACCTCGGCACGGAATTCGTCGCTCCGGGCCAACCGAACGCGGACGGGACCTGGTCGCCGGACGGCAAGCGCCTCGCCTACGCCACCACGCGAGGCGATCGAGTCGACCTCGTGGTCCGCTCGATCGACGGCGGAACCGATTCGGTGCTCTACTCATCGAACGAATGGAAGGTGGCGAACAGTTGGACCTCGGACGGACGCTGGATCACGTTCATGATCCGCGCGAACGCGACCGGAGGGACCTTCGACATCTACGCCATTCCGCTCGGAGGCGGGGCTGGCGGCAAGCCGATTCCGCTCGTCGCGACGCCGGCCATGGACGTTCATTCCGCGGTTTCCCCGGACGGAACGTTGATGGCCTACGTCGAGGCGGGGACGGACCGGGGCGAGGTCTACGTGCAGGCCTTCCCGACTCCGGGGGCCCGCTGGCGCATATCGACCGAAGGAGGGCGGCAGCCGTCGTGGCGAGGAGATGGGCGGGAGATCTTCTACCTCTCGCGGGACCAGCGGCTGATGTCGGTGACGGTCACGCCCGGGTCGCCGCCTCGCTTCTCCCGGCCGCAGGAACTCTTCAAGGCGCCGGTGATCCTGCGCGCCCTGACGCGCGACGTCTACGCGCCGGCGCGCGACGGCCAGCGGTTCCTGATGCTCGTGCCGGCGCGACGCGCGACCGTCGGCGCCACGACGGTCGTGCTCGATTGGCTGGCACAGGAAGGGAGCAAGTAAGGTGACGGACCTCAATCCACACGTGCAGCAGATGGCCGACGAATCGATGGTCCGCACCCTCGACGCGCAGGCGCGCGCGATCTGGCCGCAGGAGGCGCCGCTCATCCGCCGCTACGGGCTGCCGGACGACATCCGGATCCTCGACGCGGGGTGCGGGACGGGCGAGGGCACGCTCCGGCTCGCGGAGATGTTCCCGCGCGCGACCCTCCTCGGCGTGGACGTCCTCGACACGAGCCTCGCGATCGCGCGGGCCAAGAACGCGCGGTTCGGCTCCCGCGTCACGTTCGAGAACCAGAGCATCTACGAGCTGAAGGCGAAGGACGGCGCGTTCGACCTGACGGTGAACCGCCACGTCCTCCACTCGATCCCCCACGCGGAGCGGGTCTACGCGGAGTTGAAGCGCGTGACGCGGCGCGGAGGGCGGCTCCACCTGATCCCCGAGGACTACGGGATGCTCCACTTCGAGAAGGGGAATCCCGATCCGAGCGACTTCTGGCGCGACGGGCCCCGGAAGTTCGGCCTGAAGACGGGGACCGATCTCTTCGTCGGGCGCCACACCTACCGGATCCTAGCGGACCTCGGCTTGGCCGACATCACCGTGGACTACATCCTGGTGGACACGCTCCGCGTGCCGCGCGAGACGTTCGCGGAGATCATCACGGCGTGGCGGGACGGCTACGCGGGCGTGACGTCCGAGGTGATGGGGATCACGATCGAGCAGGCGCGCGCCTACTTCGACCGGATGATCGCGAATATCCGCGATCCGCACGGCTACGCCGTCTGGATGGTGCCCGTGGTGAGCGCTCGGGTGGCGTAGCGCCCCGGCGCGGCTCCCCGGCTCGGCTCCCGGCCGGCTTCGCCCCTACCTCACGCCCCGCCCGATGAACAGGTCCGCCACGTTCCGCGAATGGACGTACGCATAGGCGTCGGCGCCGCTCGCGCGTTCGACGCGGTAGAGCCCGGTCAATTCGCTCGTGTTGGCGGGCAGGAGCTCCCGCCAAAGCTCCCGCGCGCCGGTGGCGAGGTTCACCCTGGTGACGCGGAGCGGGACGATGGTCGGGCCCGTTTGCACCATGACCGAAGCGCCGTCCGCCTCGAAATCCACCAGGAGATCGTTCGGCTCGAACCGGGGGCCCTTCCGCCCGGGCGACCCGTCGAGCGGGAGAACGCGCGATTCTCCGGTCGCGGCGAGCACGATCAGCGCCTCCGCGCCATCCGGTGAGACGGCCAGGGTGGGCCGCGCGTCCGCGAACCCGGCGGGCAGCGGGAGCTTTCTCTGCCCGCCGCGCTCGATATCGAGCACCACGAGGCACGCCTCGCCCGCCTCATCGAGCGACAGGAGCACGGCCTCCGCCCCGTTCGGCGTGAAGCGGGCTCGATTTCCGAGCACCGTGTGTCCGCTCATCGGGAAGGACCTCTTCCGGCCAGGGCCGGTCGGAACGAGCTCGAGCGGAGCGTCGGCGTACGGCATTCGCGATAGGACCCACCTCGCGTCGGGCGAGAGGCCGAGCGCGAACCCCTCGCTCAAGCGCACGACCGGAGAACCGTCCGTGCCGCGGACGCAGACCCCGTAGTCCTTGCCGACGCTTTGGCTCTGCTCCGTGAAGAGGACCGTCTTTCCGTCCCGCGAGATCGCCGAGAGGGAGGAGTGATCGAGCCAGCCCAGCTCGCGTTCTTGGGTGTCGCCGGGTCCGGCGAAGAGGATTCCACGGGAATAGCTCTCGCGTGAGAAGAGGAGGGATCCGTTCTTCGCGAGATCCTGGAGCCGAATGCTCCCCGGGAACGCGTAGACCTGGCGCGCCTCGCCGGAGAGCGTCACGCCGTGGATGTCCGGCCGGAACGCGCCGACTCTCGAGGCGCCGAACCAGATCTCCTCGCCGTCGGGCGTCCAGACCACGCCCTGCACGGACGCCCACTGCGGGGTCAGCGTTCGCTTCGCCCCATGGAGATCGACGACCGCCACCATGCCGCGGTCGTCACCCTGCATCGGATGATCCAGGAAGGCGATCCGGTCCCCTTGGGGCGAGAAGCGGACGAAGCTCGCGTGTCCCCCCGTTTCGTAGATCACGTTCCCGATCGGATACTCGATGGTCGACTTTCCGCCGGTGTCGCGAATGACGGCCAGCTGGCGCCCCGTCGGATCGAAATCGACGTGCGTGATGTCCTCGGCGACCGGACGCGGAGCGCCCCCGAACATCGGGGCGAGCGCGAGCGTCCCCCGGCCCACCCCCGAGTGGGCCATCGTCGGGTGGAGCTGGATCGCCATCTCGCCCGCCGGGGAGATCGCGAGGACGTCCGCGTCGGCGATGGGAACGGGGATCGGATCGGGCGCCTCCGGCCGCTTCATGAAGAGGCCGAGCGGGCCCAGGTCGAGCTTCGCCGTGTAGACCACCGTCTGCCCGTCGGGAGCGAAACGGGCCGAACGGATGTAGCGGGGCGAATGGGTGACGTGCTCGAAGGAAATCTCCGGGCGCCCCGCCCCGCCGGCGATCGCCGACGCGTCCCCCGAGCCCGCGCTCGAGGACGTCGTCGAGATCGCCTCGAGGCTGAACGCGAGGTCCTGCGCGGAGCGGAAGCGGCGCGCGGGCGACTTCTCGAGGCAACGGTGCACGATCCGGTCGAACGCGGGCGGGACGTCCTTCGCGATCGTCGTCAGCTCGGGCGGATCCTCGCGGAGGATCGCGCTCATCGTGTCGGCGGGGGTCTCCCCGCGGAACGCGCGCCGACCCGACACCATCTCGAAGAGGATGGCGCCGAACGCGAAGATGTCCGAGCGGGCGCCCGTCTCCTGCCCGCGCAACTGCTCGGGAGACATGTAGCCGACGGTCCCCATCACCATCCCGGGGTCGGTGTCGCCGCCGACCGTCGGCGCGTCCGCGAACGTCCGCTCGCCCCCGTCGCCGGGGCGCGTCAGCTTGGCGAGGCCGAAATCGAGGACCTTCACCCGGCCGTCGCGCGTGAAGAAGACGTTCTCCGGCTTCAAGTCGCGATGGACGATCCCCTCGTCGTGCGCCGCGGCGAGACCCTGCGCCACGCCGATCGCAAATTCGATGGCGCGGCGCGCGGACACGGGGCCCGAGGCGAGGCGTTCCCGCATCGTCTCGCCTTCGAGGAGCTCCGTCACGATGTAGGGGTGCCCCTCGTGGGTCCCCACGTCGTAGACTTGCAGGATGTTCGGGTGGTTGAGTCGAGCGGCGGCGCGCGCCTCGTTCTCGAAGCGGCGCA
>DASVDZ010000005.1:0-65248 GCA_036380835.1 Candidatus Eiseniibacteriota bacterium | reverse complement strand
CGACGGCGCGCCCCTCGCTCAAGCGACGCTGGTGTTTCAATCCCCCGATTCGCTCGCCGGATCGTCAAGCTTGGGAACGTACGCGACCACCGATCCGAGCGGCCGGTACCAGATCGACCTTCCCGCGGCGCGGTACCGAGTGCGCCTCTACCCCCGACACGGCTCCGGCTATCCCGATGAGCTCCGACTCCCGGAGATCACGATCGGGCCGCCCACCTCGGTCTTCGACTACCGACTCCAGGGCGTCCGAGTCAGCGGACAGATCACCGGACCGGGCGGCTCGCCGCTGACCCACGTCGACGTTTCGGCCTACACGCTCGACTTCAGCACGGGTGTCAGCGTCTACGAAGCCGCCGCGTCCTATTCGCTCCTCCTCCAGCCGGGAACGGCGTACCGACTCGAAGCATACCCGGCGTACGACTCGGGACTCCCGCGGATCGCGTTCGACGTGCCGCCCCTCGCCGCCGACACGACCATCGATCTGAACCTCAGCGGATACGCCGTCGACGTCAAGCTGACGCTGAGCGGGACGACGCCGCTGTCCGGTGCCTACGTCGAGGCCGACGGTTCTGGATACGCCAGCGCCTCCCGACGCACCGACGTGAACGGCCTCGCCCGGCTATACCTTCCGGCCGGGTGGTACGCGTTCCGCGCTCGTCCGAACGAAGGCTACATCGTTGAATTCGACGATCTCGCGCTGAACATTCAAGCGGACGGGACCGCGGTCATGGATCTTCCCGGCGTGGAATGGACCGGTACGCTTCGGCGAAGGAGCGACGGCGCTCCGCTCCCGGACGAGCAGCTCCGGCTCGCGTCGGTGAGCCAGCGGCAGACCGCGTCGATGACGACGGACGTCAACGGAGCGTTCCGATTCATCGTCTACCCTGGTCGGCCCTATTCGATCGGGCGGTATCGGATCCAGGCGGACGTCTTCGAATTCCAGCTGCTCTCGGAGGGCACCGTGTCCGCCGCCGACTCGACGTTCGATCTCTACGTGGACGATCCGGCGCCCTAGTCCCGAGGGGCGCCGCCCGCGGAAACGGGCGCTCGAACCGGATCTACGCCACCCCCTCCGGGGGGGCGAGGTGGGGCGGGATCGACGGCGGGCGGTCGAGGATCCGCCCGTAGAAGTTCTCGTAGAGCGGGATGATCTGGTCCACGCGGTAGTGCTCCACCGCCACGCGGCGCGACGCCTCCGACATGGCGGCGTGCTTCGCGTCGTCGCTCAAGATCTCGATCGCGCGGCGTGCCATGCCCTCCACGTCCCCCACCGGCAGGAGGTAGCCGGTCTCGCCGGGGCGGATCAGCTCCGGGAGCCCCTCGGCGTTCGAGCTGATCACCGGAACTCCGGTCGACATCGCCTCGAGCGCCGCGAGCCCGAAGCTCTCGTTCGCGCTCGGGAGGAGGAAGAGGTCGGCCATGGCGAGCACGTCCTCGACCGCGTCCATCTGGCCCAGGTACTTCACGTATCGCTCGACCCCCAGCTCCACCGCGACGTCCCGGCTCTTCGTGCGATCGACGCCGTCCCCGACCATGAGGAGGACCGCCGGGGTCTCGCGCCGCACCGCGGCGAGGGTGCGGACCGCGTCGGCGACCCGCTTGCTCGGGCGGAAGTTCGAGATGTGGACGAGGATCCGCTCCCCCTTCTTGGCGAAGCGCTCCCGCTTCCTGGCGCCGGGCGGAGCCGGGGCGTACCGCGCCGTGTCGACGAAGTTCGGGATCACCTCGATGGCGCGGCTCGGGTCGAAGACCGCGATCGTCTTCAGCCTCAGGTACTCGGAGACCGCCGTGACGCCGTCGCTCTCGTCGATCCCGAACCGAGTGAGCGGCCGGAACGACTGGTCGGAGCCGACGAGGGTGATGTCGGTGCCGTGGAGCGTCGTGACGACCCGGAGCTTGGTCGACTTGGCGACGCGCCGCGCGAGGTAGCCGCAGACGGCGTGCGGCACCGCGTAGTGCGCGTGGAGCACGTCGAGCCCCGCCTCGTCGGCGACCTCGGCCATCTTCGCGGCCAGCGCGAGCGTGTAGGGCGGGTACTGGAAGAGCGGATAGGACGAGACCTGGACCTCGTGGAAGTAGATGTTGTCCTGGCAGGGATTCAGGCGGAACGGGACCTGGTAGGAGATGAAGTGGACCTCGTGCCCGCGCTTGGCCAGCTCCATGCCCAGCTCGGTGGCGACGACCCCCGACCCGCCGTGCGTCGGGTAGCAGCTGATGCCGATCTTCATTCCGCCGGCCCTCCCAGAGGCACGAGCGCGTGCGACCCGGGCGCTCCGAGCGCGGCGCCGAGCCGGCCCGGGAGGCCGGGGCCGTACCGGGCGAGGAATCCGAGCGCGGAGATCGTCCGCTCCTGGAGCCCGCCGCGCGGGAAGAGGTGCCCCGCCGCGCGCTTGAGCTGCTGCACCGACTCGTCCTGGCGCCGCTTCCAGACCTGCATCAGCTTCTTCTCCAGCACCTCGGTCTCGTGCTTCACCTTGTTCCCCGTCGTCTCGACCGCCGACTTGAGCGATGGGTCGAATCCGAGCACGGCTTCCTCGATCTTCCGGATCGCCGCGAGCGCGTGGTCGCGCTCCCGGCCGAAGAGCGTCGGGAAGTCCTCGGGAAGGAGCGCCCGGAGCGCCGCCTGGATCGCCGGCTCCGGGTCTCCCGCGAGCGCCGACCACTCGACGTCGAAGCGATCGAGCGTCCGCGCCACCTTCGGCTCGAGCAGCGTCGCCCCCGCGCGCGGCGCGATCGCCGACGGCTCCATCTCGAAGAGCGGATAGATCGCGTTCACCTGCGCCCAGTACGCCACCTCCGACGGACCGCCGACATAGGCCGCGGTCGGGAAGAGATGGTCCTGCATCAGCGGCCTGAGGAGCACGCCCGGGCTCACGTCGGCCGGTCGGTTCCTCACGAGCGCCAGGAGCTTCGACTCGGTCATCTCCTGATTCGACACGGCGAGCCGGAACGCGCCGCCCTCGGCGATCCGGACGGCCTCCCGCTCGCGCGCGTGCCAGAAGAGATTGAGCTCGTTCCCCGCGCGCGCGATCTGCGCGTGGTACCCGCGCCGCGCCAGCTCCTCGCCGCGCTCCTTGGCCGCCTGGGCGCTCCGGCCGTGGAGCGCGATCTCGCGCTCGAAGACCGGCATCGCGATCGTCTTGGCCTCCTCGTCCGAGGCGTCGAAGACGAGCGCCCCGAGCTCGACGACGAACCGGCCGAGGAACCGCGCGCACGCCTCGGACCAGCCGCGGCCCGGCGCGTACGCGTCCCGAAGCCGCGCGAGCAGCTCCTCCCGGAACTCGGACGGCGGCAGGAGCGACTCGGCGCCGCGCACCATCGCCTCGACCGCCGGACCGAACGTGATCCGCGAGACCGAGACGCCCCGGGGGGCCGCCTCGGTCGGGTACTCGACCGGCGCCGGCTCCGGGGAGGCGTCGCTCAGATAGGCCCGGCGCACCTCTTCGAAGTCGTGGTCGTCGGAGGCGATCCAGAAGACCGCGACCGCCGGAACCCCGGCCGCCGCCTCGATCGACCGGGCCAGCGACACGGCCGTCAGGACCTTGTAGAGCGTGTAGAGCGGCCCGCCGAAGAGGCCGGGCTGCTGCCCCGCGATCACGGCTACCGCGTTCGGACGCTCGAAGCGCTCCAGGGATTCGCGCGAACCGTCGAGGAGGGCGTTCCGCTCGGCCTGGCGCCGGAGCACGGCGGCGACCCGGGCCCGGCGGTCCGCGGGATAGCCGCGCGATCCGGCCCGCGCCGCCGCCTCCTTCGGGTCGCGGAAGTCGGCGGGATAGAAGTCACGGACGCGCGAAAAGTCGTTCAGGAAGTCGCGGTAGAGGGCGGTCGGAACGAGGAGCCGTTCGAGCCCGGTCGCCGCGGCGCGGCGCTCCCCCGATGCGACGGAACCCGGCACCTACGCCCGCTCGAACGCGGGGGCTCCGACGAAGGGATTGGTCTTCAGTTCGTGCTCGATCGTGGTGGGAAGACCGTGCCCCGGGTAGACCGCCGTGGCGCCGGGATAGACGAAGAGGCGCTCCTTGATCGAGCGGTGGAGCAGCGCCGGGTCGCCGCCGGGAAGATCGGTGCGGCCGATCGACTCGCGGAAGAGGACGTCGCCCACCAGGAGCCCTTCCTCGGTCGCGAACGTGACGCTTCCGGGAGAGTGCCCGGGCGTGTGGAGCGCCTTGACGGGCATCCCGGCGATGCCGACCTCCTCGCCCTCCGCGATCCAGTGCGCGATCGGGGTCGTCCCGTGCCACGGGAATCCGAGCGCCGCGGCCTGGTCGGCGCCGCGTTCGTAGAGCGGCCGGTCCATCGCATGGAGCCAGACCGGAGCGCCCGTCGCCTCGTGGAACGGCGCGACCATCACGATGTGATCGATGTGGGCGTGCGTGAGGAGGATCCGCTTCACCTCGAGCCCCCGCGTCCGGATCGTATCGAGCACCCGCTCGCTCTCCACGGACGGATCGACCACGATCGCGTCGCGCGAGCCCGCGTTGGTGAGGAGGTAGAGGTTGTTGTCGTACGGGCCGACCTGGAAGCGCTCGACGCGCACGGGTCAGCCCTTCGACGCCGTGATCGCCGTGATCCCGAACATCGGGAGCCCCACCATGTCCACGTCGGTGAAGCCCGCGTCGCGAAGCAGCGCGTAGAGCTCCGAACGGGTGACCGCGCCCGCGTTCTGGGGCCCGTAGCTCGCCACGACGTTCAGTCGGAAGAGCGCCGCCTCGCGCGGCTCGGACTTGGTGTCCTCGAGGAGGAATTCCGTGACGATCAGCATGCCGCCGTCCTTGAGCGACGAGCGGACGGCTTGGAGGATTCCGGGAATGGAGGCGCGGCTGCGCCGCGAGAGGTGATGGGGCAGGAGCACCAGGTCGACGTCCGCGCCGGGGCGCGCCTCGTCGGGATTTCCACCTTCGAAGACGACGCGCTCCTCGAGCTTGGTCGTCTTGATGAACTCTTCGGCGAGGCTCTTGAAGACGGGCCGGTCGAGCACCGTCGCCTTCATCTGCGGGTAGCGCCGCGCCAGACAGAGGGCGCCGGCGCCCGTGTGCCCCCCCAGCTCGAGCAGGCGCTCGTAGGCGCTGAATTCGAGGTCGAGGATCTCGGCCACGCGCATCATGGAGGCGTAGGCGCCGTTGTGGAAGGCGCGGGCGAGCGCGACCTCGATCTCGTCCATCGCCTCCGCGGAGACGGGGCTCTTGCCGCCGCGCACGGTGTCGCGGAGCGACTGCCAGATGCCGAAGAGCGGCTCCCGCATGAATCGGACCAGGTCGACGTAGGAGCCCGGCGATCCC
Source organism: Candidatus Eiseniibacteriota bacterium (assembly GCA_036380835.1). Lineage (GTDB taxonomy): Bacteria > Eisenbacteria > RBG-16-71-46 > SZUA-252 > SZUA-252 > DASQJL01. The sequence continues at coordinate 59,969 of DASVDZ010000005.1, read as the reverse complement.
TCGACGAGGTAGGCGTTCGAGACCTCGTCGTTGCGGTATTTCTCGCCGTGCCGGTGCAGGAACCCGAGCGCGCAATTGGCGTCGAGGAGCGCCTCCGCGGCGTTCAGCTCGACCCCGATCTCGGCGGCGATCTCGGCCGCCGTCTTCGGCCCCCCGAAGAGGAGGGTGAAGACGCGGAGATCGACGGCGGTCAGGAGCGCTTGGCTCGCCCAGAAGCCCGTGGCGACCTGGAGGATCGGCACCGGACTCAGCCTTCCGGCGACCTGGTTGAGCGGGCCCGTGGCGCGTCCCATCTGGTTCATCGTTGACCCCTCATGGCGATGATTCTATGCCTCTCCGGCTGCGGGTTCAAGGGAGACCCCCGGAGCATCCCCCACCCGGCCCTTTGGATGCGCCGACCTACAGAAGGTCGCGCGAAGGTTCTTCGCCCGGCGCGGTCGCCCGCGCGAGGACCCGGTCCATCTCGGACAGGACGCGACGCAACAGGGCCCCCTTCTCGCGGAACGGAAGGAAGGCCGACTTGAAGCCGTTGATGAGAACGTGGCGGACGTCGGCCGGGGTCAAGCCGAACGACGTCACCGCCCGCTCGAGCTCGTCGGTCATGGTGGTGGAGGAGACGAGCCGGTTGTCGGTGTTGAGCGTCACGCGGAGCCCCTGGTCCAGATAGCGGCGGAAGGGATGGGCCTTGATCCGGCGCACCGCCCCCGTCTGGACGTTCGACGTGAGGCACATCTCGAGCGGAATGCGGTGGTCGTTCACGTATTCCAGCACCGGGCGGCTCTCCTTGAGGCGCGTGCCGTGCCCGATCCGGTGCGCGCCGCAATAGCGGAGCGCCTGTTCGATGCTCTGGGGTCCGAACGCCTCGCCGGCGTGCACCGTCACGTTCACGTGGTGGCGCAGCACGTGGTCGAACGCGCGCCGGTGCGACTTGGCCGGATAGTCGCGCTCGGCGCCGGCCAGGTCGAATCCGACGACGCCGCGCCCGAAGTAGGCCACGGCCACCTGGGCGAGCCGCATCGAAAGACGGGGGCTCAGGTGGCGGATGCCGCAGATGATCGTTCCGGTGCGGATCCCGTAGCGGCGTTCGGCCCGGCGGAGCCCCTTCCGCACGGCCTCGACCGTCTCCTCCATCGTCATCTTCCGCCTCACGTGGAGCGCCGGGCAGTAGCGCACCTCCATGTAGCGGACCCGTTCCCGGTGCGCGTCCTCGGCCAGCTCGAACGCGACCCGCTCGAGCGACGCGCGGTCCTGGAGCACCGCGCAGGTCCAATCGAACGCTTTCAGGTACTCGGTGAGGCTGACGCCGGAGGCGAGCCGCGCGAACGCCTCGGTCAGCTCCGGGAGCGTCGTGAAGGGGAGGCGGACCATCCGCTCCCGCGCCAGCTCGAGCAGCGTGGCGGGGCGGAGCGATCCGTCCAGATGGACGTGGAGGTCGGTCTTGGGGAGCGCCTGGAGCAGGACCCGGCGTCGCCGGGGATCACCCCACGGCGACGTCCGCCGTCCGTGCGGCGAGCGGCGCACCGAGTTCCCCCAGGACCGTGTACGAGAGGCCGGCGAACGCCGGCACCGAGCGGGCGATCCGGTCGAAGATCTGCTCCGGGCCCGGATCGGTCTCGGAGAGGGCCCCGAGGGCGCGACCCAGATCTTGCAGGATTCGCCACTCCTCGCGCGCGTCGCCGCGGAGCCTGAGGACCCGGCGTCCCCGCTGCACGCGTCCCTCCGAGTTGGTGAACGTGCCGTCCTTCTCGACGTGCGAAACGCCCGGGAGCACCCAGTGCGCCCGCTCGGAGACGGGCGAGGGAACCCGATCGACCACCAGGACCAGATCGGCGCGGGAGAGCGCGCGCTCCACCGTCGCCGGGTCGCCGAAGGTCTCGAGCGGGCCGCCGCGGAGGAAGAGGAGCGCGCGGATCTGCCCTTCGGCCGCCGCCCGCATCATGTCGGCGACGGAGCGCCCGCCGGCCCCGGGCCCGACGCCCAGCGCGCGGGCCCCCCGCGCGTTCGGATTGCGGTCCCCCTCGATCGTGAACTTGGGGTAGACGACCGGCGGCTGCGGGCGCGCCGGGAAGTCGACGTTCGCGAGGCCCAGGCCGTCGCGGAAGATCCGCTTCACGAGGTGGCACTCCTCGTTCGTCAGCTCCGCGGAGGCGATCACGCCGACGGCCGACTGCCCGTGGCGCGCGATCACGTCGCGCACCTGGTCGGCGGCGCCGGCGATCGCCGCCGCCCAGTCGACGGGCTGGAGCGCGCCGTCCCGGCGGCGGGCGGGCGCCGTGAGGCGGCTCGGATCGTGGAACTGGTGGAACTGCCCGCGGCCGCGGTCACAGATCCACCACTGGTTCACGTCGTGGTTCTCGCGCGCGGTCACGCGCAGCACCTCGTTCCGGCGCGGGTGGAACCCGACCACGGTGTTGCACCCCTTGGAGCAGAGCGTGCAGATCGACGGCACGTTCCGGAGCTCCCAGGGGCGCGCCTTGAACCGGAAGTCGACGCTCGTCAGCGCGCCGACCGGGCAGATGTCCGCGATGTTCCCCGCCAGCTCGTTCTCGATCATCTGGCCGGCGACGGTCCCGATGTAGGTCTCCTCGCCACGCGCGAGGACCGCGATCTCCTCCTTCCCCGCCACGTCCTTGCAGAGGTTCACGCAGCGGAGACAGAGGATGCAGCGGTTCTTGTTCAGGATCAGCTTTCCGCCGACCGACTCCTCGGGCCAGGTGTTCTTCTCGAACCCGAAGCGCGTGTGGGCCGCGCCCATCGCGATCGTGTAGTCCTGGAGGGTGCACTCGCCTCCCTTGTCGCACATGGGACAGTCGAGCGGATGATGGATCAGGAGGAACTCCATCACGGCGGCGCGCGCGTCGCGCACCTTCTGCGACCGCGTGACGACGCTCATCCCCTCCTCGGCCGGCGTGGCGCATCCGGCGACCAGCTTGGGGCGTCCCTCGATCTCGCAGAGACAGATGCGGCAGACGCCGACCACGGGAAGCCCCTCGTGGTAGCAGAAGTGCGGCACGAAGACGCCCGCCTTCTTCCCCGCGTCGACGAGGTTCGTGCCCTTCTCGACCTCGATCGCGCGTCCGTCGAACTTCAGCTTCACCGTGGCCATGCCGGTCCCCTAGTGGAGCGAACCGCCCTCGTGCGGGCAGCGCTTCTCCCGGATGTGCTGCAGGAACTCGTCCCGGAACTTCTTCGCGAATCCCCGGGCCGGCCATGCGGCCGCGTCGCCCAGGGCGCAGATCGTGTTCCCCTCGATGTTGTCGGTGACCGAGAGGAGGATGTCGATGTCCCGCTCCTCGCCGCGTCCCGTTTCGATCTTCCAGAGGAGCCGCTGGAGCCACCCGCATCCCTCGCGGCAGGGCGTGCACTGGCCGCACGACTCGTGGGCGAAGAAGCGGGCGGTGATCCACGCCGCGCGCACCATGCAGGCCGTGTCGTCCATGACCACGGGCGTGCCCGTTCCGAAGAGCGACCCCGCCCGCGTGAGCGAGTCGAAATCCATGCTGATGTCGATCTCGTCCCCGCGCAGGACCGGACAGGACGCGCCGCCGGGAATGACGGCCTTCACCCGCCGCCCGCCCGGCACGCCGCCGCCGAACTCCTCGATGAGCACGCGAAGCGACGTTCCCATGGGCGCCTCGTAGACGCCGGGCTTCGCGACGTGCCCCGAGAGCCCGTAGAGCTTGGGGCCCGTGTTCCGCTCGGGCCCGATCCCGGCGAACCACTCCCAGCCGCGCGTGACGATGTGCGGCACGCAGGCGAGCGTCTCGACGTTGTTCACGACCGTCGGGCAGCCGAAGAGGCCGACGACCGCGGGGAACGGCGGCTTGAGCCGCGGCTCGCCGCGGTGCCCCTCGATCGACTCGATGAGCCCGGTCTCCTCGCCGCAGATGTACGCGCCGGCGCCGCGGTAGACGGTGACCTCGCAGTCCCACCCGGAATTCAGGATGTTCTTGCCGATCAGCCCCGCCCGGCGCGCTTCGGCGATCGCGCCGTCGAGGATCTCCGCTTCCCGGGCGAACTCGCCGCGGATGTAGATGTACGCGCGATTCGACCCGATCGCGTACGCCGCGATCAGGGTGCCGTCGAGGAGCTGGTGCGGGTCCTTCATGCAGATCAGCCGGTCCTTGAACGCGCCCGGCTCGCTCTCGTCGGCGTTCACGCAGAGGTACTTCGGCTTGTCGGTGCTCTTCGGAACGAAGCCCCACTTGGTCCCGGCCGGGAATCCGGCGCCTCCGCGCCCCCGGAGGCCGGAGCGCTTCACCACGTCGATGATCTCGTCGGGCGATTTCCGGAGCGCCTGGGCCAGCCCCTCGTAGCCGCCGTGCTTCCGGTAGACGGCGAGGGTGTGCGAGTCGGGAAGGTGGACGGTCTTCGTCAGGACGGGCTCGAACGTCGCGGTCGGCATGTCAGCGGTCCACTTCGCCGAGCACGATGTCGATCGTCCCGATGCAGGCCACCACGTCGGCGACCATGCGTCCGACGCACATCGGCTCGAGCGCTTGGAGGTGGATGAACGACGGGGGCCGGACGCGGACGCGGTAGGGCTTCGGGCTGCCGTCGGCGACGACGTAGAACCCGAGCTCGCCCTTCGGCGCCTCGATGGCGAAGTAGGCGTCGCCCGGCGGCACGCGGAAGCCCTCGGACATGATCTTGAAGTGATAGATCAGCTCCTCCATGCCCCGCTTGACGTCGGTGCGGGGCGCCGGGAAGAGGTACGGATTGTCGGCGCGCACGGGGCCCGGCCGCAGGCGGTCGAGCGCCTGGCGCAGGATGGCCATCGACTGCTTCATCTCTTCGATGCGGATGACGTACCGGTCGTAGACGTCCCCCGTCCGGCCCAGCGGAACCTCGAAGTCGTACTTCTCGTAGCCTAGGTACGGGGTCTTCTTCCGCACGTCGTAGTTCACGCCGCTCCCGCGGAGCGACGGGCCCGTGAGGCCCAGGTCGATCGCCTGCTCCGCGGTCAGCACCCCCACGCCGATCGTCCGCTTCATCCAGATCCGGTTCTTGGTCAGGAGGTTCTGGTACTCGGCGAGCGCCGACGGGAACTCCGCGAGGAACTTCCGCACGGCGGGGACGAACGTGTCGGGCACGTCGTTGAAGAAACCGCCGACGCGGAAATACGAGGGCGTCATGCGCGAGCCCGCGACCATGTCGTTCAGGTCGAGGAGCTTCTCCCGTTCGCGGAAGCAGTAGAGGAAGACGCTCATCGCGCCCAGGTCGAGCGCGTGCGTGCCGAGCCAGACCAGGTGTGACGCCAGGCGCATCGTCTCGAGGAGGATGATGCGGAGCGTCCGCGCGCGCTCCGGGATCGAGAGGCCGAGGATCTGCTCGACCGCGCCGACGTACGCCATGTTGTTCCCGAGCGGGGACATGTAGTCCATCCGGTCGGTCACCGTGATGGCCTTGGTGTACGTCTTCGACTCCATGATCTTTTCCATGCCCGTGTGGAGGTAGCCCATCACGGGCTTCAGGCTCACGACCGTTTCGCCGTCCAGCTCGATGATGAGTCGGAGCACCCCGTGCGTGGACGGGTGCTGCGGCCCCATGTTGATCGTGATGGTCTTGAATTCGGAGGCCGTCGCGGTCGCGGGCATTCTCGAAATCAGGCGCTGGTGGAACTCGGTCCGGGCGCCGCGGGCGCGGCCTCGGGTTTGAGCTTCATGCGATCGATCTTGTCCTGGAGCTTCATGATGCCGTAGATCAGCGCCTCGGGGCGCGGCGGGCAGCCGGGAACGTAGACGTCCACCGGGACCACGGTGTCGACGCCCTGAACGATGGCGTAGTCGTAGAACTCGCCCCCGCACGAGGCGCACGCGCCCATGGAGATGACCCACTTCGGCTCGGGCATCTGGTCGTAGATGCGCTTCAGGACCGGGGCCATCTTCTTGCTCACGCGGCCGGCCACGATCATGAGGTCGGCCTGGCGCGGCGAGGCGCGGAAGACCTCGGCGCCGAAGCGGGCGAGATCGTAGCGGGAGGCGGTCGTCGCCATCATCTCGATGGCGCAGCAGGCGAGTCCGAACGTCGCGGGCCAGATGGACGAGCGGCGCGCCCAGTTCACCATCTTCTCGACGGTCGTGGTCAGGATGCCGTCGGGTACCAGCTCTTCAAGTCCCATCGGGGAACACCATCCTTACGTTTCCGGGGCGGGATCGGCCACGCGATCCGCAGTCAATTCGTTCGATGGCATAGCGTAGCAGCGGCGGCGGGGAGCGTCAATCAGATCCCCAGCGCCCCCACCAGCGCCTCCGTCAGATAGAACAGCAGAACGCCCCCGAAGACGCCCAAGGGCTTTGCGATTCCCTTCGTCTCGTTCACCGCGGGGATCAGGTCGGTGGCCGCGACGTAGATCGCCGCTCCCGCCGAGAGCGGCAGCGCCACGTGGATCGACGTCGCCCAGAGGGAGATCGTGAGCACGCCGATCACCGTGAAGCCGCCGAGCATGGCCGCGCTCAAGACCGCGCTCTTCCGCGACCGGCCGGCGGCCACCATGATCGACGCGACCGTGAATCCCTCCGGGATCTTGTGCAGGAAGATCGCGATGGCGATCAGGATGCCGAGCGAGGGGCTGACCAGGAACCCGGATCCGATCGAAATGCCGTCGAAGAGGGTGTGGAGCGCCAGACCGAGGAGCGCCGTCGTCCCGACCACGGGCTCCACCCAATGCTCGTGATGCGTCTCCTCGCCGAAGTGGAAGTGCGCGACGAGGACGTGCTCGGCGGCGTGGACCAGCAGGTAGCCGAGGAGGATCAACCCTCCGACGGAGAGAATCGCCGTGCGCCCCTCTCCGGCGAGGCGGTAGCTCTCCGGCACCATGCGCAGGAGGACCGCGGCGAGCATGAATCCCGCGCCGATCGCGACGAAGTACGACTGGCGGACGCGGTCCCAACCGGAGGCCCGGACCGCGAGGATCCCGCCGCTCACGTTGGCCATGCCGGCCACGACGCCGCAGGCCGTGGCCATCCACCACGATTCAGACAAGCGCGGAACCCCCCGTGGCGGCCGTCGCGCGGCTACCGGCCGCGGACGATCCCTGGGGTGTGCGTGGTGCCGATCGGCACGAGGAGCTGCTCCTTGCCGTACAGGAACGAGTCGCGGGAGTAGTCGGACAGTTCGAAGTCGTGGCCGAGGAAGATGGCGTCCTCGGGGCACGCCTCCTCGCAGTAGCCGCAGAAGATGCAGCGGAGCATGTCGATGTCGTAGCGCTTCGCGTACCGCTCGCCCGCGGAGTAGCGCTCGGTCGGGGTGTTCTCGGCCGCCTCCATGTAGATCGCGTCCGCGGGACAGACGGCGGCGCAGAGTCCGCAGCAGACGCATCGCTCGAGGCCGTTGGCGTAGCGGTGGAGCTCGTGGAGTCCGCGGAAACGGGGAAACATCGTCATCCGCTGCTCCGGGTATTGGAGGGTGACCGGCTTCTTGAAGAAGTGCGACAGCGTGATCGAGAGGCCGCGCATCAGTTCGGAGACCATCCAGAACTCCTTCTGGTCGAGTCGGGTTTCGCGTCCCCGCCGACCCGTGCGGGGCCTCCCGCACAGCCGGCAAGTGATTGCGAATTTGAAGGTTAGACCGGACGCACGACCCCTACAGTATAGGGACTCAAGGGGGGCCGGTCAAGCCGCCTGACCCGGGTCGCCGGGACCGGGGCCACGGGGCGGTCAGCGGGGAGAGCCCGTTCCGTACTCCTCGGGCCGGATGTCGAGCTTCTTGATCTTGTAGAGAAGCGTCGTGCGCTTCATGCCGCCCAGGCTGCGCGCCGCCTCGGATTGATTCCCCCCGTTCACGCGGAGCGCCTCCACGATCGTCTCGCGGTCGACCGCGTTCGCGGGCTTCGGGCCGCCACGCCCCTTCGGCGCGTGCGGCCGCGCCGCGGTGCCGCGGATGACGGGCTGGATCCGGATCGCCTCGCGGTCGAGCTCGTCGCCGTCTTCGGCGAGCGCCACGGCCCGCTCGATCACGTTCCTGAGCTCTCGCACGTTGCCCGGCCAGGAGTGCGCGGCGAGGGCGCTCCACGCGTCCCCGTGGAGGCGAACCCGCTTCCTCGCCCCGGCGCATGCCTTGGCGAGGAGGTAGCGGCCGATCACCTCGACGTCGCCGACGCGTTCGCGGAGCGGCGGGATCTCGAGGCGGATCCCGTTCAGCCGGTAGTAGAGATCGTCGCGGAAGAGCCCGCGGCGCACGAGCGCGGAGAGATCCCGCGTGGAGGCGGCGATGACCCGGACGTCCACCTGGACGAGGCCCGTCCCGCCGACGCGCCGGAGCTCCCCCGTCTCGATGACGCGGAGCAGCTTCGCCTGGGCCCCGGTGAGGAGCTCGCTCACCTCGTCGAGGAAGATGATGCCGCGATCGGCGGCCTCGAAGAGGCCGGTCCGGCTGCCGCTCCCCGACGGAAGCTCCTCGCCGAAGAGATCGGCGTCGAGCTGCCCCTCGGGAAGCGCCGCGCAGTGGCCGACGACGAACACCTCGCCGCGCCGGTCGCTCAGGGCGTGGGCCGCGCGGGCGAGGAGCTCCTTCCCCGCTCCGCTCTCGCCCAGGATCAGGATCGGGAGCCGGCTCAGGGCGGCGCGCTCGAGCACGCGCAGGATCTCCCGCATCCGCTCGTCCTGCGTCACGATGCCGTGGCGGAAGCAGTCGGGATCGGCGCCCGCGGGCATCGATTCCGGTGGGTTCCGGCGCGCCGGCGCCGTGATCGACGACTTCACCTCGACCCCGAGGACGCTCTCGATCCGCGCCACCCAGGCGTCGAGACCCATCGACATCGCGTGGCTCCGCGCCTCCCAGAGGTGGTCGCGCGCCGCGCGGCGCTCCTCGGCGTCGCCGCCCGCGAGCAGCGTCTCGCCGAGCCAGAGGAGGAGCCGGGTCAATTCGTACGTCGCCTCGAGCTTCCGAAGGAGGGAGATCCCTTCCTGCGCCTGGCGCAGCGCCTTCTCGCGCTGGCCCAGCATTTGGTGCGCCATCGCCATGACGCGCGACGTCGACGCCTCTTCGTAGCGGTCTCCGAGGCGCCGGGCGATCCGAAGCCCGCGCTCGCAGGTGACCAACGCGCGGTTCGGCTCCCCGATCCGCACGTGCACCTCGGCGATGCGGCGGCAGAGCTCGGGGATCAGGTCGCCTTCGGGGGCCAGCTTCTCCGCGACGAGCAATCCCTCGTCGAAGGCTTCGATGGCGGCCTGATTGTCGTGACGGTCGAGCGCGAGATCGCCGGCATACTCGAGCGCGATGACCCGCTCGCGGTCGAATCCGTGCTCCTCCGCCTCCGACAGCGCGCCGAGCACCTCCTGCTCCGCGGGCGGCAGCTCGCCCCGCATCCGGAGGAGGAGGGTCGTGACGAGTCGCCCCTGGACCTTGCCGCGCGAGTGCCCCCGCTCCCCGAAGAGCATGCGGGCGCGCGCCAGCTCCTGCTCGGCCTGCGCGAGGCGGCCGAGCTTGAGGAGCGCGATGCTCAGATTCAGGGAAAACGTCGCCTCTTCGTGGTAGAGGCCCGCGTCGCGTGCCTCCCGCTGCCCCCGGGAGAGCTCGGCCGTGGCGCGATGGAACTCCCCGGCGCCGAGGAAGCAGAGGCCGAGGAGGTTTCGAGTGCGGAGCATCCCCGCGGTGTCCTCGAATTCCCAGCGGCTGATGTGGTACGCGGCGCGGAAGTGCTCCTCGGCCCGGGACGGGCGTCCGATCCGCCACGCGGCGCGTCCGGCGGCGATGTGGAACTCGAGCAGCGCCCGCTTGTCGTCCGGATGGAGCGCGTAGAGCTCCTCGAGCTTTCGCTCGGCGGCTTCCGCGACCTCCTTCCATCTCCCAAGACCCAGGAGCGCGCGGCAGCGGGCCAGGAGGACCTTCGTCTCGACGTCCTCCGGGATGCCCCCGGACGCCTTGAGCTCCCCGATGGTGTCGAGCACCATCCCGAACCGGGCGTGCGCCAGAAGGTCCTCGAGATGACGGATCAGGCCGGCGCCGTCGGTATGCTGGCTGCGTTCTTGCGACATCTGCCCTCACGGGCGCGGGGGTCGCCCGCGCCGCGTTGCGTGGATTTCGCTGCCGCTCAGATGTTTCGGAATAGCCGGAAATAGATCTCCAGCGCCAGCCGGACGCTCGAGGCCCGCGTTCCGATGCGGACCGGTCCGATCGTTCCGTACCGCTGGCTCTGAGGAATGAACCGCGCGCTCTTGTTCCCCTTCGGTGCCGGGCTCGGCTGGTCGTCGGCCGTCGGATCCCCATCCAGCGTCGGACCGGAATCGATCGAGAGCGGCTTCGCCAGCGAAACACGCGGCATGAGAAGGATCAGCGCGAGCACCGTGAGTCTACCCGTCGCCCTCCACAGTGCGAGGGCGATGCGCCCAAATCGCCCGATCATGGAATCAGCCTCCGCGTCTCCGGCATCCGTGCAGTGTCCCGGGGGAGGGGATGTCCCGGCCAGTCGCGATGCGCTCATCGTGCTTGCTCCCGCGCGAGGGCCAAAGGGCCCCTCGGTAACCGTAATGGATGTTCTTGCAGGCGTTTCGGATCTGGGGGGGATGACCGGAGCAGGCCTCGCCCGAGGGAGGGCCGAGGACCGCACTCGCATATCCTACCTAAAGCCATGCTCACCCTCTCCTTGGGCAGGCGATCCGGCTACGCAGCCTACGTTAGCACAGCCCGTGGCCAAATTCAAGCGCAAAAAGGCCTTACAACACCCGCTCGACGTGCCATTCTGGCGCGAGACCCCGGTCCGGGGCCGTATGTGCTATGATCTTAGCCGGTTCCCGTCCATCCAGGCCCGCATCCGAGAGCTCCGGGGAATGAACGAGCCACAACGCGTCCGCACGGCCCTTCTCGCCTCACTCTCCCTCCACGACGCGTCGCCGGAGGACCGGAAGCGTCTCGTCGAGCTGTCCCTAGGCGAGCTGGGCGAAGCCCGGCGTGACGAGCTGACGTACGAGATCGCCGAGCGGCTCCGCGCAATGGGGGTCCTCGACCGGGTCGACCGATTCCAGCGGGAAGGCCGACAGTTCGTCCGCTACCGGGTGCGCCGGACCGAGGAGAGCTTCGTCCTCCCGGCCACGGAGGCCGAGGGCGCGGAAGCCCCCCTCGTGCGCGCGACCCGGCCCCACTGGCACGCCCGGAGCCGCCTCCTCTATCGGAGCCTCTCCCACCTGATCTCGGTCGAGCGGAAGCTCTTCACGCGCGACGAGCGGAACGCGGAGTACCTCCAGACGGACGCGGGGGACATCCTGCGCACCATCCTGAGCTCGGCCCGGCAGATCCTCGAATGCGACGACGCGCGCCTCTACCCGCTCCAGCGCGAGGTGGACGACGCGCGGTTCCTCAAGCCGGTGAGCGACGGGGAGCCGTGGAATCGCGCGCTGGCCGAAGGCTGGGTCGGCGCGCGCGGGCTGCCGCTCTACGTCGGCGACGTGGCCGAGGCGGGCACGGTCACGGCGATGGTCGACGCGGAGGCGATGGACGCCACCATGCACGTCGCCGTCGCGCCGTACGACGCGCGTCCGGACGCCCAGGCCTTCCGGTCGCTCGCGATGGCGCGCGTCGGGGAGCCCGGCTCGCCGTTCCTCTACGTGCTGGAGGCGTGGAGCCGGACGCCGAACTTCTTCACGGACGAGCGCGTCGGGATCCTCACCGTCGTCGCCGAGCACGCCACCGATCTGCTGAACACGCTGAAGAAGCTCGGGATGCTGGTGATGATCGACGAGCTGACCGGCGTCTACAACCGCGCCTACTTCGGCCGGCAGCTCGACCACGAGATCGCGCGGGCCTACCGCGAGGGGCGCCCCCTGTCCCTCGTCATCGCCGACATCGACGATTTCAAGCGGGTCAACGACACGTACGGATACGAGGCCGGAAACGTGGTGCTCCGCGAGCTGTCGCAGACCCTGGCGTCAAGCCTCCGCCCGTTCGACACCGTGGCCCGTTGGGGGGGCGAGGAGTTCGCGATCATCCTGAGCGCGGAGACCACGCGCGAGGAGGCGCGGGAGATCTGCGACCGCCTCCGCCTCAAGGTCCAGAACATGGCGATCCTCGTCCCCGGTCTCGACGGCCGAGAGAACGCCGTCCGGCTGACCGTGAGCCTGGGGGGCGCGATGTTTCCCTCGGACGTGCCGCTCAACGTCGATCGGTCCCGGGGCCTCGACCGCGCGGCGCGGGAGAAGCTGGCGCACGAGCTCTGGACGCGCGCCAACATGAACCTCCGGATCGCCAAGGAGCGCGGGAAGAACCAGGTCACCTACGCCGGCGACTGACGGCGACGGCGACGGCGGATCAGGACGGGACGAGGCCCGCGGCGAACGCCGCGGGATCGAACGGAACGAGATCCTCCATTCCCTCCCCCACCCCCACCCATTCGATCGGAACGCGTAACGACTCCACGATCGCGAGCGCGACGCCCCCCTTGGCGGTGCCGTCCAGTTTGGTCACGGCGAGCGCCGTCAGGGGCACCGACTTCTCGAACTCGCGCGCCTGGGCGAGCCCGTTCTGCCCCGTGGTGGCGTCGAGGACGAGCAGCGTCTCGTGCGGGGCTCCGGGGAGCGCCCGCTCGATGACGCGGCGGATCTTCTCGAGCTCGGCCATGAGGTTCGACTTCACGTGGAGTCGGCCCGCGGTGTCCACGATCACGCGATCGACGTTCCGGCTCCTCGCGCGCGCGATCCCGTCGAACGCCACGGCCGCGGGGTCGGCGCCCTCGCTCTGGCGGAGGAGATCGACCCCGGCCCGCCCGGCCCAGACCTCGAGCTGATCGGCCGCGCCCGCGCGGAAGGTGTCGCACGCGACGAGGAGCACCGAATCGCCCGCCTCCTTGTATCGGCGGGCGAGCTTGGCGATCGTCGTCGTCTTTCCGGTGCCGTTGACGCCGACGACGAGCGTGACGTGGGGACGGGGCGGCGGCGAGGGGCGGTCGCCGCGCGCGCCGCGACGGAGGAGCGACTCGATCTCGGCGCGAAGGGCCGTTCGGGGGTCCGGGGCGTCGGCCGCGGCGAGCCGCGTCCGAACCCCCCCGAGGATCCGGTCGGTCGCCCCGGGGCCCACGTCGGCCCGGAGGAGCGCCGCCTCGAGGGCGTCGTAGTCGTCGTCGTCCAGCCGGTGCCCGGGCGTGAAGGCCGCCTCGATCGGCCCGAGGAGGGCGTCGCGCGTCTTCGCGAGCCCCTGCTTGATCCGGTCGAGGAGTCCCACGCGGGGAGGGCTAGGACTCGACGGGCGCGGCCGTGTCGGCGGATTCCGCCGGCAAAGGCTCCGCCAGGGCGGGCGCCTCCTCCAGGTCCTCCTGCTCCTTGTTCCAGCGGACCGACACGATCTTGGAGACGCCGGGCTCCTGCATCGTCACGCCGTAGAGCGCGTCCGCCACCTCCATCGTCTTCTTGTTGTGGGTGACCACGATGAACTGCGTGTTCTGGCTGAAGTCGCGGAGGAGGCGGACGAAGCGATCGACGTTGGCGTCGTCGAGCGGCGCGTCGACCTCGTCGAGGATGCAGAAGGGGCTCGGCTTGACCAGATAGATCGCGAAGAGGAGCGCGATGGCGGTGAGCGCCTTCTCGCCGCCCGAGAGGAGCGCGATCGACTGCGGCTTCTTGCCGCGCGGGCGCGCCATGATCTCGATCTCGGCCTCGAGCGGATCGTCGCCGGTCAGCATCAGCGACGCCTCGCCCCCTTCGAAGAGGCCGGTGAAGACCTTCTGGAAGTTCACGCTCACCTCGCGGAACGTCGTGAGGAAGAGCTCCGCCGCCGTTTGATTGATCTTCTCGATGGCTTCGAGGAGTTGCCGCCGTGCGTCCTCGAGGTCCTTCCGCTGGCCGTTCAGGAACGCGAGGCGCTGGCGCCGCTCCTCGTAGTCCTGCACGGCCAGGAGGTTCACCGGGCCGAGCAGGCGGAGCCGCTCTTGAAGCCCCCGCAGCTGCTCGCGGCGATCCTCGCCGGAGCCGGCGATCCGGTCCATGCCCGCGGGGCCGGCCGTCTCGTCCCCGCGATCCACGATCGCCTCGTCGGGAACGGTCGCCGGCGCTCCTTCGTCCCCCTCCTCCGCGTCCGCGATCTCCTCGAGCTCGGCGAGCGCGCCCGATTCCTCGAGGGCGACGCCCGGCGCCGCGGGCACGTACGAGGCGAGGTCGAGCTCGTACTCGTTCCAGATCCGCTCGAGCAGGCGCTTCCGCTCGCCTTCGATCTCGGCCTGCTCCAGCTCGATGCGATGGAGCCGCTCGGTCAGGTCGGCGTGCTCGCGTCTCAGGTCGCGCGTGCGGGTCTCGATGTCGTCCACCCTGCCCTTCACCTCGCCGAACCGCTCGCGCGTCTTCTGGAGCGCCTGTTCCTTCTCGGCCTTGATCCGGATCTCCTGGGAGAGCTCCTCCTCCCGGGTCGCGCAGAGCGCCTCCGTTTCCCGAATCCGGCGCTCGGTCTCGGCGGCCTCCTGGTCCCGGCTCACGATGTCCCGCTCGGCCTCGTCGGCCGAGAGGCGCATCCGCTCGATCTCGCGCTGCGCCGATTCGAAGGCCGTCCGGGAGCGGGTCGCCTCGATGCGCACCTCCGCGTGGAGCGCCGTCATCCGCTCGCGCTCCTGCTCCATGGCGCGGAACTCCGCCTCTTCGCGGGCGAGGATGTCGTCCACGCGCCCGCGCTCCTGGTCGGCGGTCTCGAGCGCGCGCTCCGCGGCTTCCGCCTCGCCTCGCGTCCGCTCGATCTCCTGGTCCACGCCCCCGAGCGCGCCGGCGACCGACTCCGCGGCCTTCCCCATCGCGTCGCCCCGGATCGTCTGCTCCGCGCGCCGCGCTTCGAGCGCGCGGTGCGCCTGCTCGGCGTCCGCCAGGCCCCGGTTCTCCTCCTCGAGCGCCGCCTGGCGCCGCGCCCTCTCGGCGCGGAGCGCGTCGGAGGCCGCCACGGTCTCGCCCAGCGCCTTGGCCGACCGCTCGATCTGCTCCTGGAGCAGGACCAGCTCGTCCTCCCGGCGGAGGACCGACCCGGCCCGCGTCGCGCCGCTCCCGCCCTGCACGATCGCGGGCCCGACGACCCGCTCGCCGCGCGCCGTGACGAAGTGGAGCCGCTGGTCCGGATACCGCGCGATCAGGTCGAGGCCGACCGGGATCGAATCGACCACCACGATCCCCGAGAGGAGGAACGAGGCGAGCGTGACGTAGCCCGGCTCGAACCGGACGTGGTCGAGGAGCGGCCCTCGCACGCCCGGCGCCGCGAGCACCTCGTCGGGGATCGGCGCCACGCGGGCGCGGGAGAGGCGGTCGAGCGAGATGAACGTGGCCCGCCCCTCGCCGCTCTCCTCGAGCGCGGCGAGCGCGTTCAGGGTCGCGTCGGTGCGCTCCGAGACGATGAACTGCACGGCCTCGCCGAGCGCGGCCTCGAGCGCCACGAGCCATTCGCCCGAGGCGTGGAGCACGTCGCCGACCGTCCCGAGGATCCGATCGGGGCGCTTCGGCCCCGCGACCAGCCAGCGCACCGAGGCGTCGTAGCCCTCGTAGCGCTCCTTCAGCTCCCGGAGCGTGGCGTGGCGCGCCTCGAGGCCCGCGTGGGCCTCGCGCGCGCGCTTCTCCACCTCGTCCTGACGCGCGATCCGCGCCTCGACGTCGGCGATGGCGGCGGTCGCCTCGCGCACGCGCTCCTTGGCGCGATCGACCACCACCACCGCCGCCTCGAGCGACCGGGCGATCTCTTCCAGGGAGCCGCGGAGCGTCTCCTCCTCGCGCGCGAGCGAGGCGACCTGCGCCAGGAGCTCCTCGCGGCGGCCCGCCAGCTCGGTTTCGCGCGTCCGAAGCGCGCGGGCGCTCGACTCCTGGTGCACGCGCGCCTGGAAGAGATCGAGCGAGAGCTGCTTCCGCTCGGTCAGCGTGGCGCGCCGCGCCTCGAGCGCCGGCAGCATGGCGCCGAGGCGCTCGGCGAGCGTCGTCTCCTCGGCCCCCTTGTCCACCTGGAGCCGCTCGAGGCGCCCGCGCTCCTCCTCGAGGCGCGCGGCCGCGGCGCGGACCTCGCCCACGCTCTGCCTCAGCCGGCCCGACTCGGAACGGGCGTGCTCGAGCTTCTCCGCGAGGTTCGAGCGGCGCTCCTGGAGCACGGCCACCTCGTTCAGGAGCGCGGCCCCCCTCGCCTCGTGCTCGCTCATCGACTCCTGCGCGAGGCGCACGTCGCCCTCGCGCTTCAGGAGATCGAGCTTGAGCTCCTCGAGCTCGGCCTCGTGCCGCGCCAGGTGCCCCGCCAGCTCGGATCGCCGGTTTTCCATCGCCTGCCGATCGGTCCGGAACCCGGCCGTGTGGGCGTCGAGCCGGTCGTGATCCTCCTTGGCGAGCGAGAGGTCGATCCCCCGGATCTCGCCCTTGAGCCGCCCGTAGCGCCGGGCCTTTCCGACCTGGCGCGCGAGGGAGCGCACCTCGCGCTCGATCTCCCCGACGACGTCCTGGACGCGCGTCAGGTCGGTCAGCGTGAGATCGAGCTTCTGGAGCGCCTCCTTCTTGCGCGTCTTGTACCGCATGATGCCCGCCGCCTCCTCGAACAGGAAGCGGCGGTGCCCCGACTCGTCGGAGAGCACGTTGTCGACCATCCCCCGCTCGATCAGCGAGTAGGCGTGCGAGCCCATCCCCGTGTCGAGGAAGAGGTCGCGCACGTCGCGGAGCCGGCAGAGGTTCTTGTTGATGAAGTACTCGCTCTGCGCGTTCCGGAACGTCCGGCGCGAGATCGCGACCTCGGTGTACTCCGAGGGCAGCACGCCCCGGTTGTTGATCAGGGTCAGCGCGACCTCGGCCAGGCCGAGCGGCTTCCGATGGGCGGAGCCGGTGAAGATCACGTCCTCCAGCGTGTCGCCGCGGAGATGCCGCATGTTCTGCTCGCCCAGGACCCAGCGGATCGCCTCGACGATGTTCGTCTTGCCGCTCCCGTTCGGCCCCACCACGGCGGTGATCCCGGGGCCGAAGTCGACGCGGACGCGCTGGGGGAACGACTTGAAGCCCTGGATGTCGAGTCGTTTCAGGAACACGGGCTACCTCGCGGTGGACGGATAGCTGTGGGCGCGGTCGACGACCCGCGCGTCGAGCAGCTGGATCGCGTACGCGCGGGCCTCCTCCTCGGTCTTGAACCGGCCGACGAAGACGCGGTACCAGCCGGGCAGGTCGTCGGCGGGCTCGTACCAGGCGTCGAGGCCCTTCGCCTTGAGATCGCTCACGATGCCGGCCACCTTGGCCTCCGAGCGGAACGAGGCGACGTGGACCCGGAACGGGAGCGAGGCGGCGGGTGCCCCGCCGCCGGGAAGGGCGCCCTGCGGCGCGGCTCCGAGGTCCGATTGGAGCGGGGCCTGGGGCGGCGATCCGACCGGCTCCTCGCCCGCGGGCTGCGGCGACTGGACGGCGCCGCTTCCGGGCGAGAGGTCCGACGTCTTCACGAGATCGAAGATGGCCGCCGCCACGGCGATCACCGCCGCGATCCCGACCCAGAGCGCCGCCTTTCCGAACCCGGCGGACTTCTTGCGCCGCACGATGCCGCGTCTCACCTCGCGCTCGAGGCTCGCGACCACGTCGGCGCCCTCGCCCGAGTCCTCCTCGGCGGAGCGGACGGCGGCGAGCGAGGCATCGCGGGCGGATGGAGCGGCGGCGGCCGGAACGCGCGCCGCGGCGGTGGCGGCGGCCGCCGGAACACGCGCCGCGGCGGGCGCCTCGTCGAGACGGGCGCCGGCGCCCGCGAGCGTGGCGCTCGGCGAGGCGGCTTCCTCGCGCTCGGCCGGCGGAACCGGGTGAGCCGGGGGGGCCGGGGGGGCCATCGGCCGCTCCGCCGCCACGCTCTCGATGCCGACGCAGCCGATCATCGGCGCGTCCGAGCCCCAGAGCTCGAGGAAGGCGTCGCGCAGGTCGCCGCGCGTCGTGCGCTCGACCGACGCCAGGAGGAGGGCCGCGTCCATCCGCTTCGATAGCTTCCCGGTGAAGCCCCGGCGATCGAGCAGCGGCGCGACGAAGAGCGTGACGTCGACGCGTCCCGAGAAGACGCGCGCGGCGCGCGCCCAGTCGGGATGCTCGGCGATTCGATCCTCGTCGGGCGGGTGGCTTCCCGGCCCGACGACCCAGAGCCGGTCGGCGACGATCTCCCAGGCCACGCGCCCGAACGAGCAGCCGTACTCGAGCACGTCGACGAATCCCTCGTTCGGCTCGTCGGCCGGGCGGACGATCGTCGGATTCCAGAAGTCGAGGTCGACGACGGCCACGGTGAGCCCGCGGCGGCCCCACTCCCTCCCCAGCGCGAGCCCGATCGCCAGGCACTCGGGATCGTGTGGAAAGCCGGCGAGGAGGAGCGTGTGGAGGGAGAGCGAACGGCGGGTCTCGACGAGGCCGTCGACGATCGGGGCGAGCGCGTCCGCAGCGGACGCCGTGAGGAGCCTCGCGGCCGGCGCCCCGGCCGGCACCGGCGGGACGCGCGCGACGCCGAGGAGCGGGAGGTTCACCTCCCGGGCGAATCCCTGCGGATCGGCGTAGCGCTCCACGTCGGTTTCGATCGCCACGTTCTACCCTTCCTCATCCACGACACGAGCCAGCGTGGCGACGAGCCGGGGCACGTCGCGGGACGGCACGGTGCGCAAGTCCAAGATCAACCGGTCGGCCTCGATCCGGCCGAGGACCGGGTCGGGTGCGAGACGGAGAGCGCGCGCCAGCCCCTCGAGACGTCCCCGGGGCGCCCGGATCGCCACCGCGAACGAGGGGACGCGCGCGAGCGGCATGGCGCCGCCGCCCACTTCGCCGGTGGAGGCTATCACCTCCGCCTTCGTCTTAACAGCGCGTTCCGCTCCGAGCGCGCGCACGACCCGCCGGGCGCGCGCTCGAACCGAGGCGGCGGGCTCCGCGAGCATCCGGATCACGGGAATCGCGCGCGAAGCGCGCTCCGGATCGCGGTAGAGACGCAGCGTCGCGGCGAGCGCGGCGAGCGTCAGCTTGTCGACGCGGAGCGCGCGCGCCATCGGATTCGCCCTCACGGCCCGGACGAGCGCCTTCGAGCCGGCCAGGATGCCGGCCTGGGGGCCGCCGAGGAGCTTGTCGGCGCTCGCGCAGACGAGCGGCGCGCCCTCGGCCAGGGCCTCGCGCATCAGCGGCTCCCCGGGGAGCCCGTAGCGGCGGAGGTCGAGGAGGGCGCCGCTCCCGACGTCCTCGAGGTAGGGGACGCGCTTCCGCCGGGCGAGCCGAACGAGGTCGGCGCGCGACGGCTCCTCCGCGAAGCCGACGATCGCGAAATTGCTCGGATGGACGCGGAGGAGGACGCCCGTCCGCGGGCCGACGGCGCGCTCGTAGTCGCCGAGGCGGGTCTTGTTCGTGGTCCCGACCTCGCGGAGCGTCGCCCCCGCCCGCTCGAGGATCTCCGGGATCCGGAACGAGCCGCCGATCTCGACGAGCTGCCCGCGCGAGACCACCGCCTCCTTTCCCGACGCGAGGGTGTTCAGGGCAAGGAGCATCGCCGCGGCGTTGTTGTTGACCACGAGGGCCGCGGGCGCGCCGAGGAGCTCCCTGAGAAGCGGCTCGAGATGCGCCATGCGCGACCCGCGCTCGCCGCGTCCCAGATCGAGCTCGAGGTTCGTGTAGCCGCGCGCGGCCGAGGCGACCGCGAGCACCGCCTCGTCGGCGAGCGGCGCCCGGCCGAGGTTGGTGTGGAGGATCACGCCGGTGGCGTTGATCACGGACTCGAGGCTCGGCCGGACCGCGGCGAGGACCCGCTCCGCGGCGTCGCGCGCGAGCGCCGCGGCGTCCGGCGCCCCGGCGCTCCCACGGCGGACCGCCTCCCGGGCCCGGGCGAGCGTTTCCCGCGCCGCGGCGACGATCAGGGAGCGCGGCGCGTGGTCCCGGAGCGCCCCGAGCGCCGGGCCCGAGAGGAGCGCCTCGACCGACGGCAGCGCCCGGAGCGCGGCGTTGCCGGCCGCGGCCCGGCGTCGCGGCGTCACGCGCCGCCCCCGAGGTAGGCTTCCTGGACCACCGAGTTCGCGAGGAGCGCGCCGGCGCGGTCGGCGAGGCGGATCTCGCCCGTCTCGAGCACGTATCCGAAGTCGGCGACCGCCAGGGCCATCCGCGCGTTCTGCTCGACGAGGACGATCGTCGTCCCCTGGTCGCGGATCTCGCGGATCACACCGAAGATCTCCCGGACCAGGATCGGGGCGAGGCCGAGACTCGGCTCGTCCATGAGGAGGAGCTTGGGGCGCGCCATGAGCGCGCGGCCGATGGCCAGCATCTGCTGTTCGCCGCCGCTCAAGGTCCCCGACGATTGGCGCTTCCGCTCGAGGAGGCGGGGAAAGAGGCGGTAGACGCGCTGTCGATCCTCCTCGATCTCCTTCCGGTTCCGCCTCAGGTAGGCGCCCAGATCGAGATTGTCGGCCACCGAGAGATTCGCGAAGACGAGCCGCCCCTCGGGGACGTGCGAGATCCCGAGCCCGACGATCTCGTGGGGCGGCATCCCGGCGATCGCGCGGCCGTCGAAGCGGATCGCGCCGCGGCTGGGCTTGAGGAGCCCCGACACCGCGCGCAGGGTCGTGCTCTTTCCCGCGCCGTTCGCGCCCACCAGCGTCACGATCTGGCCCCGGTCCACGCGGATCGAGATCCCCTTGAGCGCGTGGATCGCCCCGTAGTGGACGTGCGTGCCCTCCAGCTCGAGCAGGCTCACGCGTCCTCCCCGAGATAGGCTTCGATCACGCGCCGGTCGCTCCGGATGGCGTCGGGCGTCCCCTCCGCGATCTTGACGCCGTAGTCGAGCACCGTGATCCGCTCGCAGATCCCCATCACGACCTTCATGTCGTGCTCGATCAGGAGGACGGTGAGCCGGTAACGCGAGCGAACGTCGTGGATCAGGTGCATCAGCGCCTCGCTCTCCTGCGGATTCATCCCGGCGGCGGGCTCGTCGAGCAGGAGGAGCGTCGGTTCGGTGGCCAGCGCGCGCGCGATCTCGAGGCGGCGCTGGTCGCCGTACGGGAGGTTCCGCGCCTTCTCGCCCGCGTAGCGCGTGAGGCGGAACTCCTCGAGGAACGCGCGGCTCCGCTCGAGGATCAAGCGCTCCTCCTTCCGCGAGCGGGCCGTGTCGAGGACGCTGTCCCCGAGCGTCGCCCCGCAATGGAGGTGGCTCGCGATCTGGACGTTCTCGAGGCACGTGAGCTCGGAGAAGAGCCGCGGGTTCTGGAACGTCCGCGCCACGCCGCGCCGCGCGATCGTGCAGGTCACCCTTCCCTCGATGGGGCGCGCCTCGAGGAGGATGCTCCCCGAGGTCGGCCGGTAGACGCCCATGATCAGGTTGAAGACGGTCGTCTTCCCGGCGCCGTTCGGGCCGATCAGCCCGGCGAGGGTCCCGCGCGGGAGCTCGAGGTCGAGGTCGGCGACGGCCTTGAGCCCTCCGAACGCGCACGTCACCCGCCGGAGCGAGAGGAGCGGCTCGCCCGCGCCTCCGCTCACGGGGCGCCCCGACGCCGGAGCCAGCGCAGCGTGATCTCGCGGTGGCCGAGGATCCCCTGCGGGCGCGCGATCATCAGCACGATCAGGAGCGCCGAGTAGATGATGAGCCGGTCGGCGCTCGCGAAGCGGAGCGCCTCGGGGAGCGCGGTCAGGATCGTCGCTCCGAGGATGGAGCCGCTCAGGCTTCCCATGCCGCCGAGCACGATCATCACGATCACCTCGATCGACTTCATGAACGTGAACGAGTTGGTGTGGAGGTAGGTGTAGTGGGAGAAGAGCGCCCCGGCGACCCCGGCGAAGAAGGCCGAGATCACGAACGACGTGACCTTGTAGCGCGTGGTCCGCACGCCGAGCGCCTCGGCCGCGATCTCGTCCTCGCGGATCGCGAGGAGGGCGCGGCCGTGGACCGAGCGGATGATGTTCCGGATCACGAGGAAGGTCACGACGCACCACCCGAGCACCCACGCGAGGTCGGTGCGCTGCGGGATGCCGGCGAAGCCGCGCGCCCCGCCGACGGCGTCGATGTTCAGGATGGCGACGCGGATGATCTCGCCGAACCCGAGCGTCACGATCGCGAGGTAGTCGCCGCGCAGCCGCATCGACGGGAGACCCACCAGGAAGCCCGCGAAAGCGGCGCAGCAGCCGCCGAGGAGCGTCGCCGCGAGGAACGGGAGCGCGGCGGCGAGCGGCCCCGACTCCGGCGTCACGCCGAACCAGCGCGGCACGCCGTAGACCGTGAACGCCGCCGACGTGTAGGCGCCGACGGCCATGAATCCCGCGTGTCCGATCGAGAACTGGCCGGTCACGCCGTTGATCAGGTTGAGGCTCAGGGCGAGGATGACGTTCAGGCCGCAGAGGACGAGGATGCGGTAGTAGTACGGGTTCAGCCCGTGGACGAGGATCCGATCGACGGCCCAGACGGCCCCGATCGTCGCCGCGCCCAGGAGGAGGCGGCGGAGCACGCTAGACCTTTTCCGCCACGTTCCGGCCGAGGAGCCCGGCCGGCTTGATCAGGAGCACGAGGATCAGGATCACGAACGCGATCGCGTCGCGGAAGGTGGAGGAGACGTAGCCGACCACGAGGTACTCGGAGACGCCCATCAGCACGCCTCCGATCACGGCGCCCGGAATGTTCCCGATCCCGCCGAGCACCGCGGCGACGAACGCCTTGATCCCGGGCATGATTCCCATCAGGGGCTCGATCTTGGGATTCGTGAGCCCCACCAGGACCCCGGCCGCCGCCGCGAGCGCCGAGCCGATCGCGAACGTGATCGTGATGATCCGGTTCACGGGGATGCCCATCAGGCTCGCCGCGTCCCGGTTCCAGGAGACCGCGCGCATCGCCTTGCCGGTCCGCGTCCGCGTGATGAAGAGCGTCAGCGCCACCATGAGCAGGAGCGAGACGATCACGACCATGACCTGATGGTTGGTGACGAGCACCCCCCCTCCGAGCTGGATCGTGCGCGGGGCGATCACCTGGGGGAAGAACTTCGGATCGGCGCCGAAGATCCGGATGCCGAGGTTCTCGAGGAGGAGCGAGACGCCGATCGCGGTGATCAGGGCGGTCAGTCGCGACGAGCGGCGGACCGGCCGGTAGGCGAAGAATTCGATCAGGACGCCGAGGAGGGCGCAGGCGATCATCGCGCTCGCGAGCACGATCACGGCCGCCATCGGCGAGGCGGCGAGGGCGCTTCCCTCCATCGCCCGCGCGGTGAAGTACGCCGCGAAGGCGCCCACCATGTAGATGTCCCCGTGCGCGAAGTTGATGAGGCGCAGGATGCCGTAGACCATGGTGTAGCCCAGCGCGATCAGGGCGTAGATGCTTCCCCACGCGATGCCGTTGGCGAGCTGCTGGAAGAGCTCCTGCACGGGGACGCCCCGGGCCTCGTCCTACGGTTCGACGGCCGCGACGAACTTGTACTGGCGGTTCTCGATTCCGAGGAAGACCGCCGGCTTGACCGCGTTCCGCTTCGCGTCGAGCGAGATGCGTCCGGTCACGCCCGGGAAGTCCTTGGTCGCGGCGATCAGGTCGCGGAGCTTCGCGCGCGCCGCCTTCTGCGCGTCGTTGCGCGGTCCCTTGAGCGCCTGGAAGGCCTTGGGGTCGGCCTCGCGGAGCCGGTCGAGCGCGTTCGTGAGCACGCCGGCCGCGTCGTACGCCAGGGCGGCCAGCCCGTCCGGCGTGGCGTTGTAGCGCTTCCGGTACTCGGTGACGAACTTCTGCACCACCGGGTTCGGGTCTCCCTCCCAGTAGTGGTTGACGAAATAGGAGCCGTTCAAGGCGTCCTGCGCGATCTCGAGGAGCCGGTCGGAGACCCAGCCGTCGCCGCCCAGGAGCGGCACCGTGATCCCCAGCTCGCGGGCCTGGCGCGCGATCAGCCCCACCTCCGTGTAGTAGCCCGGCACGACGATGCACTCGGGCCGCTTCGACTTGATCACCGTGAGCTGGGCCTTGAAGTCCTGGTCTCCCTCGGAGTAGGCCTCGTCCGAGACGATCGTCCCGCCCATGGCCTGGAACGCCTCCGAGAAGTAGTTCGCGAGTCCGACGCTGTAGTCGTTCTTGTTGTCGCGGAAGACGGCCGCCCGTTTGAGGCCGAGCGTGTTCCGGGCGAACTTGGCGATCACCATCCCCTGGAAGGGATCGATGTAGCAGACGCGGAAGACGTAGTCGCCCAGCTCGGTCACCTTGGGATTCGTGGAGGAGGGGGTGATCATCGGGACGCCGGCCTGCTGGCAGTAGGGCGCCGCGGCCATGCTGCGGCTCGAGGCCACCTCGCCCAGGACCGCGATCACGCCGTCCTGGTCGATCAGCTTGGTGACCGCGGTCGCGGCCTCCTCCGGCTTCGACTGGTCGTCCTCCACGATGACCCGGACCTTGGTGCCCCCGATTCCGCCCGCGGCGTTTCGGTCGTCCATGTAGAGCTCGATGCCGTTCTTCGACGAGATCCCGAAGGTGGCGGTGCCGCCGGTGAGCGACCCGTACTCTCCGATGACGATCTCGTCGGCGCGCTTCGCGCAGCCGAGCGATCCGAACAGGGACGCCGCCACGGCGAGCGCCGCGACCGCGGCCAACGGAACTCTAGAGCGGACCATGGAGCGATCCTCCATCGCGTAAGTGTATGGAATCTCAATGGGTTTACGAACCCGGACACTCCGCGCCACCGTATCCGATGCGGGGCGGCGATTCAAGCGCTTAGCGGCCCGTCGGCCGGTCAGGGAGCGACCGCCCGTCCGCCGCGGATCGTCAGCCGCTCCGGCTCCGCCGCGATCACCGGCTTGAGCGCGCGGAGCCGCCTCCCCTCGGGCGTGTCGTAGAGCTGGGTCCGCAGCGCCTCCTTGAGCCCCGCGGCGTTCACGCACCCCGCCTCGAGGGCGCGCGTGATCGCGAGACCCGCGAGGTAGCCGCGCACCGACATCCGGGTCGGCGGCTCCTTGTACGCGCGTTGGTATCGGGAGGCGAAGGAGTCGGCGGGCGCGCCCTGGATCGCGTAGTCGGAGATGATGAAGGACGCGCCCTCGAGCGCGGCCCTTGCCTCGTGGTTCAGCCCTTCCGGATCGAGCGATTCGAGGCCGATCACCTGGACCGCGGGCCACTCGGAATGGACCTGCGGCGCCGCGATTCCGACGAGGCGATCCCCGCCGAGGATCGCGAGGACGTTCCCCTTCTTCCCCTTGAGGGACGCGATCGTCGTGGTCAGGTCGATCGCCGAGTCCGGGACCCGCACGATGCCGGCCAGCCGGACGCCCTCCGTCTGGGCCGCGGCCACGATCGCGTCCACCGCGAGCGAATCGTCCGAGGACTGGCTCGCGAGGACCGCGAGCGCCGGCTTGGGGGCGACGTCCTTCGCGGCGCGGACGAGCGCCGACGCGAGGGCGACCGGCGGAACGTGGAGCTGAAAGACGCCGTCGCCGAGGATCGCGAGGCGCTCGTTCGGGGCGGACGGCGAGAGGAGCACCGCGCCCACGACCTGGGTCGCCGCCGCGAGCGGCGCCGTGCTCGCGGTGAAGAGCTCCCCCACCAGGAGCGAGACGCCGTGGTCCTTGAGGAGCCAGCGCGCCTTTCGGGCGCCGACGAGCGGATCGGCCTCGCTGTCGTAGAGGATCAGAGAGACCGGAGGGACGTACGCCCGGCTGTGCTCGTCGACGGCCATCCGGAGCCCGTTGACGAACGTCTTTCCGTAGCGCTCGTACTTGCCGGAGAGCGGGACCACGACGCCGATCTTGGTGAGCCCGATCTCCGCGCGGCGGAGCGCGACGGAATCGATCGGGCATCCCTCCAGGCGGTCGACCACGGTGCGGAGCGTCTTCCGCTCGTCCCCGGTCGGATTCCCCTGGAGGCCGATCCGCGCGGCCCAGAGCTCCTCGGCCGCGCGCGCGACCGGATCGAGCCGCGCGACCTCGGGCGAGGTGACGTACTCCGCGGCGAGCGCCGCGAGCGGCGCGTCCGGGGCGCGCTCGAGGAGGCGGGCCTTGAGCTCCGCGGCGCGACGCAGCGGGTAGCGGCGGCCGGACTCGGCAGGCGCGGGCGGCGCGGCGGCGGGGGGCGCGGCGGCGGGGGGCGTCGCGGCGGGGGGCGTCGCGGCGGGAGGTGTGGCCGCGGGGGGCGTGGGAGACGGCGCGGCGACGGCCGCGGCGGCCAGCATCACCGCCGCGGCCAGCGCGGCGCCCGCGGCGCGGCGCGACCGCCCGAGCGGCCTAGCCGCGGAGCAACGCATGGCGTTTCGCGAGGGCGACGTAGGCTTCGGCGGAGGCGCGGAGCCCCGCGTGGACGTCGGGGGGGATCGGCCCCTTCACGACCGCGGGAACCCCGGCGACGAAGGAGCGCGGCGGCACCCGCATCCGCTCGAGGACCACGCTTCCCGCCGCGACCAGCGACTCCTCGCCGATCTCGCAGTCGTCGAGCAGAATCGATCCCATGCCGATCAGGCACCGGTCGCGCACGGTGGCCCCGTGGAGGACGACGCGGTGACCCACGGTCACCTCTTCCCCGAGGAAGAGCCCGGGGCGTCCGGTCGTGGTGTGGAGCAGGCAGAGATCCTGTACGTTCGTCCGGGCGCCGATCCTCACGGGGCCGACGTCGCCGCGGACGACGGCGCCGTACCAGATCGACGCCTGATCGCCCAAGACGACGTCGCCCACCACGACCGCGGTGGGCGCGACGAACGACGAGGGAGGGACGACCGGAGCCTGGCCGCCGAGCGGGGCGATCACGCCGACCGATCGGCCCGCGTCATCCCAAGTCCTCGGGATCCCACTTGCCGAAGTCCTCGGGGCGCAGCTCTTCGAGGAAGTGGCGGAGATCCTCCGCCTTCTCCTCGGGGCTCTTCTCGGAAGCGCCGGCTTCGGTCGCGGGCGCGTCGATCGTCTTCTCGAACAGCTTGTCCATGATGAAGATGGGAGCGCGGGACCGGAGCGCCAAGGCGATCGAGTCGCTGGGCCGCGCGTCGATCGCCACGGCGTTTCCGCCGGCGTCCAGGTAGATGCTCGCGAAGAAGGTCGAGTCCTTGAGGTCGGTGATCACCACGCGCGACACCTTGCCGTTCAACCCCTCGATCACGGCGGCGAGGAGATCGTGCGTCAGCGGACGCTGGAACTTCTTCCCGACGAGCTCGCTCTGGATCGCGCCCGCTTCCATGGGACCGATCCAGATCGGGAGGACGCGGGTCCCCTCGATCTCCTGGAGCAGCACGACCGGGTTCTTGGTTCGCTCGTCGATCGCGAGTCCGCCGACGCGAACGGGAATCATGCTCATGATGCGCGCGGGATCCTCGGGCCGTTCCCCGGCTACTGGGTGGAGTCGGGCGCCGCTTCGCCGCCGCCGCTTCCCTCGGGGCCGTCCTTCAGGTCGGGGGCGGGCTTGTCCATGTTCTGCATCATCCACGTCGCGGAGCCCACCAGATCCGACTTCGGATAGCGCCGGATGAACTCCTCGAATTCCTTGCGGGCGGCGTCGTAGTCCTGCAGATCCTCCGCGTACGTGAACCCTATCATGAACTGCGCGCGGATCGAAACGGGGTCGTCGGGGAACCGCTTCACCACGTCGCGGTAGAGCGCGATGCGGTCCTGGGGCCCGGCCGCGGTCTGGGCGGCCTGGAACAGGTCCTGCGGCGTCTTCACCGGCGAGAGGGCCACGTCGATCGAATCGTCGAAGACCGCGGCGTTCTGCGCCTGGCGAAGCGAATCGAGGAACGACTTGGAGAAATCCTCCTGCGCCTTCGTGCGGAGCTGCGCGGCGATCCGATCGTGGAGCGCCTCGAGCGGCTGGAACCGTTTCGGTTCGTAGCCGTCGACCCGGATCAGGTGCCATCCCTTGTCGGAATGGAGCGGCTGGCTGATCTCCCCCTCCTTCAGCGCGAACGCCGCGGCGACGATCGCGGGAGCCTTGCCGATGCCGGCGACCACCTCCGCGTCGGGCGTGATGTATCCGAGGAGACCGCCGTCCTTCTTGGTCCGCTCGTCGGTCGAGTTGGCGCGGCAGAGCGCGTCCCAGAGGCCGCCGCCGACGAGCCGCTTCCTGAGCGCCTCCGCCTTGGCGCGGGTCGCGAGCTGGATGTGCCGGACGCGGACGCGGGCGGAGACCGCGTAGTCCGACTCGTGGTCCTTGTAGTAGGCCTGGATCGACGAGTCGGCGGGGGCGGGAACGCCGTCGAGCCGGCGCTGGTAGTACTGGCGCACGAGGAGATCGCGGGTCGTCCTGGCCACGTCCGCCTGGAACGCGGGATCCCGTTCCAGGCCCGAGCCCTTCGCGGCCTGGTAGACCGCCTCCTCGCTCACCATGCGGTCGACGAGGCGTTTGTACCCGTCGCGATCCCTCACCTGGTCGCGCACGTTCGACGGAAGCGCCTGGATCAGGGAGTCGACCTCGTGCGCGCGGAAGCGCCGGCCGCCGACGATCGCGACGGTCGGCCCAAGGGTGTCGGGCGCCGCCGGCTTCCAGACGCGCGTCGCGGCCCCCGCCTTCGAGACCGCGCCGTTCGAATCGGCGGGCTTGGGCGCGGTGCTCCCGCATCCGGCGGCCGCGACGCCGGCGAGCGCGACGAGTGCCGTGAACCGCGCGATCCGCCTCATTTGCGAACGACCCATACCTTCACCGGCGCTTCGATGTCCTGGAAGAGGTGAACCGGCACCTCGAACACGCCGAGGGCCTTGAGCGGCTCCTCGAGGCGGATCGCCTTCCGCTCCACGGTGAATCCCTGCGCCGCGAGCGCCTCGTGCACCTCGGTCGCGGTCACCGAGCCGTAGAGCTGGTCCTCCTCGCCGACCTGGACGCTGAACTGCAGCGATACCTGGGCGAGCCGGTCCCGGAGCGACTCCGCGGACTGGCGCTGCTTCTGCTCGCGCGAGACCCGGGCGCGCTCCCGGTCCCGGAACACCGCCTGCGCGTCGCCCACCGCCTCGATCGCCTTCTTCCGGGGCAGGAGGAAGTTGCGGGCGTAGCCGTCGGCGACGCGCACCGACGCGCCGCGCTTGCCGAGCCCCGTGACGTCTTCCAGCAGGATGATCTCCATCGAATCCCTCCTCGATTTCCGAACGTCGGTCGTCTACTCGTCGTCTCGGCGGGCCGCCGGCCCGATCCGTTCCTCGGGCCCCGTCACGAGCCGCCGTCTGAAGTCGTACCACGCATCCAAGAACCCCAATCCCAGGAACACCACCACCAGGATCGGCATGAGGGCGATCAGGACGACGATCGCCGCCTGCACGATTCCCTTCACCTGAAGCGCGATCGCCGCGAACCGCGCCACCGCGAAGCCCTGGATCGTGTAGGCCAGGGCGAGCGGAAAGGCCAGGTTCACTCCGGCCTCGAGCGCCGCCGGAACGCGGGTCGCCACGAGCAGGAGCGCGAGCGCCAGCCCCCACGCGGCCGCGGGATGCACGCGCCACGTCGAGAACTCGTGGAACGCCGGGAATCCGTTCTCCGCCTGGAAAAGGATCGAGGCGAGCCAGCAGTTGATGGCGAGCACCACGATCCATTTGAGCGCGAACAGAGACGGCAAGAGCAGCGACCAGAGCCGCGCCGTCTCGGTGAGCGCGCGATCGAACTCGGCCGCCGAGAGCCCGAGCGTCTGCGAGACCCGGTGTTCCGCCTCCATGCGACGCACGTCGTCGAGCCGCGACGCGAGCACGTGCGTCAGATCCTCCATGCCGCCGAGGAAGAGGTACCCCGCCGCCACGGCGAGGACCGGCGCGACCGCGAGGGCGAGCGCCGTCGAGGCGCGCGCGCCGCGCCGCGCGCTCAGGCTGAGCAGGAGCCCGGAGGCCGCGAGCACCGCGATGAAGAAGAGCTGCGACGGCTCGGTGACGCCGGCCGCGTAGACGGCGCCCAGCGTCGCCGTCGCGGCCAGCGCCCCGTAGAGGAGCCCCACGCGGCGCTCCAGCCAGAGGAGCCCGACCGGCAGGAGCCCGTACCCCCACGGCAACGGCGAGGGGAGATCGGTGCTCGCCAGCATGATGAGCCCCGCTCCGAGCAGGAGCGCGCCGAAAGCGCGGATCGCGTCGCCGGCCGTCGCCGGGGCGCGCGTCGGGTCAGCGGTACTGGTCACTGGTGAAGGGAAGGAGCGCCAGGATGCGCGCGCGCTTCACGGCCTCGGTGATCTGGGCCTGATGCCGGGCGCAGGTTCCCGAGATGCGGCGCGGCACGATCTTCCCCCGGTCGGTGATGAACCGCGAGAGACGCCGGTCGTCCTTGTAGTCGATCCGGTCGATCTTGTCGAAACAGAGCTTGCAGAACTTCCTTCGAAACGACCGCGACTCTCCATCGCGAGCCATGGTTCTCCTCCTCGTGGTTCCGGGATCGGCGCCGGCGTCCGAAGACGCCCGCGCCGCGTCATTCCGCGCTCGCCCCGCCCGCCTCCGCCTTCACCGCGCCCTCCGCCTCCACCTTGGCGGCCTCCTCGGCCGGCCTCGGGGATTCCTTGGGGGCGACGATCGTGAGATGGCGCAGGATGCTCTCGTTCAGCCGAAAGCGCCGGTCCATGTCGGCGATCAGGCTGGCCGGGCTCTTGTGCTTCACGTGGATGTAGGTGCCGTCGCGCCGCTTGCGGATGTTGTAGGCGAGCTTCTTCTTCCCCCAGCGCTGCACCTCGACCACCTCGCCGCCCGCCTGCGCGATCGGCTGCGTGATCCGCTCGACTTCCTCGTTGATCCGCGCCTCCTCGAGGCCCGGATCGAAAATCACCGTCGTTTCGTAGAGTTTCATCGTTCCCTCATGGCTCCACCGGATCGAGCACGAACCGGTTCCAGCGGTTCATGGCCTGGGTCAGCCCTTCGGCGACCGCGTCGTGCGCCGCCTGCGCCGCCGCCTCGATCACGCGCGGCAACACGGACTGTTCTTCATCGGTGAACGGTTCCAGCACGTATTCCTTGAGCCGGTCGGCCTCCGGTGCGGGGCCGACCCCGATCCGAAGCCGGGCGAATCCATCCGTGCCGGCCGACGCGACGATCGACTCGAGCCCCTGGTGGCCGCCCGTCCCGCCCCGCGGCCGGACCCGGATCGTCCCGAGCGGCAGGTAGACGTCGTCGCAGACCACCAGGATCTCCTCCGCGATCCACCCCTCCGCGAGGAGCGCCCGGACGGCGAGGCCGCTCCGGTTCATGTACTGCTGCGGCTTCACGAGGAGCGCCTCGTGGCGGCCGGCGCGGCCCCGCCCGCGCGACGCCGCCGAATCGCCGCTCCATCCCGAGAACCGGCCGAGGCGTTTCGCCAGCGCGTCGACGGCCATGAACCCCACGTTGTGGCGCGTCGCCGCGTACTCGGGACCGGGATTGCCCAGGCCGACGACCACCTTCGGCTCGTTAACCTTCCTTGCCTCCCTCCGCCGCGGGCTCCTCCTCCTTCTTCTCCTTCACCAGCTCGGGCTCGACCGCGGCCTCCTCGACCGGCTTCACCTCTTCGAGCACCGTCGGCGGCACCACGGTGGCGATCGTGCGGTCCGCTTCGGTCAGGATCTGGATCCCCTGGGCGTTCAGGTCGCTCACGTGGAGCGAGTCGCCGATCGCCAGCGCCGAGACGTCGGCCTCGATGTGCGCGGGGATGTCGGTCGGGAGGCACTCGACTTCCACCTCCCGGAGCAGGTGCTCGAGGATGCCGCCGCCGTCCTTGACGCCGGTCGGCACGCCGGTCAGCTCGACCGGCACCTGCACGGTGATCCTCTCGGTGAGCGAGATGTGCTGCAGGTCGAGATGGAGGATCGCCCCCAGCACCGGGTCGCGCTGGATCTCGCGGATCAACGCCTTTCGGTCGGTCCCCGCGTCGCCCTCGACCTTGAGATCGACGATCACGTTGGACGAGCCGCCGGTCTGGAGCAGCGTCTCGATCTCCTTCGTGTCGACCGCCAGCGAGAGCGGGTTCTCTCCCCGTCCGTAGTAGACGGCCGGGACCGAGCCCGTCGCGCGCAACCTACGCGCGGCGCCCTTGCCGACCCCGTCGCGACGATTCCCCTTCAAGCTCATGATGGCCATGCCGCTGCTCCTTCGGTTCTGAGTGCCGGTTCGCCTTCGTCAAATGAACAGCGAGGAGAGCGACTCCTCGTCGTGAATCCTCCGGATGGCCTCGGCCAGGAGCGCCGCGACCGAGAGGACCTGGACCTTCGGGGAGAGGCTCCCCGCGGCGTGCGGGATGCTGTCGGTGATGATCAGCTCCTTCACGGGCGATCGGTCGATCCGCTCCATCGCCTCGCCGCAGAGCACGCCATGCGTGCCCGCCGCGAAAATGTCCTGGGCGCCCGCGTCCTTCAGCGCCCGGGCCGCTTCGACGAGCGTCGATCCCGTGCTCACGATGTCGTCGAAGATCACCACGTTCTTCCCCTCGACCTCGCCGATGACGTTCATCATCTCGACCGCGTCGGGACGCGGGCGGCGCTTGTCCACGATCGCGAGGTTCGCGCTCAAGCGCTTCGCGTACGCGCGCGCCATCTTCACGCTCCCGATGTCGGGCGCCACGACGACCACGTTCGGAATCCGCCGCCGGAGGAAGAAGTCGACCAGGACCGGCGCCGCGTACAGGTGGTCGAACGGGATGTCGAAGAACCCCTGGATCTGCGCCGAATGCAGATCCATGGTCATCACGCGGTCGGCGCCCGCGGTCGTGATCAGGTTCGCGACCAGCTTCGCCGTGATCGGGACGCGCGGCTGGTCCTTCCGGTCCTGCCGCTGGAATCCGTAGTACGGGATGACCGCGGTCACGCGCCGGGCCGAGGCGCGGCGCACCGCGTCGATCATGATCAGGAGCTCCATCAGGTGCGAGGCCGGCGGGAACGTCGGCTGGAAGACGAAGATGTCGGACCCGCGGATGTTCTCGTTGATCTTCACGAACGTCTCGCCGTCCGCGAACGTGTCGACGGTCGCGTCGCCCAGGTCGATCCCGAGGTGCCCGCAGATCGCCTCGGCCAGGGGCCGGTTCGCGTTCCCCGTGAAGAGCCGGAGCCGCCGCTCGGCCTCGCGCGGCTCCCGGGGATCCGAAAGCGGTTTCGATGCGGGCACCGCGCGCCGATCCGTAGCCAGCTTGACCGTCATCGCACCTCTCCTTTCCCGGGGCGGAAAATAAAGCGACCCAAAGCCCGATTGACGCCTTCGCCAATCGGGCCCGAGACGCCGCGCGGCGCTCGATGGACCGGAGGTCGATGCCTCCGGGGCCCTACGATCGAGGACTTCGTGCTTTGGGTCCGTCGAGGGCGGCCCGCGGCCGCCCGTGCTGCCGAACAGTCTACCGAATCAGGACGTCGAGTGGAAGGTGGTTGGGGCGGGAGGATTCGAACCTCCGAATGGGAGATCCAAAGTCTCCTGGCTTACCACTTGCCGACGCCCCATCCGGTGCCACGATGATCGGCTTCCTTGGAGGGCGCCGGCGCTTCCCGTCAGGAGACGGTCGACGGCGCCCCGATCAGGGACGGCTGCTTCGCCCGCTCCTTTTCGTATTCCTCGAGGAGGCGCGATTCGATGAACTCGCGCGTCTCGTTGTTGATCGGATGGGCGATGTCCTGGTACGTCCCATCCGGCTTCTTGCGGCTCGGCATCGCGACGAACATCCCGTTCGTCCCCTCGATGATCTTGAGACCCCGGATGACGAACGCGTCGTTGAACGTCATGCTCGCGAACGCCTTCAGCTTGTCGTCGTCGCGGAGTGAGATGCGAACTTCCGTGATCTCGAGAGCCATACCGTCTCACCCACCTCGAGTTCGGGGCCTCGATCCTTCGAAGCCCCCGGGACCGAAACCCCCCGGGTCCCCGTGGTACAACTCTTCGCCCCTTGCGAGAGCGGAAGGATCAGAAGCGCGTCGCGATCATCACGCCCCGTTCCAGCGTACGGACGACGCGAATCTCGGCATCGCACGACGACGCTCGGGCCGCTAGGTCGAGGGCTTCCTCCCGCGTGCTGGCGAGGGCGAACACCGTCGAACCGCTGCCGGTCATTTGCGCCGCCTTGGCGCCGCTCGACT
The DNA here is from genome assembly GCA_036380835.1 of Candidatus Eiseniibacteriota bacterium. GTDB lineage: Bacteria > Eisenbacteria > RBG-16-71-46 > SZUA-252 > SZUA-252 > DASQJL01. Next base: position 26,167 of record DASVDZ010000005.1, on the reverse strand, counting down.
CGAGCGCGCGCTTCAGTGCTGCGATTTCAGGCATCCGCGGAAGGACCACGTCCTCGAAAACGTTCCGCATGACGCGAGCGACGCCTTCCAGGGCGTCGCTCTCGATTGCGGACGCCAGGATGCTAGCGCCCGACCCCCGATCTGTCAATCCATTTCTGAGCAACCCATAGGCCCAAGTCGTTGAAACTTCAAGAGGTGGAGTGACGAGCACGACCCACCGCGGTCTCATGGGACATAGATGTCCCACCCGATCACCCCGGCCGCGCGCGCGCGCCGTCCCGCCGCGCAGGAAGTAGGGCGCGTCCGAGCCGAGGGAGGCCGCGAGGTCCTCGAGCTCGCCGGTCGGGATCGCGAGGTCGAAGAATCGCGCGACCCCGGCCAGCATCCCGGTCGCGTCGCTGCTTCCGCCGCCGAGTCCCGCTCCGACCGGAATCCGTTTCGTGAGCGTCGCGACGAGACCGGCGTCGCGCGGGAGCCGTCCCGATTCCTCGAGGAGCGACCAGGCGCGCTCCACCAGGTTCGGCCCCGCCCCCGGGATCCGCCGGCCGCGCGAGGAAAACGAGAGACCCGGCGGGCCGGGCTCGAGCACGAGCTCGTCCTCCAGCGCGATCGTCTGCATCACCGTGTCGATTTCGTGGTAGCCGTCGGAGCGCCGTCCGAGGACCCAGAGGCCGAGGTTGATCTTCGCGGGGCAGCGGACGCGGAGGCCCCGGGGCGTTGTTGCGTCCACGGCTCAGCCGGCGGGCCAGGCCAGGATCACGAGCACCGCCGCGCACCAGAGAAGGACGTTGATCAGGGTCGCGCGGTCGGTGAGGAGGTGCTCGGAGGGATTCCCGCCCTTCTCCTCGGCGTACATGAGGTAGAGGTACCGGAAGATGCCGTAGAGGACGAACGGGATCGTGAGGTAGAGCGGACGCCCGTGGAACTTGGCGAGCGTCTCGGGCGCAATCGTGTAGACGGCGTAGGCGATCACGGTGGCGCCGGTCACCACCGCGACGAGCTGGTCCAAGAGGCGCATGGTGTAGTTCCCGAGCGCGGCGCGATGGCGCGCCGCCTCGGCCTCGAGCACGGAGAGCTCGTGGCGGCGCTTTCCGATCGCGAGGAAGAGGGCGAGGAAGAAGGCGCAGACGAGGAGCCACGGGGACAGCTCGATGGCGGCGGCCGATCCGGCGCGGTCGCGGAGGAGCTGCACGCCGGCGGCCGCCCGGATCACGAAGCCGGCGGCGATGAAGACGACGTCGAGGAGCACGACATTCTTGACGAACGCGGAGTAGGCCAGCGTCAGCGCGACGTACGCCACCGCGGCGATCCCGAAGCGGGGACCGAGCGCGAAGCACCCTCCGAGTCCCGCGGCGAGGAGGATCGCGCCGGCGAGCGCGGCGGTCGGCGCCGGCAGGCGACCCGACGCGACCGGCCGCTCCCGCTTCTGCGGATGGAGCCGGTCGCGCTCCACGTCGATCACGTCGTTCCAGAGGTAGACGCCGGAGACGGCGAGCGAGAAGACGAGGAAGCCGGCGATGGTCGGGATCGCGAACGCCGGATCGAGCACCTTCAGCGTGAAGACGAGCCCCGCGAAGAGCACGAGGTTCTTCGTCCATTGGTAGATCCGCATCGAGCGGACGATCTCGCGCATCACGGCCGGCGCCTCCGGGGCCCAAGCGCCGCCGTCTCGGCCATCCCGCACCAGAGGTGCCCCACGAGGAGGTGGACCTCCTGGACGCGCGGCGTCTCGTCCGACGGCACGACGAGGCAGTCGTCACAGAGGCGCGCGAATCCGCGGCCGCGACCGCCCGTCATGCCGATCACGCGCATCCCGCGCCGCCTCGCGGCGTGGACGGCCGCGAGGACGTTCCGCGACCGCCCGCTCGTGGTCATCGCGATCAGGAGGTCGCCCCGCCGCCCCAGGGCCTCGATCCCGCGCGCGAAGATCCGCTCGTAGCCGTAGTCGTTGGCGACCGCCGTGAGCGTCGTGCTGTCGGCTGAGAGCGCGATCGCCGGGAGGGCGCGCCGGTCCAGGACGTAGCGCCCGACCAGCTCGGTGGCGAAGTGCTGCGCCTCGGCCGCGCTCCCGCCGTTCCCGGCGAAGAAGACGGTCCGCCCGCGGCGGACCGTGGCCGCGATCACGCGTCCCATCCGCTCGATCGCCGGGGCCTCGCGCGCGTAGACCTGGGCGAGGAGGCGCAGGCTCTCGGCGAAGGCCGCGCGGATCCGCGCTCCCGCCGCGGGCCGGGGCGCCGGACGGCGCCGCGAGGACGGCGCGTGGCCCGACCGCTTCGCCCGCGGGCTCACGCGGCCTCCCCCATGCCGGTGCCCCGGCCCGCGAGATGGCGGTGCACCGCGTTCTGCCACGGCGGGAGGCGGTCTCCGGTCAGCGCGCGGAAGCGGTCGCCGGAGAGGACCGAATAGGCCGGACGCGGCGCCGGGCGGCGAAGCTCCTCGGAGCGGATCGGCACGATCGGCGCGTCGACCCCGAGATACCGCGCGATCTCGACGGCGAGCCCGTGCCACGTCGTGTCGCCCGCGTTCGTCACGTGGACGACCCCGGTCGCGCCGCGGCGCAGGAGGAGCTCGATCCCGTGGGCGAGGTCGCGCGCGTAGGTCGGCGAGCCGCGCTGATCGTCGACGACGCGGAGCGCCTCGCCCCGCGTGAGGCGCTCCGCCACCGTGTCCACGAAGTTCTTCCCTCCCGCGCCGAAGAGCCACGAGGTGCGGACGACGAGGCAGGGCGCTCCCGACCGGAGCGCCGCCTCCTCGGAGGCGAGCTTGGTCTTCCCGTACGCGGAGAGCGGCCGCGGCGGGTCCTCCTCCAGGTAGGGCGTCCCCTTCTCGCCGTCGAAGACGTAGTCGGAGCTGATCGCGACCAGGGTCGCGCCGCGCTCCCGCGCGAGACCGGCCACGTGCGCGGTGCCGTCGCGGTTCACCTTCATGGCGTTGTCGAACTCGGTCTCGCAGCGATCGACGTCGGTGAAGGCGGCGGTGTGGATCACGGCGTCGAACTCGATCCCCTTCGCCGCCGCGCGCGTCGCCGTCTCGTCGGTCAGATCGGCCTCCTCCCGCCCCCAGAGATAGAGCGTATGCCCCGCCTCGAGGCGGTCGCGGAGCGCCCGACCGAGGATGCCGTTCGCTCCCGTGATCAGGATCCGCATCGCCGTCAGAGGACGTCCACGAGGCTCGAGTCGCCGACCATGAACCGATACGCGGTGGGTTTGAGCTGGGATCGTTGGATGCGCACCTCCTTGCCGATCAGGGACGCCTCGATCCGGACCGGGATGTCCTGGATCCGGCAGCGCTCGAGCACGATCGAGTGCTCGATCTCGCTGTTCTTGAGGAGCACGTCGTCGTGGAGCGACGTGAAGGGGCCGACGTAGGAGTTCTCGATCACGCAGCGCTGTCCGACGATCAGCGGGCCTCGGAGGAGCGAGTTCCGGACGACGGTGCCCGGACCGACGACGACCTCCCCCTCGAGGCGCGACTCCGGGTCGACCTCGCCGCGCACGATCCGCCGCACGCGCGAGAGGACCATCCGGTTCGCCTCGAGCATGTCCTCGAGCTTCCCGGTGTCCTTCCACCAGCCGCCGATCACGTGGTGGCGGACGGTGCGGCCGTGGTCGATCAGGTACTGGATCGCGTCGGTGATCTCGAGCTCGTTCCGGAACGAGGGGCGGATCGCGTCGACCGCTTCGAAGATCGTCGAATCGAACATGTAGACCCCGACGAGCGCGAGGTCGGACTTGGGCTCCTTCGGCTTCTCGGTCAGCCGGACGACCCGGTCGCCGTCCAGCTCGGCCACGCCGAATTCCTCCGGACGGGGCACGTGCGCGAGGAGGATCTCGCAGTTCGGGCGCTCCGCGCGGAACTCCTCCACGAGCGAGCGGATGCCGTCGAGGATCAGGTTGTCGCCGAGGAACATCACGAAGGAGTCGTCGCGGATGTAGCCCCGCGCGATCTTCACGGCGTGGGCCAGGCCGAGCGGCGCGTCCTGCCTCAGGTACGTGGTCCGGACGCCGAAGGCCGAGCCGTCGCCCACCGCCGCGCGGATCTCGGGCTCGGTGTCGCCGACCACGATCCCGATGTCGTCGATCCCCGCGTCCCGTATCGCCTCGAGGACGTAGAAGAGGATCGGTTTGTTCGCGACCGGAATCAGCTGCTTCGCGCCCGTGTGCGTGATCGGGCGGAGCCGCGTCCCCTTGCCGCCGCTTAAGACGAGCGCTTTGATCGGGGCCTCCCTTCGATCGGATCAGACGGGGACGAGCGCGCCGTGGATCGCGTCGGTGAACGGGCGCACGGGCCGTCCCTCCTCGTGCGCCGTGCCGGTGACCAGGAACCGCGCGCCTTGCGTCTTGAGCGCGGCCGCGTCGGCGGCGCGGCGGATGCCGCCGCCCGCGATGACCGGCACCGGGATCGCGCCCGCCGTCGCGTGGACGAGCGCCGCGGACACCGGCGTCTTCGCCCCGCTCCCGCGCTCGAGGTAGACGGCCGCCATGCCGAGGCACGCCGCCGCCTGCGCGTGGCGCACGACGAGGTCGGCCGGCTCCTCCGGGAGCGGCGCCGTGCCGGTCACGCGCTCCACGCTCCCCCCGCCGGGCGCGCCGACCAAGAGGTACCCCACGGGAATCGTCTCCATCCCCCAGGCGAGGAGCCGGGGCGCGGCGGCCGCCTGCTCGTCGATCATGTAGCGCGGATCGCGTCCCGAGAGGAGCGAGAGGAAGAGGACGGCGTCCACGTCGGGCCGAAGCTGGTCCGCGCTCCCCGGAAAGAGGACGACCGGGAGCGGCGCCGCGCGACGGATCGCGCCGAGCACCGGCGCGGGGTCCCGCTCGAGCGGCGTGCTGCTCCCGAAGAGGATTCCGTCGACCCCGGCCTCGACGCACTCCCGCGCGAGATCGCCGGCGCGCGCGGGGTCGGTCCGATCGGGGTCGATCAGCACCAGGTGGGCCGCGCCGTGCCGCCACGCCGCGGCCATGAGGGACGGCCAGACGCGCCCGCCGATCGCGCTCATGCCGCGGGGGTCCCCGCGCGCTTCATCCGCGCGGCCGCGTACGCGGCGCCTCGCTCGAGCACCTCGCCGAGGCGCGTCGCGTCCTTCGCCCCGGCGACGGCCGACTCCTTCTTCCCGCCCCCCTTCCCGCCCACGGTCGAGACCGCGTCGCGCACCCACTGGTCCGCCGCCAGGCGGTCGACGGCGTCCGCCCCGACCGCGGCGAGCACCGAGAGCTTGCCGTCGATCGCGGCCGCGAGCATCCCCGCGCCCGACGGCAGCATGGAGCGGATCAGGTCGCCGGCCCGGCGCAGCTCCTCGACGCTCCCGGCCTCGACCTCGGCGGTCAGGACCGGAACCGGCGCCCCCTTCGCCTCGGCGATCAGCGCGCGCACGCGCTCCTCGAGCGCCTCCTGGCTCCGCTTCGTCCGCGCCTCCCTGAGCCGCTGCACCTCCTCCTGCACGTGGGCGAGGCGTTCGGCGATCTGCTCCTTCGGCGCGTTCAGCCGGTGCGCGACCTCCCGGAGGAGCGCCCGGTCCTCCTCCGCGCGCTGATAGGCGAGCGCGCCGGTCACGGCCTCGATCCGGCGCGTCCCCGAGGCGATCGCCGTCTCCGACTCGATCCGGAGATATCCGATCTCGCCGGTGCGGCGGACGTGGCAGCCCCCGCAGAGCTCGCGGCTCACGCCCTCCACGATCACCTGGCGCACGCGCTCGCCATATTTCTCGCCGAAGAGGGCCATCGCCCCCTCCTCCTGCGCCTCCTTGAGCGACGTGATCTCGGTGGCGACCGGGAGGTCCTCGAGGATCCGGCGGTTCACGTCCGTCTCGATGGCGTGGAGATCCTCCGGGGAGAGCGGCTTCCCATGGGTGTAGTCGAAGCGGAGCCGGTCGGGCGCGACGAGCGATCCCGCCTGCTTCAGGTGCGTGCCGAGCCTCGAGCGAAGGGCGGCGTGGAGGAGGTGCGTCGCCGTGTGGTTCCGCTGCGTCGCCGCGCGCCGCGCGGCGTCCACCATCGCCCGGTAGGGGCCGGCGTGCGGCGTTCCCTCGGCGACCTCGGCGCGATGGACGATCGACTCGGCGTCCTTGACGGTGTCGAGCACGCGGAGGCGCACCGGCGCGACACCCGGCATCGCCTCGAGCCAGCCGGTGTCGCCGACCTGCCCGCCGCCCTCCGCGTAGAAGGGGGTCGTGTCGAGCGTGAACTCCACCTCGGCGGGGCCCCCTTCGGGTCCGGACGGGAGATCGCGCAGGCTCCGGATCGTGGCGCCGTCGACCGTCCACCGGTCGTATCCGACGAAGCTCGAGTGCGCCCCCTCGGAGAGGTGGCGCCAGGGCCCGGCGTCGCGGCGTCGCGTCTCGAACCGCCCCGCCTTGCGGGCGCGCTCGCGCTGGTCCTCCATCGCCGCCTCGGTCGCCGCGAGATCGACCGTGAGGCCGCGCTCCCTGGCGAGCTCGACCGTGAGATCGACCGGGAATCCGTACGTGTCGTAGAGCGTGAACGCGTCGGTGCCCGGGAAGGCCGTCGCCTTCCGCGCGGCGAGCGCCGACGCGATCTCGTCGAAGCGGTTCAGGCCGGTTTCGAGCGTCTCGGCGAACCGCGACTCCTCCTCGAGGATGGCGGCGGCCACGGTCGGCTCTTCGCGCTTCAGGTAGGCGTACTCGTCGTACGCCGCCATCTGCCCGACCACGGTCGGGACGAGGCGCGAGAGGAACGGGCCGCGGATGCCGAGGTCCCGGCCGAAGCGCGCGGCGCGGCGAAGGAGCCGGCGCGCCACGTAGCCCCGCCCCTCGTTCGACGGGCGCACCCCCTCGGCGAACGTGAAGACGAGCGCGCGCAGATGGTCCACGATCACGCGCGCGGCGCGCTTCCCGCGCTCGCTGCCGGCGTCCTTCGGCTCCCCCATCCGCTTCACCGCGTCGCCGATGGGGCGGAGCAGGTCGCCATCGAAGACGCTCGCCGCGCCCTGGAGGATCATCGCGAGCCGCTCCAGGCCCATGCCGGTGTCGATGCCCCGATTCGGGAGCGGCTTCCGCTCGCCGCTCGGGGCCTGGTCGAACTGCGGGAAGACGAGGTTCCAGAATTCGAGGTAGCGCTCGCACTCGCAGCCGGGCGCGCACTCGGGGCGGCCGCATCCGGTGCCGGGGCCCTGGTCCCAGTAGATCTCGGAGCAGGGGCCGCACGCGCCCTGGCCGCCCGCGGGTCCCCAGAAGTTGTCCTTCTCGTCGAGGCGGGTGACGCGCGCGGCGCCGAGCCCGATGTGCTTTGCCCAGAGATCGAACGCCTCGTCGTCCTCGCGGAAGACCGACGGCCAGAGCCGCTCGGCGGGCATGCCGAGCACCTGCGTGGTGAATTCCCACGCCCACTCGATCGCCTCCTTCTTGAAGTAGTCCCCGAACGAGAAGTTGCCGAGCATCTCGAAGAACGTCGCGTGGCGCACCGTGAGCCCGACGTTCTCGATGTCGGTGAGCCGGAGGCAGCGCTGCACGGTGACCGCGCGCTTGACGGGAGGCGGGAGCGGCGACGCGTAGTACGGCTTGAACGGCACCATGCCCGCGGACGTGAAGAGGAGCGTCGGATCGTCGAGCGGGACGAGCGGGGCCATCGGCAGGTGCTTGTGGCCGCGCGCGACGAAGAAGTCGATGTAGGTCCGGCGGAGGTGGTTCGTCGACGGAGGCGTCCGGCCGAGGCCGTAGCCGGTCACCGACTCTGGGGACTTCGATGGCATCAGGCGTCTTCCTCGGGTTCCGATTCGATCAGGTCCCGGATGGTGTCCCAGCCGAAGCCGCGACGCAAGAGCCCCGCCTCGAGACGCCGGCGGCGCTCGACCGGGGTGCGGCGGCCGAGGCGGCGGCGGATCTCCTCCGCCGCGGCCCGCGCGCGCCCCTCCTCCGTCTCGAGGCACCGCTCGGCCAGGTCCTCTTCGTTCGCGATCGTCCGCTCCCACTCCGTAAGGAGCGGAAGCGGCACGCCGCGGCGCTTCATCTTGGCCGTGAGGAGCCGCCGCCCCTGCGGCTTCCGGAGCAGCTCGTGCCGCACGAACGTCCGGACGAACTCGCGATCGTCGAGAAGCGAGACGCGGCGGAGGCGCTCGACGGCGCGCTCCACCGCGTCAGGGACGTACCCTCGCTCCACCAGGCGGTCCGCGATCTCGCGCTCGGTGCGCGGACCGCGCGCCAGGATCCGGAGCGCCGCTTCCTTCGCCGCGTCGTCCGACGCCGCCCGTTCCGGCGGAATCGGCTTCGCCACGGTCCCGCCGCTCCTAGATCCGGACCCGGCGCTCTCCGCGCGCCTCGGGCGTCGCCGCGGCGGCTTCGGCCTCCGGCGCCGGCTTCGAGGCGAGCGTGACGCCGAGCGCCTCGCGCAGCTTCCGCTCGAGCTCGGCCGTCGCGTCCGGATGCTCCTTCAGCCAGAGCCGCGCGTTCTCGCGTCCCTGGCCGATCCGCTCCTCGCCGTAGCTGAACCACGTGCCGCTCTTCTGCACGAGGTTCCGATCCACCGCGAGGTCGAGGAGCTCGCCCTCGCGCGAGATCCCCTCGTTGTACAGGATGTCGAACTCGGCTTCCTTGAACGGCGCCGCGACCTTGTTCTTCACCACCTTCACCTTCACGTGACTCCCGATCACGTTGTCGCCGTCCTTGATGGCGCCGATCCGGCGGATGTCCATGCGCACCGACGCGTAGAACTTGAGCGCGCGCCCGCCGGTCGTCGTCTCGGGGTTGCCGAACATGACGCCGATCTGCATCCGGATCTGGTTGATGAAGATGACGGTGGTCCGCGACTTGGAGATGGTGCCGGTCAGCTTCCGAAGCGCCTGCGACATGAGGCGCGCCTGGAGCCCCATGTGCGAGTCCCCCATCTCCCCCTCGATCTCGGCCTTGGGGACGAGCGCCGCCACCGAGTCGATCACGATCACGTCGACCGCGCCGCTCCGGACCAGGTGCTCGGCGATCTCGAGCGCCTCCTCCCCCGTGTCGGGCTGCGAGACGTGGAGCGCGTCGATGTCGACGCCGAGGCGCTTCGCGTAGGAGGCGTCGAGCGCGTGCTCGGCGTCGATGAAGACGGCGTTCCCGCCCGCCTTCTGGGCGTGCGCGATGATGCTCAGCGTGAGCGTCGTCTTGCCCGACGATTCGGGGCCGTAGATCTCGATCACGCGCCCGCGCGGCACCCCGCCGATGCCGAGGGCGGCGTCGAGCGCCAGCGAGCCGGTCGGAATGGCGTCGACCTGGACGCGCGCCGAGTCCTCGCCCAGCTTCATGATCGCGCCCTTGCCGAACTGGCGCTCGATCTGCTGAACGGCCAGCTCCAGCGCCTTCGCGCGCTCCTTGCTCATCTCCCGAGTGGACGGATTGGCTGCCATATGGTTCTACCCCCTGATGTGGTTCTGGCGGTCCGTTCCGGGACGCCGGGTTCGGGTCGGGGCAAATCGTCGTCTGGTCGTGATTCGTGCCGCGGGCGGGTCGCGGGAAGGTCGAGCTCAGCGTCCCGGCGGCCGGAGGCGAACCTCCTCGAGCGCAGTATAGCGGGCGCCGGACGGGTGGAGGTCACTTTTCATCACCGCCACGCGGTCGAGGGCCGCCGCCGCGGGTGGCGGGTCGATCCGCGCCTCGCGGATCGCCTCGAGCCCCCGCGCCCCCTCGCGGACGCGGGCCAGCGTCAGGTGGGCGCGGAACGGTTTGTCGGGCGCCCCGAACCCGGCCTGTTCGAGCGCGGCGTTCACCGCCTGGGCCAGATCCGACACGGCCTCCGCCCCCTCGGCGAGCCCCATCCAGACGACCCGGGGACGGGCAAGGCTCGGAAACGCCCCGAGCGCGCCGAGCCGGGCCAAAGGCGCCGGGCGATCCGCGCCCGCGCGCCGCACCGACTCGCGGGCCCGCGCCACGCCCGGCTCGTCCAGGTCGCCCAGGAACCGGAGGGTCACGTGCACGTTCTCGGGTTTGACCCACGAGAAGCCGCGCGTCCCGGCGGCGAGCCCGCTCGACACGCCGCGCAGGTACTCCGTCCAGTCGGGCGGGATCAGGAGCGCGACGAACGCGCGGATCATCGCGGCGTGGCGCGGAGCCGGCGGCGGACCAGGTCGAGGGCGTAGGCGGTCGAGCGGACGACGATCTCCGCGCGCGTCCCGCCGAGGACGTGCCGCGCCGTCTCCACCCCCGCGGCCGAGGCGATGCCGAGGAAGACGAGGCCGACCGGCTTCTCGGCCGTGCCGCCGTCCGGCCCCGCGATCCCGGTGCTCGACACGGCGAGATCCGCTCCGAGCCGGTCCCGGGCGCCCGAGGCCATCTCGGCGGCCGTCTCCGCGCTCACCGCCCCGTGGCGCGCGAGGGTCGCCTTGCGGACGCCGAGCGCCGTCTCCTTCACTGCGTTCGAGTAGGCCGTGACGCCCCCCAGGAAATATCGCGACGCCCCCGGCGTGGCGGCGACGGTGGCGCCGATCGCGCCGGCGGTGAACGACTCGGCGGCGGCCAGCGTGAGGCGCCGCGCGGCCAGCTCGGCGCCGATCACTTCCGAGAGCGTCTCCCGGCCTCGCCCGTAGACCGCGTCCCCCACGATCTCGATCACGCGCCGCTCCACCCGGTCGAGCGCCTCCGCCATCCGGATCGGATCGGGGCTCACCGCCGAGAGCGTGAGGTCGAGCCCGTAGGAGTGCGGCAGGTAGGCGACCTTCACGTCCGGCTCCGCCGCCTCGACCCCGACGAGCTCGGTCGCGACGGCCGACTCGGCCAGGCCCACGGTCCGGATGACGCGGCGGGCGATGGCGGGCATCACGCGGGCCGACCGGAGAAACGGGAGGACGTACGCGTCGAGCATCGCCTCGGCCTCGGCGGGGACGCCCGGCAGCGCGAAGAAGTCGGTCCCCTGGTAATCGAAGTGGAGCCCTGGCGCCGTGCCGCGCGGGTTCTCGATGACGCGCGCGCCGCGCGGCACAAGGGCCTGCGCCTCGTTCATCGGGGGCATGTCCCGCCCGCGCTCGCGGAATCGGGCGCGGATCTGCGCGAGCACCACCTCGTCGAGCACGAGCCGGCGGCGGAAGACCGTCGCGATCGTCCTCCGCGTCAGGTCGTCGGGAGTGGGCCCGAGGCCGCCGGTCGTGATCACGAACCGGGCGCGGTGCGCCGCGGCCCGGAACGCCTCGGACATGCGGGCCGTATCGTCGCCGACCGTCGTCTGGAAGAGGGCCTCGACGCCGGCGTCGGCGAGGCGCTCGACGATCCGGTCGGCGTTGGTGTTCCGGACGAGCCCGTGGAGCAGCTCCGTTCCGATCGTGATGATCTCGGCGCCCGAGTCGGTCGTCACGCCTCGTCCCGCTAGAAGGGGGCTCCCGCGCGAACGGCGAAGCGCAGGATCAGGTTGGTGGCGAGGCCCGCCAGCACGTCGTCGACGACCACGCCCCAGCCGCCGGGGAGCCGCTGCGACTGGCGGATCGGGAACGGCTTCACGACGTCGAGCACGCGGAAGAGGAGGAAGGCCGCGCCGAGGAGGAGGAACGGATTCCTCGGGACGCTTCCGGCCGGGATCGACCAGACCGCGATCAGCATTCCCACGACCTCGTCGATCACGATCGGATGGGCGTCCCGGCCCAGATCCTTCTCGGCCTGGTGGCTCGCCCAGACCCCGATCGCCGTGACGGCGACGATCGCGACGCCGAGCGGGGCGGGCGCGAGGAACGGCGCGGGGAGGAGGAAGAGGAGGAGCGCGACCGCCGCCGAGGCCCACGTCGCGGGCGCGACCGGCAAGCGCCCGAGACCGAACCCCGTGGCGACGATCAGGGCGAGCCGGCGCACGACGGGATCAGCCGAGCTGCTTCAGGACCAGCTTGCAGGCGAGCTTCAGCGTGTCGAAGACGCCGGTGCCGCGGAGCGCGACGGCCTCGAAATACGGAGCCTGCTGGGGATTCAACTCCTTCTCGAGATCGGGAACGCCGACGACGCGGGGCAGGTCGCGCTTGTTGTACTGCATCACGATCGGCACCTTCTCCGGCGTGAGCCCGTGCTCGGCCAGGTTGTCCTGCATGTTGAGGAGGCTCTCGATGTTCGCCTCGAAGCGGTCGATCTGCGAGTCGGCCACGAAGACGATCCCGTCGACGCCCTTCAGGATCAGCTTCCGGCTCGCGTTGTAGTAGACCTGGCCCGGCACGGTGTAGAGGTGGAACCGCGTGCGGAAGCCCCGGATCTGGCCCAGCTCGAGCGGCAGGAAGTCGAAGAAGAGGGTCCGGTCCATCTCGGTCGCGAGGGAGATCATCTTGCCGCGCGTCTCCTGGGGCACGCGCGAGTAGATGTGCTGGAGGTTGGTCGTCTTCCCGCAGAGTCCGGGACCGTAGTAGACGATCTTGCAGTTGATCTCGCGGGACGAGTAGTTGATCAGCGACACGAAGCGTTCGAGCTCCTCAGTCCTGGAACAGGCTGTCGATCTCGCTTTCGGCTTCCGCCTGGAAATCGGCTCCCAGGCTGGTCGACACGATCTCCTCGTTCCGGTACTGCAGCTTGTTGAACAGGCGGTTCAGGACGACGAGCAGCTCCTCGCCGGCCCGGCGCGCCTTGAGCCGCACGAGGCCGAGGGAGGTCTTCTTGTCGAAGAGCACCACCAGGATCACGCGGTTCGCGATCATGGAGAGGTAGAGGCTCTCGTTCGCCCCCTGATGGACCAGGGTCGCGAAATCCTTCTCGCCGACCATCTCGGCGAGCTGGGCGTTCGCGGCGAAGTCGGCGGCCGCGAGCGACGAGAAGGAGGTGACGTCGAATCCGGGGGGCTCGCCGATGGAATTGATCAGCTGGCCGGTCTTGTCGATCAGCATCACGCTGCGCGAGCTGGCGCTGCGCGAAAGCGTCTGCAGGATCTGATTGATCGACCAGAAGTCTTCCTCGAAGAGGGCCCAGTTTCCCTTGACCATCGTCCTCGCTCCTTGGACACGCGGGCCTGCCACGCGGCAAATCGAGCCCGCCGCTCGCTCAGGAGGGGTGTCCTGCCCTGGCCCTCGCGAAAACACGCGGCGAGACCGACGTCCCCACACCCCGATACCGGCGCTACCTGCGTCGCGCGCCATTCTCTTCAAGGAATCGGGCGAACCGTAGCACGTCCGACCGTCGGGTCAAGGAGAAAGTGCCCCAAGTGACGTAGTTAGATTTCCTTGCGACCGCTCAGGGCGCGCGCCAGGGTGACCTGGTCGGAGAATTCCAGGTCGGATCCCATCGGCACGCCGCGCGCGATGCGGGTCACCTTGAGGTTCGCGATCGGCTGGAGGAGCCGGGCGATGTAGAGGGCGGTCGCCTCCCCCTGAGCGGTCGGATTGGTCGCCACGATCACCTCCGCGACGCCCCCCGCCCGGACGCGCTTCAAGAGCCCGTCCAAGTGGAGCTGCTCGGGCCCGATGCCGTCCACGGGCGACAGGGCCCCCTGGAGGACGTGGTAGCGCCCGCGGAACTCGCCGGTCCGCTCGAGCGCGAGCACGTCCATCGCCTGCTCCACCACGCAGAGGATGGAGCCGTCGCGGCGGGGGTCGGCGCAGAGCGCGCACGGCTGGGTCTCGGTGACGTTCCCGCAGATCTCGCAGTCGACGACGCGGGCTTTCAAGTCGAGGATCGCCTGCGCCAGGCGCCGGGCGTCTCCCTCGGTGGCGCGGAGGAGGTGGAAGGCGATCCGCTGGGCCGACTTCCTCCCCAGGCCGGGGAGCCGCGTCAGCTCGGTGATGAGGGATTCGAGGAGGGCGCTCGAGTACTGCATCGGGGATCGAACCGGCTAGAAGAGGCCCGGCGGCAGCCCCATGCCGCCGGTGACGCGGCTCATTTCCTCTTCGATCAGGCGCGTGATCTTGGCGCGCGCGTCCCGGAACGCCGCCACGACCAGGTCCTCGAGGAGGTCCGCCTCCGCGGGATTCACGACGTCGGGATCGATCGAGATCGAGACGACCTCCTGGCCGCCGTTCATCGTCACCTTGACCTTGCCGCCCCCCGACGTGCCGACCATCTCGCGGGTCTTCAGCTCCTCCTGGACCTGGGCCACCTTGGCCTGGAGGGCCTGCGCCTGCTTCAGCATCGCCTGGATGTTCACGCCGCTCCGCTCCCTCGCGCGCCGGGGTCGAGGATCTCGCCGTCGAAGATGTCGACGATCCGGCGCACCATCGACGCCGGTGCCTCCGGCGCCTCCGACTCCGCCTCGTCCGCGGCCTCGGCGAGCGCCTCGGCGGCCCGCTCCGCGCGGATCCGGTTCGGGGCGCCCTCCGCGCCGCCCACGACGCAGTGGATCGAGGCGCCGCGGCCGAACTGCCGCTCCAGCTCCTGGTTCAGGATCTCGCGGTTCTCCTTCATCTCGAGCATCGCCTTGTGGAACGAGTGCTCCCCGGAAAGCGCGACGCGCACCGCGCCCCCCGCGACGCCGAGGAACGCCCCCTCCTCGAGACAGGTCCCGAGCAGGAGCTTCCGTTCCTTCACGCGCTCGACGGCCGCCTTGAACCGGGCGACCTCGTCCAAGGCGGCCGCCGGCTCTTCCCCACCCTGGCGCTCCGGCGCGGGTGAGGCGCGGCAGTGGCCGAAGCCGCGACGGCGACCGGCGGCGGCGGCGCGGGCGCAACCGGCGCGGGCGCGAGCGGCGGCGCGGGCGCGGGGGCCGGCGCCGAAGCGCGCAGCGGTGCCGGAGCGCGCGCGGCGGCCGGCGCGGCGCGGCGTTCGGCGCGCGGCGTCTCGGCGCCGCCGGGCGGAGCCGCGGTCCCGCCGCCGAGCCGCGATTCGATCGCCTCGAGCCGGCGGATCAGGTCGTCGATCGGCGCCGCGGTCGGCATGGTGCAGATCTCGATCAGGCAGACCTCGAGCAGGGCGCGCGGCGCCTCCGCCCGCCGAAGCGCGCCGCGGCTCTCGAGGAGGAGCGCCAGCATCGCGCTCAGGTCGTTCGCGCGGAACGAGACCGCCTGCGCGGCGTACCGCTCGCGATCGGCCGGGGCCGCGTCGATCAGCCGCTCGAGCGAGCGGTCGACCGCGAGGAGCATGAGCTGGCGCAGGTGGTGCGTGAGGCCGTCGGCCATCTCCTCGACGTCCATCCCGGCGTCGTAGAGCCGGTCGAGCGTCTCGATGGCCCCCTTCGGATCGCGCGCCGCGATGGCGGCGCCCAGGTCGAAGTAGGCCTCGAGCCCCGCCAGGCCGAGCGCCTGCGCGACCGCCTCGGCGGTCACCCCCTCGGGCGAGACCGAGAGCGTCTGGTCGAGGCGGGAGAGGGCGTCGCGGACCGATCCTTCCGAGGCGCGCGCGATGAGCGCGGCGGCGTCCTCGTCGAGGCGGACCCGCTCGAGCGCCGCGATCGCGTTCAGATGGGCGATCAGCTCCGCGCTCTTCAGGCGACGGAACTCGAAGACCTGGCACCGCGAGGCGATGGTGTCGGGAACCTCGAGCGGCTCGGTGGTCGCGAAGACGAACCGCACGTGCGCGGGCGGCTCCTCGAGCGTCTTCAAGAGGGCGTTCCAGGCGAAGTCGGTGAGCTGGTGGGCCTCGTCGATGATGTAGACCTTCGACTTCCCGCCCGACGGGGAGTACTTCACGTTCTCGCGGAGGTTACGGATCTCCTCGATGCCCCGGTTCGAGGCGCCGTCGATCTCGAGCACGTCGAGCGAGGTCCCGGCGGTGATCTCGAGGCAGGAGCGGCACTCGTTGCAGGGCTCGGGCTCGCCGTCCTTCCTTCGCTCGCAGTTCAGCGCCTTCGCGATCAGCCGCGCGGTCGTCGTCTTGCCGCTCCCGCGCGGGCCGGCGAAGAGGTAGGCGTGCGCCACGCGATTCGTGGCCACGGCGCGCTCGAGCGTCGTCCGGAGGGCGTCCTGGCCGACCAGGTCGCCGAAGCGCTGCGGGCGGTACTTCCGGGCGAGTGCGAGGTGGGACACGGGTCGCTCCAGGGTGTGACGCCCCGCGAAGGCGGGGGAAAACGGCCCCCCCGGTCCCGGCTCGGGTCAGTCGACTCCGCGGCACATCAAGGAGATCACTGACCGCTGCTACCTTCCGGTCCTGGCGGGGTTCGTGACGCTTGATTGCGCGGGAACTAACCGTCAACGCCGAGCCACGAGGAGGCCAGTCCCGGTCTCCGCGGCCCGGGGGCGGATCGCCCTCGGCTTGGAACTTTGGTGGAGATGACCGGGATCGAACCGGTGACCTCCTCGTTGCGAACGAGGCGCTCTCCCAACTGAGCTACATCCCCACGATATCGAATGTTGGGACCACGGTATGGCGGAGAGAGAGGGATTCGAACCCTCGAAGCACTTTCATGCTTACACGGTTTCCAACCGTGCTCCTTCAGCCACTCGGACATCTCTCCGGGGAGCCAAGGTGCACGCGCACTCCCTCGCGCGCCGCGCTCATGATGGCGGAGAGAGAGGGATTCGAACCCTCGATACCCTTACGGGTATAGCGGTTTTCGAGACCGCCCGATTCAGCCACTCTCGCATCTCTCCGCGCGAGAGAATACGCGAATCATGGCTCCGTTTCCAGGCGGTTGTTCGCGGCGCGGCGGCGGCTTCGGAAGAATTCCTCCAGCACGAGCCCGCACTCCTCGGCCATCACGCCGGGGACGATTTCGGCGCGATGATTGAGCCGCAAATCCTGGGGCACCATGGCGAGGGAGCCGCACGCCCCCGCCTTGGGGTCGCGCGCGCCGAAGACGACGCGGCTCACGCGCGCCAGCACGATCGCCCCGGCGCACATGTGGCACGGCTCGAGGGTCACGTACAGGGTCGCCTCGTCGAGGCGCCAGGTCTTCACGGTCTGGCAGGCCGCGCCGATGGCGAGGATCTCGGCGTGGGCGGTCGGGTCCTGGGCGGCCTCGACGCGATTCCGGCCGCGGCCGATGACGCGGCCGTCCCAGACGACCACCGCGCCGACGGGCACCTCCCCCTCCGCCGCCGCGGCGCGTGCCTCGACGAGCGCCGCTTCGAGGAAGCGCTCGTCCATCGCGTTCGCGCCGATCACCACGGTCTCGGGACGGTTACTTCTGGGGGAACTTCTTGAACGCGTCGCGCACCAGGTCGCCGGCCACGGCTTCGTAGCGCGGCGGCTGGTTGTCGGACTTCCGCTGGATGACGCCCGTCTCGTCGTAGTTCGCGCTGCCGGTGGCCGGATCGAGCTCGGCCCCGAACCGCTGCTCCCGAGGATCCTTGGACCAGAGGAGCTTCTTCGTGGCGATGTCGTAGAGGGCGAACGAGAGCCCGACCGTCGCGCTCGACTGTCCCATCCCGACGACCGGAACGCGGTGGTTCTCCCACTCGCTGATCTTCACGCAGAGGATCGCGTCGACCGTGAGGAGCGAGTCGAGACCCGTGACCGCGGTCGAGTCGAGCGTCCGGTACTTCGCCCACCGATCGGTGATCAGGTCCACCTTCCCGAGCTGATCGAGCCCGCTCAGGATGCGCTCGACGTCGCCCGGCATGAGGAAGATCGCGCGCGAAACCTCCTTGAGCTGGTCCCGCATGACGTCGTCCATCATCTTCGTGGCGCCGATCTCCTGCGTCGAGTTCACGAAGGGAAGGATCGCGACTCGGAGCGGTTTCCCGCCCTTTCCCGAGTCGTCGTTCTTGGCGGCCAGGGCGAAGGACGGGAGGAAGAACGCGAGGACGGCCATCGCCAGGATGGCTCGGGACGTTCGTGGCTGGTTCATCGGCGTACCCTCTTCGGGGCTGGTCCCTGCGTGAGGCGACTCTTCACGGCGCGCTGGCGGATCGGGTGGCGGGCCCAGGAGGATTTGAACCCCCAACCTTCTGATCCGTAGTCAGACACTCTATCCAGTTGAGCTATGGGCCCGTACCGCTGCGCGCCCCACGGCGATGGGTCAGTGGCGGAGAGGAGAGGATTCGAACCTCCGGTAGGCTTTTAGTCCTACAACGGTTTAGCAAACCGCCGCCTTCAGCCACTCGGCCACCTCTCCCCACGAACTTGGACCATCCGCGAGCCGAGTGATAGTACCGGCGCGGCGGGGCACGGTCAAGGTGCGGGAGGGTCGCCTTCGTCCGGCCCCGTCGCGGACGAGCGCGAGTCCCTCGCCAAGTCGTACGCGGGCTCCACGTGGATCGTCACCTCGACGACCTGCGGGAGGCACCGCTGCACGTCCTCCTTCACGCCATGCGCGAGGGAGTGGCTCTCCCGCACCGTCATCTCGGGATCCACCTCCAAGTGCATGTCCGCCACATAGTATAGACCCATTTTCCGCATCAATAGTTTCTCCACCTTGTAGACGCCGGCCCGGGCCTCGGCCACGCGCGTCAGCTCCTCGACCAGGTCGCTGGTCGCGAGGCTCTGGTCCATCAGCTCCTCGACGGCCGGGCGGAGGAGCCGCGCGCCGTTCCAGAGGATGATGGCGCTCGCGAAGAGGGCCGCCCAGGCGTCGGCGCGCTCCCACCCGCGGCCACCGAAGACGGCGATCGCGATCCCGATCGCCGCGGCGAACGACGTGATGGCGTCGCTCCGGTGGTGCCAGGCGTCGGTTCGGACCGCGCGGCTCCCCGTCTCGCTCCCCACCCGCGCGAGGAACCGGAACATCAGCTCCTTGACGACGACCACGCCGAGCACCACGGCCAGCGTGAAGGGCCGGGGCGCCCGGTGCGGCGCCGCGATCTCCTGCGACGCCTGGATCGCGATGCCGACGCCGGCGCCGAGGAGGAGAACCGAGACGAACGCCGCGGCGATCGGCTCGGCCTTGCCGTGCCCATAGGGGTGGTTGTGGTCCGGGGGGCGCTGCGCGATCTGGAGGCCGCGCCACACGATGATCGACCCCAGGGAGTCGCCGAGCGACTCGATCGCGTCGGCGATCAGCGCGTAGGAGGTGCCGACGATTCCGGCCGCGAGCTTACCCGCGGCGAGGATCAGGTTGACGCCGAGGCCGATCAGGCTCGAGCGCATCCCCCGCGTGTACCGGTGGCCCTGCTGCGCCTGGTCCGCGCCGATGGCCATCCCCGTCCCTCCTAGACCCACCGCCGAACGGAAGCCTTGTACCGTCGGAACTCGTCCCCGAAGCGCCGCTCCATGTACGCCTCCTCCTTGGGAATGACCGTGCGGTCGACGGCGATCACCGCGACCGGAAAGAAGAGGTAGGGCCACGCGAAGCCGAGCGCGAGCGGGAGGCCCAAGTAGACGACCGCGAGCCCCAGGTACATCGGGTTCCGCGTGAAGCGATACGGCCCTCCGGTGACCAGCGCCGACGCCGGCCGGTGCGGAACGAAGGTCGTGCGCGCGAGGAGGAACGTCGCGATGCCCGAGAAGCCGATGAGAAGTCCCACGGCGACGACCGCGAAGCCCGCGGGGCGCGTGAGCGGACGGGCCGCGGCCGGCAGCGCGTCGTGGCCCAGCCAGCGATGGAGCAGGTAGCCGAGGAGCCACGGGATCGCGTAGAGGAAGGGCGGCGGGAAGACGACGCCGGCGCTGTCCTCGCCGGGCGCCGCGTGAGCGCCGTGCGCGTCGGGCGTGCCGGGCGCGGTCATTCGAGCGCCTGGGTCAGGTCGGCGATCAGGTCGTCGGGGTGCTCCAGGCCGATCGAGACGCGGAGCAGATCGTCGGGCGTCGTGGTGCCCGGCCCCTCGATCGAGTAGCGATGCTCGATCAGGCTCTCGGGGCCGCCGAGGCTCGTCGCGTTCCGGAAGAGGCGGACGCGGGACGCCACCCGGAGCGCGCCCTCTCCCCCTCCGCGAACGCGGAGCGCCATCATCCCGCCGAAGGCGGACATCTGCTTCACGGCGACGGCGTGCCCGGGATGGGACGGGAGCCCCGGATAGAGGACCGCGGCGATCTTCGGGTGCTTCTCGAGCGCGCGCGCGACGGCGAGCGCGTTGGCCGCGTGGCGCTCCATGCGGCAGGCGAGCGTCTTCACGCCGCGAAGGACGAGCCACGAGGCGAAGGGCGAGGCGACGGCTCCGAGGATGTAGCGGTTTTCGGCGACCCGCTCCACCGTCTCGTCGCGCGCCGCGAAGACGAGCGCGCCGCCCAGCACGTCGCCGTGGCCGCCCAAGTACTTGGTCGTCGAGTGGAGCACGACGTCGGCGCCCAGGGCGAGCGGGCGCTGGAGCGCCGGGGTCGCGAAGGTGCCGTCCACGGCGAGCCGCGCGCCGCCGTCGTGCGCGAGGCGGGCGAGCGCGCCCAAGTCGAGCACCTGGATGTCGGGGTTGGTCGGCGACTCGGCCCAGAGGAGCTTCGTGTTCGGGCGGAGCGCCGCGCGCGCCGCGTCCAGGTCCCCGAGATCGGCGAACGACGCGTCGATCCCCCATCGCGGCAGGTAGTCGTTCGCCATGATCTTGAACGCGTAGTAGATCCGCTCGTGGAAGAGGACGTGCGATCCCGGCGGGAGCGCCTGGAGGAGCGCCGCCCCCGCGGCCGAGCCCGACGAGAACGCGAGCGCGGCCGATCCGCCCTCGATCGCCGCGAGCGCCTCTTCGAGACGCGCCTGCGTCGGGCTCGACTGCCGGACGTAGAGGTGGCCCCCGACGGGCGCGCCGGACGGCGAGTGATCGAAGTTGGTCGAGAGGTGGATCGCGGGAGCGACGTCGCCCGTCCCCGGCTCCGATTCCCCGGCGGCGTGCACGGCGAGCGTTTCGAATTTCATGCGGCGGCCTCCGGTGGTGCGTGCCTGGAGCGGGCGCTCGCGAGGGGACAGCTTAGCCGAATTACGTGCAGGATCGCGCGGGAAACGTGGCTTGGAACGCTCCCTGGACCCGCATCTGCGGCCCCCCGGCCAGCTCGCTCCCCAGGACCGCGTCGACGCTGAAGTCGATCTGGATCGTCGTGGAGGTGCACCGGAACGAATGGACGATGATGGTGCCGGAGGATTCCTCGGTGTCGCTGCTCCACTCGCCGGCGGTCGTCGTCGCGAACATCGTGACGTACGGGGCCTTGCTCGGTGGCACGACCGACGTGGGAAGCGTCGTCGTCACGCCCGCCTGCGCCCGGTCGACCAGGATGAGGATCTGCCAGCCGGGCCCCTGGTTGGCCGGATCGTAGAGGACGATCCGCATGGCCTTCTCATTCACGAATCCGGGATCGTAGAGGCCGCAGCAGGCGATGGGCGTGGTTCCCATCGCGACGGCCGACGAATCGGGACGCTGGAACACGATGGTGTTGACGACGACGGTCTCGGGGACGGGTTCGGTGGCGTGGCGGCCCATGTCCTTGCCGCATGCCAAGAAGAGCATGGCGACGACGAGAAGGAGCGGTGGGATGGAGCGCCGCACCTGGAGCCGATTCATGGGGTCATGGTAACCCAATCGGCGGCGCCCATGTGATTCGGGGGCGATCGCCGAGGCCTTGGCGGCTCACGGCGACGCCCCCGATCTGGGACGGGACTGCCGGCGCTTCGGCCTCGCGAAAACAGAGGCCCGCGGTCCCTACGTCATCAGGATCACGACCTGCTTGACCTTGCGGAACTCCTTCGGATCGACGATGCGGAGCTCCACCATCTTCTCGCCGACCGGCTGGATCACGTAGCTCGTCACCGGCTGCGCGCTCAGCACGCGCGCCTTCTCGGCCGGAATCCGGATGATCTGCTCCTCGTCCGTGTCGAGGGGCGTGAGCACCGCCTGGTTCACGTTGCTGGACGGCTTCAGCGTCTTGCCCATGCCGAGAACGCCGCCCTCGGAAACGACGACGCCCGAGCGGATCAGCTCCTTCTTCGATCCCATCGTGTAGAAGACCGTCGCCAGCTCCTGCTGCTTTTGCGTGAGCTGCTGATCCTTGTCCTCCACCGCGACCGTGAGCCCCGAGACCTGGGTCTGCAGCGTGTCGACCTGGGTGTTCAGCTCCGTGATGCGCGTCTCCTTCTCGTCCAGCGTCGTCTTGAGGCTCGCGATCATCCTCTCGAGGCCGCCGATCTTGACGCCGTTTCGCTTCAGGCGCGCGTCCAGCTCGGAGACCCGCTCCTTGGTGCGCTCGATGGCACCCTTGAGCATCGCGATGCGCGTGAGCACCTGGTCATGGACCGACTCAGGCAGCTCCACCTCGGCCTGGCGCGTGGCGCGGAGGCCCTGCACCGACTCCTCGCCCAGGACGATCGCGTTCAGGCTGTCCTGGATCTGCGCGATCTCGTTGATCGCCTGGCCGTAGCGAAGCCGCGTGCTCTCGTCGGAGGCCTTCATCTCCGCGTAGCTCTCGACCGACTTCTTGTACTTCGTGAAGAAGATGACCGTGGTGCCGACCAGCGCCACGCTGATGAGAACCAAGAGTGCCACTGCTGCTTTGCGCATGGACCGATCTCCTCATTCTCGCGGTTGCGTTTCGGGCGGGAACGTCACAGCGGCGCGTCTGCGGCGTGTCCGGCAGCTGCCGGACCCCACCCCGCCTGTGGACGGTGGCAAGACAAATGCCATTGCGGCGGATTCGGGCGCCAGCGCGGGGCGACGGCTCGGGTAAGTCGGTTCGCGCACTGGCGGTTGCCGCGCGGCGTTTCCGCGGGCCGTGCGGGCGGGGCCGGCCGGTGGGGCGGCGGGTGCGATGTACCGGCCGGGACGATCGGGGCGGGGCGGTGGACGGAGGAGGGCAGGGGTGGCGTAACGAAAACGACGCGTCGGGCGGCGTGGGCGGCGCCGCGGCGAGCGGGTCCGCCGCGGGTGGCGGAGGGGGTAGGATTCGAACCCACGGTGCCTTGCAGCACAGCGGTTTTCAAGACCGCCGCCTTAAACCACTCGGCCACCCCTCCGGCTTGCGAGGATAACAGGTTAGCGGGTTGGTGCTGGCGGGGCAAAACCAGCCGGGGGTCCTAATCGAGGCCCTATGCGTGGCTGCTGCTGCTGCTGTGTGGCCCAGCCTCCGAGTCAAGGGCGCTCCAAGGACCGCTCCAATGCCTCCCACGATCGGTAGACGTAGTCCTTGCCCACATCAACTCCCAGCCAATATCCGTTCCGAGGCGGCAGTCCGTCGCCTTCGGCACACCCGATAAGAGTACCGTCGCGCGCGAAGGCTTCCTCGGTCCACTCGATAGATACCTCGTTCCCATTGGCGTCATATTTCTTGTCGAACTCCATGAACTTGAAGAGCTCACCTGACGGGTACGGCCAGTAACTCCGAATGCGTGAGTGGCTGCCTCGACCCTTCGCCCAGGATCGCGACCTCAATCTGCCCTTCAACCAGTCGTAAAGGGGGCCGTGGTGTCGAGCGTAATGCGAGTGAAAGTCGGTGCCTACGTCCGTGTAGTACAGATAGAAGACAGCCGCCCCGCTATCTTCGATCGAGCGACTCCAGGTCGCCTTACGCCCGTCGTATGCGTAAACCGTGAGAGAGCAGACCCTACCCTCGACGATCATCGACGCCGGCCAGTTTCGCGGGTCCATCAACTTCGGGTCGTCGTGCGGAAACCGCGGAACCTCCGCCGCATTCAAGTGAATGCGATGCCTCAGTCGCGGAGCGAGGTCGGCGCGTCGCCAACGCACTTTCGGCCCCGTCAGGATTGAGTCCAGAATCTCGTTAGCAGTGGTGTCCCGTCCAGCCTCCTTCATGGCTTCCCGAGCCGAGGAAGGGACGGTGATGATCGTGGTCGCGGAAACCGGAGAAGGAAGATGTAACAGCAAACCGAGAAGGAGAGTCGAGCACTTGAGCTTCATTCTAGCCTCGGGTGAGGCCGGCACGGCGCTGGGGTAGCGCGTGATCGAACGCAATGGCATTCTACCATACGACGAGGACCACGCCGGGCTGCGTCCATGCTGAACGCTACGGGCAGTGCGGGCGCAAATCGGAGCACGCAGCCAATCTTCATCGTCGCCTCGTGAATATTGGATGCGGGTAATTCGCTGCCGCGCAGACTCAACGCCGATCCCACCACTGCGTGCTTGCGAGAATCGCTACTTCCTATCTGCCACGTGAAGGTTCTCGGAGAAGAACTTCTTGAGTTTGTCGAATGGGATCAGTTCGGTACGGTCATAGAGGTCGATATGGCGTGCCCGCGGGACCACGACAAGCTCCTTGGGGCCCGTCGCCTGCTGATACACGGATTCGCTGAAGTATCGCGAGTGTGCGTGCTCGCCCGTGATAAGCAGAATCGGTCGCGGTGCGATGTCGGGGATATTGCGCAGCTCACCGAGGTTGATATGCGCGGCCGCGCTGGTCACCGTGAACGCTCCGATCGAGCGCGGATGGTGCCCGCGGTCCGTGACGTAGTACTCGAAGAACTCCATCGAAATCGGGTCGAAGCCTCCCGTCGGCATCGTGTCGGGGAACGTTGGGGTCAGAGCCGGCTCACCTGCGTCCACGTCCCGCCAGCGCTGAGCGGCGACATCGGCAAGGACCTTCCTACGCTCCGCGTCGCCGTTGCTGTCGCGGAACCCGCGTCGATTCAGGCGACTGATGTCATACATGGCGGCGGTGGCGACGGCCTTGATGCGCGGGTCGACTTGAGCTGCGTTCAGGGCAAACCCGCCGCTGCCGCAGATGCCGATGGCTCCGATCTCTTCACGGTCCACGTAGGGCAGTGTGCCGAGGAAGTCGACGCCGGCGCTGAAATCCTCGGCGAAGATCTCCGGCGAGGTGATGTGCCGCGGCTCCCCGCCGCTTTCACCGTTGTACGACGGATCGAACCCAAGGGCGACGAACCCGCGCCGCGCCATCTCCTGTGCAAACACACCAGGACCTTGCTCTTTGACACCACCGTGCGGCGGGCCGATCACCACAGCCTGATGCGGTCTTGGGGCTCGGCCCTAGAACTGTCTACTTCCTCATTGGACGGTTTTCAAGACCGCCCGCATTAGCCACTCGCGCACCCCTCCACCTTCTTGGAACATAACACGTTGAGGCGCTCGGAGGTGTGGACGGAGCGGTCCATAAGACCGCTGAGACTGTGGCTCCTGCATCACGCAACCTTCAGCCAGCGTGTCAGCAGGCCGATAATTTGGCATGCCTATGCGCTTCCGCCTCGTGCCCCCGTACGCGGCTGTACTCATCGCGATCAGCGTGTTCGCGTTTCCGGGTGACGGGGGCGAGGATCCCTGGCGCACGTTGGTCAAGCGAATCACCACCACAAGCCAAGCGGACAGCACGGCAGTCCTCGTACTGTTCGACGAAGATGTCGTCGACGCGCTCCGCTCGCGGCTGCCGCGAGCGTTCACGGTCGTCCACTTCATGCACCCCGACGCCCCGCGTCACGACGCGTTCGTGCGAGCGCAACTTGGGCGGATGTACCAGGAGGCAGCGGCCTCGATGCAGAACTGCTCCGACGTCTGGGTTGTTGGCCGGGTTGCGGGCTCGGCAGGGCGGTCACGAGCGGCACGGTTCGCCGACATGGCAGCATCCATGAATCGCACCCGTGCCCTTCGCGGCAGTATCCGAACCTCTCAAGGCACGGTGGTATTCAGTCGATGGGTGGATCGCCCTGGAGGCGTGGCCCAGCGGGTGCAGACGCGTCAGGCGATTGCCCATGCTGATAGCGTGCTTGCGCGAGGGGTCCCCACGCCAATCCCGATCACGCGTCCCTTCACGCCGACCGAACTTGCGCTCGACCCCGACACCCTTTCGTTCTATGTCACCAGGCTGGCCGACACGTCCTTCTACGCAATCGGTGGGTGCCCCGACGCCGAGCTTGTATTTTGGAATGCACCGGAACGACTCGGGCAGATGGGCCCCGGGGTCGTGCCGGTGCTTGTCAAGCGCATCGCAGACCCGAGTCCGTTCGTGCGCGAGCGGGTCCAGGAAGCGCTCCTCTATGCGACGCAAGACGACCGCATCCTGGCGCGAACCGGCGGCGAGTACCTAAAGTTCTACGATCAGCGCTCACGTCGCCCGCGCGACATTGTGGAAACCTGGTGGGCGAAGTACGGCCACTACTGGACGGTTGCGGACAGCTCTCGGTGACCGGATGGCCCGAGCTACTCACGGTCAAACGAATCAGCGCGCTCCGCCATCCCGTGTCAGACCATACCCTCTTCAGTGAAGGAAACGCCTGAACTCAGCGTACCCCTTCGCCGTAAGCTTACTGACGAGTTCACGTAGTTGCTTCCGGACTTCAGGGGAATCGACCGAACCTATCTGCTGGAGTACCGCTTCAACCTTCCCACGCCAGACCTCGACAACCCAGCCTCGTGTATCGCCCTCGATCATCGTGCCAACCGCGCTGATCACATCCGAAGGGAGCGTTCGGGCGATAGCAGCCAGTCGATCGAGTACCGAATGATCCGCCTCCGTCTTGGGAACGATCGAAAGCCCACGGACAAATCGCTGAATGGCCCATTCATCACCAAGAAACCCAGATGCGAACCACCA
>DASVDZ010000004.1:0-73843 GCA_036380835.1 Candidatus Eiseniibacteriota bacterium | reverse complement strand
GAGCGCCGGCACGGGCTTCTGGACCGCGGCCGCGCTCGGCGGGCCACTCCGGAGGTGGCACTTCTCGCACTCCTTGTTCCCGAACCCCGGGTGGGTGTTCTTCGAGAGGAGGCCCGGATTCGGCGAGGCGTGCGGCGTGTGGCACGAGGTGCAGTTCACGCCGTCGAGCTTCGCCCCCTTGTGCGAGTCGATCAGGTCCTGGTCGGTCAGGTCGTGGCACCGGGCGCAGAGCGCCGGCACCGCCTTGGTGAGGCTCGGCGCCGCGACGCCGCCGTGCGGGTCGTGGCAGGTCAGGCATTCCTTCTCCTCGACGGGCGGATGGACTTCTGATCCTTCCTTTCCGATCCCGTCGTGGCACGACTGGCAGAGCGCGTTCGCGTCCGCCTTGAGGAGCCCCTTCCGCTTGCCCCCGTGCGGCTCGTGACAAGCGGAGCACTGCCCCTTGGCCGCCGCCGTGTGCGCGTTCGGGCCCTCGATCTTCGCCTTGATGTCGGCGTGACAGCCGAGGCATAGCCCGGGAGTCGCCGCCGCGAGCAACGCGGTGCCCTGTCCCCCGTGCGGCGCGTGGCACGCGAGGCACTTGCCCTCCTTCGCCGGCTGGTGCGGGAACTCGGACGCCGCCTCGCGGGCGGGCTCGGCGTGGCACGTGCCGCAGACCACGGCCGGCTTGTCCTTCAGGAACGCCGGCTCGGCGGACTGGTGCGGGTTGTGGCAGGCCTCGCACTGGCCCGACCGGAACGGCGGATGGATCTCGAGGCCGGCGAGCTTCTTGTCGAGCCCCGCGTGGCACGAGCGGCAGACGTCGCGCTCCTCCTTCTTGAGGAGGTGCGGCTGGTCGCCGGAGTGGGGCGTGTGGCACGCGAAGCAGTCCTTCTTCCCGAACGGTGGGTGGAGCCCCGTCCCGGCGGTGATCGCCTTCGACTTCTCCTCGTGACAGGAGAGGCACATCGTGCCGTCTTCGGTCTTCACCAGCTTGTCGAAGTCGCTCCCGTGCGGCTCGTGGCACGAGGCGCATCGCCCGAGCGTGAAGGCCTTGTGCTTGACCGGTTTCGCGAGCGCGTCCTGGACCTCGTCGTGGCACGTGCCGCAGAGCTTCTCCGGCCGCTGCTTGAGGAGCGGCTTCTCGGTCCCGCGGTGGGGATCGTGGCACTCGAGGCACTCGCCGTCCTCGGCGGGTGGGTGCGGGTGCTTTCGCTTGATCTCGTCGGCCAGCTCGTCGTGGCAGGTCATGCAGAGCTTGGGGACCTCCGCGACCAGCTTGGCCGTCGCCTTGCCGTCGGCCATGACGTGACACGACTCGCAATCGCCCTCGGCGACCGGATCGTGGGCGTTCTTCCGGAGGAGATTCTCCCGCGTCGACGCGTGCGGCTCGTGGCAGTCGAGGCAGGCGAGTCCGCCCGTGACCACCTTGGCGTGCTTGGTCGTCATCGAAGCCGCGTCGTGGCAGGTCGCGCAGAGCGCGTCGCCGCTCGCGCGCAGGAGCTCGGCCGTCTTGCCGCCGTGGGCCGTGTGACAGGCGTAGCAGTCGCCCTTCGCGAAGACCGCGTGGACCTGGGGCTGCTTCGCCTCCTCGGCGGTGTCCTTGTGGCACTTGTAGCAGGAGGCGTCGGGGCCTCCGTCGCGGATCAGCGCCGCCTGGTTCGAGGCGTGCGGATCGTGGCAGCCGATGCACTGGCCCTTGGCGAATGCGTCGTGCTGATGCTCCGGCACCTTCTCCTTCACGTCCTTGTGGCACGTGAAGCAGAGCTCGGGCATCGGCTTCTGGAGCACGAGCACCTGGCTGAAGCCGTGGCTCTGGTGGCAGGCGTAGCAGTCGTTCTTGACGACCGGCGCGTGGATGACCTTCTTCTGGTACTCCTGCTTCGAGTCCTTGTGGCAGTCGTAGCACTCGCGCTGCGGCCGCGCCGGCTTCTTCGACTTGGACGCGGCGAGGGCGGCGTCCGGGGAGACGCCGAGGGCCGCCGTGGCGAGCGCCGCGGCGAGGGCGGCCGCGAGGAGAAGGGAGGGCCGGCGCCGGATCACGGCTATTTCTTCTCCCCGGGCTGGCGCGCGGCCTTCGCCACGCTGTCGGGCTTCGCCGCATGCGGCGGCATGACCATCGGGTGACCCGGCGGCATGCCCGGGGGCGCCGTGCCCGACATTCCGTGGGGCATCCCCGGAGGCATCTGCATCCCGCCGTGGTCCAGCGTCATGCCGCCCGAGCCGGGCGCCTCGTCCGCGTGCGTCGTGTCGGCCAGAATCGGCTCCCGGCCGACGAAGTCGATGCGCGCGATCTTGAACGCGAGCATCGATTTCTGGGCGAAGTGCGGCGGCATGCGGAGGAGCGCCCAGGTCGTATCCTGGGGCACCCCTTTCTCCCTCACGATGATCTGGAACGCCGGGTTCCGCGGCTCCTCGGACCGGGTCACGACCTTGCCGGTCTTCAGATCCATCGCGAAATCGGGGACGTAGCGGACCACGCGCCCGGAGTACTCGGTGTCGCCGACGACGAAGTCCTGGTTCAGCTTCACCTGCCGGACGTCGGAGAACTCGTGGAAGACGCGGTGGCGGATCGCCAGGGTCACCGTTTCGAGCTTCCCGATGCTCTTGTTCTTGGCGTGGCTCGTGACGGGCCGCACCGTGGGTGCGGCACCGAGGGCCGCGAGCGCCAGAACGAGGCACGCGGCGACGAGGCGAAGCCAACGACCGAATTCCACGGCGTGCCGCTTCATTTCGTTCCCCCGATCTTCCCGCCTTGGCGGCGCCATGCGGCGCCGGCGTCCACGAACGGCCCGAGCATCTCCCGCGCGAGGCGCGAGACCAACCGCTGCGCGCTCTGCTCCCGACCCCATCCGAATACCGTCTCACCGTCGTCGCCCGTTCGGACCTTGAGTCCCGCCCAGACGACGCGCCCCGTCGCGGGCTCGACCATCCTGAGGGCCGCGCCGGCCGACGGCGTTTCGCCGTCCCAGGTCTTGACGGTTCCCGCCTCGAGAACGCTCCCGAGGAAGACGTAGCGCACGTCGAGGGAGTCGCCGAGGAGGCGGAGCTGCTCCGAGGAGAGCGACCCCGTCCCGCGGATACCCAGCCGGTCGAGCATCTCGTCCACGTGTCCCGGCTCCGTCATCTCGCACGCTCCGCTCTTCACCAGCTCGACGAGGAACACCTGCGTGAAGAGGCGTCCCTGCTCCTCGCGTCCGGATAGATTCTCGAACGGAAGGAGGGCCGCGCGTGGATGGTCCGTTGGCACCGTGCCGCCGGACTCCGAACGGCGACCCGTCCCCGCGCACCCCGCGAGGAGGAGCGCGGCCGCCGTGGCGAGCACGACGCGGTCCGCGGCCGTCCGGAACGCTCGCGTCATCAGAAGCCCTCCTTCTCGAGCCGCCCCACCAGCTCGCGGCTCGCGCTCTCGACGAGGCCGGCGTACGTCCGCTGGCCGCCGCCGAAAACCGGGACGCGTCCCTTGCCCCGCTTCCCGATCGAGCCGCGCCAGATCACGTTCGACGTCGCGACGTCGATCAGCTCGACGTCGAAGGCGACCACGGGGATCTCGGAATTCCCCGTCCGCTGCATCCGGAATTCGGTCACGGCGCCTCGGAGCACGGCATTCGCGCCGACCTGCGTCGCCGCGTCCTTGAGCTTCGCGGGGTCGTAGATGCCGTTGGATCCCGGGAGCCCGCCCATCTTGTCGAGCAGGGCGAGGAACTCGGCGGGATCCACGATCTGGTAGCGCTCGGCCATGGTCAACTCGACGAGGAATCCGCGCGTCACCCGCTCGCCGGCGAATCGCTCGGCGCTTAGATTCGTGAACGGGAGGACCGCGATCTTCTTGTAGAAGGCGAGATCGGCCTCCGAGTTCACGTAGAGGCGCGGGCCCGACGCGCAGCCCGGAGCGAGGGCCAGCAACGAGGCGGCCAGGAGCCACGCGAGGGAGGGCCGGATCGTGCCTTGCGGACGCACCGTCATCGAGGGTTACCTCCGAAACGCCTTGGTCAGAGAGAGGTCCCACTGGCGAACGTGGCTGGGACGGCCCGGGTCGGCGTCGGTCGCCGCGACCTGGACGCGCCAGTCGGTGGCGATGGACGCGAGGAGCCGGGCGCCGTAGACCTCCCGCCCGACGCTGATACCCGAGGTGGGGTCGAATCGTACGCGATCGCTTCGCGTATAGGATCCGGAAAGATCGAGGGAAGCGCGGGGCCGCCAGGCGGCGTTCGCGGTCGCGGTCGTAACCACCGGTTCGCTCGCGCCGAGCCCTCGGGAGCGGCCCAGCGTCGCGTTCAACGAGAGCGCGGTGGAGGGATTCCAGCGGGTCTCCCACGTGCTCGACCGGGCCCGCGCCGATGGATCGAAGAGCGAGGCCCCGGTGCGATACTCGCGCCACGAGAAGGCCACGCTGATGGGTTGAAGGGGAACGGCGACGAAGCCGAACCCCGACTGCGCCGTCACGCGCGTCGGTCCGCCCGCGGTATCGGCGATCGCGGCGCGGCTCCTCGACGCGGTCACCTGGGCGTCGGCGTTCGCGTCGAGTCCGCGCGCGAGGCGAACGCGCCCCCCGGCGTGATAGGCGTCGACCGGATGGGGCGTTTCTCCGGGAAACCAATTGTAGGAACGCGTCACCGCGGCGACTCCGGTCATGCCCCTCCGGATGGCGCCTTCCGCGGCCGCGGTCGCGAGCACGTAGCGTTCGGTCCGCTGCCGGGACTCCAACCGAGCGGTGCGGAGCCCACCGCCCGACGTGAGGCGCAGCGCTTGCGTCATCCGCCAATTCCCCAACAGGGCGCCCTCGTGCTCGTCCAGATCGGTCCGGACGTTGTTCCGCACGATCGTCCGGTGGTAGACGTAGCTCGCTGCGGCGTCGAAACGCTTCGAGAACCGGTTCATCGCCGAGCCCTGCGCCGCGTGGATCCCGGTCCGCTGGAGGACGGCTCCCGGGGCCCCGCTCTGGACGCCCTGGAAGTCGTACTGGAGCGCCGCGTTCGCGCTCCCGCGCGTGACGGCGAACGTGCCGCCGCCGCCGAAGTTGGTCTGCGTGAACGTGCGGACCTGATCCTCCCCGACGAAACGGATCTGATCGCCCCAGGAGCCGCGGACGTTGAGGGGGCCGAGCTGGTGGTTCGCCTGGACCGACCGCGTGACCCCGGTCGCCGCCGGGCCGCCCACGTTCTCGAGCTGGTGGCGCCGGATCCACGTCCCGGTCACCGAGGGCCACCCGGGTCTGAGGAGATAGCCGGAGAAGAGGGTCTCGCGCTGCCGGACGGTGACGCCGAGCGCGTCGGTGGTCCGGAGCGGGCGGTAGGAAGCGCTGGCTCCGAAGAACCGGTGGGCGAGCCGGATCGAGCCGCGCGGTTGCGTACGACGATCGGGGCGGTCGATGTAGGAAAGGTCGCTCCAGACGCCCTGCGCGGCGACGTTGAGCTCATCCTTGAGGCGCGTGGTGTAGTCCACCTGGAGGGTGCGCGTCCACCACTGGACGTCGTCGGCGAGACCGCCCCGCTGGTCCTGGCTCTCGTACTGCACCTGGGCGAATCCACGGAGCGACTGCGGCGTCGGCGCGGCGGCGGCGGGAGCGGCGGCGAGTCCGAGGAGCGTCGCCGCGGCGAGAACGGTCGCGAGGAGCCCTCGCCTCGGACACCCCGCCGCGCCGGGCTCGCTCTCATCGAGCATAGTTCACCGAGTAACTCTCGGAGCCGTGACAGGTCGGCTGGCAGGTGCCCCCAGTCGGGGTCTCGGTGTACGCCGCGATGCCGGGGATTCGCCCCGTGACGAGGAGGTGGGGAAGCGTCGACGAGCCGTGCGTCACGTGGCAGCCGTAGCAGGGGACGTTCTCCTCGCCCACGTGCCGCGCGTGCCCCTTCGCGTCCCCCGGTTCGTTGAATCGCGACTGGGTCAGCGTGGCCGCCGACGAGGTGGGGTTCGCGTAGACGTCGTACGCGTGGCACGTGAAGCAGATCTCATCGGAGGTCATCGTGCGCGGCGCCGTTGACGCCGCGTAGGACGCCCGGAGGATGTAGCGGTAGGACGAGCCGTGCGGGCCCTCGGTGGTTCCGAAATCGCTGCCGTGGCACGAGCCGCACCGCGTGAGCGACGTCGGCCCCCATCCCGGGGCGAAGGCGCCGATCCGGATCGACGGGTCGCGGCCGACGGACTCCACCGGGTGGTACGAGGGATTGGAGGGATTGAGCGCCGCGGCCAGATCGGTCTGCCCGCTCGGCTGGACCGTCCACGACGAATGGCACTTGAAGCAGAGCTCGTACTCGGCGAGGGGCGGGCTCAACGTATCGGACGCCGCGACGAAGGTGAAGGTCGGCGGCGAGCCGGCCCCGCCGTTCGTCACGCGGACCCGGCTCACGCCATAGTTCACGCGCGACAGGTTGTCGTCGGGCGGCGGCGTCGAGGGATCGTGCGTCGCGACGTGCGGATTGTGGCAGTCGACGCACTCGGCGTGGCGCCGGTTCGCCGGCGCGGCGCCGAAGTCGGTGGGGGACGACTCCTCGGGCCCGGTATGGATGCCGGAGATGGTCGTCGTCGGATGCCGGAACGCCTTCACGTAGTCCGCTCCGACGTTGGTCGAGGCCGGGGAGCCGCTGTGGCAGGCGAGGCAGAGCTGCTCCTCGCGCGCGACGGCGAGGCCCGGGATGTCCCCCTGCCCGTCCTGCCATCCGTGGGCGTCGTGGCAGTTCACGCACTTGCCCGCGGCGCCGAGCTCGGTTCGTGCCGGGGGCGAGGGGCCGGGCCACGCGGCGTTGGGGCTCGATCCGTGCGAGGAGCCGGCATAGATCCAGGTGCCGGCATAGCTCCCCGTCGTCCACGGCGAGGTGTGGCAGCGGTCGCAGAGCGAGTTGTCGTCGGGGCCGACGAGCGCGTGAAGCTCGGGCAGGGACGTTTCCGCGCCGTGCATCACATGGCATTGCTCGCACTCGCCGGCGTGCGGTCCGCGGGCCAGGATCTTCTCGATCTCGGCGGTCGTGCGAAGCGGCGCCGGCCGGGAGGCCGCCACGAGGGCAAGCGAAGCGAGGAGGGGAACGAGCGCGCGGCGGAGCCCGGGGCGCTCGGGTCGGTCCCGGTACGGCGTCTCCATCCTGGTTGCCCGGTTCATGCGGCGCCACCGTACCGCCCGCCACTCCGGGCGGGCTCGGGAGAAAGGGATCGAGCGGCCGGCCCCAGGTGGGGCCGGCCGCGTCGATCGGGTTCTAGATCAACCACCCTGGATGTGGCACTGGCGGCACAGATCCTTGTACACGCCGCCGTCGCCCTCTTCCGTGACGGTGCCGGTTCCGGCCATGAAGACGAGGCCGAACGCGTTCTTGTTACCGTGCGACTTGTGGCAGGAGAAGCAGGACGGGGTCACCGTGTTGTCGCCCACCGTCCCGTTCCACAGGCCCTGCGAGTCCATCACCTTCACGCGGTTCGTGTGGCCGTTGAACTGCGAGAGGCTCGAAATGAACGTGGCGTTGGCGCCGATGTTCACGTCGGCCTGCGGGTGACGCACCCAGCCCGTGCCGCCGTTGCTCGCGCCGCCGACTTCGATGCCGCCGCTCGCGCCATGGAAATCGGTATGGCACGACTTGCACCAGTTCGCGTACGCGCTGGCGCTGGTCGACGGCTCGTTGTAGTCGACGTTGCTCGAGGTGTACCCGGCCGCCGAGCGCTCGAAGACGTCCTTCGTGAGGTCGTTCGTCCCGATCGCGTAGGTCAGGTTCTTGCCCGTGAAGTTACCGCGGTTCAGCAGATTCCGATACTGGGTGGCGCTGCCGTGCTGCGCGTGGCAGTCGGTGCACTCCAGACCGACCGGCTCACTGAACGTGCCGCCCGGGGCCGTCGCGGTCGACCACAGCGTGTGGCCGTCCGGGGTCTCGTAGCCGGTCTCGTTCGTGCGGTGCGCCGGGTCGGCGTTCAAGCCGCCGGCGAGCCGATTGGAGTTGGTCGCGCTCCCACCGAACACGTCGGGAGCCCACGACTGGCCGTCGTGGCAGGTCAAGCAGAGATCGTTCACCTCGTTGCGCAGCAGGTGATCGTACGGACCGTCGGCGCCGAGCGTGACCGAGGTGCCGCCGGAGGTCATCGCGTGCGACTGGCTGTAGTGCGCCACGTGGCAATCGCTACAGACCAGGTTCGTCCCGACGTGGAAATCGCCCGCCGTCGCCGCCGGTGCGAACGCGACGATGAGACAGAGCGCAATCAGGAGCATGAGGGTTCTCATGCAGTCACCTTCTTTCCCATGGTTGCCCGGAAGCCGCGCGGAGGGCGTTCGCGCCGGTTTCCCTAGTGCCGTTCATGGCCGATCATTCCTCCGGCAGCCGGAAGAGCTGGAATCGGGCTCCGACCCGCTCGATCACGGCAAGCCGCGTGCTGCCGTCGCTGGCGACGGCGCTGGGGTAGAGGAATTCTCCGTTCGCTTCGCCCATCTGGCCCAACTGGCGTAGGAAGCGGCCGGAGTTATCGAAAACCTGGACGGATTGGCGGAGCTCGTCGCTTACCCAAAGCCTGCCGTCCTCGGTTATGGCGAGACCGGATGGGAGGGAGACGTTACCCGGTCCGATCTCGTGCCGGGCAAAGCCATCGAGGTACGATCCTTCGGCGGAGAAGCGTTGCACGGCGAACTGCGTGTCCGTGCAGAGGACGGCGATGGACCCGTCCTTTGCTTCCGCCATGGCACGAACGTGACGCAACTGCCCGGGCGAGGGGCCCGGTGTTCCCCAGGAACGGCGAAAGGAGCCGTCCCGGTTGAAGCAGTGGATCCGGCCCGTGTCGCCGGACGTGGCGACGAGGGTCAGACCGGTTCGGGTGATCATGACGGCGCCGGGGTTGCCGGCGCCCTCCTCGGCGGGCGGCTCGAGGCGCGAGAGCGGGCGCCCGCGGCCGTCCACGACGTCCACGTAGGGGGCGGCCATGTCGACGATGTAGATGCGCCCGTCGACCCCCGCGGCGAGACCGCTCGGAGATCCATCGACCCACGATCCGTCCGCGCGACGAACCTCGTGCACGAAGCGGAAGAGCGGTTTCCCCGAGCGGCTGAAGATCTCCACCGCGTGGCGCCCGGTGTCGGCGACGAGGATCTCGCCGTGGGTCGGATCGATCGCGATTCCCTGGGGGAGCGTGAAGGGCGCGTCGTCGCCGAAGCCGCGCACCACGATCTCGGGGATCAGGGGCGCCGGTTCGGCCAAGACGCCAGAGGCGGCGCCGAGCCCGAGCGCGAGCATCGAAATCGCGCCCATGGGAAGGGCCGGTGCCCTCCGGATCGGTCGAAAGATGGGATTGCTCTGCAAGATCACGCCCGCCTCCTCATACGACCTATCCTCGTCGAATTGGCGACGTTAGCCTAGCTATCCACGGGTATACCCGGGCGTACCACCCCCGCACCTATGGACCCTGGTCTCGACGCCGGAGGGCGCGGGGAGGGCTTGGGTTACGGGGGTACGGTCGGACCGCCGATTCGGGTCTAGGGAGCGCTCCAGCGCTTGGAGAGGCGGGGCGCCGGGGCGTCGGGGAGCCGGGCGCCGGCAGGGCGGTAGTGGGACGTGTCGTTGAAGAGGCAGAGGCGGGCGTTCTCGAGGCCACGGAAGTCGAGGACGTTGAGCGCGGCCGGGCTCTGGTCGAGCCGGTCCCGGTAGGAGCGCGGGTCGAACCCGAGGAGGGAGCTCAGGAGGAGGCGGATCGTCGCCTTGTGGGAGACGATCAGGATCTGGCGGCCCTCGTGAGAGGCCACCAGCGCGAGGAGGGCCGGGAGGGCCCGGGCCGTCACGGCCAGTCCGGTTTCGCCTCCCTCGGGCGCGAACGTGAACGGATCGCGCTCCCAACGCGCGTACTCGTCGGGGAAGAGCGCTTCCACCTCGGCGCGCGACTGTCCCTCCCAGCGCCCGTGCGAGATCTCCCGAAGGGCGGCTTCGGCGGCGACGGGCGCGCCGTGCGGCGCCGCGATCCGGCGCGCGGTCTCCATGGCGCGCGACAGGGGACTGGCGACGAACGCGGCGATCTCCTCCGTCGCGAGGCGGACGCCCAGGAGCCGCGCCTGCTCGACGCCCGCCTCGGAGAGCGCGGCGTCGGTCTCCCCGGCGAAGCGGTCCTCGGCGGAGAGGACCGTGGCGCCGTGGCGGACGAGGAGGACCCGGGTCGTCCTCACCCCGAGAGGCTCACCGCGCGCCCCAGCCCCGCGGCGTCAGCTCTTCCCCGCGAGCCACGCGTCGAAGGCCTTGAAATCGTAGTCGCGCCCGAGGAACGCGCGCACCGACTCCGCGGCCGGGCGGCTCCCTCCGGGCTTCAACACCTCGTCGCGATATCGCCGCGCGACCTTGGGGTCGAGCAGGTTGTCCTTGTGGAACTGGCTGAACATGTCCTTGGCGATCACGAGCGACCACTCGTACGTGTAGTAGACCGCGGAGTAGCCATCCAGGTGCCCGAACGAGCACTGCATGTGCGTGTCGCTCATCGGCGGCGTCGC
Organism: Candidatus Eiseniibacteriota bacterium; assembly: GCA_036380835.1. Classification (GTDB taxonomy): domain Bacteria; phylum Eisenbacteria; class RBG-16-71-46; order SZUA-252; family SZUA-252; genus DASQJL01. Next base: position 63,426 of record DASVDZ010000004.1, on the reverse strand, counting down.
GGAGTAGCGCGGCTCCAGCTCGGCCACGGTCTTGTCGGTGTCCACCTCCGGCGCCGGGCGGTTGTAGATGTCGAGGGAGACCGCCGAGTAGAAGGTCTGCGTCGCGTAGGCCATGGCGCGCCCGAACGCGTCCGCGCGGCGCATCTTCTCCACCATCTCGACCGGAATCGGCTTTCGGGTCTGGTAGTGGAACGCGAACGTTCGAAGGACCTTGGGATCCCAGACCCACTCCTCGAGGAGCTGCGACGGCGCCTCGACGAAGTCGCGCTCCGTCGCCGTCCCGGCGACGGGCTCCCAGCGGCCCTGTCCGCCGAAGATCTTGTGGATCAGGTGGCCGAACTCGTGGAAGAAGGTCTCGACGTCCGAGTGCTCCATCAGCCCCGGATCCCCCGGCTTGCCGCCGGGGAAGTTGCAGAGGAGCGCGCCCTCGGGGACCTGCACGCCCGCCACGCCCTGGCGCACCCCGAAGTTGGCCGCGTGGTTGTACTTTCCGGGCCGCGGATGGAGGTCGAGGAAGAAGCGCCCGAGGAGCTTCTTCCCGTCGTACATCTCGTACGCCTCGACGGACGGATCCCAGACCGGCGTGTCCACCTTCTTGTACGTGACCCCGAACATCTTCGAGGTCACCTCGAGCACGCCCTTCTTCACGTCCTCGAACGCGAAGTAGGGGCGCGCCGCCTCCGGATCGAAGTCGTAGTCGCGCTTCCGGATCAGGCGGCCGTAGTACGAGAGCTCCCAGCGGTTGACCACCGTCGCCGTGGGATCGTCCTCCTGCTTCCGCTTCAGGTAGAGCGCGTACTCGTCCTTCGCGCGCTTGAGCGTCAGGTCGTTCAGGCGTTGGATGAAGTCGGCGGCGCGCGCCGCCGTGCCGATCATCTTGTTCTCCGTGATGTAGTCGGCCCACGTGGCGTAGCCGAGCAGGCGCGCGACCTGGTACCGCTTGGAGACGAGGGAGTCGAGGACCGCCATGTTGCCCGGATAGCCGCGATTCATGTCTTCATGCATCAGGCGGCGCCGCACCTCGGAACTCTTGCAGTAGCGGATGACGGGGAAGAGGTCCGGGTACTCGATCGAGATCGTGACCTTTCCGTCGGGACCGGGCTTGTGCGAATCGATGAAGTCCTGGGGCAGCCCCTCGAGCTCGGCGGGCTCGACCTCGATCTTCCTCGAGTCGTTCCGGATGTTCTTGTCGAACTCCTGGCTCGTCTTCGTCAACTCCTCGAGGAGCGCCGCGATCTGCTTCCGCGTCGCCTCGTCCTTGTCGACGCCCGACCGCTTGAAGTCCTGGAGCGTCCGGGTGACAAAATAGCGCGTCGCGGCGTCCGCGCCCGACACGTCGACCGCCCGGAGCGCGTCGTAGAGGTCCCGGTTCAGCCCGAGGTCGTCGAGGAACTTGGACGAGAGGCGGTCCTTGCCCTCGGCCTCCGCGCGGAACGCGGAATCGGGATGGCACGACTCCATGAGGCTCGCCTGGTACGCGACGTTCTCCGCGTGCGTCATCACCTCGTTGTACGCGCCCCACGTGTTGTCGATCGTGCGGGCGCCCTGGACGGCGAGGAGCCGGTCGAGGGCGCCTTGCGCCTCCTTCATCTCGGCGTCGGCCTCGGCGGCGTACGTCTTGACGTCCGGGCGGTCGCTGAAGAAGGGAGGCGGCACCGCCGCCGCGGCGCCCGCCGGAGGTGCGGCGGCGAACGCGGCGGCCAGGAGCGGGAGCGCGCCGAGGAGACGCGACGCGGAGCGGAGAACGGGGCGCTGTCGGGGACGGACCATGAATCAGCCTCCTGGGAGTACCGGTGTGCGCGACGCGAAAGTGGAGCGAGGGTACCGGCCCGCCGCGCCCGCCGCAAGCCCGCGGGGCTACCGCCTGGCGGCGCCTCAACCTACAATAGACGTCGCCGCGGCCGGTTTGGTTGGCAGGACGCGCGGGCCCAAGCGGACCGGAGGCCCGTCTCGCGGCCACATCACAAGGAGGAGCCATGGTTCGAAAGGGATCGGCGGTCTGGCGCGGTGGGCTCAAGGACGGCAAGGGGACCGTATCGACGGAGAGCGGCGTGCTCGCCGACGCCGCCTACTCGTTCGGCACGAGATTCGAGAACGGCAAGGGAACCAACCCCGAGGAGCTGATCGCGGCGGCGCACGCCGGATGCTTCTCGATGGCGCTCTCGGCGGAGCTGGGGGCGGTGGGGCTCACGCCGGAGAGCGTGCGCACGACCGCGGCGGTCACGCTGGAGAAGACCGACGCCGGATTCACCGTGACCCGGTCGCACCTGTCGAGCGTCGCCCGGATCCCCGGCGCCGACCGGGCGAAGTTCGACGCGGCGGCGGCGAAGGCGAAGGCGGGATGCCCGATCTCCCGGCTCCTGACGGCGACGATCACGCTGGAGGCGACGCTGGAGGCGTGAGCGCGCCGCGGGGGCCGCTCGCGCCGGGTCTAGGGCGGGGGCGCGTCGCCGGGCGGCGCCGACCCCATCATCTCGTGGCGCGCGAACCAGACGCCGGGTACGAGCGGGAGCCAGAGCGTGAAGCCGCGCACGAGGAGCGTCGCGGTCAAGGAGACCTCGAGCGGCACGCCGAAGTAGTGGAGCGAGGCGACGGAGCCCGCCTCGAACGTCCCGACGCCGCCCGGAAGAAGGCTCAGCGTGGCGGCGATCGACGCGAGCACGAAGCTCGTGAAGACGATCGGGAAGGGTGCCACGTGTCCGGTCGCGCGAAGGAGCACGTCGAGCGTCAGCGCGTCGAGGACGACGATCGCGAGCTGGAGCAGGATCGACTCGAGGAAGAGGAGCGGGTGACGGAGCGTGGACGCGGGCGCCTCCTCGATCGCCCGGAGCGCCGCGTCGAAGCCCGGCACCCGGTGGAGCCACGCCGGGCGGGACCGGGGGCCGCCGTAGACGATCCAGAGGATCAGCACCGGCATCGCCGTCGCGTAGAACGCGAACAGGGTCAGGAGGACGAGGATCGCGGGGTGGAACTTGTGGCCGAGCCAGAGCACTCCCAGCGTGGCCGCCACCGCGATCGCGTAGGCCGCGTAGAACGAGAGCATGTTCACGACGACCGCCGCGGTCGCGACGCCGCGCGGGACGGTGCGCCGCTCGAGCGCTCGCACCACCAGGAGGGTCCCGCCGAGGCCCCCGGTCGGAACGACCTGGTCGATGAAGAGCTTGGCGAGGCCGAGGGGGACGAGCGAGAGGAGCGAGCGCCGCACGCCGGAGGCGGCGATCCCGCGATGGAGGACGCCCGCCGCGCAGAGATACGTGCCGAGCTGCAGCACGACGGCCGCCAGGATCCACGACGGCTCGGCCCGCTGCAGGATCTCCGAGAAGTGGCGCCACGCGACGTTTCGCAACCCGAAGACGAGCAGCGCGACCAGGATCAGCGTGCCCGGCAGCCATCGGCCGACCGAGGATCGTGGAAGACCCGCCATGGCGCGGCATCCTACCGCACTCGGGGGCGATCGCGCGAGAGCGACATGGACAGGGAGCGCCCCCGTGGTGTATACACGGCGCGACCATGTTGCGATTCCTTCCGACCGAGCACCGGTTCTTCGAGCTCTTCGGATCCCAGGCCGAGACCGTCCTCGAGGCCGCGCGGGCGCTCCAGGGGTTGGCGCGCCAGTTCGACCACGTCGGGGAGAAGGCGCAACACATCAAGGAGCTCGAGAGCCGGGGCGATCAGCTCACGCACGATCTGATCAGCACGCTCAACCGCACGTTCATCACCCCGTTCGATCGCGAGGACATCCACGCGCTCGCCAGCGCCCTCGACGACGTGCTCGACAACATCGAAGGCGTCTCGAGCCGGTTCGCTCTCTTCAAGGTCCAGAGCGTCACGCCCGAGACGATCGAGCTGATCGACATCATCGAGCGCGCCTGCGTCGCCATCTGCGAGGCCGTGAAGCACCTCCGGGACCCGAAGCGGATCCAGGCCTACTGCGTCGAGATCCATACCCTCGAGAACGACGCCGATACCATCTCGCGGAACATGACGGCGAAACTGTTCGAGGACGCGGCCGATTTCCGGGAGTTGATCAAGTGGAAGGAGCTGTACGGGCGCCTCGAGGCCACGACGGACGACTGCGAGGACGTCGCGAACATCCTCGAGGGCATCGTCGTGAAGAACAACTGACGGGCGCCGATCGGTGAGCGTCCCCCTCGGCGCCGGCGACGCGTTCTCGCCCCTCGTCCTCTTCATCATCGTCCTCGCCCTCTTCTTCGACTACCTGAACGGATTCCACGACGCCGCCAACTCGATCGCGACGGTCGTCTCGACGCGGGTCCTGACGCCGGGATTCGCGGTCGTCTGGGCTGCCTTCTTCAACTTCATCGCCGTGTTCGTGCTGGGCGAGGCCGTGGCGAAGACGGTGGGGAAGGGGATCGTGATCACCGAGGCGGTCAACAACCACGTGCTCCTCTCGGCCCTCGTGGGAGCGATCGTGTGGAATCTGCTCACCTGGTGGCTCGGACTCCCCACGTCGTCGTCCCACGCCCTGATCGGGGGACTGGTGGGCGCCGCCATGTGCTACGGAGGGATCGCCGCCGTGATCCTGCCGGGGCTGACGAAGATCGCCGTCTTCATCGTCGTCGCGCCGCTCGTGGGGCTCATCCTCGGATGGGGGAACATGATCGTCACGTCGTGGATCTTCCGCCGCGCCCTGCCGGGCAAGGTGGACCAGCTCTTCCGGCGGCTCCAGCTCCTCTCCGCGGCGCTCTACTCGCTGGGCCATGGCGCGAACGACGCCCAGAAGACGATGGGCATCATCGCGCTCCTCCTCGTGACGACGGGGCGGATCGACCACTTCTACATTCCGACGTGGGTCGTCATCTCCTGCGGCGCGGCGATCGCGTTCGGGACGCTGTCCGGGGGATGGCGGATCGTCCACACGCTCGGCTCGCGCGTCACGAAGCTCCGCCCGTTCGGAGGCTTCTGCGCGGAGACGGCCGGCGCCGTCAGCCTCTTCGCGGCGACCCACCTCGGCGTTCCGGTCTCGACGACGCATACGATCACCGGCGCGATCGTGGGCGTCGGCTCGACGCGGCGGCTCTCGGCGGTGCGATGGGGCGTGGCCGGGCGCATCGTCTGGGCTTGGGTGCTCACCATCCCGGCGGCGGCGGCCGTCGCGGCGGTCACCTACCTGGCGACCTCCTCGCTCGGCCGCTGAGTGCCCGCGTGATCGATCCCACGGCGACGGCGTCCTCGCGCGACCGCGCGATCCTCTACGTGGCCGCCTTCCTCCGCGCGCTCGCCACGGGCATGATCGGCGTGCTGATCGGGATCCACCTCGCGGCCTCCGGGCTCGACGCCGCGCGGATCGGCGCCGTCGTCACCGCGGGACTCTCCGGCGCCGCCGTGGCCGCGCTGGTGATCACGCTCCGCGGCGATCGGCTCGGCCGGCGCCGGGGGCTCTTCCTGCTCGGCCTCCTCGGCGCCTCGGGGGGCGTCGCGGTCGCCTTCGCGTCGCGGTTCGGCGTGGTCGCCCTCGCGGCGTTTTTCGGGATGCTGAACGGGATGGGCCGGGACCGCGGGGCGTCGATGATCCTCGATCAGGTGATCCTTCCGTCGACCGCGAGCCCGGGACGCCGCACGGCGGTCTTCGCGTACTACAACGTGCTCCAAGACGCCGGCCACGCGCTGGGGTCGCTCGCGGCCGGCCTCCCGGCCGCGTTCCGCGCCGCGCACGCGGGGAACACGGAATCGCTCCGCCTCGCGGTCCTCGTCTACGCGGTCCTCCTCTTCGCGACCGCGCTCCTCTACCGGGGACTCTCGCCGCGGGTCGAGGCGGCGACGCGAGTGGCCCGCGTCGCCCTGACCCCGGCCACGCGCCGCATCGTCACGCGGATCTCGGCGCTCTTCGCCCTCGACGGCCTGGGCGGTGGATTCCTCACGACCGCCCTCCTCTCCTATTTCTTCTACGTCCGGTTCGGCGTGCGGGAGGAAGGAATCGGGCTCCTTTTCTTCGCCGCGCGCCTCCTGAACGCCGGTTCGCACCTCGGCGCGGCCTGGCTCGCGCGCCGGATCGGCCTCGTGAACACGATGGTCTTCACGCACATTCCGTCGAGCGTCTTCCTCTTGACCGTCCCTTTTGCGCCGACCTTCGCGATCGCGGCCGCGCTCTTCCTCCTCCGGGAGGGGCTCGTGGAGATGGACGTGCCCACGCGGCAGTCCTACGTCATGGCGGTGGTCGGGCCGGAGGAGCGGACCGCGGCGTCCGGGGTGACGCACCTGGTCCGGCTCGGGTCGTGGGCCGTGGCCCCCGCCTTCGCGGGGCTCTTCATGCGGGGGCCGTCTCTCGGCGCGCCGCTCGTGATCGGCGCGGGGATGAAGATCGCCTACGACGTCCTGCTCTACGTGTCGTTCCGCGGCGTGAAGCCGCCGGAGGAGCGGGGAGGCTAGGCCGCCCGCTTCACCACGAGAACGCTGCAGGGCGCGTGGGAGACGACGTGCGACGCCACGCTCCCGAGGAGCAGCTTCTTGATGCCGGAGCGGCCGTGGGAGCCGACGATCACCAGGTCGGCCTTCTCCCTCGTCGCGGCGTCGGTGATCGCCGACCGCGGATCGCCGAGCATCGAGACCGCCTTGGCGGCGAGGCCGGCCCCGGTGAGCAACTTGGCCGCCTTCTCCGCGACCTCGCGATGGTAGTCCTGCTGCTCCTGGTTCAGCTGGGCGATCGGAGCGGCTCCCACGGCCTCCCCCGGCCCGATCCAGATGGGCGGACTCGAGGACAAGACGATGAACTGGGTCCCCTGCGGCCAAGCCGCCTGCTTCACGTAGGCGAGCGCCGCCTCGGAAAACGGCGAATCATCGACTCCGATGAGAACCTTCATCGACTCCCTCCTTTGACGGGCCGGCTCCGCGGACTGCCCATCGCGTAGGTTGACACCCTTGGCGCCGACGGAACAGGTCGATTTGAAAACCCTACCGAAACCCCCTCTACATACAACGATAGACCCGGGCGGGGCGACTGGGAACGCTACCAAGGGATGACATGGCCCCGGCGGGCCGGAACCTCTTGACCCGGTATCGCGCCGGGTGTTCGCTGAGCGTGGCGCGCGCCGTGCGGACCGAGGGGGGCGCATGAGGGCCAGCTGGGGCCAGGGCGTCCACCGCCTGGCCGATCCGAAGATCACGCTCGCGTCGGCGGCCTCGCTCCTCGTGGGCGCCGCGGCCGCCGCGCGCGCGGGTCCGGTGGAATGGGGATGGCTCGTCGTGACGATCGCGGGGATCTTCTGCGTCGAAACGGCGAAGAACGCCTCGGGCGAGCTGGTCGACTTCGACTCGGGCGCCGACGGGGGAGTCGCGCCGGAGGACCGGAGCCCCTTCTCCGGGGGGAAGCGCGTCCTGGTGGACGGGCTCCTGAGCCGCCGCGAAACGGCGGCGGTCGCGGCGGTCGGGTACGGCGCCGTGATCGCCATCGGCCTCTGGATCACCGTCGCGCGCGAGCCGCGCGTCCTCTGGCTCGGGCTCGCCGGCGTCCTCCTCGCCTGGTTCTACCACGCGGCCCCGCTCCGGCTCTCGTATCGCGGCCTCGGAGAGGCGGCGGTCGCTCTGACCTACGGCCCGCTGATCGCCTGCGGCGTCGATCTGGTCCAGCGGGGAGCCATCGGCCGGGACGCCCTCCTTCTCTCGATCCCGCTCGGAATCCTCGTCGCGGCCTTCCTCTGGATCAACGAATTCCCCGACTACCGCTCCGATCTCGCGGCGGGGAAGCGGACGCTCGTCGTCCGGCTGGGGCGCCGGGCGGCGAGCCGCGCGTTCGCGGCGCTGATCGCGGTCGCGTTCGCGGGGCTCGTCGCGATCGCCGCCACGACGGGCCCGCCCCTCGTCCTCCTGGGGCTCGCCGGGCTCCCGCACGCCGTCGTGGCCGCTCGCCGGCTCGCCCGGGACCCCGAGGTTACGGCGCGGATCGTGCCGGCCCAGGCCTGGGCGCTTCTTTCGTTCACGCTGTACGCCGTCGGCGTCGCCGCGGGACTCGGCCTCGCGCCGGGGGCCGTCCGATGAGAGGCGGGCCGTGAACGCGGAGACATTCCGGGATCGGGAGGACGCCGCGCGCCGTCTCGCGCGCCGACTCTCGCGCTACCGCGGGAGCCGCCCCCTCGTGCTCGGCGTCCCGCGGGGCGCGATGCCGATGGCCGCGATCATCGCGAGAGAGCTCGAGGGCGACCTCGACGTCGTGTTGGTCCACAAGCTGGGCGCGCCGCGCCAGGCCGAGCTCGCCGTCGGCGCGGTGGACGAGACGGGAGCGGTGACGCTCCACGGGAACGCCGGGGAGCTGGGGCTCCCGGAGCGCTATCTCGAGGAGGAGCGCCAGCGTCAGTGGCGGCTCCTCCTCGAGCGCCGCGCCCGCTATACGCCGGCGCGCGCGCCCGCCGACCCCGCGGGGCGGACGGTGATCGTCGTCGACGACGGCGTCGCGACGGGCGCGACGCTCGCGGCCGCGCTCCGCCTGATTCGAGCGCGGAAGCCCGCGCGCCTCGTCGCGGCCGCCGCGGTCGCCCCGCCGGAGACCCTCCGCCGGCTCCGTCGCGAGGCCGACGAGGTCGTCGTCCTGTCGACGCCCGAGCGCTTCCTCGCGGTCGGAGCGTTCTTCGAAGACTTCCACCAGGTGACCGACGACGAGGTCGTGCGCCTGCTCGAGACGGCCGCCAGGGCCGGGCGGTGGGAGCACTTCGAGCACGGCGCGGACGTCGGCGTGCGCGGCCGCGGCGCCACGATGGAAGAGGCGTTCGCGCAGGCGGCGACTGCCCTGACCGCCGTGCTGCTCGAACCGGAGACGGTTCAGGACGCGGAGTCGGTATCGATCCGCGTTCCCGCGCCGGCGCCGCAGGACCCGGAGCTGCTGCTCGTCGACTGGCTGAACGCCGTGATCTACGAGATGGCGACGCGGCGCATGGTCTTCGGCCGCTACGCCGTCTCGATCGGGGAGCACGCGCTCGAGGGGCGGGCTTGGGGAGAGCCCGTGCGCGTCGGGTCGCACCAACCGGCCGTGGAACCGAAGGGGGCGACCTTCACTTCGCTCCGCGTCGCGCGCGAGCCGAACGGGACATGGGTCGCGCAGTGCGTGGTGGACGTGTGACGTCAGGTGGCGGGGGCGAGGCCATGCGATGGAGCTGACCCGATTCGAGCACCGCGGCGAGTGCGAGTGGTGGATTCCGGCGCACGGGGCGATGCGGGTGCCGGCGATCCTCTACGCGACCGAGGCGCTCCTGCGCGACATGGACGACAAGGTCTACGAGCAGGCGGTGAACGTCGCCGCGCTCCCCGGCATCGTGCGGGCGTCGTACGTGATGCCGGACGCCCATTGGGGCTATGGATTCCCGATCGGCGGCGTCGCGGCGTTCGATCCGGACCAGGGGGGCGTGGTCTCGGCGGGCGGCGTCGGCTTCGACATTTCCTGCGGCGTCCGCACGCTCTTCACCGGGCACACCGCGGCCGAGATCAGGGCCCGGCGGGGCGACGTCGCCGACGCGCTCTACCGGGCCGTGCCCGCGGGCGTGGGCAGCACCGGCCGGATCCACCTCGACGCGAAGGAGGTCGATCGGATGCTGCTCGGCGGGGCGCGTTGGGCCGTGGAACGGGGATGGGGACGTCCCGAGGATCTCGAGCGCGTCGAGGAGGGAGGCGTGATGGACGGCGCGCTTCCGGGGGCCGTCTCGGACCACGCCAAGAAGCGCCAGAAGGACGAGATGGGCACCCTGGGATCGGGCAACCACTACCTCGAAGTGCAGGAGGTGTCGGAGATCGGCGCCGCGGACATCGCGACGGCCTTCGGACTCCGGGTCGGCGACGCGGTCGTCTCGATCCACTGCGGCTCGCGCGGGCTCGGACACCAGATCGGCACCGACTACCTGAAGCGAATGGTCGTCTCCGCCCCGAGCCATGGGCTCACGCTTCCCGACCGGGAGCTCGCGTGCGCGCCGATCCACTCGGATCTCGGCGCGGAATACCTCGGCGCGATGCGCGCCGGGATCAACTGCGCCCTCGCGAACCGGGAAATCGTGACCCATCTGGCGCGCCAGGCGTTCGACGAGGTCCTGCCCGGGACGACGCTTTCGCTCCTGTACGACGTATCGCACAACACGTGCAAGGTGGAGGAGCACCGGGTCGGCGGCGAGTCGATGCGTCTCTACGTCCACCGGAAGGGAGCCACGCGCGCGTGGGGGCCCGGTCACCCCGAGCTCTCGGGCGTTCTCCGCGAGACCGGCCAGCCGGTCCTGATCGGCGGGACGATGGGGACCGCCTCGTACATCCTCGCGGGAACGCGAGAGGGCGAAGCGCGCTCGTTCGGGTCCGCCTGCCACGGCGCGGGGCGGGCCATGAGCCGCACCGCGGCGCTCAAGCGCTGGCGGGGACGCGACGTGATGGAGTCGCTCCGTCTCGGGGGGATCGAGATCCGGAGCCCCTCGCCGCGCGGCGTCGCCGAGGAGGCGCCCGGCGCCTACAAGGACGTGGCCGCCGTGGTCGACGCCGCCGAGCGGGCGGGGCTCGCGCGCGTCGTGGCCCGGCTCACGCCGATCCTCTGCGTGAAGGGCTAGTCGGCCGGTGCTTCTTCGCTACTTCGCCTTCTCGAATCGAAGCGCCGCCGAGTTGATGCAGTACCGAAGACCGGTCGGCTTGGGCCCGTCGTCGAAGAGATGCCCCAGATGGGAACCGCACCGGGCGCAGCGCACCTCGTTCCACTCCATGCCGAGGCTCTCGTCCCCGACCGTCTGGACGTTCTCCGGAGCGGCCGGCTTCCAGAAGCTCGGCCAGCCGGTGCCGCTGTCGAACTTGGTGTCCGACACGAAGAGATCGTTGCCGCAGGCGACGCACCGGTAGACCCCCCGGTCATGGTTGTTCCAATACGCCCCGGTGAACGCGATCTCGGTGCCGGCCTGGCGCGTGATGCGGAACTGCTCGGGCGTGAGCTCCTTCTTCCACTCCGCCTCGCTCTTCACGACCTTGTCGACCATGACGAATCCCTTTCGCTCCACGGAATAGAGCCGGAGCTTGCCGGGGGCCGCCTTGTCGGCCCCCCTCGGACCGCCCGCCGACTCTCCCGCGGCGATCAGGGAGACCGCGGCGATTCCGGCGGCGAGCGCGACGACGTGCCGTGGCTTCATGCTGGATATTTCCCCGTGATGTAGTCGGTGAGATACCGGATTTCGACCTGTTGATCGGTGGAGAGCCGTTTCACGACGTCGCCGATCGAGACGAGCCCCACCAGCCGCCCCCGCTCGATCACCGGGAGGTGGCGGACCCGCCGCTCCGTCATGATGGCCATGCAATCGTCGAGCGAGCGGTCCGGATCGACCACGATGACCGTCCGGCTCATGATGTCCCGCACCGCCGTGTTGCGCGACGTGCGGCCGCGGAGCGCGATCTCCCGGAGATAGTCCCGCTCGGTGATGATCCCCACCGGATCGTCGCCCTCGAGTACGACGAGCGATCCGACGTTGTGACGGACCATCTCGACGACCGCTTCGTACACCGTTTGGTCGCTGGAAATGGTATAGATGGCGGAGCCTTTGGCGCTGAGGAGATCGGCGACTCGTCCCATGGGAGCCTCCTGGGATTGGCAGACCGGAAACCGGCCCAGCCCCAAGGCTACCGCCGGATCGAGCCCGAATCCACTCCGCCACGAAAGGAGCGGCCCGCACCCCCGATGTCCCGAGACGACGCCCGAGCCGTGCTTGCGCTTGAGGACGGTATCGTATTCATTGGCAAGCGGTTCGGCCGCATTGGTGAGACTTCGGGTGAGGTCGTCTTCAACACCGCCCTCTGCGGCTACCAGGAAGTCCTCACCGATCCGTCCTATCGCGGGCAGATCGTCACCATGACCTACCCCCACATCGGCAACTACGGGGTGAACCGGGACGACGTGGAGTCCTCCCGCCCCCAGGTGGCCGGGTTCGTCGTCCGGGAGATCTCGACCGCGGCCTCCTCGTGGCGCGCGGCGGGGGAGCTGAACCGCTACCTGGACGAGGCCGGGATCGTCGGCGTGAGCGAGATCGATACCCGGATGCTGACCCGTCACCTGCGCACCCACGGCGCCAAGCGGGGCGTGATCTCGACGTCGGGAGACGACCCGAGCGCGCTGGTCGAGCGGGCGCGGCGCGCTCCTTCGATGATCGGCGCCGACCTGGCGCGCGAGGTGACCTGCGCGGCGCCGCACCACTACCGGGACGGCGTGCGCACTCCCGACGGGAGCGCGCCGTACCGGGTCGTCGCGTACGACTTCGGCATGAAGGAGAACATCCTCCGCATGCTGACGCTGGCGGGCTGCGACGTCACGATCCTGCCCGCCACGACGCCGGCCGCCGAGGCGCTCGCGCTCGACCCGGAGGGGATCTTCTTCTCGAACGGGCCGGGCGATCCCGAGGCGTGCGCGTACGCCGTCGCGGCCGGCCGGGAGCTGATCCAAAGCGGCCGCCCGCTCTTCGGGATCTGCCTCGGCCACCAGATCCTCGGCCTGGCCTGCGGCGGGACGACGTTCAAGCTCAAGTACGGACATCGCGGCGGCAACCATCCGGTCAAGAACCTCGCGACCGGGCAGGTGGAGATCACGGCGCAGAACCACGGCTTCGCGGTCGATCCGGCGCTCTTCGACCGCTCCGAGTACGTCCTGACGCACCTCAACCTGAACGACGGCACGGTGGAGGGGTTCCGCCACCGCGACCTGCCCGTCTTCTCGGTGCAGTACCACCCCGAGGCGAGCCCCGGTCCCCACGACAGCCACTACCTCTTCCGCGAGTTCGTCGCGAGGATGGCGGAGCGGCGCGCCCCGCGGGACAGGGCCGGGTCGGGGAGGCGCTAGCGATGCCGCGCGACCGGTCGATCGAATCGGTGCTCGTGATCGGCTCGGGGCCGATCGTCATCGGGCAGGCCTGCGAGTTCGACTACTCCGGGACCCAGGCGGTCAAGGCGCTCAAGGCGGAAGGGATCCGGGTCTCGCTCGTGAACTCGAATCCCGCGACGATCATGACCGATCCTGAATACGCCGACCGGACGTACGTGGAGCCGCTCACGCCCGACGTGGTCGAGGCGATCCTCGAACGGGAACGGCCCCACGCGGTGCTCCCCACGGTCGGCGGGCAGACGGCGCTCAACCTGGCCGTCGCCCTCTCCTCGCGGGGCGTCCTCGACCGGCTCGGGATCCGCCTCATCGGCGCGAGCCGCCGGGCGGTCGAGGTGGGCGAGGATCGCCGTCTCTTCAAGGAGGCGATGGCGCGCATCGGGCTCGACGTCCCGCGGAGCGGCTTCGCCACCACCGTCGACGAGGCGCGCCGCGTGCTCGACGTGACCGGGCTCCCGGCCGTGATCCGGCCCTCCTACACGCTGGGCGGCACCGGAGGCGGGATCGCGTACAACGCGGAGGAGTTCGAGGAGGCCGCCGCCCGCGGCCTCGATCTCTCGCCGGTTCACGAGATCCTCATCGAGGAGTCGGTGATCGGCTGGAAGGAGTACGAGCTCGAGGTGATGCGCGACGCGGCGGACAACTTCGTGGTCATCTGTTCGATCGAGAACTTCGATCCGATGGGGATCCACACCGGCGATTCGGTGACCGTCGCGCCGGCTCAGACGCTGACGGACCGCGAATACCAGGCCATGCGGAACGCGGCCCGGGCGATCATCCGCGAGGTCGGGGTCGAGACCGGCGGCTCGAACATCCAGTTCGCCGTCGATCCCGAGACGGGGCGGATGGTCGTGATCGAGATGAACCCGCGCGTCTCGCGCTCCTCGGCGCTCGCGAGCAAGGCGACCGGGTTCCCGATCGCCAAGATCGCGGCGCTCCTCGCGATCGGGTATCGCCTGGACGAGATCCCGAACGACATCACCCGGGTCACGCCGGCGTCGTTCGAGCCCGTGCTCGACTACGTCGTCGTGAAGATCCCGCGCTGGGCCTTCGAGAAGTTCCGCGACGTGAGCCCGCGCCTCGGGACCCAGATGAAGTCGGTCGGTGAGGTGATGGCGATCGGGCGGACGTTCAAGGAGGCGCTCCAGAAGGGGCTCCGCGGCCTCGAGACGGGGCACGGTGGATTCGGCCGGCGCGACCTGGACGACGCGCGCATCCGGGAGAAGCTCCTGACGCCCGACCCCGACCGCATCCTCTACGTGAAGCGCGCGTTGGAGCTCGGCTGGGATCACGCCCTGATCCACCGGATGACGGGGATCGACGGATGGTTCCTCGACCAGATCCAGCAGATCGCCGCCATGAAGGAGCGGATCGAGCCGTCGATGGACGCGGACACGCTCCGCGAGGCGAAGCGGATGGGATTCTCCGACGCGCGGATCGGCGAGCTGCTCGGAACGGGCGAGGGGGCCGTCCGCGCGCGGCGCCACTTAGCCGGCATCCGCCCCGTGTACAAGCGCGTGGACACCTGCGCCGCCGAGTTCGAATCGCACACGCCGTACCTCTACTCGACGTACGAAACCGAGTGCGAGGCGGATCCCACCGATCGCCGCAAGGTCCTGATCCTCGGAAGCGGCCCGAACCGCATCGGCCAGGGGATCGAGTTCGACTACTGCTGCTGCCACGGCTCGTTCGCCTTCAAGGAGGAGGGGTTCGAGACCATCATGGTGAACTGCAATCCGGAGACGGTGTCGACCGACTACGACACGTCGGATCGCCTCTACTTCGAGCCGCTGACGTTCGAGGACGTGATGAACGTGATCGAGCGCGAGCGTCCCGAGGGCGTGGTGATCCAGTTCGGAGGGCAGACGCCCCTTCGGCTCGCCGTCCCGCTCCACCGGGCGGGCGTGCGGATCCTCGGCACGAGTCCCGACGCGATCGACCTGGCCGAGGACCGGCGCCGGTTCAGCGCCCTCCTGACCGAGCTGGGCATCCCCCAGCCGGAGAGCGGCACCGCCGTTTCCCTCGAGGAGGCGACGCGGATCGCGACGCGGATCGGGTACCCGGTGCTGGTCCGCCCGTCCTACGTCCTGGGCGGCCGTGCGATGGCGATCGTCTACGACGAGTCGCACCTCGAGGAATACGTGCGGGAGGCCGTGAAGGCCTCGCCCGAGCATCCGATCCTGATCGACCGCTTCCTCGAGGACGCCTACGAGGTGGACGTCGACGCGGTGGCGGACGGGGAGCGCGTGGTGATCGGGGGGATCCTGGAGCACATCGAGGAGGCGGGGATCCACAGCGGCGACTCCTCGGCGGTGCTTCCGACGTTCCAGATCCCCGAACGCCACCTCGAGACCCTGCGCGACCACACGCGGCGTCTCGGGCTGGCGATCGGCGTGCGCGGCCTCATGAACGTCCAGTTCGCGATCAAGGACGACGTCGTGTCGGTCCTCGAGGTGAACCCGCGCGCGTCGCGCACGGTCCCGTTCATCAGCAAGGCGACCGGCGTGCCGCTCGCCAAGGTGGCGGCGCGGGTCATGGCGGGCCGCACGCTCGCCGAGCAGGGGCTGACCGCGGACCTGGCCGTCGACCGCTTCTTCATCAAGGCCTCGGTCTTCCCGTTCCTCAAGTTCCCGGGCTCCGACATCCTGCTCGGCCCCGAAATGAAGTCGACCGGCGAGGTCATGGGAATCTCGGAGAACTTCGGCCTGGCGTTCGCCAAGGCGCAGGCCGGCGCGGGCTCCACCGTCCCGACGTCCGGCGTCGCGTTCGTCAGCGTGCACGACCACGACAAGAAGGCGGTGCTGCCGCTCGCCCGCGCGCTCCACGAGATGGAATTCACGATCGTGGCGACGCGCGGCACCGCCGCCTTCCTGAACGAGCGCGGGGTTCCCGCGGAGATGGTCTACAAGGTGAACGAGGGGCGGCCGAACATCGTGGACCGGATCAAGAGCCACGGGATCGACGTCATCATCAACACCCCGCTCGGCGAGGCGTCGTTCTACGACGACGGGGCGATCCGGAAGAACGCCATCCTCTACGGCGTCCTCTGCACCACGACGATGACCGCGGCCGCGGCGACCGTGGAGGCCATCCGCGCCCTGCGAGCGCGGACCCAGGTCGACGTCGTGAGCCTCCAGGAGATCCACGCGGCGCGTGCCGCCGCGTCACGCCCTCCCGCCGGTCATCTTTCCATCCAGGTCGGCGGCGCGCCATAGGTACCAGGCGGCCACCGAACGGAACGGCCGCCACCGCTCGCCATGCGCGAGGAGCGCCTTCGGAGCCGGCATCGCCCGTTTCCGGAACGCGATCGAGTATCCCTTGCGGACCCCGAAGTCGGTGGCCGGCAGCACGTCCGGGCGCCCGAGACGGAACATGAGGAGCATCTCCGCGGTCCACCGCCCGATCCCACGCACCTCGGTCAGGCGTTCGATGATCTCCTCGTCGTCCATCCGCCTGAGCCGGACCAGCGAGGGGATCGTACCGTCCGCCGTTTTCGCCGCGAGATCCCTCATCGCCGCGAGCTTGGCGCGCGAGAGTCCGGCGGCGCGGAGCGCCTCGTCGGGCGTCGCGAGGAACATCTCGGGGGTGGGGAAGCGCCGCGGGGCGTAGATCGCGCGAACGCGCGCGAAGATCGCCGCGGCGGCCCTTCCGTGGAGCTGCTGGTAGGCGATCGATTCGGCGAGCGAATGAAAGGGATTCTGCGCGGGGCGGACCCGGTACCGGCAGGGTCCGGCGCGGTCGATCAGCCGGGCGAGCGCGGGGTCGGCGGCGCGGAGCGTCCGGACCGCGTGGGCGACGTCGAAATCGGGCGACATGCGAACAAAAGGGTAGGCGCTTCGGGCCGCCGCGGCAATCCCGTATGATCGCGCCATGTCCCGCGCGCTCCGCCCC
The DNA here is from genome assembly GCA_036380835.1 of Candidatus Eiseniibacteriota bacterium. Classification (GTDB taxonomy): domain Bacteria; phylum Eisenbacteria; class RBG-16-71-46; order SZUA-252; family SZUA-252; genus DASQJL01. Next base: position 46,706 of record DASVDZ010000004.1, on the reverse strand, counting down.
GACCTCCCGTTCCGCCGCATCGCGGTCGTCCTCTCGGGGGGCGGCGCGCTGGGCGGCTACGAAGTCGGCGTGCTCCGGGCGCTGGAGCGTCTCGGCCTCGAGCCCGCCATCGTCTCGGGCGCCTCGGCGGGAGCGCTCAACGCCGTGGCGTGGGTCGCGCAGGGGTTCAGCGCGGCGGGCCTCGAGCGCGTCTGGCGCGACATGCGCCCGGGCGTGATCGGAATGCGCCTCGGCTCCATCGCGTGGCGCGCGGTCGGGGCCTTCCTTCTGGTCCTCGGCCTCGTGGAAGTGCTCGTCGCGTGGATCGGGTCCTACGAGCTGAGCGTGACCGCGCTCTACTGGCGTCAGCCGGTCGCCGACATCGGCGTGCCGTCGGCGATCCTCGACATCCTCGCGTGGGGCGTGGTCGCCGCGGCCGGATTCGGGATCCTCCGCGCGTCCCGCGGCGCGGAGGAGCTTTTCGTGCGCTTCGGCGACCCGGAGATCGGCCGGCGCGCCCGCCGGTGGGCGCCCGTCGGGCTCGCCGTCTGGGCCGCGATCCACGTCGTCGCCTGGCTCTTCGCCCTCCCGTGGCCCCACCGATTCAGCGCGACGCTCCTCGCGGTGGCCACGATGGTCTGGCTCGCGAACCGGCCGGGCCGCGTGGGAGCTCTGATCCGCCGGGCCTTCCTCGGCCTCCTCCCCGAGACCAAGGCGCGGGGCCTCTGGGGCAGCGCGGCGAGGCGGCGGATGGCGCGACGCCTCGCCGAGGAGGGCGATCCGTCGCGGCTGGTCGACGGCCGCGTCCACCTGGTCGTGAGCGCCCTGGCCCTCGACAACGGCCGCGTCACGTACTTCATCAACTGGCCCGATCCGTCGCCGTCGTTCCGCGATCGGGTCCGCGAGGCGCTCGGCGATACGATCTCGGTCACGAGGCCGGAGGAGGTGCTCGAGGCCGCGGTCGCGTCGTCGGCGGTTCCGGTGATCTTCGAGCCGGTGCGGATCCGCGGGCGGGAGTTCATCGACCCCCTGGCGATCTCGATGCATCCGCTTCGGGCCGCGATCCACGACAGCGCGGACGCGGTTCTCGTCGTGGTCGTGGCGCCGAGCGGGGCGCCCCCCGCCGAGACGAAGACCGGGGACCCGATCACCGTCTGGGGCCGCCTTCTCGACCTGGCCAACTGGCGCGATCTCCAGGAGGAGCTGCGGGCGCTCCCGCCACCATGGACGAGCGGCGCTCTCCCCCGGCCGCTCTGCATCGTGGAACCCGACCGCCCCCTTCCGGGAGGCGTCCTCGACTACTCGCCGCGCACCGCGGCGGCGCTCCTCTCGCGAGGCGAAGAGGACGCGTGGCGCGCGCTCGAGCGGGCGGGATGGCTCGCCGACTGAGATGAGCGCCCTCCGCCTCCAACCGTGGCCCTTGGATCGCGAGAAGCGCGTCCGGGACGTCGACGCGATCTTCCGGCGCGTGGCACCCCGATACGACGCGCTCACGCGGCTCCTCTCCCTCGGCCAGGATCGCCGGTGGAAGCGCGCGCTCATCGCGCGGCTGCCGCCGCCGCGGCCCGGCGCCGCGATCCTCGACCTCGCCACCGGCACCGCGGAGCTGCCGGCGCTGCTGCGCGCCGCCGGCCGCGACGACCGGGTCGTCGCGCTCGACCGGAGCCGGCCGATGCTCGCGAAGGCGCATCGCAAACGCCTCCCGGGCGTCCGGTACGTCGTCGGGGACCTGAACGCGATCCCGGTCGCGGCCGGGCGGTTCGACGCGGTGCTGATGGGCTACGGGCTCCGCTATCCGACCGACCTCGGCGCGACGCTCGCCGCGATCCATCGCGCCCTCCGCCCGGGGGGCGTCTTCCTCTCGCTCGACTTCGGCGTTCCCGAGAACCCGATCGCGCGGCGCGCCTATGTCGCGTACCTCCTCGCGGCGGGCACCACGTGGGGCGCCCTGCTCCACGGCCGGGCGAGCACCTACTGGCACATCGTCGAGTCGATCCGCGCCTATCCGGGCCAGCGCGTCGTGGCGGGGCTCATGCGCGACCTGGGCTTCGAGCGGGTCTCCGTGGAGGAGCGCGTCTTCGGCACGTCGGTGATCCTGCGCGGCGAGCGGGCGTGACGCGCTTCGACCGCCCAGGGAGCCGCCTCGCGGCGGCCAGGCGCGGCCCGCGTCAGCGTCCGAGGAAGAGCGCGTAGACGGCCAGCTTGACGAACTCGCTCGCGACCACGCGCACGCCGCGGAACGTCCGGCGCCAGACTCCGGGCGCGTAGCGGTCGAGGTCGCGCGGCACCGCGAGGTAGGCGATCGACACGCCGGAGCCCCGGAAGATCCGGCGCGCCGCGAGGGACGTGCGGCGAAGATGAAAGGCCGACGTCGCGACGACGATCGCCCGCCAACGGCGCTCCGCGGCCAGGCGCGCGAGGCAGCGCAGCTCGTGGCGTGTGCCGAACCGGCGCCGGCCGATCGAGACGATCTCGGCTTCCGCCCCTTCGACCACCACGAGGAAGTGACGGCGACGGTAGGGAACCGCGTCGACGGCGGCGCGCAGGGCGTCTCCCCCGGGCAGCCCGAGGGATCGGTAGCGGCGCCAGTCGAACCGCCCGACGCTCAGCACGAGCGTTCGCGCGGTGCCGCGCCGCCAGGCGTCCGCGGTGAACGCCTCCCGCTCCTGGGCGCCGGCGAGCGCGAAGAGCGCGTCGGCGCCGGTCGAATCGCCGGCCCTCGGCTCGGCGCGTGAGAGGAAGTCGATCGGCCCGCGCATCGTCAGCGGTAGTAGAGCAGGGCCGCCGCGCCGAGGATCGCCGAGACGAAGAGCGACGCGGGGACGACCCAGCGGAGGACGCCCCGCCCCAGCGCGAGCGCGACGGCCGCCTTGAAGAGGCTGTTCGACACGATGCCGACGGCTACGGCCTGGGCCGCGCCGTGGAGCGCGATCGGATCGGCCGCGGTTCGGGCCATGGAGATCGTGAGGGCGTCCATGTCGGTGAGGCCGAGGAGGCCGCCGGATACCGCGAGCCCGAGGTCGCCCCAGGCCGCGCGGGCGGCGTAAACCACGAAGAGGACGACCTGGAAGAGGCCGGCCATCTGGAGCGCCGCCTTGAGCTCGAGCGGGTTCGACGGGCCCGGCTGGGCGTCGCGAGGCTCCCGGGCCCCGCGAAGGCCCCAGGCGGCGATGCCGGCGGTGGCGGCGAGGGGAGCGATCACGTACGGCAAGAGCGCGCTCATCAGGTCGAGGTCGAGCACGGCGGCCGCCAGGAGGACGCGGAAGTACATGACGACGCACGAGGCGAGGATCCCGAACGCGAGCGAGCGCGACATCCCGGCGCGATCGCGGCTCGCCCGGGAGAGAGCGAACGTCACACTGGTGGAGGAGACGAGGCCCCCGAGGAGGCCCGCGGCGACGGTCCCGTGGCGGAGCCCGATGGCCCGCCGCGCGAGATAGCCCGCGAAGCTGATTCCGGAGAAGAAGAGGACCAGCATCCAGAGCTGGCGGGGGCGGATGCCGCCGAGGGGGCCGAACGGCCCTTGGGGCAGGAGCGGCAGGATCACCACCGCCATCACGGCGAACCGGATCGCGGCGCGCAGCTCCGCGTCGTCGAGCTTGGCCACGGCCGCGTGGAGCCGCGACTTCTCGACGAGGAGGAGCGCGGTGACCGCGACGACGCCGCTCGCGAGCGAGAGCCGCCCGGCGCCCGCCAGGAGCCCCGCGCCGAGGACCGCGAGCGCCGCGACCTCGGTCGTTCCGTCGACGTCGCGGCGGCTCGACGCGACGTACGAGACGACCACGAGGGCGCCGAGCGCGGCGGCCAGCGCCGCGGCGATCGCGGGCGAGCCGAGCGACCAGATCCACCCCGCCATGCCGGCGACGGCGCCGAGGAGCGTGAAGGTGCGGATGCCCCCGAACCGAGCCCCCGGGCCGGTCGCGTGGCCCGACCGCTGGCGCTCCACGCCGATCGCCGCGCCGCCGATCGCCGCGACCGCGATTCCGGCAAGGCCTTGCGTTTCGAGGGTCATGCGCGGACTCTACCGAAGCCCGGACGAGGCACAAAGCGCGATCGACCTCGAACCGGGCTTGCCGGGGGCCGCCGTTTCGCGGTATAGACGCAGCGCCCCGGTTTCCGAATCGCGATTGGAGCGCGAGGAGTCGCGCCCGGTCCACATCCAGGAGGAAGCGCCATGAAGCGCCGTTTCGCCCTCGCCGTGCTCGCCTCGTTCACCCTCGCCGCGGGGTCCGCCGGGACCGCGTCCGCGGAGTGGAAGCAGATCCCGGTCGTTCGCCTCACGTCGGAAGCGGACATCGCCGCGCCACCGGTCGCCGTCTGGAGCTATCTGACCGCGGGCAAGAACCTCGTCACCTGGTGCCCGGTCTGGAAGAACGCGTCGAACGCCAAGGTGACGATCGCCAAGGTGGGCGACGTGCTCGATTTCACCGACGAGTTCGGGAACGGGGGCCGCTCGATCGTGACCTACCTCGACCGCGGCAAGGAGCTTCGCGTCGCGCACGAGCCGACGAACGGCTCCTACATGTGCCAGGCGAAGCTCCTCCTCTCTCCGAGCGGCGCCATGACGCACGTCACGTACGTGGAGCAGTACACGGACGAGAGCAAGGCGGAGGATCTGCAGGCGACGGCAGGGAAGATGGAAGGGGAGATGGCCGCCACCATGGCGGCGCTCAAGAAGGCGGTGGAGAGGAAGTAGCGGGAGGAGCCGACGAGTCGGGAACGGCGAAGGGCGGAGGGCTCTGGGTCTGGAAGGCCTGCGGCCCTTCCCGCTCCTCCGTCCCGTCGTCCAGCTTCTTCAGGTATTCGATGACGTCCTTCGCCTCGTCGGGCGTGAGCCCTTGATTCGCCATCTGCGCGACGTACTCGGCGAACAGGGCCATCGAGATCGGATCTTCCTTGGTCATGACGTCGGGGTGGAGGATCTGTTGCTCCATCCACTCGGCGGAGCGCCGGCGGGTGACGCCCCTCAGGTCGGGGCCGGTGAGGCGGGCTCCATAGGCGTGGCATGCCTTGCAGCCCTTCTGGACGAACAGAGACTCCCCCCTGATCGCCCAGACCGGCATGTAGGGCGCCTCGCCGGCCCGCGGGCCGCGGTCATAGACGGAAACGACGGCTTCCGGGGTGGGGGCGGTGGTCTTCGGGGATTGGAACCATCCGCAGCCGCCAGCGGTGGCGGCCGCGAGCGCGACCAGGATTGCCGAGCGACGTCTCGACGCCATGCGGTTCGTTTCCGTGGGGAAACCCTTCTGAGATGCGCGGAAACCTACAACGATACGCTCATTATACCGGATCGGGGCGTTCGCGTCACGCGGTCCGCGGCGCGTCCGCGCGCGGCGCGCGGCGGCGCCGGATTCGCGGCGCCGCCCCGACCGCCCAGACGGTCCACGCGGCGATCCACGCGAGCGCGCTCGCGGCGAGGAGCGTGAGACGAGGGCCAGGAGCCAGCTCGCCCGCCGCCCGCGCGGCGAGCGTCGCCGCGAGGAGCGCGATCACCGCCGGGCGCAGGACGCGCCCCTCCTCGGGAAGCGGATGGCCGCCGTGCCGCACCACGACCCGCGTTCCGATCCCCGCCGAGAGGAGCCCGAATCCCCCGATCAGGACGAAGTGCGCGCCGAGCAGGGGGTGCGACGGGAAGAACGCCATCAGCCAGAGACCGGCGAAGATCGACCACCCGGCGGCCCAGATCGCGTAGGAGAGCAGGTCGGCTCGCCCCGGCCTTCGGAACAGCTTCCAGACGAGGAGCAGCACGCCGCTGGCGGTGGCCGCCCTCAGGATGGCGCCGAGGGCGGCGTGGCCCGCCCCCTCGAGAATCAGCGAGCAGAGGAGGAGGAGGGCCACGACGCCGTAGAGGATCCGCCGGGGCCGCCGCTCGTGCGGCCGGGCGATGCCGGGGATCTCGAGCGGCTCGCGCATGGCGCTGAACGTCGGCACGAGCAGGCCGCCGACGCCGAGCACCGCGGAGAGGATCATGCCCATCCAGACGAGACGGATCCCGAGGCGCGGCGCCGGCTCGTCGAAGAGGCCGAGCGCGGCGCCTCCGATCATCGCCGATCCCACGGCGCCGAGGGCGATCCCGAACGCGACGAGCGAGAACTCGACCGGCGGCGAGGCGGCCCCCTGCCGGCGCCGGCGGAAGGCCATCGCGACGATCAGCGCGAGCGTCGCCAGATAACACGCCTGGGTCGCCGCCGCCCATCCTAGGACGGCCGCGACGCCGAACCCCGCCATCGCGACGACCGCGATCACGAGCTCCGAACGGCGACAGTGTTCGGCATGCATGAACGACGGCATGGCGGTCAATAAGAAGCCGAGAATGAAGCAATGCTGGAACCCCTGCGCCATCAGGGTCCAGTGAAGCTGGGCGGGGTACGGGATGAGGCCCAGCGCGTGAAGCGGCCAGAGCGCCGCGCCGGCGATCCCGTAGGCCACGCCCATCGGGAAGAGGATGCGGTAGGGGTCGGGCGGTTCGGCCGGACTGCCGGGCGCTCGCTTGGCCTCGCCCCCCGCCGCCGGCGGCGCGGGCGGGCGCGCTCCCTCCTGGAGCGGGATCCTCACCTCCATGGGTTCACCAGTCCCGTTTCCGGAAGACGCGCGCCGCGATCACGAGCGGCGCCGCCGTCTCGATCGCGAGCGTCACGAGCCCGAGCGCTACCCCGAGGGGACCGCCGAGGAGCTTGACCAGGACGGCCGACGTGGGGCCGAAGAGCGCTCCCGATCCGACCGCGAGCGTGATCATCACGCGGGCGAGATCGACCGGGTTCAGGAGGAGCGCGGGGAAGAGGATGGCTTGGAGGGGCACCCCCTGGAGGAGCGCCGTCGCCCCGAGCACCGCCAGGTCGTACGCGACGACGAGGAGGAGCCAGAGGAGGAGCGCCGCCGAGAGCGCCTTCACGCGGTCGGCGAGGAGCGAGGCGATGCAGATGGCGGCGGAGAGCGTGAGCCAGCCGAGTACGAACGACAGGAGCGTCAGGGTGACGAATCCCTCGATCTGGTCGGGCCCCGCCTGGAGCGCCACGACCACGCCGCCGACGCCGAAGCCGAGCGCCTGCGCCGCCGTGAGGGCCGCGGCGAGGCCCAGGTACTTGCCGGCGAGCACCTCTCCGCGCGAGACCGGCTGCGCGAGGAGGAGCGGGAGCGTCTCGGCGCCGCCCGCGATGCTCCCGACGCCGAGCGTGAGCCCGGTCAGCGGCACGACGAAGAGGACGAGGTTCATGAGGCTCAGCGTGACGCGGGAGAATCCCTGGAAACCGATCTCCTGGCTCTGGGCGAGGCCGAAATAGGAGAGGCCGAGCACGAGGAGCGCGAAGAGCGCGGTGAAGGCGAAGAGCCACCGCGTCTCGAGCGCGCGGCGGTACTCCTCGCGGGCGATGACGAGGACGCGGCGGCCACGTCCTTGCGAGGGCGCGCTCACCGATGCCCCTCCACGAGATGCGAGCCGGTGACGGCGAGCGTGCCGGCGGGGCGTCCGTCGACGAGCCAGGCGAAGTCCTCGCCGGGCCGGTCGGCGGCGAATCGGAGCCGGATCGTGTCGCCGGGGCCGATTCGGGTCGTGGCGATCCGGTCCTCGTAGCCGAGGAGAGAGATCGTGCGGGCCACGCGGTCCTGGTTCACGGCGGTCACGGAGACGTTCGCCCCCTTGGGGACGGCCGTCCTCTCGGGGCGTACCGCTCCGCCGCCGACCACGAGGTCGATCGTCGCGGCGCGCGGCGCGCCCGAGGCCCGTTCCGGCGGCGTGGCCGGACGCCGAGGGGCTCGGACCGCGACGACGAGCCAGGCGGCGAGGAGGACGAGCGCGAGCGCGAGGATCCGGTAGGAGCGCGTCATCGCCGCGCGTCCGGCGTTTCGGCGAGGAAGTCGCGAAGCCGCCCGACGCGTCCGGCGCGGGCGGCGGCGACGCGGTCGGCGGGCCGGCGATCGAGGAACGCGACGTACCCGCCTCCCATCGGCGTCGGAAGGTCGGCGCGGACGACCCAGAGGGAGTCGGCCGCGTGGAGCCCTCCGGTGTCGAAATCGGCGACGTAGACGGCGGCGGCCGATTCCGCGCCCCCCCTCAGGGCGCACTCGATGGAATCGTAGACGCGCACGGTCCCGCCGCGGCGCGAGGCGCAGGCGTATCGGAGGTCGCGCACCTCCATGCCGCAGGTCGCGCACGGCGTTCCGAGGGCGACGCGGGGCGCGCCGCTCTCCGGCGCGCGAACACAGCCGGGCAACGAGCCCGCGAGCGCGAGCGGGACGAGGACCGCCGCGGCGCGGGCGGCGGCGCGGGCCGCGGTCCGAAGCGCGGACGGGCCGCGGCGGTCAGCGCCCATCGCCGTTTCCCCCGGCGTCCGGGGCAGAGCCCGCGGCCGCCCGCGCCGCGACGCCGCGCTCGCGGCGGATCACGGCGAGGAAGATCTCCTCGAGCGACGGGCGGACCAGCTCGAACGAGCGGACGGCCACGGCGTCCTCGCGGAGCGCCTCGAGCGCCGCGACGCCGCGGCCGTCGCTTCCGTCCACCGTGAGGCGGGTCGCGTCGATCGGCGCCGAGGCGATGCCCCGGCGGGCGAGCGCCGCGGCCGCGGACGCCGCCTCGCCCCGCGTCTCGATCGCGAGCCGCGTGCTCGACGCCTGGCGCTCTCTCAGGCTGGAGAGCGACTCGAGCGCCGCGCGCCGCCCCTCGTTCAGGATGAGCACCCGGTCGGCCACGCGCTCCACCTCGCTCAGGAGGTGCGAGCAGAGGAGGATCGTCTTTCCCTCGCGGCGAAGCTGCTCGACCAGGGTCCTGAATTCCCACGTGGCTTCCGGGTCGAGGCTCGCCGTCGGCTCGTCGAGCACGAGGAGCGCCGGGTCGGCGAGCAGCGCCTGGGCCAAGGAGAGCCGCTGCGCGTATCCGCCCGACAGCTCGCTCGCGCGGCGGTTCGCCAGATCGGCCATGCCGACCCGCCCGAGCGCGCGCTCGACCGCCGGCTCGGAAAGGGCCCGGAGCGAGGCGAAGAAGGAGAGCACCTGCGCCGCGGTTCGCCCCGGCGGGAACTCGACCTTCTGCGGCACGTAGCCGAGATCGCGGCGTGCCTCCGGACCCAGGGGCGAAAGCGAGCGCGGGCCGATCGCGATCGAGCCCGCGTCCGGGCGCGCGAGCCCGAGGATGAGCTTGAGCGTGGTCGTCTTCCCGGCGCCGTTCGGACCGATCACGGCGAACGTCTCGCCCCGCTCGACCTCGAAGGTGAGTCCGTCCACGGCGGTGACCCCGCCGAAGCGCTTCACGAGCCCTTCGACCCGGATCACCGCGGGCCCCCTCGCGAGGCGACGCCCCTGAGTCCCGCGGCGGCCAGGAGGAGGAAGGCGGCCGCGGTGGGGAACGAACCGCGCCGAGCCCCCGGCGCCTCGTCCCCGGCGGCGCGCGTTCCTCGCGAGCCACCGGCGCCCGCGCCGACGGGGGCGGGCGCGACGAGCGGGAACCGGTCGACGATCTGGCTCGGCCGAAGCGCGGGGATGGTCCGCTCCGCCATCGTGAGGGCGTTCGCGGCGGGGCTCTGGGCGAGGATCGCGAGGTCGGGATACCGCTTCGAGAGGAACGCGAAGGCGCTCACGGGCGAGTACGGTACGTCGCTCGCGCCGTCGCCGTCCAGGTCGTAGGGGGCGTTCCCGCTCCAGTAGTTGCCGCGACGCCCGTCGTCGAACCGGTTGTCCGAGTAGCGCATGTCGAGGGCCACGGGGTAGTCGTCGTTGACGAAGTCGTTCTCCGCGAATTCGTTTCCGGCGCAGGAGGAGAAGAGGATCACGCCCCAGCCGTTGTCCTGCACGAGATTCCGCCGGATCACGTTCCGGTTCGAGTTGTCCATGAAGACGGCGACGGTGTTGTCGACCATGCGGTTCTCGAGGAAGTGGCCGTCGGAGCAATCCCGGAGGAGGACGCCGTACGTGCGCGGTCCGCGGTTGTGCACGAAGTCGTTCCGGGAGAGCTCGAGATGGTTCGAGAACATGATCGCGCAGCCCGCGAGGTTGAACTGGAAGCGGTTCCGGGCGAGGCGATTGTCCTGACAGTACATCGTGTGGAGCCCGTAGCGGCCGTTCCGCGAGAAGCGTCCGTCCTCGACCACGATCCGGTCGACGAACGAGAGATAGACTCCGTCCATGAAGCGCCGTTCCGCGACGCGCCGGACGGCGACGTCCCGACAGTACCAGAGGTGGACGCCGTTGCCCGCGGCTTCGTTCATCTCGGGGGTCACGTCGACGGAGGGATGGACGCGGCCGGTCAGGTCGCAGCCTTCGATCACGAGCGAGTCGGCGCGCTCCCCGGCGATCCCGTAGAGGACGTCGACCACGCGAAGGCCGCGGAGCCGGACGCCCCGGGCGGAGACGACGTGGACCCCCGCGTCGAGCGTCAGCGCGCCGTTCCCGCTCCCCCGGATGGTCAGCGATTCGACCGCGGCGCCAGCGGCCGCCACCGTGAGCACGGTCCCGGCGCCGCCGCCGTCGAGCACCGCGCCCGGAGCTCCCCGGAGGAGGAGACGGCGCGAGAGGATCAGCGGGCCGCGGTGGACGCCGGCGCCGAGCAGGAGGGTGTCGCCGTCGGCCGCTTCGAGGATCGCGGTCTCGGCGGCGTCTCCGCGAGCCGGGATCTCCCGTCGCGCGGCGCTGGCCGAGCCGGCGCCGCCGGCGGCGAGCGCCGCGGCGAGGAGGAGCCCGGCCAGGAACGGACGGCCGCGCCGCTCGGACATCATCAAGGGCGGTCGGCCGCCGCGGGAGCGCGCTTCCCGTGGCGCCGTTCGAGCCAGAGCGCGATCGGACCGAGGAGCCAGGCGACGCCGAGGAGGAGCGTGCCCGGACCGGGGAGGCTCAGGACCCGGAAGTTCGCCATGCGCGCGAACCCGATCAGGGGGGGCGAGAAGGTGGGGAGCTTGAGCGCCGCGCGGGGATCGAGGTCGTGCCCGTAGCGCCAGAGCCACAGGGCGTAGTCCCGGAACATGTAGACCGCGAATCCGGTGAAGAGGAGCCACCCGAGGACCGCGATCCACCGCCGGTTGAGGAGCGCCGCGAGGAGGGCCAGGACGCCGAATCCGGTCAGGAGCTGCGGCAGGTAATGGAACTCCGCGAAGTCGGCCGGCGTGATCGGATGCATCCCGACGTAGTGGTTCAGCAGGTTGATCTTGTCGAGGTCGCCCCGGATGGTGTTCGAGTAGATCGTGAGCCGGAGGCCCTCGGGGTACTGCGGCGCCCAGAGTCGCATCTCCCAGACGTGGAGCACGGGGAGGAAGAAGACCGGGAGCAGCACCAGCGCGGCCAGGAGAACGAGCCTCCGCTCTTTCGTCGCGAACGCGCCGTTCAGGTACGTGACCATTCCAAACCTCCCGTGGGGGAAGGGACGGGGGGCCGGACACGGGCCCGGCCCCGCCGCCCTGCGATCACCGCCGAAGGAGCGCGGTGACTTCCGCGATCTCCTCGGGACTCGGCCGGGCCACCTGGGCCAGCTTCGTCCCCGGCGGATTCACCTCGATGTATCCCTGCATCTCCTGGTGAAGCGCGCTGCAGAAATTGGAGCAGTAGAAGGGCTGGATGCCGGCCCGCTCGGCCACCCACCGCATCGTCTTCGTCTCGCCGGGCTCGACCTGCATGTCCTTGCTCGAGAAGGTGATCCCGAAGCCGTGCGTGATGTCCTCGTCCTGCTCCAGGTTGGTGACGTGGAAGTAGATCGTGTCGCCCTGCGCCACGCGGATGATGTCGGGCGTGAAGTGCGTGCGGATCGTCAGCATGTAGGCGTCGACCCGCCGGCCGTGGCGCTCCACGCGCGTCTGGTCGGCCGACTTGACCGCGTCGGGGTTCTTGTTGTCGGCGAGCGAGTAGATCTTGAGCGGCTTGAGCTTGCTCGCCTCGATGATCTGCGCGTAGTGCGGCTCGGGATACGTCGGGAAGTCGTAGAGGAGCTCCATCTTCGAGCCCCGGATGTCGATCAGCTGCGTCGCCTCGGGGTGGGACGGTCCGACCGGCAGGTAGCGGTCCTTCGAGAGCTTGTCGAGCGCGAGCAGGTATTCGCCCGTCGGGTGGCGCGTGTCGCCCCCCGAAGCGGCGAGGTGGCCGATCGAGTAGTAGACGTCGATCTTGTCCACCACGTTCCACGGCGGACCGACCTTCCATTTCGCGATCTGCGAGTCGAGGAAGAGGGACGTGTAGGCGTAGCCCTTGTTGTCGAACTGCGTGTGGAGCGGGCCGAGACCGACCGGAACCCTTGCCTCCATCACGTCCTGGAAGGCGATCACCGGGATTCCCTCGACCTCCTTCTCGAACTTCCCGGCCTGGATGGCGTCCATCATCTTCTTGAAGTTGTAGACGGTCACTTCGGCCTGGAGCTTACCGGAGCAGCAGATGAACTCGCCGCTCGGCGTGACGTCGACGCCGTGCGGGCTCTTCGGAACCGGGACCAGGTAGCAGATTCCCTTGTTCTCCGACGGCGTCAGGACCGGCACGCCCCCGAGCATGTGACCCTTGCCCGCGTCGCTCGCCTTCTGCGCCTCACGCCAGTTCACCGCGAGGAAGTAGTCCATCTCGTTCTGGGAGGCCTTGATCTCCAGCGAGTCGTGGGCCTCTTCGCTGTTGTAGCAGGTGAAGAATTGCCACCCCTCGCTCGGTCCCTTGCCGGCGTCGGAGAGGTCCCAGTCGAACGGCGGCGTCAGGATCTCGAATCCGAGCGACATGTGGCCTTCCGGGCTCACCTTCACGCCGGCCACGATCCCCTTGAACTTGGTCTGGTAGTCCTCGACCTTGGCCACGCTGGGGAAGGGGAGAGGGATCGAGAATCGCGACGCGGCGAAGACGTATTCGGTGTTCGGGGTCGGGAAGGGGCACGCGTGCGCCGCGGAGACGTTCGGGATCGGCCCGAAGATCTCGCGGGTCGTGAAGTCGCTCAGGTCGATCCGCGCGATTCGCGCGTTCGGCATGTCGTTGATGAAGAGCCAGCGTCCGTCGTAGTCGCCGTTCGTCTCGGAGAGGCCCGGGTGGTGCGCGTCGCCCCAGGTGAAGCCCTTGAGCATCGCCTTCGACTCCTCGTCGATGCCGTAGCCCTTGGCGGGCTCCGGGGTGAACACGGGGATCGTGGTGATGTAGCGGCAGGACGGAAGGCCGTACACGAACACCTGCCCGGAGTGGCCCCCGGAGAGGAACGCGTAGTGCGTGTCGTGCTCTCCGGGCTTCACGTACGTCTTGAGCGCCGCGTTCGACCCGCGACCGCCGCCGCACCCTCCCACGAGCGCCGCGGCGACGAGCGCGACCGCGAACGCGAGGCTGAGACCGATCCAACGCTTCATGACTGTTCCTCCTCTGGTATGGGCGGGGCTCACTTCTGGGCCTGCGTCCCTTCCTTTTCGTCCGTCTCCTCGTCCAGCTTCTTCAGGTATTCGATGACCGACTTGGCCTCGTCGGGCGTGAGTCCCTGGTTCGACATCTGCACGGCGTACGTGGCGAGGAGCTGACGCGAGATGGGATCCTCCTTGGTCATGATCTCCGGGTGCAGGATCTGATGTTCCATCCAGTCGGCCGTCCGCCGGTGCGTCACGCCCTTCAGGTCGGGACCGGTCAGGCGCTTGCCGTACGCGTGGCACGCGGTGCAGCCCTTGGCCTTGAAAAGGCCCGCTCCCTTCTCGGCGAGCGCCACCGCGACCGGGGAATCGGCCGCGCGCGGCCCGTTGTCGTAGGGAGAGACGGCGGCGCCGCCGGCGGCCCCCTTCGTGTCCGTCGACTTGCCGCCTCCGCATCCCCAGGCCGCCGCCGCCAGGATCAGGATCGCGGCCCGGATCAACATGCGCTTCATCGTGCGTCCCCTTTCGTGGGTGCCGTGGTGGTGGGCCGGGCGCCCTCGCCGGAGCGCTCCGGGTGCATTCGCTTCACGATCGCGTCGATGTCTTGAGGTCTGAGGAGCCGCGCCGCGACGCTCAGGACGAGCGACTCCTCCTTTCGGATGTGGATCCGGAGGAGCGCCGCCAGGTCGGCCACCTGGACGGTGACCTGTTCGTCGCGCTCGGCGCCTCCCGGCTCGCCCATCGTCTCGCGGAGCCGCTCGAGCATCGCGCGAAGCTCGGCGTGCTCATCGTGGAGCGGCTCGACGCTTCCCTTGGCCGCGGGAACCACCGCGACGACCGCCGGGTAGAGCGCCTCGTCCTCGGCCGCCATGTGGGTTCCGAACTCGCGCTCGAGCATCCGGACGAGCGCGTCGAGCTTCGCCTGAGGCGCCGGGCGCGTGGCCCCGCCGCGGGCGAGGAGCGACTCCAGCCTCGAGACCTCGGCAAGCACGCGCCGGTGATCGCTCTTGATCCTCTCGATCAGGCTGTCGGCGTCCATCTCGTTCGTCCTCCGTGTGGTTCATGAACTCCCGTCTGCATTGCCGTCACGAAGGAGTTTCGGCGGAATCGGATCCCGGCGGCATGACCGGCGTCACGCCGCGATCACATTTCGGCTGCCGCGATCCCGCTGAAAGTGATAGAAGTGAACGGAGATAGGGAGAGGTAGACCAAAGGACCATGACGGCCGTCATACGGCCGCGGAGGGGCGGTGCCCATGACGGCGGAGCTTCGGGACGATCGAGTGCTCGGGGCGGTGCGCGCGATCCCGCTCTTCCGAGGGCTCTCGCCGGAAGACCAGCGGCGCCTCGCCGCGCTCGCGGCGATCCGCGAGTACGCGCGCGGCGACTACCTCTGGCGCGCCGGCGACCCCGCCGAGTCGCTCACCCTGATCGTCAAGGGGCGGGTGAAGATCGTCTCCCACGGGGACGCGGGGGACGTGATCCTCGAGCTGTTCGAGGAAGGCGAGCCGGTCGGCGCGATCGCCGTCTACAACTACATGCCCTACCCGGCCAGCGCCATCTGCCTGGAGGCCGTCACGCTCCTTTGGGTTCCGCGGCGCGACTACTTCGAACTGCTCGACCGCAATCCCGAGTTCGCCCGCGCGATCATCCGCGAGCTGACCAAGCTCACCGTCTCGCTGACCCGCAAGCTCCAGGAGATGCGGGGCCAGAAGGTCGACGTGCGCATCGCCCAGCTCTTCCTCACGCTCGTCGAACGCATGGGGCGCGAGGCGAAGGGCGGAACCGAGATTCCGATCCAGCTTTCGCGCCAGGAGGTCGCCGACCTCGTCGGAACGACGGTCGAGACCGCCATCCGGGTCCTCTCCCGGTGGGGACGCGAACGCCTCGTGATCACCGGACGCGACCGCTTCCTGGTGCCGTCCCTCGACCGGCTGCGCGAGATCGCCGAGGGGCGCGGGTAGCTCGTGAGCGGAGAGCTCACGTACGTCCTCCTCGTCTTCGCCCTCTTCGTCGTCCCCAAGGTCATCCTCCGCTTCCGCATCCCGACCGCCATCACCGAGCTCGGCCTCGGAGCGGCGGCGGGGGTCGGCCTGGGCCTCTTCCACGGCGACACGACGATCGCGCTCCTCTCCTCGTTCGGGATCATCGCGCTCTTCCTGTTGGCGGGGCTCGACGTGGACGTGCGCGCGCTCGCGCGCGACCGCTTCGTCCTCCTGCAGCATCTCGCGATCCGGAGCGTTCTCGTCGCGGCCGGCACGTGGGCCGCGATGTCGGTCGCGCAGATCGGTTGGCGTCCCGCGTGCCTCGTCTCGCTCGCGCTCCTGACCCCGTCCACGGGGTTCATCCTGAGCACGCTTCGATCGACGGGGATGACCGAGTCCGAGGCCGCGTGGGTGAAGGCCAAGGCGATCGCGACGGAGCTCCTGGCGCTCCTGATCCTCTTCGGAGTGACGCAGTCCACGTCCCCGCTCCGGTTCGGCCTCGCGACCGCGGCCCTGGCGGCGCTGATCTTCATCCTGCCGATCGCCTTTCGCGTCTTCGCCGCGGGCGTGGCGCCGGCCGCGCCCGGCTCCGAGTTCGCCTTCCTCGTCATGATGGCGATCCTGTGCGGGTACGCGACGCGCGCGCTGGGCGTCTACTATCTGGTCGGGGCGTTCGTCGTGGGGTGGGCCGCCGGACGGTTCCGCGATCAGTACCCGGCGGTCGGAAGCGACCGGATGTTCCACGCGGTCGAGGTCTTCGCGTCGTTCTTCATCCCGTTCTACTTCTTCTCGGCGGGGCTCCACCTGCGCACGCACGACCTGACCCTGCGCGCGCTGGCCGTGGGAGCGATCTTCGTCCTGGTCGCGGTCCCGGTGCGCCTCGCGACCGTCACGCTCCACCGGCGCATCGCGCTCGGAGAGCCGTTCCGCCACGGGCTTCGGATCGCGCTGTCGATGACGCCGACGCTGGTCTTCTGCCTCGTGCTCGCGGAGATCGCCCGCGACCGCTACGACCTCCCGCCGCGTCTCTTCGGCGGCCTCGTGATCTACGCGCTCGTGACCACGCTGGCCCCGGTCGTGGCGCTCGGAATCCGGCCCCCGTCGGCCGACACGCTCGGCGGCGGCGGCGCGGAGGTTCGGGTCGACGCCGCACCGGCCGGGGAGCGCTAGCCGAGCTCGAAATCGGGGTGGGGGACCCCGAGCAGTCGGACCCCGTTCGCGATCACGAGGAGCGTGCTCCCCTCGTGGCAGACGACGGCGATCCAGAGCGGCAGGACGCCGGCCAGCGTCGAGATCACGAGGATCCCGATCACCCCGAACGCGAGCGAGAGGCTCTGCGCGACGACGCGGCGCGACTGGCGCGCGAGCCAGAGCGAGAAGGGGATCCCCTCGAGGTCGTCGCGCATCAGGACCACGTCGGCGGTGTCGAGCGCGACGTCGGTTCCGGCGCCGCCCATCGCGATCCCGACCGTCGCCGTGGCGAGCGCGGGGGCGTCGTTCACGCCGTCGCCGACCATGGCGAGCCCGCCCCAGCGGTCGGAGAGCTCGCGAATGGCGAGGACCTTCTGCTCCGGGAGAAGCCCGGCGCGCACCTCGTCGGTACCGATCTCGCGGCCGATCGCGCGCGCGACCCCGGCGTGGTCGCCGGTCAGGATCGCGACGTGGCGGATGCCGAGCGCCCGGCAGGCGGCCACCGCGCGACGCGCCTGGGGCCGTACCGTGTCGGCCACGGCGATCGCGCCGCACGCGAGGTCGTGCTCGTCGCCCGCCTCCGGATGCGGCCGTCCATCCACGGACCGCCGCGCCACCACGAGGATCGCGGTCCGGCCCTCCTCGCGCCAGCGCCGCGCGAGGGCGAGCGCCCCCGGTGGGATCGCCACGTCGTGGCGTGTGAAGAGCGGCTCGCGGCCGGCCCCCACCCAGATGCCCTCGACGTGGCCGTGCACCCCTTCGCCGGCGTGGCTCTCGAACTCCGAGACCGGGGGAAGGGAGAGGCCGAGGCGTTCGGCCTCGGCCACGATGGCGCGCCCCGTGTGGTGCTCGCTCCGCGCCTCCACGGCCGCCGCGAGGCGGAGCAGGCGCTCGGGAGATCCCGGGCATCCCGCCGATTCGACGGCCACGACGCGTGGTTTCCCGTGGGTGATCGTGCCCGTCTTGTCCATGGCGACCGCGGAGATCTCGCCGAGCCGCTCGAGGTGCGCGCTCCCCTTGAAGAGGACCCCGTGCCGGGCCGCGTGCGTCACCGCGGAGAGCATCGCCGCCGGCGTCGCGATCACGACCGCGCAGGGGGAGGCGGCGACGAGGAGCACGAGGCCGCGGTAGACGGCGTCGAGGACCGGGAGCCCGAGCGCGAAGTAGGGGATCGCCGCGGCGAGCGCGGCGGCGCCGAAGACCGAGAGGACGTACGGGCGCTGCCATCGGTCCACGAACCGCTCCGTCGTGGTCTTGGTCTTCTGCGCCTCGTGGACGGCCTGGACGATGCGCGAGATCGCCGTCTCCTCGGGGCGTTTCTCGACCCGGATGACCGGGGCGCCGCGCTGGTTGACCGTGCCGGCGAAGACCTTGGACCCCAGGACCTTCTCGACCGGTTCCGACTCCCCGGTCAAGGTCGCCTCGTCGGCCGACGAGGTTCCCTCCACGATCACGCCGTCCACGGCGAATCGCTCTCCCGGGAGCGCGCGCACCCGTTCGCCCACGGCGATCTCGCCGACCAGCACCCGGACCTCGACTCCGTCGCGAAGCACCAGGGCGGTCTCGGGGCGGAGCTGCATCAACGACTCGATCGATCGCGCCGTCCGCTCCATCGTGATCCGCTCGAGCGCGCCGCTCAGCGAGAAGAGGAAGAGGAGCACGGCCCCCTCGCCCCAGTGGCCGAGCAGCGCCGACCCGAGGGCCGCGACGATCATGAGCAGGTTGATGTCGAGCTGGCGCGCGAGCAGGTTCCGGATCAGGTCGCGCGTCGGACCGAAGGCCCCGGTCAGGTAGGACGTGAAGTAGAGGGGGAGCCGAAGCTCCGACTCCGGCGCCCACCTGCCGACCGCCGCGCCCCCGAGCCCGGCCGCCGCGCAGGCCGCCGTGAGCCCGAGCTGGAGCCCTCCGGAGCGGAGGAACTCCACGACGGTAAGGCGCCGGTTCACGCGGGCGACGCGGAGAGGAGCCGCCGGAGCACGTAGGGGAGGATCCCGCCGTGCTCGTAGTAGCGAGCCTCCTGGGGCGTATCGATCCGGACGACGGCCCGGAACGTCCGTTCCGCGTCGCCGCGGGCGCGGACCACGGTTTCCGCGCCGCGGCGGAACCGGTCGCCCAGGAGGGCGGCGACACCCTCGACGTCGAAGACCTCCTGGCCGGTCAGCCCGAGCGAGGCGGCGCTCTCGCCGGGCCGGAATTGGAGCGGCAGGATGCCCATGCCGATCAGGTTGCTCCGATGGATCCGCTCGTAGGACTCCGCGATCACGGCGCGGACCCCCAGGAGCCGCGGCCCCTTCGCCGCCCAGTCGCGCGAGCTACCCGATCCGTACTCCTTGCCGGCGAGGACGATCGTCGCCACCCCCTCGGCCTGGTAGCGCATCGCGGCGTCGTAGATGGCCGCCTGCTCGCCGCTCGGCAGGTGGATCGTGACGCCCCCCTCCACGCCCGGGACGAGCCGGTTCCGGATGCGGACGTTCGCGAACGTGCCGCGCACCATCACCTCGTGGTTCCCGCGTCGCGATCCATACGAATTGAAATCGGCCGGCCCGACCCCGTGCGCCTCGAGGTAGGCGCCCGCCGGGCTCTGCCGCTTGATCGCCCCGGCGGGGGAGATGTGGTCGGTCGTGACGCTGTCGCCGAGGAAGGCGAGGACGCGCGCGCCGCGGACGTCCGTCACCGGCGCGGGAGCGAGCCCCATGCCGTCGAAGTAGGGAGGCCGCTTGACGTACGTGGACTCGTCCACCCAGACGTACCGGTCACCCTCGGGAATCGGGAGCGTGCGCCACGCCTCGTCGCCGGTGTAGACGTCGGCGTACGTCTTCCGGAAGGTCTCCGAGCGGACCGCCTCGCGGATCATGTCGTCGATCTCCCGCCGGGACGGCCAGAGGTCGCGCAGGAAGACGGGCTGCCCGTCGGCTCCTAAGCCGAGCGGCTCGGTCGTCATATCGAGGTCGATCCGGCCCGCGAGCGCGTACGCGACGACGAGCGGCGGGGACGCGAGGTAGTTCGCTCGCACCTCCGGGTGGATGCGTCCCTCGAAATTGCGGTTGCCGCTCAGCACCGACGCGACCACGAGGCCCTGCGATTCGACCGCCTTCGAGATCGGCTCGGGGAGGGGCCCGCTGTTGCCGATGCACGTCGTGCACCCGTAGCCGACGGTGTGGAACCCGAGCGCCTGGAGAGGCGGCGTGAGGCCCGCGCGGTCCAGGTAGCCGGTCACGACCTTGGATCCCGGCGCGAGGCTCGTCTTCACCCACGGCTTCGTCTTGAGCCCCCGCTCCACCGCGCGTTTCGCGACCAGCCCCGCCGCCACCATGACCGACGGGTTCGACGTGTTGGTGCAGCTCGTGATCGCCGCGATCACCACCGCGCCGTGCTCGAGCGGGAAGGTCGCCCCCGCCAGGGCCACGGTCGGCCGGGGCGGCGCCTCGGTCGCGACGTTCCCGTCACCGCCCTCGACCTCCCAGCGGCCGATCTGCGGCGATGGGGCCGGCGTCTTCGGCGCGGCCTTCATGCTCGGGAGGAGGTCGATGAAATTCCGCTTCACCGCCGACAGCGGGACGCGGTCCTGCGGACGCCGCGGTCCCGCGAGACTCGGCTCGACCTGTCCCAGCTCGAGCGACAGCGAGTCGCTGTAGGACGCCTCCGGCGTCCCGGGTCCGTGGAAGAGGCCCTGCTCACGGGCGTAGGCCTCGATGACGCGTACGTGCTCCTCGCTCCGCCCGGTGAAGCGGAGGTAGCGGAGCGTCTCGTCGTCGATCGGGAAGATCCCGCACGTGGCGCCGTACTCGGGGGCCATGTTGGCGATCGTGGCGCGGTCGGCGACGGGCAGGGCCGCGAGCCCGGGGCCGTAGAACTCCACGAACTTGCCGACCACGCCCTTCTTCCGAAGCACCTCGGTCACGGTGAGGACCAGGTCCGTCGCGGTGGCGCCTTCGCGGAGGGAGCCGCTCAGGCGGAAGCCGACCACCTGCGGCACGAGCATCGAGACCGGCTGCCCGAGCATCGCCGCCTCGGCCTCGATGCCGCCGACCCCCCAGCCGAGGACGCCCAAGCCGTTGATCATCGTCGTGTGCGAGTCGGTGCCGATCAGCGTGTCCGGGTAGGCGAGCGTCGAGCCCCCCTCGCCGGCGAAGACGACGCGCGCCAGGAACTCGAGGTTCACCTGGTGCACGATCCCGGTCGCGGGGGGAACCACGCGGAAGTTCTGGAACGCCCTCTGGCCCCAGCGGAGGAAGAGGTAGCGCTCGTGGTTCCGTTCGAATTCCTTCTCGGAGTTGATGAGGAGCGCGGCCAAGGTTCCGTACTCGTCCACCTGCACGGAGTGGTCGATGACCAGCTCGGCCGGCGCCTGGGGATTGATCTTTCGCGCGTCGCCGCCGAGCGCGGCCATGGCGTCGCGCATGGCGGCGAGGTCGACGACCGCGGGGACGCCCGTGAAGTCCTGGAGGAGCACGCGCGCGGGCGTGAAGGCGATCTCCCGGTCGGGCTCGGCCGTGGGATTCCAACGGGCGACGGCCTCCACGTCCTCCCGCGTCACCACGCGTCCGTCCAGGTGGCGGAGGAGATTCTCGAGCAGGATCTTGAGCGAGTAGGGGAGCCGCTCGAGCGGCATGCCGGCCCGCTCGACGGCGCTCAAGCGATGGATGGTGTAATCGCGGCCGTCCACCGCGAGGGTGGATCGTGATCCGAAGGGGTCCGTCATTCGTGGTCTCCGTTCGTGGACGAGGCGCCGGGAGGGCGCTCCCGTGAGGGCTGTCGTGCGTTCCTGCAGCATAACCGACGCCGAGCCGCGGCGAAACCGCCCCGCTTTTCGGCTTCGGATTCGTCCGCCGCTCCCGTAGAGTGCCGCCGCATGAGCCCCGGTCTCGGTGGATCGGCGCCGCCGCGGCGCCCGGCGTGGGGCGCGATCGTCCTCTCGTCGCTCGCCGTCGCCGCGATCGTCGCGTTCGGATTCTGGCTCGCGCCGCACGTGACCCGCGCGCGCGTCGAGACGTGGGTCCGGGGAGCCGGCGCCTGGGGCCCGGTCGTGATCCTCGCCGTCCAGGCGGCCCAGATCCTCGTCGCTCCGGTCCCCGGGGTATTCGTACCGCTCCTGGCGGGCGCGCTCTATGGTCCCGTGGTAGGGGCGCTGGTGACCGCGGTGGGCACGCTGCTCGGCTCGACCGCGGCCTACTGGATCGGCCGCGCCGCGGGCCGTCCGATGGCGGAGCGTTGGATCGGCCCCGCCGCGGTGGAGAAGGCGCACGCGCTCCTGCGCGGCAGGCGCTGGCTGGCGCTCGTGCCGCTCTTCCTCTTCCCCTTCTCGCCGTCCGACGCGATCTGCTTCGCGGCGGGTATCCTCGCCGTGCCGTGGGCCCCATACACGCTCGCGGTGCTGCTCGGACGCGTGCCGAAGGACGTCGTGCTCGCGGTCGGCGCCGCGCTCGGGCGCCACGCCTTCTTCGTCGGATCGTGATCGCCGCCCGCGGCGCAGGCGGGGCGGCGCGGCCGCTCAGCCGGTCGGATGGATCCCCTTCGCGACGACCTTGACGGGGGCTCCCTCTTCGAACGTCGTGCCCGCGCGCGTGCTGTTCAGGATCGCGCTGTCCTCCAGGCTCAGCGCCTGGCCGGGGAAGGCCGCGTAGACCGAGGCGAACGACTCGGCCCGCGGGACGCTCTTCACCTCGACCCGGTCGGGCGTGACGTTCAGCTTGGCGGGGTCGCGAAGCGCCGCGATGCTCCGGATCGACGCGAAGATCTGGTCGGCCGCCGCGTTCGACGAGCCGACCTGGCCCAGGACCTGGAGGTACTGCCCGCCGCGGATCTTCACGAATCCCGCCACGAACGAGGTCTGGCCGCTCGAGCCCTTGGCGGTGATGTTGCCGACCCAGGCCGAATAGTCGCGGAAGTTCTCGCTCCGTCCCTGCGCCTCGACGATCTCGCCGCGCGCGCGGAGCGAATCGACGAACTGCGGCGCGGAGAGGGTCGTGTCGCGCGACGTCGCGAGCGAGAGCTGCATCGCGGCGCCCGCGTGCTCGTCCGAGGCCACGACCTGCGACGGCTGGTTCGCCGTCTGCCATCCGAGCGGGAAGATCATCTGGAACGCGAGCTGCGGGTGATAGAAGCGATTCGCGTCGAAGTAGCCGTTCCGCGGGTCGTCGCCGAAGACCATGCCGTCGATATGGCGGCGGTAGGCCACCGAGCCGATCTCGAGACCCCGGCGCGCGCTCGCGGCGGTCGCGTTCGCGATCTGGGTCGTGCGGATCTCGCGGTCGCCCGGATCGGGGTGCGTGGAGAGGAAGGAGGGGAGCGAGGAGCCGGCGCGCTCGCCGATCCGCTTCAGCGTCGCGTACGTCTGCGGGATCTCCCGCGGGTCGTACCCCGCCTTCGCGGCGTATTCGATCCCCAGCTCGTCGGCCTGGGTCTCGTTGTCGCGACTGTACTTGAGGAAGAGGAGCCCCAGCCCCTGCTGGGCGAGGCCGCCGTATGGCCGGAACGCGTCGACGAAGACCATGCCGACCAGGACGCCTAGCCCCGCGATCTCGGAGCGGGTGATCTGCTGCGCGCTGTGGCGCGCGGTGACGTGGCCGATCTCGTGTCCGAGGACGCCGGCGAGCTGGGCCTCGGAGTTCATGTAGGCGAGGATGCCGCGCGTGATGTAGATGTAGCCGCCCGGGATGGCGAACGCGTTCACGACCGGGGAGTCGAGCACCCGGAAGTGCCAGACGAGATCGGGCCGGTGCGAGATCCGCGCGAGCCGCTGACCGACCGAGTCGACGTATCGCTGGGTCGCGTCGTCGTCGTAGAGGCCGTACTCCGCGATCACCGCGGGGTCGGACTCGCGTCCGATCGCCAGCTCCTTGTTCTCCGAGACGAGCGAGATCTGGCGCTTCCCGGTGGCCGGATTGGTGGCGCAGCCGCCGATCCAGCAGAGGGCGGCGAGGAGCGCGAGCGGAATCGCGCGCGCGAACGAGCGGAATCGGCGTGCCCTGGTCATGTCGCTCTCCCTGAGCCTTAGGGGTGCATCGGGAACCGCGCTATGATACACCGACGGAGCAGGGACGAGTCCACGAACACGGCGGCTTCGCGCCGCCTTCGCGCCGGAGAGATCCTGAATGCCCGCCACCGCGCTCGAGCTGGAACAGATGTGCGTCCACACGATCCGATTCCTCTCGGCCGACGCCGTCGAGAAGGCGAAGTCGGGGCACCCCGGCGCGCCGATGGGGATGGCCGACATGGCCTTCGTCCTCTGGTCGTCCTTCCTCCGCTTCGACCCCGACGACGCGTCGTGGCCGAACCGCGACCGGTTCGTCCTGTCGGCGGGGCACGCGTCGATGCTCCTCTATTCGCTCCTCCATCTGTTCGAGTGCGGCCTCCCCCTGCGCGAGATCGAGCGGTTCCGCCAGTGGGGATCGACGACCCCCGGGCACCCCGAGGCGGGATTGACGGCGGGCGTCGAGGCGACCACGGGACCGCTCGGGCAGGGGTTCGGAAACGGGGTCGGGATGGCGCTCGGGCAGAAGCTCCTCCGGGCGCGGCTTCCGGAGCTCGGCCAACTCCTCGACCACCGGGTCTTCGGCGTCGTGAGCGACGGCGACCTGATGGAGGGGATCGCCTCCGAGGCGGCGTCGCTCGCCGGCGCGTGGGGACTCGGAAACCTGGTCTACCTGTACGACGACAACCACGTCTCGATCGAGGGGCCGACCGGTCTCGCGTTCCTCGAGGACGTGGCGCGCCGATTCGACGCGTACGGATGGAAGACGGAACGCGTGGACGGGCACGACCGCGCCGCGGTGGGCGCCGCGCTTGAGGCCGCGATCGCGGAGGAGCGCCGCCCGTCCCTGATCCTGGCGCGCACCGTGATCGGCCGGGGCGCGCCCACGAAGCAGGGGACCGCCAAGGCGCACGGGGAGCCGCTCGGCGCGGACGAGCTCAAGGCGGCGAAGGAGGCGATGGGGTGGCCCCTCGAGCCCGCGTTCCTGATCCCCGACGAGGCGCGCGCCTTGTTCCACGCGCGGGCCGAGGCGAAGCGGAGCGAGCGCGCCGCGTGGCAGGCGCGCTTCGACGAGGCGCGCCGGGCGCATCCCGAGGAAGCGGCGCTCTGGGACCGCCACTGGTCGCGCGAGACGCCGCGCGATCTGGAGGCGCTCCTCGCTCGAGCCGCCGGGCCGCCGGAAGCGCTCGCCACGCGCGCCTGGTCGGGGAAGGTGATCCAGGCCGCGGCGGCGGTCGTGCCGTCCCTGGTCGGGGGGTCGGCCGACCTCGCTCCCTCCACGAACACCGACATCAAGGGCGCGCCCGACGTGGCGCACGCGCGGCTCGACCCGGGGGCCCCCGTGACGTTCCAGGGGCGGACGCTCCACTTCGGAGTGCGAGAGCACGGCATGGGCGCGATCGTGAACGGCCTCTCCTATTACGGCGCCTTCCTCCCGTTCGGCGCGACGTTCCTCGTCTTCTCCGACTACATGCGCCCCTCGATCCGCCTCGCGGCGCTGACGGGCCTCCGCGTCGTCTTCGTCTTCACGCACGACTCCGTCTTCCTGGGCGAGGACGGTCCCACGCACCAGCCCGTCGAGCAGACGCCGTCCTTGCGGCTGATTCCGAACCTGCACGTCTGGCGCCCCGCGGACGGGCTCGAGACGGCCGTGGCGTGGGCCTCGGCCTTGACGCGGGAAGAGGGCCCGACGGCGCTCGTCCTCACGCGGCAGAAGCTCCCGCCGATCGACCGCGCCGCGGGATTCGACCGGGCCTCGATCCGCCGCGGCGGCTACGTGCTCGCCGACCCTCCCGATCGCGCGCCCGACGTCGTGGTCGTCGCCACCGGCTCGGAGACGCCGCTCGCCCTCGCCGCGCGGACCCTGCTCGCGGCGCGCGGCATCGGCGCCCGGGTCGTCTCGATGCCGTGCGTCGAGCGGTTCGCCGCCGAGCCCGAGTCCTACCGGAGGGAGGTCCTCCCGGAGGGCCCGCGCCGCGTCGTCGTCGAGGCGTCGCGGACCGACGCCTGGGCGGCCATCGTCGGGGCGGACGCGCTCCGGATCGGGCTCGACCGCTTCGGCGCGTCGGCGCCCGCCGAGACGATCGCGAAGGAGCTCGGCTTCACGCCCGAGGCGGTGTCCGGCCGGATCGCAGCATGGCTCGCCCGCCCCCTGCGCGTGCCCCCGTCGATCGATTGAAGGCGGCGGTCCGCAGGAGTACGATCAATGGCGCGTGTCGAGCTTTCCATGGCGGCGGACCTACAGGCCACATAACTAAATTGAAAACAGAGTTTTACCGCAATTGCATCAAGTTGTTTCAGAGGGTCGGTCCGGGCGCCGCCGCGGCGATTCTCGTGAACCTCCTCGCCGGTCCGCCCGTCGCGCGCGCCGCCCTTCCGGAGCGGTCGCCGAGACTCCCGGGCGCACAGAGCCGTCTCCACGCGGCCCCCTTCGCGCCGTCCCTCCTCCCGTCGACGGCCGGCTCTTCGGTCGATTGCGTGATCCTCGCGCCCGACTCGCTGGCCGACGTCTACCAGCGCCTCGCCGACTTCCAGACCCGGTCCGGGCGGCCGACCGTCGTGCGCTCGCTCTCCACGATCCGGGCGGCCGACCCGCGCTCCAACGACCTCGCCCAGGCGATCCGATCGTTCCTGGCCGCGGCGCGCGACCAGTGGGGGATCCGGTGGGCGGTGCTGGCCGGCGACCACGACGCGATCCCGATGCGCTTCGTGCGCGTGAACTACGCCGAGACCACCGACCTGCCGAGCGACGCCTACTACGCCGATCTCGACGGCACCTGGGACTCGAACGGGAACGGGATCTACG
Organism: Candidatus Eiseniibacteriota bacterium; assembly: GCA_036380835.1. Taxonomy (GTDB): domain Bacteria; phylum Eisenbacteria; class RBG-16-71-46; order SZUA-252; family SZUA-252; genus DASQJL01. The sequence goes on along the minus strand of DASVDZ010000004.1, from coordinate 20,502 downwards.
GCGAGGTGGCCGACAGCCTCGACATGGAGCCCGACATCGCCGTGGGGCGGCTGTCGGCGACCACGCGCGCCGAGGCGAACGCCCTCGTCGACAAGGCGCTCCGCTACGTGACCCGGCCGATCGTGCAGAACATCGGGCGGGAGCTGATCCTGGCGGAGGTGCTCTCGCCGACGAACTGGACGCCGGCGCAGCTCGTGCAGGTGGACGGGGCCACCCAGGGGGAATCGCTCCGCGTGCGGCTTCCGTCCTGCCAGACTCCGGACCGGTACTACGAGAACTACACGCGATACCCGGGGACGACGCAGCTCAACAAGGCCTCCGCCATGGCGGCGCTCGGCCACGGCTACAACGTCGTCTATCACATCGGACACGGTTCCCAGGCCCAGATCTCCGTCGGGCCGGAGGTGATCACCGTCGCCGACCTCCCGGCGATCCAGAGCGGGGACTCGAGCGCCCTCTGGATCTCGCAGAACTGCGCCTCCGCCGCGGTCGACTACGACTCGTTCGCGGAGCGCCTGGTGCGCCGGCCGAGCGGGGGAGCGCTGGCGTACGTCGGGGCCACGCGCACCGAGTGGCCCGGGATCTCGGAGCGGATGAGCGAACGGATGGTGGAGGAGCTCTTCGGGCCGGCGCAGCGAACGCTGGGAGAGGCGGTCGAGGACGCGCGCGCCGCGCTCCTGCCGAACGCGCGGAGCGAGACCCAGGAACGCTGGGGCTACTTCGAGACGATCCTGCTCGGCGTGCCGAGCCTTCCGATGTATCGCTGCCCCCCGGACACGCTCCTCGTGACGCGCCCGGCGTCCGTGCCGCTCGACGGGGGCGGCTTCCTCGTCGGCGTTTCCGCGCACGGGGCGCCTGCGGAGTCGGCGCTGGTCGTCGCCTGGAAGGAGGGCGAGGACTACCAGGCGGTCTTCACCGACGCGGTGGGGGAGGCGGTGGTTCCGTTCCATCCGGGCTCGACGGGGCCCTTCTCGCTCGCCGTCTCGCGGCGGGACGCCATCCCGTTCCTCGACACGCTCGCGGTCACCGCCGCGGCTCCGGCTCACTTCGACGTGGTCGACGCCGCGGCGAACGACGCGGTCGCCGGCGACGGCGACGGCCTCGTGGGCGCGGGGGAGTCGTTCGCGATCGCGGGGACGGTGAAGAACCAGGGCGGGACGTCGAGCGCCGGCCAAGTCACGGTTACCGTTTCGCCGCTGACGCCGGGCATCGCGGTGGATCAGCCCGAAGCGGTGATCGCCGCGCTCGCTCCCGGCGCCGCGACGGCGATTCCCGATTCGCTCCGCGTGCGCGCGCTGGCGCTCCCCAACGTTGCGCGCGTCGAGCGGCTCCGCCTCGCGGTGAGCGACGGCGTTCGCGCCGACACCTCGGTCGTCGATCTCGCGGTGGTCGCGCCGTCCCTTCTCCTCACGCGGGCGTTCTACACCGACGGGAACGACGGCGTGCTCGGCTCCGGCGACGATTTCACGATGGCGTGGACCGTCGGGAACGAGGGGGACGGACGCGCGGTGGGCGCGGGCATCGTGGCGCGGAACCCGGCGCCGGGGATCACGATCGTCGACTCGACCGGGATCCTGTCCGACCTCCCGCCCGGGACGACGCGGACCACGAGCCTCCTCGCGTTCCATTGCGTCTCGGTTCCCGCGGGGCGCCTCTTCGACCTCGTCGTGACCGACGCGCGCGGGCACGCGTGGACCTTCCCGATCGAGCGCCAGGCGCCTCCGGCGCCGGCCGGGCTCCGCGTGATCGGCTCCTCGATCGACCGGATCACGACCGCCTGGAACGGAGTCGCGGCGAGCGATCTGCTCGGTTATCTCGTGCTCCGCGCCGGGGAGGACACGACCGGAACGGTCGTCGCGGTCACCCCATTGCCGACGCGGCGGATCCCGTCCTTCGAGGACCCGGGGCTCCTCCCGCTCGCCCGCTATCACTACGCCGTCATCGCCGTCGACTCGAGCGGGAACCGGAGCGCGCCCTCTCCCTTCCTGCTCGCCAGCACGACGCCGCCGTCGCTCGCCGGCTTCCCGGCCTCGACCGGGGTCGCGACCTCCTCGTCCCTCTGCCTCGCCGACTTGAACGGCGACGGCCGCCCCGAGCTCCTCGTCGGCGCCGACTATCTCTACGCCTTCCGATTCGACGGCTCCGACTGGATCGACGGGGACTCGAATCCCGTGTCGACCGGGGTCTTCTCGACCCTGCTCCACCACATCCCGTCGTCTCCGGCAGCCGCCGATCTGGACGGCGACGGGACGCCGGAGATCGTGGCGGCCTCCTGGGACGACTCGCTCGTATGCGTCTTCCACGCGAACGGCGCGGTGATGGCCGGATGGCCCCGGAAAGGGGGCGCGCCGTTCTGGTCCTGTCCGGCGATCGGCGACGTGGACGGCGACGGGGCTCCCGACGTGGTCGTCGGATCGAACACGAGCCTCCTCTACGGGTGGCACGCGGACGGAACCGAGATCCGAGACGGCGACGCGAACCCCGCCACGAACGGCGTCCTCTTCACCCCGGCCGGCAGCGTCATCTCGTCTCCCGCGATCGCCGATTTGGACGGCGACGGCGCCCAGGAGATCGTCTTCGGCACGTCGGCCGGGCGGCTCTACGCGATCCATCCGAGCGGGCCGATCGCCGGCTGGCCCTTCACGGCGAACGGGACGATGAGCGCGTCGCCCGCGATCGGGGACGTCGTTCCCGGCGGGGGCCTCGAGGTGGCGGTCGGCTGTGCGAACGACAGCGTCTACGTGATCACCGCGGCGGGCCAGCGCGCCCCGGGATGGCCCCGGCCGCTGGCGCTCGCGCCCGGGAACGGGCGCGTCAACTCGCCCGCCTTGGCGCCCTTGCGACGACACCTCGGCGACCCGAGCCTCGACGTGGTGATCTGCGGCGTCGACGGCCATCTCGTCGCGTACGACCCCTCGGGCGCGATCCTGCCGGGCTGGACCGGCGTGACGCTCGGCGGGCCGACGGAGGCGAGCCCCGCCGTCGCCGATCTGGACGGCGACGGATCGCTCGAGGTCCTGATCGGGGCGGACGACCGTCGCCTCTACGCGTTCCACTTCGACGGCACGCCGGTGAGCGGGTTCCCGATCGAGATCGGCGGGGAGGTCCGGGGCACGCCCGCCGTCTGGGATCTCGACCAGGACGGCGCGACCGACATCGCCGTCGCGGGGTGGGACGGCCAGGTCCACGCATGGCGATATCCCGGCGTCTTCCAATCCACGGGGATGGCGTGGCCGATGTTCCGTCACGACAACCGCCACACCGGCCTCGCGACCTACCCGATCCTCACGTCGGCCGAGCCGCCGCCCGTTCCGCCGACGCCCGAGACGGCGCCCCCCGCGCGCGCCTCGCTCGCGCAGAACCACCCGAATCCCTTCAATCCCGTGACCGCGATCGGATTCACGGTGCCCGGGCCGGCGCCCACCACGGTGATCCTGCGCATCTACGGCGTGAACGGGCGCCTCGTGCGGACGCTGGTTTCGCGCCGGTACGATCCCGGCTATCATGAGGCGCTCTGGGACGGGCGCGGCGACTCAGGCGAGTCGGTCGCCTCCGGCGTCTACGTCTGCCACGCCGAGATCGGCGCGGCGGCCTTGACGCGGAAGATGGCGCTCCTTCGCTGACCCTCCCGAACCCCGCGATCCGAGGAGATGGGATGACCGATCCGATCCGCGTGCGCTTCGCGCCGAGCCCGACCGGCTACCTCCACGTGGGAGGGGCGCGCACCGCGCTCTTCAACTACCTCTTCGCCCGCCGTCACGGAGGGGTCTTCCTGCTCCGGATCGAGGACACCGACCGGGAGCGATCGACGACGGAAGCGGTGGGGGCCATCTTCGAGGGGATGCGCTGGCTCGGACTCCACTGGGACGAGGGCCCCGACGTCGGCGGCCCGTACGGGCCCTACTTCCAGAGCGAGCGCCTCGCCGGATACGCCGCCGCCGCGGAACGCCTCTTCGCGCAGGGGAAGGCGTACCGCTGCTTCTGCGACCCCGAGGATCTCAAGCGGCGGCGCGAGGCGGCGCTCTCGCGCGGCGAGCCGCCCAAGTACGACCGCACGTGCCTCAGGCTCCCCCGCGAGACGTCGGACGCCCGGGCGGCGAAGGGGGAGCCGCACGCGTTTCGCTTCCTCATGCCGGAGGGCGCCACGTCCTGGGAGGACGGGGTCCGCGGCGAGGTCTCCTTCCAGAACGCGACCCTCGACGATCTGGTCATCCTCCGCACGGACCGGCACCCGACCTACAACTTCGCCGCGGTGGTGGACGACGCGGCGATGAGGATCAGCCACGTCATCCGCGGCGACGACCACATCTCGAACACGCCCCGGCAGATCCGCCTCTACGACGCGCTCGGGCTCGCGCCTCCCGTGTTCGCGCACGTTCCGATGATCCTGGGGCCCGACGGGACGCGCCTCTCGAAGCGTCACGGGGCCACGTCGGTGACCGAGTACCGGGACGCCGGGTTCCTGCCGGAGGCGATGGTGAACTTCCTGGCGCTCCTCGGCTGGGCCTACGACGGGGAGCGGGAGATCTTCACCCTCGACGAGCTGGCGAAGGTCTTCTCGCTCGACCGGATCTCGCACAATCCGGCGATCTTCAACACCGAGAAGCTGGAGTGGATGAACGGCGAGTACTTCCGCTCGCTCCCGGTCGAGGCTCGGGTGGACCGGGTGGTCGCGCACCTTCGCGGAACGGGAGCGATTCCCGAGAGCGCGCTCGGCGATCGGGCGCTCCTCGCGCGCGCGGTCGAGGCGGTCGGCGACCGGATGAAGCGTCCCGAGCACTTCCTCGATTACGCGGCGTGGCTCTTCGTCGACCGCGTGGACCCCGAGCCCGGCCCCTGGGCCGATCTCCTCGCGAAGACGCTCGCGCCGGCGCACTTGGAGAAGCTGGCCGACCGGCTCCAGTCGGTCGAGCCGTTCGAGCACGACCCGATCGAGCGGGCGGCCCGCGGGCTCGCCGCGGAGGAGGGCGTGAAGGCCGGCGAGATCATCATGCCGGCGCGGATCGCGCTCACCGGGAAGAAGGTGACCCCCGGGATCTTCGACGTGATCCTCCTCCTCGGTCGCGAGCGGACGGTCGCGCGGCTACGGGACGCCGCGACGCGGCTTCGGGCGGCCGCGACGGCTCCCGCCTCGTAGGCCCGGCGTGTCCCGTCCCCTCTCCTCGCTCCGCGTGGCGCTGGTCCACGACTGGCTCACCGGGATGCGCGGCGGCGAGAAGTGCCTCGAGTCACTCTGCGAGCTCTTCCCGGCGGCCGACCTCTACACCCTGGTCCACCGGCGCGGCTCGGTTTCCCGCGTGATCGAGGAGCGCCGCATCGTCGAGTCGTGGATCGCGCGGCTCCCGTTCGGCCGGAGCCGCTACCGCCTCTTCGTTCCGCTCTACCCGCTCGCGATCGAATCGTTCGACCTGAGCGCGTACGACCTCGTCGTCTCGCTGAGCCACTGCGCGGCGAAGGGAGCCGTCACGCGGGCCGACGCGCTCCACGTCTGCTACTGCTTCACGCCGGTCCGGTACTTCTGGGACCTCTATCCCGACTACTTCGGGCCGGGGCGGAGCGGTACCGTGGCGCGCCTCGGGGCGCCCTTCGTCGCGCACCGGTTCCGGCTCTGGGATCGAGTGAGCGCGGACCGCGTCGACCTCTTCGTCGCCGACTCGCGCCACGTGCGCGACCGGATCGCCAAGCACTATCGCCGCCCGGCGATGGTCGTCCACCCGCCCGTCGACACCGAGTTCTTCACCCCGGGGGGCGCGACCCTCCCGGCCGACGCGCCTTACCTGGTCGTCTCGGCGCTCGTGCCCTACAAGGGCGTCGAGCGGACGATCCGCGTGATGAACCGGCTCGGTCGGCCGCTTCGGATCGTGGGCACCGGGCCCGATCACGCGCGCCTTCGGTCGATCGCCGGGCCGACCGTGCGCTTCGACGGATGGCTCGGGGCCGAGGCGTTGCGCGACGCGTATCGCGGATCCCGCGCGCTGATCCAGGCGCACGAGGAGGACTTCGGGATCGCCCCGCTCGAGGCGATGGCGTGCGGGCGCCCCGCGGTCGCGCTCGCGAAGGGCGGCGCCGCGGAGGTCGTGGCGCCCGAGACGGGCGTCCTCTACGACGACCCGAGCGAGGAGGGGCTCGGCCGCGCGGTCGAGGCGCTGGACGCCCGCGCGTTCGATCCCCACGCGCTGCGCCGGCATGCGGAACGGTTCGCGAGGGCCCGGTACCGGGAGCGGATGGAATCCGCGCTGACCTTGGCCTGGCGCGCGTTCGAGGAGCGGGACGGGGAGCCGTGGGCGGTGGAGCGTCGGATGCTCGGCCGCGTCGAGGAGCCCTCGGCGGTCTGAGCGTCCGCCCCGCGCCGCGCTACTGCGGGACCGAGGGGACGTCGCCCGCGATCACGAGGTGCATCGCGGCGGGCCGGAGGTGCTTTCGGATCGCCTCGTTCACCTCAGCCTTCGTGACCGCGCGGATCCGCTCTGGGTAGTCGTCCAGGTACGAAGGGCCGAAGCCGAACTTCTCGGCGTACGTGAGCGAGGCGGCGACCCCGGCGTTGGTGCCGAGGCGGACGACGTAGTTCCCGGCGAAGAACTCCTTCTGGACCGAGACCTCCTCGTCGGTGATCCCCTCCCGGACGTAGCGGTCGATCTCGTCCTTCGTCGATCGGACCGCCTTGGCCACGTTCTGCGGCGCCACCGCCACGTCGACGAGCCAGACCCCGTCCACGAAGTCGCTCCAGAGGAATCGGGAGAAGAGGCTGTACGAGAGGCCCTCGGTGTCGCGGACGCGCACGCCGATCCTCGAGGTCATGCCGCTCTGTCCGAGGGCGGCGTTGGCGACCAGCGCGGCCTCGTAGTCGGGATCGTTCCGCTTGAGCCCGCTCGCCTCGCCGTAGACGAAATCGACGTTGGCCTTGCCGGGCATCGTCTCCACGACGCGCTCCGCCGCGTCGGGGGCGGTGACGGCCACGTCGGGCCGGGGCCGCTCGCCGCGCGGAATCGAGGCGAAGAGGGAGTCGACCAGGGCGGCGGTCGCCTCCGGATCGACGTCGCCCACGATCGCGAGGATCATGCTCGAACCGACCCAGCGTTCGCGATGGAAGGCGCGCAGATCGGACGTCGTGGTCCGTTCGATGCTCGCGAGCAGGGCCTCGGTCGTGGGCGCGCGGAAGGGGTGGCCCTCGGGATAGACCATTCGGAGGAGCCGGTCCCACGCGCGCTGGCGCGTGTTGTCGGCCCCGCGGAGCACGTTGGCCTTCATCTCGGCCTTCGCCTTCACCAGCTCGGAGTCGGGAAAGGCGGGGTGCGCGACCTCTTCGGCGAGGGTGGTGAGAAGGAGCCGCAGGTCCCGCGAGAGCCCGGAGCCGGTGACGGTGCCGTCGTTCAGGTCGGCGCCGATCCCGAGCTCCGCGCCGACGCCGTCGAGCGCGGCGGCGATGGCCCGCTTGTCGCGCGTCGTGGTGCCGCGGTTGAGCATTTCCGCCGTCAGCTCCGCCACCGCCGGCTTGGCCGGCGATCCGTACATCCGTCCGGCGAACACCGTCCCCTGGATCGCTACGGTCGGCACGGCGTGGTTCGCGATCACGTCGAGCGTCAGTCCGTTCGGGAGAACGCGGTGGAGCGTGCGCGCCGCGAACCCCGACGGCGCCGCCTCGTCCGAGGCGCCGCCGGCGCCGTGCGCCTTCGCCTTGGGGGCCGAGGGCTTCCGGGCGGCCGCGGGGGGCTCGTTCGAGAGGGGCTCGAACCATCCCACGTCCGCGTGGTCGGGCACGAGGTACTTGGCCGCCACGCGCTTCACGTCGTCGGCGGTGACCGCGCGGACGGAGTCGACGTAGCCGACGAACCACTTCCAGTCGGCGGAGGCGACGGCCTCGCCGAGCGCCGACGCGAGCTGGTAGGTGCCGTCGCGCCCGCGGATCACGGAAACCTCGAGCTGGCTCTTCGCGCGGTTCAGCTCGGCGGGCGAAACGCCGTCATGGCCGATCCGGTAGAGGGCCGCCTTCATCGCCGACTCGACCTGTTCGTGTGTCTTGCCGGGCGCGACGGTGGCCTGCGCCACGATCGGATACGGATCGCGGAACTGGAAGTTCCAGGCGCTCACGTCGGACGCGAGGCCCGTCTCGACCAGGGCCTGGTGGAGCCGGGAGTTCACGCCGGTCGAGAGGATCGTCGTCAGCACGTCGAGCGGCACGTAGTCGGGATCGAGCGCGCCGGGGCGCATGAAGGCGATCTCGACGACGCCGATCTTGCCGGGGCGCCTCACGATCACGCGCCGCTCGCCCTCCTGCGGCGGCTCGACGGTGATCACCTTCGGGATCGGCTTGGCGGCCCTCGCGAATCCGCCGAACTCGCGATCGAAGATCCGGAGCGCCCGCGCGACGTCGAAGTCGCCGACCAGGATCGCCTCGGCGTTGTCGGGATGGAAGAAGTCCTCGTAGTGCTCGCGCAGCTTCTCGGTCGTGACCCCCTCGATGTCGGAGCGGTACCCGATCGTGTCCCAGTGGTAGGGGTGGGCCACGATCGTCTCGCCGATCACCGCCTTGTCGAGCGCGTTGTACGCGCTGTTCTCGCCGATCTCGTACTCGTTTCGAACGACCGACATCTCGGGCTGGCGCTCCGAGTCGAGGATCAGCGCGCGCCCGAGGCGGTCGGCCTCGATCTTCATCGCCAGCTCGAGCTTGTCCGAGGGAAGCGTGGAGTAGCCGGTCATCCGGTCGTTCCAGGTCGTCATGTTGGACGAGGCGAAGTCGGCCCCCGCCTCGTAGAGCACCTGCTGGAACGTCTTCTTGCCGTTCGCCTTCCCGAAGTTCTTCGTGCTCTTGTTGAAGAGCATGTGCTCGAGGAGGTGCGCCGATCCGGTGTTTCCCGGGGCCTCGTTCCGGGAACCGACGTGGTAGACCACCTCGAACGTGATCACGGGGGCGGCGTGGTTCGGGACGACGAGGATCGTCATTCCGTTCGAGCGGAGGCGATACTGCGTGATGCCCGCGAGGGAGTCGAGTCGCTCGACGCCGGCGGGCACGCCGGGGACGGCGGCGCGGGTGGTTTCGCGCGGTTGGGCGGAGGAAGACGGGGCGGAGCCGGCGAGGAGGCCCGCGACCAGCGCGGACGCCGCGGCGAGCCGGGCGCGAACGCGCCCGGAACCGGCGCGCCCCGGCCGCGAGGCGTTGGTTGGTAGCGCTACGGGGATTCGAACCCCGGTTTGATGGCTGAGAACCACCCGTCCTAACCCCTAGACGATAGCGCCACAACCGGCATCATGGCCGCGTCTCGCGTCATGTGAAATGGCTGGGGGAAGAGGATTCGAACCCCTGTACCGTGGTCCAGAGCCACGTGTCCTACCACTGGACGATCCCCCAAATGGGTTGCCGAGACTATCACGGGCCCCAGGGGTCGTCAATCCGCGGCGCCCGGTGCCGGTGGCTTCCGCGCGCCGCCTTGTTGGAAGTGGTGACGGGCCCAAAGGATGAAAAGCACGAGGAGCGCGGCGACGACGATCACGTCGAATCCGCGCCAGTACGTGCGGATCCGCTCCCAGTGCTCGCCCAGGACCCGGCCGACCAGCGCGAGGGCGAACGACCACGGGAGCGAGCCGAGGAGCGTGTAGAGCGTGAAACGCCAGAACGGCACGCGGGCCGCGCCCGCCGGAAACGAGACGAACGTTCGAACGATCGGGAGGAGCCGCGTCCAGAAGGCGACCTGGAGCCCGTGGCGCTTGAGCCACCGGTCGGCCTGGTCGTACTCCTCCATCCGGATGACGCGCCAGGACGCGAGGCGTTCCGCGAGCGGACGTCCGCCGCGCGCCCCCGCTCCGTAGGCGGCCCAGGAGCCGACCACGTTCCCCACGGCGCCCGCCAGCGTGACGCCCCAGAGCGTGAACCGGCCCGTCGAGACGAGATAGCCCGAGAACGGCATGATGATCTCGCTCGGGAGCGGGATGCACGCGCTCTCGATCGCCATGCAGGCGACGATGCCGGCGTAGCCCCACGAGGAAATGGTCGCGAGGATGAAGGTGGAGAGGGGAGCGAGGATCGATTCGATGAACGCCACCGCGGAACCCTAGCCAACGGCTCGCGGCCCGACAAGCGGAAAGAGTTCATTCTTGAGGGGTTGGGAGGCGCATGCTAGCGTCGTGACGGATGATCCCTAGCACGCACGGACGGTGGCGCGCCTTCTCGCGAATCGCCATGGCGGGCTGCCTCCTGGCGGGGCTGCCGGCGACGGCGCGATCCGCGCCCGAGGTCGTGGCGGTCCGCGGGATCCCCTCGGCGGTCGCCGCCACGTACGGGCCGGCCGTCCCGCTCCCCGCGATCGCTCCGGGCACCGGCGTGACCGCGGTGCCCACGGGATCCGGGGTCGAATTCCTCGCCACGAACGCCTCCCCCTCCTCGGTGGCGCGGCTCGGAACGTTCCGGACCGCGGGGACGATCCGCGGCGTCGCGGGATCGGGGGCGAACGTCTTCCTCTTCGCCGGCACCCGGGGCGTGCTCGCGCTCGACGCGACCGATCCGGCCGCGGCCACGGCCCTCTCCTCGATCGACGGCCTGGGCGCCGTCGCGCTCGGAGCCGCGGCGGCGGCGGGGCCCGGGCTCGTCGCCGCGAGCGACTCGACGCTCCACTTCCTGAACTTCGATCCCGCGACCGGGTTCACGCTCGCGCGATCGGTCACGTACGCGGACGGCCGTCGCGTCGCGGCCGTCGCCGTGCAATCCGACTCCTTCCTGGTCGCCAGCAACCGCCCCGGGATCCTGCCGCGCCTCATCCTCACCCTCTACCGTTTCGGCGCCGGGATGCCCGCGCCCGATTCGCTCGCCGAGTTCGCGTTCAACGCGCACGAGGTCAGCGACCTCGCGTGGCGCGGACCGCGGGCGTTTCTCGCCGACGGCAATCGCGGCGTCCTGATCCTGAACGTCCCATCGCGCGCGATCGTGCGCACGGTCCCCGTCCAGGGGAGCAAGTTCGTCCGATCGGTGGACGCCGGCCCGGACAGGGTCGTCGCGACGGCCGAGGGCCGGACGGTCGTGTCGTTCGCGCGGGCCGGCGCGGCGCTCGACTCCCTGGTGCTGGACCAGACGGTGCTCACGGAGCTCGAGCCGATCGACATCCGCCTCACCGAGGGGCCGGCCGCCGTCTCGACCGTCGACCAGGCGACCGCGCCCGAGCCGGACGAGATCGCGCGCTCCCAGGTGGAATTCGTCGATCCGTACGGGCTCACGACCCCGCCGCCGCCGGTGGGGGACGTCGGCCGCACGCGCCGCGTCGTCGTGGACGCGGGACTCGCCTACGTGGCCGACTACTCGGGCGGCCTTCGCATCTACCGCGCGGGGGGCGCCGACAGCTCCCTCGTAGGAGTCCTTCCCGAGATCGGGAACGCGCGGGCGGTGGATGTCGCGCTCGATCCCTCGCGGTCGCTGGCCTATCTGGCCAGCGGCCCCGGCGGGCTCGAGATCGTCGATGTCCGCGATCCCGCGGCCCCCGCCCGCATCACCTCGCTCGTGCTCCCGGGCCTCGCGAGCGCGGTGACGGTCGCGGGCCAGGGCCTCGTGGCGGTGGGAAGGCGGGGTTCCGGCTCGGCCGGCGTCACGTTCGTGGACGTCTCCGACTCGACGTTGCCGTCGCCTCGGGGGAGCGTGAACGCGCCCTTGTCGGATCCGCGCGCGCTCGCGGCGCGCGACACCGTGCTCTTCGTGGCCGACGAGCAGGTCGGCCTCGCCTCGATCGGGTTCGGGAATCCCGATCTGCCACGACTCTTCGGAGTGCCCTCCGGAACGGGATCGCGCGCCCTGGATCTCACGGGGGCGACCCTCCTCGTCGGAACCCGCGCCGAAGGGCTCGAGGTGGTCGACGCGCTCGACCCGAGCGCGCTCATCCGGCGGGCGACGTTGCCGACGCCGCCGATTCTCGGGATCGCGCGGAGCGCCGGGTCGGCGGCCCTCCTCCTGGGTGACGCCGGGGCGCTGGTCGTCGACGTCCAGGATCCGAACGCTCCGAGCGTCCGGGGCCCGGTCGGGATTCCCGGCGTCTCCCGAGGGGGCGCCTGGGTTGGCGACACGCTGGTCGTGGCGGCGGGGCTCGGTCTCGAGCGCTACGAGGCGAGCCCTTCCAGCGTGCCCGTCCCGTCGCTCGCCGCGGCGCTCGACCCGGGGAGCGCGCTGCCGCGGGCCGTCGTGTCGTGGTCGGCGGTCTCGGTCCCCGGAATGGTCGGCCTCAACTTATATCGCGACCTCGGCGCGGCCACCGCCGGCACGTCGAATCCCTCGGGGCGCCTCGTCAATCGCTCGCTCCTCGCCCCGTCGGCCCGGAGCGCCGTCGACGACTCGCTCACGGCCGGCGCGGTCCATCGCTACCGCCTCGAGGCGTTCTTCGCCGACGGGAGCGCGCTCAAGGTGGCCGAGGGATCCCTCTATGTTCCGTCCTCGGCGCGCGTCGGGCGGCCCTACCCGAACCCCTTCCGGCCGCGGGGAGGCGCTGCCGCCTCGATCCCGTATCGCGTGCCGGCGAGATCGCCGGCTCCGCGGGTGACGCTCCGCATCTACGATATGAGGGGGCGCCTCGTTCGCACGGTCACCGGCGTCGCCCCTGCCACGGGGGGGTTCGGCGCTCTTTCCTGGGACGGCCGGGACGACCGCGGCCGTATGGTGGCCGACGGCATCTTCTTTCTCCACTTGAGCGGAGCAGGTCTGGACGATGCGCGCGCACTCACGCTTCTCCATTAGCCGGGGCGAAAGCGGCCGCCGCCTCCGGCGCGCCGTCGCACCGATCGCGGCCGGGCTCCTCGCGGCGATCCTCGCCATGCCCGCCCGTGCGCAATACCCCAATCCGAGCCCGCCGAGCCAGCCCGACGCTCCGGTCCCCGGAACGAGCCAGGGGAGGCCGCGCTTCTCCGTGGACGCATCGATCGAGCCGGGGGATCAGGGGGCGCCGGAGGTGCGGCTCGACTACCGGCTGGCGCGGTGGGAGCTGCTCTTCCAGCGCGGCGAGGGCGGGTACCGCGCGGCCTACGAGATCCGGATCGTGTTTCGCCGCGCGAAGGGGGGCCTGCAGGCGGCCGGCGACGTCTTCCAGCGCGAGCTCCACGTCGCGACGTACGCCGAGACGCGGAGCCGCGGCGACGACGTCGTCGATCACGTGTCCCTCACGGCCCCTCCCGGGAAGTACGACGTGGACGTGACGCTTCGCGACCTGGTCGCCGAGCGCGAATCGGGGACCGTGCTCTCCGTCGAGGTCCCGGCGGCGTCGGACGCCCGCCTCTGGTTCAGCGACCTCTCGCTCGGCACCGCGAAAGCCGGCCCGGTCGACCCCTCGAACCTCCGGGCGGCGCTCGACCCGAATCCGTCGCGCCGGTACGCCGACAACGTGGCCGCCTTCGAGGCGTTCGGGGAGATCGTCGACACCCGGCCCGAGTCCGAGAGGGGCCCCACCTACCGCATCGAGTACCGCGTGCTGAACGAGTTGCAGGACCGGGTCTTCCATGCGGACACGGTGATAACCCGTCAGGGCGGGCGGACCCCGTTCCTCCTCCGGCCCGCTCTGGGGACCCTCGCCCCGGGCTCCTACCGGTTCGTGGTCGAGCTGTCGCGTCCGGCGCCGGAGGGGAAGGGGAACAAGAAAGCGACCCCGGTCACGAGGGAGCGCTCCTTCGACGTGGCGCCCTCCATCGCCTCGATTCTCGCCGACCCCCGCGGATCCATCGACGTCCTCCGCTATATCGCGAGCCAGGACGAGATTGACGCCATGTCGGGGCTCAAGACCGAGGAGGACCGGCGGTCCTTCTGGGAGGCCTTCTGGAAGCGCCGCGACCCGACGCCGGAGACGCCCCAGAACGAGGCCATGGACGAGTTCTATCAGCGTGTCCTCTATGCGAATCAGCACTTTGCGGTCGGGACCGCCGGGTGGAAGACCGACATGGGCCGCATCTACATCGTCCACGGGAAGCCCGACGAGGTCGTGCGCAATCCATTCAACTTCGACCGGCCCCCGGAGGAGATCTGGTATTACTACCGCGAGCGAAAGACCTTCGTCTTCGTGGACAAGGACGGGTTCGGACGTTACGAACTCGACATCAACCGCGCTCCCTGACCCAGCCCCGCTCCAGCCCCACAACAAGCTGTAATACGGCCACTTAGACGATTCCGGCGAATAAAACGTTTGACACCGCTCCCGGGGGGACCCTAACGTGCCGCCGGATTTTGAACGGCCTCTGAGGGCGTCTCCCAGCGAAGTGGGTGGAGCGCAGTCGCTTCTGCGATCGCGCATCGGGATCATGGCAACGGAAAGGGGGTGGCGAGCGAAGGTCCAACGAGCAGGAACTGCTCTCTCGGATCTCCCCGGATCGATCGACCGACCATGAAGTGTGCACGGTCCGGGCTCGGGGACCTCGGATAGTCCGGGGTCAAAAACCAAGGAGGTGGATTCAGATGTTTCAGCGCAAGCTGATTGTGGTGCTCAGTGGCGTGGCCCTTCTCGCCCTCACGGCGGGATCGAGCCAGGCTTCGCTTTCGCGCGTGGAGGGCATGGGCTTGTCCTCGCCTCTCACGAGCCAGTTCACCGACGACTACGCGAACATCTACTACTACCCGACGTCGGTCGTGCGCCAGAACAACCTGGTTCTCGCCGAGCTCGGCCAGAACGACCCCGACGGCACCGTCAATCCCGCGTCGTTCGGGAACCGGAGCTACACCGTCATCCGCAACTTCCCGCGCCTCGGCGTGATCGCGTTCCAGATGAAGCAGTCGGCGCTCAACGCCACGACGGCCTCGAGCAACCTGAACAACGAGCAGCTCGACGCGATCTGGGGCAAGGGCTTCGCGAACTTCGATTTCGCGGTCCGGTTGGACATCACGAACTCGTACTGGGAAGAGTCGAACAACGCCCCGAGCGGCTTCAAGGCGCGCGGTATCGACGCGTTCTCGTTCGATCCGTATCCGTTCGGCGGCTTCTTCGGCGAAGACCTCATCGTGGGTTCGGGCATCGAGATCAACACGTGGGGCATCAGCCCGTCGATCGCGCTCCACATGAAGAACGACGACCGCCTCGAGGGCGTCGTCAGCTACCGGCGCTACACGCTGAACCGCTCCGAGACGCCGGCTCCCGGCGAGAAGTGGGAAGACGGCGGCAACGCTTCCTACGCGGTCGGCGCGCGCGCCATCATGCACCGCGGCGGCACGCACACCTGGTACCCGGCGGCGTGGTACGTCAACGACGATCTCTCGTGGGAGGTCACCGGCGTGACCGCGTCAGCCGTCAGCGCCGACGAGACGTACAAGAACTAC
Organism: Candidatus Eiseniibacteriota bacterium; assembly: GCA_036380835.1. Classification (GTDB taxonomy): domain Bacteria; phylum Eisenbacteria; class RBG-16-71-46; order SZUA-252; family SZUA-252; genus DASQJL01. Next base: position 5,243 of record DASVDZ010000004.1, on the reverse strand, counting down.
GGTGCGGGGCTCTCGGACAACATGCGCGTGAACGACAACAACCTGCTCCTCTGGGGCGTGGTCGTGTCGCAGGCCAAGCACAGCTACGAGCGGACCGACAACAACGGCGGCGCCCCCGCCCCGGGCGTCACGAAGACGTTCGAGGAGAAGACGACGGCCGTTCCGCTGGTCTTCGCGGCGATCGAGACGGACGCGACCAAGTGGCTCAAGCTCCGCATCGGCGCGAGCCGCGGCCACATGATGTTCAAGTCCGACTTCTCCGACTTCGCGGCGACGAGCAACACGGAGGCGATCAAGTCCCGCACGTCCGAGTTCAACATGAGCATCGGCTCGGGCATCCGCTGGAACAACCTCGACATCGACATGGTGATCAACGACCAGTTCCCGCTCACGGGCGGCTGGATCATGTCGGGGAACGAGCGCGCTCCGTTCAATCGCGTCTCGGCGACGTACCACTTCTAGGAGTCGAATCGGTCGACCGGGGCCTCGGCCCCGGGAAGCGCGAGGCCCCCCGGCGGCGACGCCGGGGGGCTTTTTCGTTACGAAAACGATTGACAGGCGTCGTCCGGGATTCCTAGTGTGGAAGGGACGCAAGGTGTTGCGGCCCAATCCGACGTGGCGTCGCGGCGCCTATCTGCATCGAACCAACCGGAGGGATAGCCCAAGAAAAACAGCCGGTTCGAGTGGACCAATGCCGATGAGGGGCCCAGGTAAGGGCGAATGGATTCCTCGGTGGGGCGACGATGCCCGCCGGACGTGGGCTCGGGTAGTGGGGACCAGGGAGGGAGCGATCGACCCCCGCATGGCGTTTTCCACGGAAGGTCAAGGGAGGAGAATCATGGTGCGAACTCGCACGCGGCGGTTCGTAGGCGGCGTCACTCTCGTGGCGTGCGCCTTTTTTGTTTGTCTGACCGCGCAGACCGCATGGGCGGGGACGACGGGGCAGATCTCGGGCAGCGTTCGTGACTCCAAGACCGGGGAAGCCGTCGCGCTCGCCAGCGTCTCCATCCCCGAGCTGAAGCGCGGCGCGGTGACGGATCCGCAGGGCAACTATTTCATCCTCAACATCCCGGCGGGGACGTACACCGTCCGGGTCGCGCTCCTCGGGTACATCCCGCAGGCGCGCGAACAGGTCCAGGTGATCCAGGACTTCGTCACGAAGCTCGACTGGAGCATCGAGTCGACCGTCCTCACCAACGTCCCCGAGGTCGTCGTCAAGGCCGAGCGGCCGCTGATCCAGAAGGACGTGACCGGGTCGACCAAATTCATCAACGGCAGCGACATCCAGAACCAGCCGCTCCGTGGCTACCAGGAGGCCGTGGCCCAGCAGTCGGGGGTCGTGAACTTCAAGGCTCGCCTCGACAGCCCGCAGTTGAACGGCAACGAGGCCCAGAACGGGAGCACGCTGATCATTCGCGGCGGGCGGCCGAACGAGGTCGCCTACTACGTGGATGGATTCTCGCAGCAGGATCCGCTGACCGGCTTCTCGACCACCGCCATCAACAGCGACGCGATCGACGAGATCGTCGTGCAGTCGGGCGGCTTCAACGCCGAGTACGGCCGCATCAATTCGGGCGTCATCAACGTCGTGACGCGGGAGGGCGGGGACAGGTACTTCGGCTCGGCCGAGGGCGTGACCGACAACCTGTCGGGCACCTGGCTCAAGTCTCCGCGGCGGGACAACAACGTCTACTCCCTGTCGGTGGGCGGGCCGCTGACGCCCGACTTCAAGAAGGTGACGTTCTACCTCTCCGGCGAGCGCAAGTTCAACCGCGACCGGAGCCCGAGCTTCCAGACCGACAAGGTCACGTACGCGCCGCAGGGAGACGTCTCGACCGACTTCTTCGAGCAGGGGATCCTTCCCTCGAACTCGAGCTCGTCCTGGGCCTCGGTCGGCAAGCTGACGTTCAAGCCGACGCCGCTCGCGACGCTCAAGCTCGGCGGCACGCTCAACCGGGAGGACTGGCAGCAGTACCTGAACTCCTACCGGTTCGACCTGCCCCACGCGCCGCGGTACGAGGACAAGAACAACTCCGTCTACGCGACCTGGAACCACAGCCTGAACGACCGCTCGTACTACGAGCTCAAGGCCAACTACTTCCTGACCGAGCGGGAGCGCGGCGACGGCGTCTACTTCGACAACCTCCGCGGATACGCGCGGCCCGACGGAAACCCGTCCTACGATCAATCCGAGGCCCTCTTCTTCTACGGAGCCGCGGACCCGACCGGGGCGCACGTCTTCGACGACTTCCTCCACCGGAAGTCCTCGTACTACGGGTTCGCGATGAACTACGCGAACCAGGTCTCGAAGTCGCTCCAGATCAAGGCCGGCGGCGACTATCAGCGCCACACGCTCCGGTACTACGACCACTACTTCCCGACGCAGCTCTACGGCGCGGACGGGCAGCCCGACAACACCCGCGACGTGGACCGCTACGGGTACGACGCCCTGGGCAACGAGCTGAACGAGGGCGACACGTTCGTCGACACGAACGGAAACGGGAGCTACGACGTCGGGGAGCCGTTCACCGACAAGAACAAGAACGGGCTCTACGATTCCCCGCTCGACGTTCCGAAGCACCCCAAGGTCGCGTCGCTCTACCTCCAGAGCAAGTACGAGCGCCTGGGACTGGTGCTGAACACGGGGCTCCGGTACGACTACCTGACGCCGTCGACCGACGCCCTCCGGAGCGAGACCCTTCCGCTCGACCCCGATGCCACGAACGACTCGCGGCTCCAGCCGAGCGATCTCCAGAGCTCGAAGGTCTACCGGCGTCTCTCGCCGAGGCTCGGGGTCGGCTTCCCGGTCAGCGACCAGACGCTGCTCCACGTGAACTACGGGAAGTTCTTCCAGCAGCCGAACCTTCAAGACCTGTACGTCAGCTACGCGTTCCTCGAGCACAAGATCCGGACCGGCGGCTACTTCGTCGGGTTCGGGAACCCGAACCTGAAGCCGGAACAGACGACGGCGTACGAGCTGGGGATCCAGCACACGCCGAGCGACCGGTCGCGGATCGACGCGTCGGCCTACTACAAGGACGTGAAGGACCTGGTCGAGATCACGAACATCCCGTCGTCGCCGAACTCGTTCTCGTCGTACCGGAACCGGGACTTCGCGACGATCAAGGGGTTCGACCTGGCGTACACGCTGCGCCGGACGGGGCTCGTCTCGTTCAACGCCTCGTACAGCCTGAGCTGGGCGAACGGCACGGGATCGCTCTCGCAGTCGCAGCGGAACATCGCGTGGACGGCGGCCGAGACGCCGAAGATGTCGTCGCCGCTCGCGTTCGACCAGCGGCACAAGCTCTCGTTCAATTTCGACTTCCGGTACGACAAGGGACAGGGGCCGCTCTGGGGCGCGACGCACTTCCTCGAGAACACGGGGCTCGACATCATCGCGAACGCCGCGAGCGGCACGCCCTACACCCCGACCAAGGTCTACAACGAGGTGACGCTGGCCGCCGTCACGAACGAGCCGATCGGCCCGCTCGACAGCCGCTACGGCCCGTGGAACTTCCAGGTCGACGCCAAGCTGAACCGCACGTTCAACGTGGGGCACCAGAGCCTGGAGGCCTACATCTGGGTGTTGAACGTCTTCAACCGGGACAACGTGAACGCGGTCTACACGTCGTCGGGCTCGGCGCTCACGACCAACTTCCTGGAGACCCCGGACGGCCAGGCGTTCATCGATGGCAACTCGGGTAAGTACGGCGAAGCGGGGGCCATCCAGCGCTATCAGCTGGCCGAGCAGACCCCCTTGTTCCACGGCGTCCCGCGCCTCGTGCGGTTCGGCGCCCGGCTGAGCTTCTGACATGACGATTCCGAGGCTAAGGAGGGCCCAACGGATGCAATCTCTGAAGTGGCTCGGGGCGGCGGCGCTCGTCATCGCGCTGGCCGCCCCCGACGCCCTCGCCGCGCCGCGGGTGGGTGCCGTCGCTTCCCACCGCACCTTCCAGGCGCGGCGCGCGGCGCAGATCATCGACAACAACGACCGGATGAACGTGAACAACCTCGACATGGTGGTCACGAACCACGGGTCGCTGGCCTACGACCTGACCACGGGGAACCCGGGACTGATCTACCCGCGCGGGACCACCAAGACCGCCGTCTTCGCGGCCGGCCTCTGGGTCGGCGCCAAGGTCACGGACTCGACGGGCACGAACATCCGCGCCGCCGTCGGTGAGTATTCGCAGGAGTTCACCCCGGGCCCGATGGTCGGCGGCACGTTCCAGCCCGACCAGCCGGCGTTCAAGAACTTCCGGTTCGACCGGGGGACGCCGCTCTCCGGGACCGATCTCGCGGACTACCTCTCGCAGGGTGGCCCGGTCGACAGCGTGGGGAACCCGCAGCTCCTCGGAGACGCGACGATCTGGAGCGTCTTCAACGATGCCGACCCCGGCGTGCACACCAACGAAGCCGGCAGCACGGAGCCGCTCGGCATCGAAGTACAGCAGTCGGTCTTCGCGTACGCGCGCTCGGGCGCGCTCGGGAACATCATCTTCGTGAAGTGGCGGATCATCAACAAGGGTTCGAACACGCTCGACTCGACGTTCGTCTCGGTCTGGAGCGATCCGGACCTCGGCGGGGCCGGCGACGACCTCGTCGGCTGCGACACGACGCTGAGTCTGGGCTACTGCTACAACGCGACCAACAACGACCAGCTCTACGGGGGCACGCCGCCCGCGGTGGGATTCGACTTCTTCAAGGGGCCCTCGGTCGCGGGCAACCCGCTCGGAATGACGTCGTTCAACAAGTACGTGAACGGGACCGACCCCTCATCCCAGGTGGAGACCTACAACTACATGAGCGGTCGCAACAAGGACGGGTCCCCGATCCACGTCCTGAACGATACGACCCTCGCGGTCACCCATTTCCAGGTGTCGGGACTCGACCCGTCGCAGCCCAGCACGGCGACCAACTGGCTCGACTCGAACCCGGGGGATCGCCGGCTCCAGCTCTCGTCGGGCCCTTTTACGATGGCTCCGGGCGACACGCAGGAGGTCGTGACCGCGATCATCATCGGACAGGGTGGTGACCGGATCGCCTCCGTCACCGATCTCAAGAACAAGGACGCCGCGGCCCAGGTCGTCTTCGACCTGAACTTCGACATTCCGGAGCCGCCGCCCAGCCCGGTCGTCTACGTGCAGCCGCTCGACAAGTCGGTGCGGCTGATCTGGGATCAGGCCGCCGTGGGCACGCACTCCGCCAACGTTCCCCTCGGCCAGGACTTCGTGTTCGAGGGG
>DASVDZ010000003.1:0-3642 GCA_036380835.1 Candidatus Eiseniibacteriota bacterium | reverse complement strand
GGATCCGCTGGCGGCGGGTGCGGGCGATCGGCTTCCTCCGCTGCCGGGAGACTCCCCAGGCCGACTTCCTGGTGGAGGCCGCTCGGCGCGCGGAGGTCCTCGACGCGATCCTTCGGCACCTCCACGGACCCGAACGGGCCTCGTGGGACCTCCTCGTGCTCACCCCGTGGCTCGAATCGTCCGCCAACTTGCCGCTGATGCGGGAGTGGATCGACGCCTCGCGCGCCCGGCGCCTCGAGCGTCAGGCTTCGCTCGTCCCGGTCATTCCGATCACGGAGACGTGGGACGAGTTCTGGAAGGGGCGTTCGTATCTCTTTCGAAAGTCGCGGCGGGGTGTCCTGAAGCGGATGCAGCGGCTCGGGAACGCCGAGGTCGAGTGCCACCGCTCCGATCCAGGCGGCGACGCGCTCCGGGCCCTGTTCGACGTCTCCGATCGAAGCTGGAAGCGGGCCGAAGGGAAGGCGGTGACGAGCCGCGAGGAGTCGAAACGGTTCTTTCGGGCGCTCACCGAGACCGCCGGGCGGCACGACTGGCTCCGCCTCTGGATCCTTCGCGTGAACGGGACTCCGATCGCGACGGAATACGACCTGGCGCAGGACGGCGTCGTCTACGCCTTGCGCGCGGATTTCGACCAGTCCCACGCGTCCTATTCGCCGGGAGCCTACCTCGAATACCACCTTCTCGAGCGACTCTTCGAGGAGGGGAATCGCGCCTACCACGCGGGGCCCGGGTCGGACACGTACAAGCTCCGATGGACCGAGGAGCAGCGCCGCTGCGTCACGTTCATTGCCTTCAATCGAGGGTGGAGCACCACCCTCCTGTGGCTCACGGAGGGCTGGGCGCTGCCGCGCCTCGGGCGCGTCCGGGATCACCTCCTCAAGACCAGGCAGGCAGAGCGCGCGTGAACATCCTCTATCTCGCCCATCGGATCCCCTATCCGCCCCACACCGGCGACAAGGTCCGCTCCTTCCACCAGATTCGCCACCTCGCGCGCAACCATCGGATCTCGCTGGCTTGCTTCGTGGACGATCGTTCGGACCTCGAGCACGTCGCGACGCTCGGCCGTTGGTGTGCGTCGGTGGACGTGGTCTATCGGTCGCGACGCGCGGCGCAGGTCGCGGGGCTCCGCGGGCTCTGGACGGGACGCTCGCTCGCAGTGGCCGCGTTCCAGAGCGGGGCGCTCGAAGGCAAGCTCAAGGAGCGCTGCGGCGAGCCGTTCGACGCGATCGTCGCCTTCACGGCCGTGATGGCCCCCTATGGCGATCGGGCCCGCGCCGCGGCGCGGATCGTCGACTTCGTCGACGTCGACTCGGAGAAGTGGCGGCTCTACGCACAGCGTGTCCCCGGGCCCGCCTCCTGGATCTACCGCCTCGAGGCCGGCCGTCTCCACGCCTTCGAGATCGCCACCGCCCGGGCCTGGGACCACTCGCTCTTCGTTTCCGAGCGGGAGGCGGGCTACGTCCGGCCCTACGTGACCGACCGCCCCGTCTCGATCCTGAGCAACGGCGTCGATCTCGAGTTCTTCGCGCCGGGCCCGCCCGGCGCGAATCACCGGGCGTCGGAGATCATCTTCACCGGCGCCATGGACTACTTCCCGAACGTGGACGCCGTCGTCCATTTCTCGGACGCCATCCTCCCGCGCATCCAGGCGCAGATGCCGTCGGCGCGCTTCGCGATCATCGGCAGGAACCCGACCCGCGACGTCCGCCGCCTCGCGAGCCGTCGCGGGGTCTCGGTGACCGGGACGGTTCCGGACATCCGGGACCACATGCGGGGGGCGCTGGTCTCGGTGGTCCCGCTGCGGATCGCCCGCGGGGTGCAGAACAAGATGCTGGAGTCGATGGCGATGGGGATACCGGTCGTGAGCACCTCCGACGCGTTCCGGGGACTCGGCGCCTCGCGCGCGGCGGGCGTCGACGTGGTCGACGATCCGGCGGCGTTCGCCGACACGGTGACGCGCCTCCTGCGCGACGAGCCGCTTCGTCGCGCGCGTGGAGCCGAGGCCCGCGCGTACGTGGAGCGGCACCATCGCTGGGAGCACCACGGCGAGAAGCTCGAGGCGCTGCTCGAGACGATTGTGCGGGCCCGCCGGTGACCGGCGACCGGCGTCCCCTCGTCCTCCACGTGATCCACCACCTGGGCGTCGGCGGCCTCGAGACGGGCTTGGTGAATCTCATCAACCGCATGTCGGTCGAGGCGTACCGACATGCGATCGCCTGCATCGAAGACGCCTCGTCGTTCCGGGACCGCCTGACGCGGCCCGACGTGGAGATCGTCGCGTTGAACCGCTCTCGAATCGGTCACGCGCGATTGCGCCTCGAGCTGTTCCGCCTCTGCCGGACGCTACGCCCCGCGATCGTGCACACGCGCAACCTCTCCGGCCTGGACGCGCTCTTGCCGGCACGCCTCGCCGGCGTGCCGTGGCGCGTGCACGGCGAGCACGGCCGCGACAGCGACGATGTCCTGGGGCAAAACCGGAAGCTGGCCCTGCTGCGCCGGGTCCACGCCCCCTTGGTCCACCGGTACATCACGGTTTCCAAAGACCTGCGGCGCTATCTCGTCCGTCGGGTCGGAATTCGCGAGGACCGCATCACGCAGATCTACAACGGCGTGGATACCGGAGTCTTCTTCCCGGCGACCGAGCCGTCGCGCGGTCTCTTTCCCGACCGTCTCGTCCATGGAAACCCGACGGTCTTCGGAACCGTGGGGAGAATGGACGCGGTCAAGGACCAGGCCACGCTCCTGCGCGCCTTCGCCGGCCTCGCCCGCTCCGCCTCCCCCCACGGAGCGTCGGCGCGGCTCGCCCTGATCGGGGACGGACCGCTCCTGGCAGAGCTACGCGGCCTCGCCGAGGCGCTGGGCATCGCGGATCGAGTCTGGTTCCCCGGCTCGCTCGATCGAATCCCCGAGGCCCTGCGCGGGTTCGACGTGTTCGTCCTTCCGTCTCTGTTCGAGGGAATATCGAACACGATCCTCGAGGCCATGGCGAGCGGCGTGCCGATCGTCGCCACGGCGGTCGGCGGCAACGCCGAGCTGGTCGAGGACGGGGTGGTGGGCCGCCTGTTCCGACCGGGGGACGTCGACGGCCTGACCCGGCTCCTCGTGGAGTACGCGGCCGATCCGGACCTGCGGCGCCGCCACGCGGCGGCGGCCCGGCGCCTCGCCGTGGACCGCTTCGATCTCGGCACCATGGTGCGGCGTTACGTGCAGGTATACGAATCGCGGCGCTGAGGGCGCCGGGGGCCGTGCCCGCGGCGGCCGTGGCCGCCGCGGAACGGGGAGACGTCTTAGATCCGACTTATGACGTATCGGAACTTCCCGGATCGCTCCCGGTCGAGGCGCTCCACGCGTTCGATCGCGACGCGCGTCCCCTCGCCCAGCCTCGCGCGCACCCCGTCCACGACGCGTCGTTCGGACTCCGCCGCGAAGCGGTCTCCGGCCACCACGAGGACGCGCACCGAGCCGACCGCTTCCTGCACGACCCGGAACGACTCGATCCCCGGCGTCTCCCGGAGGACGTAGATCAGGGCGAGCGCGTGGACGCGGCCGCCGTCGGATGCCGTCAGGAAATCCGTCGCGCGGCCCTGGATGTCGCGGAGCTTGGGAAGGGTCCGACCGCAGGCGCACGGACGCGGGTCGAGG
>DASVDZ010000002.1:0-7541 GCA_036380835.1 Candidatus Eiseniibacteriota bacterium | reverse complement strand
GCCTGGGAAGGGCCCGTACTCGCGAACGATGTCGGCATTCGATCGTTTCATGCGTCCATCATAGTCGATCGGCAGGGGGCCGGGGAGTAACAAGGTCGTCGCGAATCCGGTCACGGCCGGGGCGGTCCAGCGGCGGGCGCGCCCGCGGCCGTACGACTGCGCCTTCCCTTCCGCCGCGAGCGAGTCGAGCGCGCGCTGCACGGTGCGCTGGCTCGTTCCGAGCGCGAGCGCCAGGGCCGACGTGGACCACGCCTCCCCGTCTGCGAGGAAGGCGACCACCGCCGCGTGCTCGCCGTCTACTGGGGGCGCCAGCACCACGATGCGGCGGGCGAGGCGTGGCGTGAGCGCGAATCCTCCGGGCGTCGCGTGCACGATGGCCAGTACGCGGATCGCCCTGCGGAGCCGCCCGACCTCGACACGCAGCCTCGCTCGATGCGATTCGTCGGCGACGCGCCCGCCGAACGCCCGCGCGACGAGCGCGTTCCGTGGCACGTCGCTCGGCCACGCCTCGGCCAGCGCGCGCGCGATCGCGAATAGGACGGGGCGGCGTGCGAGCGAGACGACCGTGCCGCCGGCGCCGCCGCTGCGGCCCCCCGCGCCGCCACCGCGCACCACGCGCCGGCACCCGTCCACGACGAGCGTCTCGCGCGTGAAGAGCGCCGGCACTTCCTCGAGGCGCAGCATCCGCTCCTTGCCGGCGGCGATCAGCCGCGCGGCGGGAGCCCGCAACGCCGCCACCGCCGTCTCGACTTCCGCCGCCAACGCGGGGACCCGCGCGAGTCGCGCCGCGCTCCGCGCCCGATCCAGCGCCGCGCGCGCCGCCTTGACTTGGAGGCGCCGGGTGGCGATCGCGGCGACCACCAATTCGTAGGCGGTCCGCGACGCGGGCGGGAGCGGCGCGGGATCCACCGCCGCGAGCGCGCGCTCGGCCTCGTCGATTCGCCCCAAGAGCAACAGCCGCCGCACCTCGAGATACCGCGCGTGCGCCGCGTTCGGCCCGTCGCCCTGCGCTTCGAGCGTCGCCCGCGCCGCCGCGAGCGCCTTCGCGCTCCGGCCCAGCTCGCGCGCGACGAGCGCGATCTCCGCCTCGGCGACGACGCACCGCGCGCGGGCCACGGCCTCCCTCGGGCCGAACCGCCGCGCGGCGCGCCGGAGGAGGGCCCTCGCTCGAGCGAGATCGCCGAGCTGTGCCATCGCGATGCCCCGGAGCGCGAGCGCGGGCGCGTCCTCGCGCAACGCGATGCGCTTCAGCGCCCCAAGCGGATCGCCCGCGGCCAGCGCGCGCGCCGCGGCCGTGATCAGAGAATCCATCGGAATCCCGTCACACTTGTCACTCCCGAGGGTGGGCCTGCCGCGCCGAAACTATCGTCGGACCCGAAAGGAAGGGTCGTGACGCGAAGGATACTCGAACCAAGGAGAGAACGATGCAGACCAAGCACAAGATCGGAACGCGCAAGGAATGGCTGGCGGAGCGGCTCGAGCTGCTCGAGGCGGAGAAGGAGGCCACGCGCCGGAGCGACGAGCTGGCGCGGCGCCGGCAGGAGCTGCCCTGGGTCCCGGTCGAGAAGGACTACCGCTTCGACACGGACAAGGGAAACGTTCCGCTCGCAAACCTCTTCCGCGGGCGCTCGCAGCTCCTCGTCTACCACTTCATGTTCGGTCCCGACTACACCGCCGGGTGCCCGTCCTGCTCGGCGATCGCGGACGGGTTCAACGGCTTCGCCGTCCACCTGGCGAACCACGACGTGATGCTCTGGGCCGTGTCGCTGGCGCCGCTCGCGAAGCTCGAGGCGTACAAGAGGCGGATGGGGTGGACGTTTCCCTGGGCGTCCTCGCTCGGCGGCGACTTCAACTTCGACTTCAACACGTCGATCACCGAGGAGCAGCAGAAGAAGGGCGGCAACGAGTACAACTTCCGTCGCGGCGGTCATCCGCTCACCACGAACTCGTTCCCCGAGCCGATGATCCGGATCGCGGCCACATGCGGGACGGACGCGCCCACGTACGCGCGCGAGCGGCCCGGCATGAGCGCGTTCACGCTCGAGGACGGCGCCGTCTACCATACGTATTCCACCTACGCGCGCGGGCTCGACGGCCTCTGGGGCATGTACCAGTGGCTCGACCGCGCGCCGCTCGGCCGGAACGAGCAGGGCATGTGGTGGCGCCACCACGACAAGTACGACACGGAGTGAGGCGGCGGGCGGAACCGCGAACATCGAAAGGAGGATCCCATGTGTCCGATGTGTCTCGCCACCGGAGTGGCGATCGTAGCGGGAAGCGTGACGACCGGTAGTCTCGCGGCGTTCGCCGTGATCGTGACCCGGAGGGGCCGGCGAACCGCCGGCCCCGAGGGGGCGCCACAACAAGGAGACCCGGTTCCACCGGCGACGGTCCATACTGAAGCCCGACCGAAGGAGGAAGCATGAGCACGATGAAGTACCGCATTCCACGAGGGATCGCCGACGTGGATCGAGGCCTCATCCTCGCGACCGTGGACATCCCGGCAGCGGCGGAGCGCGTCTTCCGCGCCGTTACCTCAGAGGAAATCGTCCGCTGGTGGGGCTCCGAGGACGCCTACCGGACGACGCGCTGGAGCGGTGACGTGCGCGCCCGCGGGGGATGGCGCCACGAGGGAATCGGGCGGGACGGCCATCCCTTCGTCGTGCACGGCGAGTTCGTGGAGATCGAACCGCCGAGCAGGCTCGTGCTGACCTATCACCACTGGGAACCGAAGGGCAGCGTGACGAAGGCCACCTGGCGCTTCGAGCCGATTCCAGGAGGCACACGCGTGGTCGTGCACCACGAGGGGTTCGGGGACGCGCGGGAGTCGTGCGCGAGCCACGTCGACGATTGGGAGCAGGTGCTCGGCTGGCTCTCGGGCTACGTCGGGAACGAGTCGCGAATCGCGTGAGTGAGCCGGCGAGGGTTCGCGCTGGGGAGGAACGCCGCGAAATCTACCCCTTGACAACTGCACAAATGTGCACTATATTCATCTGCGTATGGCAAGGAAGCCCACGACCCCCGGGGTCCGGCGAAAGAGGCCCCCCAAGCATCGCGCCCCGTCCGAGGACGCCATCCTCGCCTATCTCGCGGAGGCGCTCCGCGACCACGGCCGCCCGCCGACGCTCCGCGAGATCGGCGACGCGTTCGGGATCGCCTCGACGAACGGCGTGCGCTACTACCTCGACCGCCTCGAGCAGGCGGGGAAGATCCGCCGCGACCGGTTCACGTCGCGGGGGATCGAGCTGACGGAGCCGCCCGAGGAGATCGCGCCCGAGGTGGTGCCGCACTCGATCGCGCCGGGGCGCGCGGCCGCGGGGCGCTCTCCCGAGCTAATCGAAATCCCCCTCATCGGACATGTGGCCGCCGGCGCGCCGATCCTTGCCCAAGAGAACATCGAGGACGTGCTCATCGTGGACGGCGCGCTCGTGCGGCCCGGAAAGCACTTCGCCCTCCGCGTGCGGGGGGACAGCATGAAGAACGCGGGGATCCTCGACGGCGACATGGTGATCGTGAAGCACGAATCGCCCGTCAAGTCGGGGGAGATCGCCGTCGTCCTGATCGGCGACGAGGCGACGGTGAAGCGCTACTTCCCGCGCAAGGACAAGCTCCTCCTCCTCCCCGAGAACGACGACTACGAGCCGATCGAAGTGACGGCCACCGACCCCGACGTCCGCGTGGCGGGCAAGGTCGTGGGCGTCTTCCGCCGGCTGGATGCGTGAGAGCGCCTGGGGCGCGTCCGCCAAGCCGCCCCGGCCCATGCCCGCCCCGATCGCCGACATCGCGCTCCTGACCGAGCAGCGCTTGGCCGCGCCCAGCGCCGCGCCCGCGGATTGGTTCCTCGCGAACGTCCTCCTCGAGGACGGCCTCCTCCAGGAGGCGCTCGCGCGGCGCGGGCTCTCCGCGGTTCGGGTCGACTGGTCGCGGCCCGACATCGACTGGTCGCGCTTTCGCCTCGCGGTCTTCCGGACGACGTGGGACTACTCCCATCGTTTCGACGAGTTCGCCGCCTGGCTCGAGCGCGCGGAGCGACAGACCGCGCTCTGCAACCGCCCCTCCATCATCCGGTGGAACGTGGACAAGCACTACCTCGCCGATCTGGAGGCGAAGGGGATCCCGATCGTGCCGTCCCGCTTCATCGAGAGGGGGAGCACGGCGTCGCTCCCCGGCCTCCTCGAGGAGACCGGGTGGGGGGAGGCGATCCTCAAGCCGTGCGTCTCGGCGGGGGCGCGCGACACGTATCGCGTCGACCGCGAGAACGCGGCGGGGCTCGCACCGACCGTCCGACGTCTCCTCGCCGCCGAGTCGCTCATCCTCCAGCCCTTCCAGCGGGATATCCGAGAGCGTGGCGAGGACACGCTCATGGTGCTGAACGGGCGCTACACCCACGCCGTCCGAAAGAAGGTCCAGGCGGGAGATTTCCGTGTCCAGGAGTATCATGGCGGCACCCTGCACGACTGCGAGCCGACCGCCGACCAGATCGCGCTGGCCGAGCGCGCGATGGCCGTCTGCGAACCGGCGCCGGCCTACGGGCGCGTCGACATGGTGCGGGACAACGACGGGCGTCTCGCGGTGATGGAGCTGGAGCTGATCGAGCCGGAGCTCTGGCTTCGCCGCCATCCGCCCGCGGCCGAGCCGCTCGCCGACGCGATCGCGCGCGCGGTGGAGCGAGGGCCGGGGTAGCGCTGGAACAGAAGGGGGGGCCGGAATGAACCGCCGGTGGGTTTCCGTTCTCTCGCTCGCCGTCGTGACGCCGCTCGCCGTGGACGTGGAGCCGAATCGCCCCGACAGCTCGGTGACCAGCTTCACGGCGTCCCTCGGCACGGGGGCGTACGCGGACGTGACGCGCGGCTGCCAGGGCGAGGTGCTCAGCAAGTACCAGCGGAACTTCGGAGACGCGGGCTTCGCGGCGAGCCATCGCTTCGCGGGCCCCTTCGAGGTCGGCGCGCGGACGATCGTGATCCGCCACGCCCCGGAGTACGAGAAGAACACCTGGGTCTGGAATCCGAACGCGTCGCTCGAGTGGCGCCGGTTCGGGGTCGGTCTCGGCTACCTTCCGGGGCGCGGCGACTACGAGGACCGCGACTTCGCGCTCTGGCCGGTCAGCGGTCACATCCGGATCGGTCCCACCGACAAGCTCTACTTCTCGATCCACGCGCTCGAGGACGTTCCGGTCGCGTCGGGTGGGGGCCTCGTCCGGATGGGGTTCGGGACGCGCGTGAGCCGTGCCATGGACGGATGGGTCGGCGTGAGCACGCCCGGCCCCTACGACAGGCTGGGCCTCGCGCTCAAGTCCAGCTACCACCTGAACCGGAATCTCGACTTGAACGTCGGCGGGCGGCTGGGCGCTTCGGAGAAGCTCTCGGAGTGCGCGGTCTCGGCCGGCCTGACGGTCCGGTTCGCGAAACAACGGGGAGCGCCGCCCGACAGCGCCCTCCCCACTTCGCTCGGGCTTCACTCGCCCAGATAGACGACCTTGGCGCTCGCCGTCCCCGCCGTCGACGTGATCCTCGCGAAGTAGACGCCCCGGGCCGGCGATCGCCCGTCGGTCCGTCGCGGCGACCATGAGACCTCGTGGGGGCCGGCCGGCATCACGCCGCGCGCCGCCACCGAGACGAGGCGCCCTTGGGCGTCGTAGATCGCGATCCGGACGGGGCCATCGCGAGGCGTGCGGAACGAAAAGACCGTGCCCCCCTGTGAGGCGCCGCCGCCCGCGCGCACCCGGAACTCCAGCCCGTCGGCCGCCGGCGCGGACCCACCCATCGCGGCCACCCCCATCGCCGCCAGGTCCGGCGCCCCGCCCCGCCCACGGGGATCCACGATGAAGAACCCGTGCGTCAGGTCGCTCGCGTAGATGCGCCCGTCCGATCCGAAGTAGGCGCCCCAGGTATTCCGCGCGTTGAAATCGCAGTCCATCTTGCAGGCCTCGGACTGGTTCGCGTTCGGCAGGTAGAACGCCGTTTCGCCGGGGTCGGTCTTGTCGCTCGTATCCACGAGGCGGATCCCCAGCGTGTAGTTCGCGACCAGGAGCTCGTTCTCGCCGCGAAGGCCCAGGTTGTGGGCGTCGTAGGTGTACGCGCGGCGATAGGCGGCGATGATCGACGGGTTGAAATTCCCGCTGTGGTAGAGGCCGTTCAGCGCGGCCGCCTGCACGGGATGCCCGGGGATGTGCCATTCGCCCACCAGGACCGGGGTGCAGTAGGACGTTCCGTCGCACGCGCTCGTGTCGAGCACGTGCACGCCGCCGGTCTCGAGGTAGCCGATCTCGTCCTCGAGATAGACCCAGTCGGCCGACGGCGTCGCCGCGGCGTAGTGGGCGCTCGTGAGCCCGTTCGTGAACCGGTCGTAGTCGAACGAGCCGACCTCGGTGGGGTTCGCAGGGTCGGTGACGTCCACGATGCGGAGTCCGCCGTCCCAGAAACTCACGTAGTCGAGCATGCGCCCGCTCCGCGGGTGGCGTTGGACGAAGCCCTCGTGCGCGAAGTCGAAGCCGGCGCAGAACTGGTCCGAGGGGACGCAGCCGCCGCCCTCGTTCGAGAGATAGCGGCCGACGATCGCGCCGGTCTCGATGTTCACGACGTACATGTAGTAGCTCCCCTCGCTGTTCGCGTACGCGTAGGGGCGCCCGGACTCGACCTCGGGATCGAGCTGCACGGTGTGAACGCCGCCGGGGATCGCGACGCGCCGGAGCAGCGCGGGGTGATACGGATCGGCCGCGGTGTCGTAGACGCTGATTCCCTCGAAGCCGCCGCCGAACGTGAGGCGCTGGTGGCTCACCGCGAGGTAGCGGCCGACGAGGTCGAGATCGGCTGAGTCGGAGATCAGGACGTCGCTCGTGATGTGGGTCGAGAGGTGGTCGGTCAGCGCCGGGTGCGCGGGGTCGCGCGTGTCGATCACCGCGACCCCCTGGTCGTCCCACGAGCCCATGTACGCCACGTGACGCGTCGCGTCGGCCGCGACGTTCGAGTACTGGCCGGCGGGCCAGGGCGCGAGCGTGCCGACCAGGGTCATGGCCCGGCCGTCCGCCCGGGACGGCGCGGGGGAAAGGGAGAGGAGGAGGGCGACGGAGCCGGAGACGAGAGCGGTTCGCGCGAGATTCATGACTGGAGTCCTCCAGACGTGCGGTTCGCGGGGGGATGCCAGTGGGGGATCTCCAGGGGGGACGTTCGCGCATTATCGTCCCCGGCCGGCGCCGGCGCAAGCGTTTGGGACGTCGTCTCCACGCACCGTGTGGTCGATTTGTGAATCCGGAATCACAGTCTGGTCCCGTTTATGCTAACCTCGTCCGCCGCATCACTTTGTTGAGCCATTGAACCGCCAGGCGCATCTATAGGAAAACCATGACTCCCGTCATCGCCCTAATCGACGCTCAGGCCGTCGCCGACGTCCTGACCGAAATCGCCGAGACCGCCTCGGAGACGTTGGAGCTGCAGGACGTCTTCGGGCGGATCGCCAATTCCGTACGCCGGGTGATCCCGTTCGACCACATGGGGGTCGTCCGGATTCAGGGCGGCAAGTGGGCGATCAAGCATGCCGCGACC
>DASVDZ010000001.1:0-14807 GCA_036380835.1 Candidatus Eiseniibacteriota bacterium | reverse complement strand
AGCCCCTCCCCGGCCGGCGCGAGCACGGCCGGCGCGGGCGCGTGGAGGTAGCGGATCTTCGCCAGGCCGGCTACCGGGCCCTCGGGCTTCGGCCCCGCCGTGTAGCTCACGCGGGCGATCCGCGCCGAGCGGGCGTAGAGCCCCTCCTCGCGATCGACGACGACGGTGCCCGTCGCGGCCTCGATCCGGGTGACGTAGAGGCGCGCGTCGGACGAGACGCCCACCCCGCGACGCTGTCCGACGGTGAAGGCGTGGATTCCCTCGTGGCGGGCCAGGGCCCGCCCCGCGGCGTCGCGCACCTCGCCCCGCGGAGCTAAGGCGACGCGCTCGGGGAAGCGCTCCTTCAGGAAGTCGGCGTACCGCCTTCCCTCCACGAAGCAGATGTCCTGGCTCTCCCGCTTGTCGGCCACGGCGAGCCCCAGGTCGCGCGCGATCGATCGCACCTCTTCCTTCGGGAGATGGCCGAGCGGGAAGCAGGACGCGGCGATCGCCTCCTGCGAGAGGCCCCAGAGGACGTACGACTGGTCCTTCGCGGGATCGGCCGCGCGGAGCAGCGTGGCGCGTCCGTCCGCGTCGACGCCGCGGCGCGCGTAGTGGCCGGTCGCCACGCGGTCGCACCCCAGCGCCTTCGCCCGGCGGAGGAGCTCGCCGAACTTGAGCCAGTTGTTGCACTGGACGCAGGGGTTCGGGGTGCGCCCCCTCATGTACTCGCCCACGAAGTCCTCGATCACGTGCTCGCGGAACTCCTCCTCCAGGTCGAGCACGTAGTGCGGGAACCCGAGCCGGCGCGCCACCGCGCGGCAGTCGTCGATCGCCTCGAGCGTGCAGCACCCGCGGCTGGGGGAGGGCCCCTCGGAGTAGCACCAGAGCTTCATCGTGACGCCGACCACGTCGTGCCCGGCGCGCTGGAGCAGCGCGGCCGCGACGCTCGAGTCGACGCCGCCGCTCATGGCGACGAGCACCGTCGACTTCCGTCCGGGGAGGAGGTTCAGCACGCGCGGATCAGGCGGAGAAGGTGGGCGAGCCGGCGCGAAGCGCGCCCACGACGGAGACGAGGGTGGAAACGACGCGCTCCACGTCGGCCTCGGTGGTGGCGCGGCCGATGCTGAGCCGCGCCGCCGCCTGGGCGACGGCCGGCGCCACGCCCATGGCGAGGAGGACGTGCGAGGGACGCGACGATCCCGCCTTGCAGGCCGCGCCGCTCGAGCAGGCGATCCCCTTCATGTCGAGGGAGAGGATGAGGTGCTCCCCCTCCGCCCCGACGAAGGAGAGATGCGACGTGTTGCAGGTGCGCGGGGCCGAGGCACCGTGCGCGACCACCTGGGGCACCGCGGCGAGGATCGCCCGCTCCATCCGGTCGCGGAGCGCCGCGATCCTGGCGGGCTCGCTCGCGAGCTCGCGCGCCGCGAGCTCGGCCGCGACGCCGAGGCCGACGATCGCGGGGACGTTCTCGGTCCCGGGGCGCCGGCCGCGCTCGTGCTCGCCTCCGTGGAAGAGCGGGAGCGGCTTCGCCCCGCGCTTCACGAAGAGCGCGCCGGCCCCCTTCGGCCCGTAGAACTTGTGCGCGGTGACGGTGAGGAGCGTGGCGTTCCACGCCGCGACGTCGATCGGGATCTTTCCCGCGGCCTGGACCGCGTCGACGTGGTAGGCGACGCCGCGCTCCGCGCAGACCGCCCCGATCGCCGCCGAGGGCTGGACGACGCCGGTCTCGTTGTTCGCGGCCATGACCGAGACGAGGATCGTGTCGGGCCGAAGCGCCCTCGCGACCGCCTCGGGCGTCACGACGCCGTCGGACCCGGGCGCGACGCGCGACACCTCGAACCCCTCGCGCTCGAGCGCCTCGGCGGAGTGGAGCACCGCCTCGTGCTCGATCGCGCTCACCACGAGATGGCGCCCCTTCGCCTCGAGCGCGCGGGCCGCGCCGAAGAGCGCCATGTTGTCCGACTCGGTGCCGCCGCTCGTGAAGACGATCTCCGCGGGCGAGGCGCCGAGGAGCGCCGCCACCTTGGCCCGCGCGTCCTCCAGCGCCCCCTTCGCCTCCTGGCCGAACGCGTGCGCGCTCGACGCGTTGCCGTAGTGCTCGGCGAAGTAGGGGGTCATCGCCTCGATCGCTTCGGGGCGGACGGGCGTGCTCGCGTTGTGGTCCAGGTAGAGGCGGGACATGGCGGGACTCCGGGGAACGGGGGCCGGGACTCCGTATGAGCCTATCAAAGCGGACGGGCCGGGCGCAACGCGCCCGGCCCGCCTCGAGGCGTATCGGGTTCCCGCGGCGCTACTTCCCTGCCGACGTATCCGGCGCCGCGCCCGAGCCGGCCGGGGCCTGCGTGGCGTCCGTGGGCGGGGGCTGCGCGGGAGGCTGGGCCGCGGCCTTGGCCTCCTCGGCCTTCTTCTCCGCCGCCGCCTTGGCCTCCGCCGCCTTCGCGTCGGCCGCCTTCTTCTCGGCGGCCGCCTTTTCGGCCGCGGCCGCCTTCGCGGCGGCCGCCTTGTCCTGCCCCGCCGCCTTGGCCGCGGTCGTCTTCCCCTGCACCGCCGCCTTGCCCATGGAGGCGAGATCGGCGTGGGCGACGATCTTCACCGACTTGAGCGTCACCCACTCGAGCGGCTTGGAGCGCTCGTTCCCCATCGCCAGGTTCGGGCCGACCGGCACGCCCGCGATCGCGTCGAGCACGTCCATTCCCTGGATCAGGTGGCCGAACGCCGTGTACTTGCCGTCGAGGAACTGCTGGTCGCCGTCCACGATGAAGAACTGCGAGCCGGCCGAATTCGGCGTGCCGCTGTTCGCCATCGAGATCACGCCCTTCACGTGCGGATGGGAGTTGAACTCGTCCTTGATCTTGTAGCCGGGGTCGCCGGTGCCGAGGTCGGGAGCCTTCGGATTCTTCGACTTCGGATCGCCGCCCTGGATCATGAAGCCCTTGATGATGCGGTGGAACCCGGTGCCGTCGAAGAAGTGCTTGTCCGCGAGGTCCCGGAAGTTCTTCGCCGTCTGCGGCGCTTCCTTGTCCCAGAACGCCACGACCATCCGTCCCTTCGACGTCTCGAGAACCGCCACGGAATCCGTGGCCGCCGACGTCGCCTTCTTCGCCGCCGCGGCCGTCTTCTTGGCCGGCGGGTCCGCCGCGAACGCGGAGACCGCCACGATCAAGCCCACCGCCGCCACGATTCCAATCGCCGTTGCCTTCGTGCCCAGCATCGAACCTCCTCCATGGGGGAATAGCCCATCCCGTCACTCGGGGTGTTGCCCCGGATCGCGCCCGAATGCGTCAGTTGCCGCGGTCCTTGGTCTTCAGGAGCCGAACGATCCGCTTCTGCCGTTCCAGCTCGCGCTGCGCGGACTCGGCGTAGGCAGGATCCGACAGCACGGCCTCGAACATCGGAATGGCCTCCTCGTGGCGTCCCAGCTTGTCGAGCGCCTGCGCCCAGCAGAACTTGAGGCACGTGCTCGCGCTGTCCCCGGCGAGGCCCTCCTTCGCCATTTCGATGGCCCGGTTGTACCGGGTCGCGTCGTAGTACGCGTACGCCATGTTGCAGTAGACGCCCTTGTAGTTCTCGGGGTCGAGGCGCACCACCTCGCGGAAGAGCTCGATGGCGCGATCGACCTTGTTCGACTTGGCGTACGCCTGGGCGAGGTAGTAGCGGTCCGCGGTGCCGAGCGAGTCGCCGACCGCCTCGTAGTCCCGGATCGCGTTCGGGTAGCGCTCGAGCTTGAAGTTCACCCAGGCGAGCTGCTTCTTCGCGTCGACGTCGAGCGGCGAGATCTGGAGCAGCCGATCGAGCGCCGACGCCGCCTCGGCGTAGAGGCCCCCGCGCACGGCCGCCGACGCCGCGCCCCGCGTGGTCTCGACGTCGCGGGGGTTGAGCTCCGACGCCTTGTAGTAAGCGGACATGGACTCCGCGACCTTCCCCTCGCGCGCGTAGACCTCTCCGAGCTGCGACATCACGCGGGCCTGGGCGTCGGCCTGACCCCGGAACACGCGAAGCGCCGTCGTGCAGATGCCCGCCGCCTCGCCGTACTCGCCGATCTCCGTCAGCGAATGGGCGAGCGCGAGCCGCACGTTGAGGTCGCTCGGCGCGAGCGCCACGGCCTGGCGGTAGGCCACCGCGGCCTTCTCGAGATCGCCGAGCGCCGCGTAGGCGTCGCCGAGCGAGCGGAACGCGGAGACCATCTGCGTCGAGACGCGCGTCGCCCGCTCGAGGAGCGGCACGGCGTCGGAGTACTCGCCGCGACGCACCTGGACCTGGCCCAACCCGGCCACCGCCTCGAGGTTCCCGGGCTCGGCCTCGAGCGCCAGGCGGAACTCCCGCTCCGCGTCGTCGAACCGCCCGCGGGTCATGAAGTCGTTCCCCGCCTCCACGTGGCCGCGCGCGGGAGCGGTCGCGGACGCGCCGGCCTTGACGCCCGGAGCGGAGTCGCCGCCCGGCCCCGCGGGCGCCGCCTTCGGATGCGACGACGAACAGCCGACCAGGAGGCAGAGCGCGGCGAGAGGAAGCGGTCGAATTCGGCGTGGCGCGGGTCGCACCGGCATGGACGATGGCCTCCCTGGATCGTGGCGCGGTCCGGCGTCCGGACGCGCGCGCTCAGTGCCCGGGCGTCGAGCCCGTGGGCGTCGCGTTCTTCTGCTGGTCGAGATACTGCTGCAGGACCTGGATGCTGTTGCGCGCGGTCCCCGCGACCTCCGAGGTGGAGTCGATGGCCGTCACGCGGCGCCAGTACTCGATGGCGGTCTTGTAGATCTGGGCGTCCGCGAAGGCCACGCCCATGTTGTAGAGGGCTTCCTGGTTCTTCGGATCGAGCTCTAGCGCCTTCTTGTAGAGCGCCGTCGCCTCCGGGATACGCCCCATGCCGTAGTAGGAGTTCCCGAGATTGCAGAGCGCGCGGACGTTGGTCGAGTCGATCGCGATCGCCTTCTTGTAGGAGTTGACGGCGTCGTTCGCCTGGCCGATCTCCGCCTGGATCAGGCCGAGGTTCACCCAGGCGCTCGAGATCGGCGGCTCGAGCGTCGTCGCCTTCTTGAACTCGCCCAGGGCGTCGTCGCGGCGCCCCTGGCTCTGGTAGAACGTCCCGAGGTTGTAGTGCGCCGCCCCGTCCTTCGGGTTGAGCGTCACGGCCTTCCGGAACTCGACCTCCGCGTCCTTCGGGCGATTCAGGTCCATGTAGACGGCGCCGAGGCTCACGTGCGCGGTGGAGTTCGCCGGGTCGAGCGCCGTCATCTTGCGGAACGCGGCGATCGCCTCCGTGTATCGATGGGCGCGCCGGTAGGCGCCGCCCAAGGCGAGCCACGAGTTGGTGT
The DNA here is from genome assembly GCA_036380835.1 of Candidatus Eiseniibacteriota bacterium. GTDB lineage: Bacteria > Eisenbacteria > RBG-16-71-46 > SZUA-252 > SZUA-252 > DASQJL01. The sequence goes on along the minus strand of DASVDZ010000001.1, from coordinate 9,516 downwards.
CCTTCGGACGGGACTTGGTCAGCGCCTGCGCGTCCGCGATCGACAGGATCGGGGGCGCCTTGAGCGCGACGCTCTCTGTCGGGGCGGCCGCGTCCTGTTTGGCGGAGGCGGCCCCCTGGGCGAGGCCGCTCGAGGGGAGCATGAAGGCCGCGACGGCCGTCAGGACGGCCAGTCCCGGGAGGGACGCGAATCGTCTCGGTTGGGTGGTCATGGACTCTTTGTCTCGCATAGGGTTAGACGCCGCAACAACGCTATCCGGTAGAACCCTCGAAGTCAACCCGCTTCTCCCTCGCGCCCGGCGGGACGCCGGTACTGGAGCGCCTCCGCGACGTGATCGGGCTCGATGCTACCACCTCCCGCGAGATCCGCGATCGTCCGCGCGAGGCGCCGGATCCGGACGAGCCCCCGCGCCGAGACGCGAAACGTCTCCGCCGCGCTCCGGAGAATGGCGGCGCACGGCGCCGAGAGCGAGGCGACGCGCGCGAGCTCGCGCGGCGTGAGCGCGGCGTTCCGCCCCGCGCCCGGCGTTCGCTGGAGCGCGATCGCGCGGGCCGCGAGGACGCGCTCGCGGACGGCCGCCGACGGCTCCCCGCCCTGCCCCGCGAAGAGGTCCTCCACGGCCACCGGGCCGACCTCGAGGGTCAGGTCGATCCGATCGAGGACCGGCCCGGAGACCCTGGACCGGTAGCGCAGGAGCGCGTCCGGGCTGCAACGGCACGCCCGGCGCGGATCCCCCCGGAATCCGCAGGGGCACGGGTTCATCGCCGCCACGAGCGCGAACGCCGCCGGGAAGGTGACCGTGATCCCCGAGCGGACGATGGTGATCGATCCCTCCTCGAGCGGTTGGCGGAGCGCCTCGACGGCGTTCCGGTGGAACTCCGGAAGCTCGTCGAGGAAGAGGACGCCCCGGTGCGCGAGCGACGCCTCGCCGGGGTGCGGGCCCCGCCCGCCCCCGACCAGCCCGGCGTCGGAGATCGTGTGATGCGGGGCGCGAAACGGCGGATGGCGCACGAGGCCCGCGCCGGGCGCAAGCCTCCCGGCCACGGAATGGATCGTCGTGACCTCGATCGCCTCCTCGTCCGAGAGGGGCGGGAGGATCCCCGGAAGGCGCCGGGCGAGCATCGTCTTCCCGCCCCCCGGCGGCCCGATCAAGAGGAGGTTGTGGCCGCCCGCGGCCGCGATCTCGAGCGCCCGGCGCGCCAGCCCCTGGCCCCGCACCTCGGCGAGATCGGGCGCTGGCTCCGCGGCCCTTCCGGCGGCGGCGGGACCGTCCCTCTCGGGCGCGCCCGCGTCCCGGGCGTCGCGCGCGTCCTGGTCGCCCGCGTCGCCGCGAAGCTCGGCGAGCGATCCGATCGCCACCGCGGGGACCGCCGGATAGGCGCGCGCCTCGGCTTCGTTCGCGGCCGGCACCCAGACCGGCGACCGGCCGGCGCGGCGCGCCGCCGCGAGGACCGCGAGCACGCCGCGCACCGGGCGGACCGCGCCGTCCAGCGCCAGCTCGCCGAGGAAGACCCCCTCCTCGACGGGCGCGCCTCCCGGAATCTGCCCCGACGCGAGAAGGAGCGCCACGGCGATCGGGAGGTCGAAGCGCGCTCCTTCCTTTCGAACGTGCGCGGGGGCGAGGTTGATCGTGATCTTCCGGGCCGGGAACTCGAAACCGCAGTTCCGCATGGCGGCGAGCACCCGCTCCCGGCTCTCCCTCACCGCGGCGTCGGGGAGCCCGACGATCGTGAACGTCGGGAGCCCCGATCCCAGGTCCGCTTCCACCTCGACCAGGAGCCCCTCGATCCCGATGGTCGCGCAGGACGTGACGCGCGCGAGCATGATGTCTCCTCGGGGGAGCGGGACGGCGACGATGCCGAAGCGCGGACGCCGCCGGGGGCGTCAGTCGAGCGCGGGCAGGAGTGCCGCGCGGAGCGCTTCGTGCGTGGAAACGCGGTACCGGGGACGGACCGACGTGCCGGCGGCCGCGTCGGCGGGATGCTCGATCCAGGTGAAGTGAACGGTCGCGAGGCCGAGCGCGTCCGCGCCCTGGACGTCGTGGCGGAGCGAGTCGCCCACCATCGCCACCTCGCCCGCCCGGAACGGCCAGGCGCGGAGCACCGCCTCGAACGCCTCGCGCCGGGGCTTCCTCACGCCGAGATCGGCCGACACCAAGAAGGGATCGAGCCATTCGCGCCACCCGAATCGCGCGGCCACGCGCGAGACGTAGGCGCCGTCGGTGGCGTTCGAGAGGAGCGCGGTCGGCACGCCGCGCGCCCGAAGCCACGCGAGCGATTCGCCCGCCCCGGGGATGGCGACGATCCGTTCCTCCTCGGTCGAGAAGAAGTCGAGGAGCGCCTCGGCGATCCGTTCCTGGGGGAGCGCCGGGGCGCCGACCGCGCGGAGCGTCTCCGCGAGCGACGTCGCCGCGGTGATCTCGTCCCCGGTCGCGTCGGCCCGGGCCCGGTTGGTTTCCCGAACGTCGAGGAACCGCGCCACGAAGCCCGCCGACGCCGACTCCTCGAGCGCGCCGAAGCCGACGAGGCGCCGCGCCAGCCGCTCGGCGCCGGGGCGGGCCACGACGTCGGCGTAGTCGGCGCGCCGGGACTCCATCGACGGATCGATCCCGACGAGCGTGTTGCCGTAGTCGAAGATGACGGCGCGGATCAATCGGTTTCGGTCCTGGTTCGGAGTATCATGCGGGGCGGGCGTCCGGGGAAGCATCGCGAGTCTAGGCGCTTCGGACGGACGCTGTCAACCCGGCGGGAGGGCGCATGGCGGAGTCGGTGGTCGTCATCGGGGGCGGCGCGCTCGGCACGCTCCTCGCGACGCGCCTCGAGCGGGCGGGACACGCGGTCGCCGTGCTCGTGCGGAGCGCCGCGCGCCGCGAGTCGCTCCCGCGCGAGGGACGGTCGTTGACCGTCGAGACCGATCCCACGCGGCTTCCGCGCGCCGCCCTGGCGTTCGTCTGCGTGAAGGCCCGCGACACCGAGAGCGCCGCGCGCGCGATCGCGGCGCTTCCCGCGCCGCCTCCGACCGTCTGCTCGCTCCAGAACGGTTGGGGGAACCTGGAAACGCTCGAGGCGATCCTCCCGGGCGTGCCGCTGGTCGCGGGGGCGACCACGATCGGCGCCTACTTCGACGCCTCGGGCGCCCTCCACGCGGTGACCGAGGGGGGAACGCTGCTGGCGTCCTGGCGGCCGGGCGAGGCCCGCGGCGCCGAGTACGCGGCCGCGGTGCTCGAGAGCGCCGGGCTTGAAGTCCAGACGAGGCCCGACGCGCGCGCCGTCCTCTGGCGCAAGCTGACGCTGAACGCCGCGGTGAATCCACTCACGGCGCTCCTCGACCGGCCGAACGGGGCGCTGCTCGAACACCCGCCCCTCCTGCGCGTCGCGATGGCGGCCGCCGGCGAGGCGGCGCTGGTGGGGATCCGCCTCGGCTACCTCCCCGCCACGTTCGATCCGGGACCGGGCCTCGAGTCGCTCCTCCACGAGACCCGCGGGAACCGCTCCTCGATGGCCGAGGACGTGGCGCGAGGGCGGCCGACCGAAGCCGACGCGATTCTCGGCGCGGCGATCCGGGCGGCGCGGGAGGCCGGCGAGAAGACGCCCGTCCTCGAGGCGCTCCGCTCGATGATCGCCGCGGCCGAGGGATCTCGCGCCGCCGCGCGCGCGGGCGAGACCCCGCCCGCCTGAAGACATCGCGGGCGGGACGCCGAAGCGCCCCGCCCGCTCCCTCGACGGCCCTTTCCGGCCGCCTGCTACCGAGACGAACCGATTACTTGAGAACCGTCACCGGCATCACCACGCGGCCCTCGAGACCCTCGACGCGCACGAAGTAGACGCCCGACGCGACGTGCGAGCCGTTCCTTCCCGTCCCGTTCCAGCGGACGGTGTACGAGCCGGCGTCGCGAGCCTGATCGGAAAGCGTGTTCACGAGACGGCCGGCCAGGTCGAAGACCTGCACCCGAACCCGTCCCGCGCGCTCGATCGAGAAGGTGATCTCCGTCTCCGGGTTCAGCGGATTCGGAGCCGCCGAAACGGCGATCGGTCCGCCCTTCGCGAAGACGCGCATCTGGGTGTCCGCGCTGAACTTGCCTCCGGTCACGAGACTCCCCTGGACCGACACGTCGACCAGGTTCTCGCCCGCCGGGAGCCCGGCGAAGAGGGTGCGGAGGTCTTCCTTGGAGAAGCAGGCCGCGATCTCCTGAACGCCGTTCCCGTTCCGATCGCCGTCCACCGAGGACTTGCCGCCGGCGGCGGAGATCTGCGCGCCGCCATAGACGAGCACGATGCTCGACAGGTCGACGTCGGTGATCTGGAAGGACAGGTCCACCGGCTCGATCTGGACGCAGGTGTACGGCTTCCCGGACGCGAGCCGGGTCGTCTTGTTGCCGCCGATGAAGAACGCGTTGGCGGTGAAGACGTCCACGACGTTCGCCGTCGTCTGGTCCGTGTCGGAGAGCGACCCCGGATCGGTGACCGTCAGCGAAACGTTGAAGAGTCCGATCGACGCGTAGGGGTGCGACACCGTGGCGCCGGTTCCGCTCGACCCATCGCCGAAGTCCCACGCGAACGTCAGCACGTCGCCGTCCGGATCGGAGGAGCCGGAGCCGTCGAACGCGATGGCGACGTTGAGCACGCCGTTGTACGTACCGCCGGCGTCCGCCGTGGGCGCCCGGTTCACGTTGTTCACCGTGATGCCCGTGGTCGCGCTCCCACTGCCCCCCTTGCCGTCCGACCCGTGGAACGTCACCGAGTAGGAGCCGGCCTGCGTGAAGCCCGGGGTCCAGCTGAAGGAGCCCGTGTCGTCGCCGTTGTCGGTGAATCCGGCGCCGCTCGGCACACCCGTCGCGGTCAGCGTGACGTGGTCGCCGTCGGCATCGGTCGCCGAGACGCCGAAGGCGAGGAGCACGCCCTCGTCGGTCGTCTCGGACGCCGGCGCGGTCACGATCGGATCGTGGTTCACGCCGGTAACCGTGATCATCGTCGTCGCCGAACCGCTCAACGCGTTCGACGCCGTGAACGTCACGTTGTGGGTCCCCACGTCGGCCGTGCCGGGGGTCCAGTCGAACGTGCCGCTGGTGTTGTCGCCGCTCGCCGTGAACGTGGCGCTTCCCGGAAGCGGGGCCGCCGTGAGCGACGCGATCGCGTCACCGTCCGGGTCCGAGGCGGACACCGTGAAGTTGAGGTTCGAGCCGTCCCCCACCGATTCCGTCGCCGGAGCCGTAACGCTCGGCGCGCGATCGACGTTCTCGACCGTGATGTCCGTCGTCGCCGAACCGGTGAGCGCGTTCGACGCCGTGAACGTCGCCGCGTAGCTGCCCGCCTGCGTGAAGGTCGGCGTCCATTGGAGGGTGCCGCTCGTGTTGCCGGCGCCCGCCGTGAAGGTCGCTCCCGCCGCGATCGCCGAGCCCGTCGCCGTGAGCGACGTGATCGGGTCGCCGTCCGCGTCCGAGGCCGTGACGTCGACCGTCAGCGGATCGTTCTCGTTGACCGTGGCCGACGCGGGTGCCGTGACCACCGGCGGGTTGTCGACGCCGATCGTGATGTCCGTCGTCGCCGAGCCCGTGAGAGCGTTCGTCGCCGTGAACGTCGCGCTGTAGGAGCCCGACTGGCCCGTGCCCGGCGTCCAGCTCAGGGTGCCGCTCGTATTGCCGGCGCCCGCCGTGAAGGTCGCGCCCGCCGTGATGGCCGTGCCCGACGCCGTCAGCGAGGCGATGGCGTCCCCGTCCGGATCCGAAGCCGACACGTTCACCGTGAGGGGATTGTTCTCGGACCCGGTCGCCGTCGCCGGCGCCGTGACCGTGGGGGCACGATCGACGGGGTTGACGTCGATCGTGAAGTTCTTCGTATCCGAGAGCGTGTTCGACGTCGCCGTCACCGACGACGGGTAGGAGCCCGAGTCGGAGAAGCCAGGCGTCGCCACGACGTTCGTGCTGACGCTTCCCGCGCCCGACGTCGGGGCCTGGAGCGTGGCGAAGGACGGAAGCGACGCCGTCAGGTTGATCGTGTCGCCGTCGGGATCGTTGGCGCTCACGCCCGCGCTGCCCGTCGCTCCCTCGTCCACGGTGATGTTCGGAACCGGATCGAGGACCGGCGGCTGATCGGTCGCGCTCACGTTGATCGAGAAGTTCTGCGTATCGGTGAGCCCCAGCGCGGTGGCCGTCACCGACGCCGGATAGGCCCCGACCGCGTCCGAGATCGCCGGGGAGGCGCTCACCGTGGTCGAAACGGAGCCCGCTCCCGAGGTCGGGGGCTCCAGCGTCGCGAAGCTCGGGAGCGATGCCGTCAGATCGACGACGTCGCCGTCCGCGTCGCTCGCGCTGACCGCGGTGGTGTTCGTGGTGGCTTGGGCGACGTTCAGGTCCGCGATCGCCGCCAGAACGGGCGCCCGGTCGACGTTGCTGACCGTGATGCTCGTGGTCGCCGAACCCGAAAGAGCGTTCGTCGCCGTGAATGTCGCGGCATACGTGCCCGACTGCGTGAACGTCGGCGTCCAGCTCAACGTGCCCGACGTGTTGCCCCCACCCGCCGCGAACGTCGCGCCCGCCGTGACGGCCGTGCCCGAAGCCGTGAGCGAGGTGATGGCGTCTCCGTCAGGATCGTTCGCCGTCACGTTGACCGTGAGAAGCGCGTTCTCGTTCACCGTCGCCGTCGCGGGCGCCGTGACCGTCGGAGCGCGATCCACGTTGTTCACCGTGATGTTCGTCGTCGCCGATCCACTCAGCGTGTTCGTCGCCGTGAACGTCGCGGCATACGTCCCCGCCTGCGTGAACGTCGGCGTCCAGCTGAAGGTGCCGCTCGTGAACGTCCCGTTCGCCGCGAACGTCGCGCCCGCCGTGATGGCCGTGCCCGATGCCGTCAGCGAGGCGATCGCCGGGCCGTCCGGATCCGTCGCCGACACCGTGAAGGTGAGCAGCGAGTTCTCGTTCACCGTCGCCGTCGCCGGCGCCGTCACCACTGGCGGGTTGCCCGCGCCGATCGAGATCGACGTGGTCGCCGAGCCCGAAAGCGCGTTCGTCGCCGTGAACGTGGCGCTGAACGAACCGGAAGCAGCCGGCGTCCAGCTGAACGTACCGGACGTGTTGCCCGCACCCGCCGTGAACGTCGCGCCCGCCGTGATGGCCGTGCCCGACGCCGTGAGCGAAGCGATGGCATCTCCGTCCGGATCCGAAGCCGACACCGTGAAGGTGAGGAGAATTCCGACCGCGCCACTCGCCGTCGCCGGCGCCGTGACCGTCGGAGCGCGATCCGTGTTGTTGATCGTGATGTTCGTCGTCGCCGATCCACTCAGCGCGTTCGTCGCCGTGAACGTCGCGGCATACGTCCCCGCCTGCGTAAAGGTCGGCGTCCAGCTCAACGTGCCCGACGTGTTGCCCGCACCCGCCGCGAACGTCGCGCCCGCCGTGATGGCCGTGCCCGTCGCCGTCAACGAGGTGATGGCGTCCCCGTCAGGATCGTTCGCCGTCACGTTGACCGTCAGAAGCGCGCCCTCGTTCCCCGTCGCCGTTGCCGGCGCCGTGACCGTCGGAGCGCGATCCACGTTGTTCACCGTGATGTTCGTCGTCGCCGATCCACTCAGCGTGTTCGTCGCCGTGAACGTCGCGGCATACGTCCCCGCCTGCGTGAACGTCGGCGTCCAGGTCAGCGTACCCGACGTGTTCCCAACACCCGCCGCGAACGTCGCGCCCGCCGTGATGGCCGTGCCCGATGCCGTCAGCGAGGCGATCGCCGGGCCGTCCGGATCCGTCGCCGTGACGTTGACCGTCAGCAGCGCGTTCTCGTTCACCGTCGCCGTCGCAGGCGCCGTCACCACCGGCGGGTTGCCCGCGCCGATCGAGATCGACGTGGTCGCCGAGCCCGAGAGGGCGTTCGTCGCCGTGAACGTCGCACTGAACGAACCGGAAGCAGCCGGCGTCCAGCTGAACGTGCCCGAGGTGTGCGTGCCGTTCGACGTGAAGGTGGCGCCCGCCGTGATGGCCGTGCCCGTCGCCGTCAACGTCGTGATCGTGTCACCGTCCGGGTCCGCCGCCGTCACCGTGAAGGTGAGGAGCGTCCCGACCGTGCCGTTCGCGGTCGCCGGTGCGGTGACCGTCGGAGCGCGATCCACGTTATTGACCGTGATGTTCGTCGTCGCCGAGCCACTCAGCGCGTTCGTCGCCGTGAACGTCGCGGCATACGTCCCCGCCTGCGTGAACGTCGGCGTCCAGGTCAGCGTCCCGCTGGTGTTTCCACCGCCCGCCGCGAACGTCGCGCCCGCCGTGATGGCCGTGCCAGTCGCCGTCAACGAGGTGATGGCGTCTCCGTCCGGATCCGAAGCCGTGACGTTGACCGTCAGCAGAGCGTTCTCGTTCACCGTCGCCGTCGCCGGCGCCGTGACCGTCGGAGGACGATCCGTGTTCGTCACCGTGATGTTCGTCGTCGCCGATCCACTCAGCGCGTTCGTCGCCGTGAACGTCGCGGCATACGTGCCCGACTGCGTGAAGGTCGGCGTCCAGCTCAACGTACCCGAGGTGTGCGTCCCGTTCGCCGTGAACGTCGCGCCCGCCGTGATGGCCGTGCCCGTCGCCGTGAACGTCGCGATCGCGTCACCGTCCGGATCCGCCGCCGTCGGGATGATCGTCAGCGGCGACCCTTCCGGCACCGTCGCCGTCGGGGGTGCCGTGACCGCGGGAGCGCGATCCACGTTCGCGATCGACAGCGCCGTGGCGACGTCCGCTGTGCCCGCCGTGGGCGTCGCGTTGTCCACCGCGTGCCAGTTGATCGTATAGCCGCCCGCCTGAGCGAAGTTCGGGGTGGCGCTCAGCGTGATGCTGGGCGTCGCCGACGGACCGTTGCTCGAGGAAGCCGGGAAGAACGGAGCGTTGTTCGTCTGGCTCAGCGTGACGAGCTGGCCGGCGTCCGGATCGGAAGCCGATCCCGTGACCGAAACCAAGGCGTTCTCGCTGCCGTTGACCGTCGGGGGAGCCACGATCTGCGGATTGAGATTGCCCACCGCGGCCGGGCCGAGGTTCCCGATGTCGAACCAGTCGAGGCCCAGCGTGTACGTGTTATCGAAATTTTGGGCCGTGCACGCCGTGCCGAAGGAGCACGGGTCGGGGCCGAGCAGCGTGTAGTCGATGAACCCGACCGACGGGGCCCCCGTGGCGCCCGTGATCGTGAGCGTGCACAGGAAGTAGAAACCCGCCGGGAGCGGCGTGCCCGAGGCATTGCCGACCGTCAGCTGGGTATCGTTCGCCGTGAAGGGCCGGGCGATGATCGTGAACGAGGGAATCTGGTTCACGTAGTTCGAGTAGGTCACCGTGCCGCCCGACGCCTGGAGATTGACGATGAACGAATTCATCGTCATCGTAACCGGGTCTCCCGTGTCGCACGTGACCGGCGATCCGTCGGCGTTCTGGTCCGTGTGCAGGTAGACGCTCACGTTCGTCGCGACGCCGTTCGCGTTCATCACGTCGGCCGTCGTGTTGACCCCGTCACCGTTGGTGTCGAGGTACATGTACTGAGCGTGGGACGTCCCTGCGAAACCAGC